>NZ_DAIMZT010000032.1:0-34895 GCF_036733805.1 Novosphingobium sp. | reverse complement strand
ATTGACGGCTTTTGACTCCAGCCGTGGGTGCGGGGAATTTGTCCACGCCGCCTAGCAAGCCCGGCCGGCATGACTATCTTGAGGTCATCTCCCCCGGCTTAAGGAAACCAATGATAATGGAAACGGCAATCGTGGCAGGCGGATGCTTCTGGTGCACGGAAGCGGTATTCCGCGACGTGATCGGCGTCAGCAAAGTTGAAAGCGGCTATATCGGCGGAACCTTGGAGAATCCCACGTACAAGCAGGTCTGTTCCGGCACGACCGGTCACGCCGAGGCGGTCAGAATTACTTATGATCCGCAGACCATTTCCCACGCCGAGATTCTCGACGTGTTCCTAGGCACGCATGACCCGACGCAGCTGAACCGCCAGGGCAACGACATCGGCACGCAATATCGTTCAGCGATCTTCCCACTGGACGACGGACAGCGCGGAGAAGCGGAAGCAGCAATAAAGCGCTGGAATGCCGAGCATGGTGAAGCGGCCGTTACCACGATCGAAGGCCCGGCGCCCTGGTATGCCGCCGAGGATTATCACCAGGAATATTGGGAAGGCGAAGGTCAACGGAATTCTTATTGTCTGGCCGTGATACCGCCCAAGCTGCTGAAACTGCGCAAGAGCTTTCAAAGCAAAGTGAAAGCATAAGAAGCAATATCGGTGGGGCGGCCCCAGCCTCGCCAAACGGCCGGTTTATTCCTTCCGCCATCGCGCGATGAAGAACCCGTCCACCCCTCCGGCATCGGCCAGCATCCCCGGATCGGTCCGCAGCCAGCCTTCCTGCATGGGAGTAAGGCCCGGGGGCAGTTCGTCCGCCTGGATCGGCAGCAGTGAAAGGGCCACCTTCATCGCCTGCCCCTCACCTTCCTCATGCTCCAGCGAGCAGACGGCGTAGACCAGCACGCCCCCCGGCTTCAGCCATCCGGTCGCGCGTTCGAGCAATCGCGCCTGCAGTTCGCCCATTTCCTCGATCTGGCGCGGACCGATGCGGTGCAGCACGTCAGGATGGCGACGGCAAGTTCCGGTAGCGGTGCATGGCGCGTCCAACAGGATCGCGTCAAACGAGGTGTCAGGCTGCCAACTCAGCGCATCTGTCTGAACGACCTGCGCGGCAAGGCGAGTGCGCCCAAGGTTTTCCTTCAGACGATCGAGCCTGCGCTTGCTGATATCAAGCGCGGTGACGTCCCAGCCCGCGGCCGCCAGCTGCAAGGTCTTCCCGCCCGGCGCCGCGCAAAGGTCCAGCACGCGACGTCCTTCGCCGCGCCCAAGGAAGCGCGCCGGAAGACTGGCGGCAAGGTCCTGCACCCACCAGGCACCTTCATGAAATCCGTCGAGGCTTTCCACCGCCGCGCCGCGCCCCAATCGGACATGGCCGGGCATGAGCGATATACCGCCGAGCTTCTCCGCCCATTCCGCGGTATGCTCCGGATCACGCAAGGCAAGGTCCAGCGGTGGCGGCACCGCGAGCCCCACAGCGATGGCGTCGGCCCGCCCGGCCCAGCGCGCAACCACCGCGTCAGGCAAAGCCGGCGCCTCCGGCAAGGACGCATGCCGTTTCATCAGGGTGGAGAACACCCCATGTGCCAGTCGCCTGGGCCCTCCAGCCAACAGGGGCAGCCCCGTAGCGATCGCGGCGTGTGCAGGCGTTTCCAGTCGCAGGACTTGCGCCAGCATCAGTTCGAGCACGGCGCGCGGCTTGGCATCATCTGGCAAACGCTGGCGCGTGGCGCTGTCGATCAGGAGATCGAGATCGGCCTTCCAGCGCAGCGCTTCACCCGCGATCGCCCGAGCGAGCGCTCGATCCGCATCGCCGCGCACGCGCGCCAGGGCCGCACCCGCCGCTTGTTCAATCGTTTCGCCCCGCCGCAAAACGGCGTCGATGAGGTTAAGCGCGGCTTGGCGCGCAGGAAGGCCGGGGATGTCCATCAGGCGGCCCTATAGTGGATTGCCTTTCGCCGCCACCCACCCCACATGGGCCTCCATGACAGAGCGAGCCACCAAGCGTCCTGAGGGCTTCAGAAAGCCCCCGCATTGGACCAACGACCCCGCACCAAAGCCGCAAGCCGCCAAGGACGAATTGGACCCGGACGGCATTTCCCCCACGCGCTACGGCGATTGGGTGCAAAAAGGGATTGCCGTCGATTTTTGAGACTCTCCGGGAAGCGAGGGAGAATCATATGATCGATCATGCCGAAATAGGGGTCACCGATGTTGCAATACGCCGTCTTTGTGCTCGACCCCGCTGGCATGAACGTGGAAGCCGTCTGCCATAGGCCGCAATGAACAGTTTGCGCCTGGCGTTCTTCTGCTCTTTGAACTGTGTAAACCGTGTAAACCTGAGATGCTCACATCGCCGTTTCAGGACGTGATCTCGATGGGCGTTCCGTCCGGCACCGCTTCCCACAGCACCTCCATCTCTTCATTGGAAACCGCAATGCAGCCATCGGTCCAGTCGCCCGCCGCGCGATCGTTCCGCATCGCATTGGGCTGCCCATGAATCATAATCATCCCACCCGGCAATCTTCCCCGCGCCGCCGCATAGGCGCGATCGGCTTGATTTGGGTAGGAGATGTGCAGCGAAAGATAATAAGCGCTATCCGGATTGCCCCAGTCGATCTCGTAAAGTCCTTCTGGCGTGCGCTCATCGCCTTCGAAATGCTTAGGCCCCACCGGCGCGCCGCCTAGTTGGATATGCTCGATGACATGGACCAACCGGCCCTGAGCATAGAGCGAGATCGTCCTGCTGGACTTTTCCACGCGGATGAAGTCCACCGCAAGCTGCGAGAGCGGCGTATCAGCCGCCGCGCGGCCCGCTGCGAACAGAAGGAGAAGCGGGGCAAACTTGCGCCAGCCCCGCATCGCTCAATCCTGGAACGGATCGCGGACCAGGATCGTATCCTCGCGCTCCGGACTGGTGGAGACCAGCGCGACCGGTGTTTCAATCAGCTCCTGCACGCGCTGGATGTACTTGATGGCCTGCGCCGGCAGGTCGGCCCAGGACCGGGCGCCGGCAGTAGTGCCGCTCCAGCCATCCATTTCCTCATAGATCGGCTCGACGTTGGCCTGATCGGCGGCATGGCTGGGAAAATAGTCGAGGATCCTGCCATTTAGGCGATAGCCGGTGCAGATCTTCACTTTCTTGAACCCATCAAGCACGTCCAGCTTGGTGAGCGCGATGCCCGTCACCCCCGAAATCGCGCAGGACTGGCGCACCAACACCGCGTCAAACCAGCCGCAGCGGCGCTTGCGGCCCGTGACGGTGCCGAACTCATGGCCGCGCTCACCCAAGCGCTGGCCGGTCTCATCCTCCAGCTCAGTGGGGAACGGGCCGGAGCCGACGCGGGTGGTGTAAGCCTTTACGATGCCCAGGACGAATCCGGTCGCCGAAGGACCAAGGCCCGAGCCGCTGGCCGCCGTGCCCGAAACCGTGTTCGAGCTGGTCACGAAGGGATAAGTCCCATGGTCGACATCAAGGAGGACGCCCTGCGCTCCCTCGAAAAGGATGCGTGCGCCCGCCTTCTTCACCTTGTTGAGCCGCTTCCAAGTCGGCTGCGCGAACTGCAGCACGAACGGCGCGATTTCGGCTAGTTCCTTGAGCAGTGCCGCGCGGTCGACCGGAGGCTGGCCGAAGCCGGCGCGCAATGCATCATGATGCGCGCACAGGCGATCAAGCTGCGGCTCAAGCGCTTCAAGGTGCGCGAGGTCACACACGCGGATCGCGCGGCGTCCGACCTTGTCTTCATAAGCCGGGCCGATGCCGCGACCGGTTGTGCCGATCTTGCCAGCCCCCGCCGCCGCCTCACGCAGCCCATCCAGTTCGCGGTGAACAGACAGGATCAGCGGGCAATTATCGGCAATCGCGAAGTTCTCGGTATTGATATCCACGCCCTGCCCGGCCAGTTTCTCAACCTCAGCCTTTAAGGCCCAGGGATCGAGCACCACGCCGTTGCCGATGATCGAAAGTGTGCCGGTGACAATGCCGGATGGCAGCAGCGAAAGCTTGTAGGTTTGGTTTCCCACGACAAGGGTATGGCCGGCATTGTGGCCGCCCTGGAAACGCACCACGGCGTCCGCCCGGCTTGCCAGCCAATCGACGATCTTGCCCTTGCCTTCATCGCCCCATTGGGCGCCGATCACGGTTACGTTGGCCAACGTTTGACGCTTTCACTACTGTTTTGAAGTCCGCCGCGCGCCCTAGGGGAGTCAGCGCTCGAGGGCAAGGCGCGGGTGACGATATGTGCCCTACAGCAGAACCGCTTCACCATTTTCCAGCCGATGCGAGCAACCCAGTGCGATCGGGTCATCGCCTTCATCCAGCGCCGCTACGGTAATCCAACCGATCGAGCGCAGGCGATTGGCCAGATCGCGGTCGTGCCCCAAGGACAGGAAAAGCGCCTTGCGCTCTGGCATTTCGGCGGCAAGCACTTCGATCAACGGATCAGGATAAAGTGAGAAGCCGACTGCCGCCTCGCCCGTTTCGTCGCCAGCGCTACCAAGAATGCGATAAGTGCCGCCGCGGCCCAGCGCCCCGGAAATGCCCTCTGCATAGATGGTGAAGCCGAACCACGATTGATATTCAAAGCCGTGACGCTCCGAAGGGTCCAGCGTCAAGCGGGCAGTGCCGTTCACTCGAGCAGCAATCTCGCGCAGGCCGGCGATACGGCTGGCAAGTACGCCCCCGGCATCGAAGGCCGCGAGGCGCTCAATCGCGGTCTCAAACGGCCCCACGGCATAAAGAAGCGGCAAATAGGCGCCTCCCCCAGCGTCAACCAACCCGCCCGCATCCTTAGCGTCAAGCATCTGGCGGACGGCGCCGATCATGCCTTCCGCCAGCGGCAGCGCCTGGGCGCAAAGCGTGTCGACAAGGTCCGGCAGCGTGAAATCAACGGAAATACCGGTGGCGCCCGCCGCCCGCAGCGATTCGATCGCCAGTTCGACCAGTTCGGCCGCGGCGGTGACGGCATCGGTGCCGATCAATTCGGCGCCCAATTGCAAGCGCTCTCTCACCGGATCGAGCCCATCACCCTTGATAGTGACGACCTGTCCTGCATAACTCAGCCGAAGCGGCCGTGCCGCGGCGGCTAAGCCGGTTGCGGCGATGCGCGCCACTTGCGCGGTTATATCCGAACGCAGCGCCAGCATGCGCAAACTGACGGGATCGACAAAGCGGAAGATCCGGCGCACCTGGACGCCGGCCATGCGGCTCGCCAGCGATTTCTCAAACTCGATAGACGGTGTTTCGACCCGCTCATAGCCGTGGCTCGCCAAGACATCGAGCGCGGCCCGGCGCACACGCTGCGAAGCCGCCGCGTGCAGCGGCAGCCGGTCGCCCAGCCCTTCGGGTAGAAGATCGCGATCGGTATCCTGCATCATCCGCGCGCCCTTAGCGGCATGGGAGGGGATTGTCGAATGGCGATCACACCTTCCGCAATCCGGAACGGCCGCTTGCAAAACCGAAAAAGGGGCCGATGCGCGAGCACCGGCCCCTTCCGTCAAGAGACTTGAAAAACGGCTTAGAAGAACGCCAGTGCTTTCACCATCCGCACACCCGGAAGAGCGGTGGCCTGCTTGAGCACGCTTTCGGGCACTGGGCTGTCGACGGAGAGCAGCAGCACCGCTTCACCGCCCGCATTGCGACGGCCGAGGTTGAAGGTGCCGATGTTGATCGCGTTCTCGCCCAGCAGTGTGCCGATACGTCCGATGAAGCCGGGGGCATCCTCATTGACGATGTACATCATGTGGCCGGCAAGCTCCGCTTCCACCTTGATGCCGAACATCTCGACCAGGCGCGGCTCCGTGTTGTTGAACAGCGTACCGGCGACCGAACGCTCGCCCGCTTCGGTCTTGACCGAGACGCGCACCAGCGTGTGATAATCGCCTTCGCGCTCGGTCTTGACCTCACGCACTTCGAGGCCGCGCTCTTTGGCGAGGTAAGGCGCATTGACCATGTTGACGGTGTCGGACTGCACCCGCAGGAATCCGGCGAGCACGGCGGCGGCGATCGGCTTCATGTTCAGTTCCGCTGCGGCCCCTTCAGTATGGATCGAGATCCGGGGCACAGAGTCGCGCGTGAGCTGACCGATCATCGAACCCAGCTGTTCGGCCAGCTTCATATAAGGCTTGAGCTTGGGCGCTTCTTCCGCGCTCAGCGAAGGCATGTTGAGCGCATTGGTGACGCCGCCACTGACCAGGTAATCGGCCATCTGCTCAGCCACTTGCAACGCCACATTGACCTGAGCCTCAGTGGTCGACGCGCCCAGGTGCGGCGTGCAGATGAAGTTCGGTGTGCCGAAGAGCGGTGATTCCTTGGCCGGCTCGGTCACGAACACGTCCAGCGCGGCGCCCGCGACGTGGCCGTTGTCGAGCAGTTCCTTAAGCGCTGCCTCGTCAACCAGCCCGCCGCGCGCGCAGTTGACGATGCGCACGCCCTTCTTGGTCTTGAGCAGGTTTTCACGGCTCAGGATATTGCGCGTCTGATCCGTCAGAGGCGTGTGCAGGGTGATGAAGTCGGCGCGCTCCAACAGCGCGTCGAGTTCGACCTTCTCCACGCCCATCTCCACCGCGCGCTCCGGCGTGAGGAACGGATCGTAAGCGGCAACCTTCATCTTCAGACCAAGCGCGCGACTGGCGACGATCGAACCGATATTGCCGGCACCGATCAGACCCAGCGTTTTTCCAGTCACCTCAACGCCCATGAAGCCGTTCTTCGGCCACAGGCCCTGCTGAGTCTGCGCGTTGGCTTCGGGCAGCTGACGGGCCAGCGCGAACATCAAGGCGATGGCGTGCTCGGCGGTAGTGATGGAATTGCCGAACGGCGTGTTCATCACCACGACGCCCTTAGCCGAAGCGGCCGGAATATCGACGTTGTCAACGCCGATGCCAGCGCGGCCGACCACCTTGAGATTGGTCGCGGCGTCGAGAATGTCCTTGGTAACCTTGGTCGAGCTGCGGATCGCCAGACCGTCGTACTTGCCGATGATCTCCTTGAGCTCCTCGGGCTTGAGGCCGGTGATCTCATCCACTTCGCATCCACGCATACGGAAAATCGCGGCGGCGTTCGGGTCCATCTTGTCGGAAATGAGGACTTTGGGCTTATTGGTCATATCTTCCTCGCCATTCCCGCGAAGGCGGAATCGCCCCACCTTCGCGTCTTATCCTTAAGTCGGTTGGATCCCCGCCCACGCGGGGATGACGAATGCTTCAGCCAGCCTTGGTCACGGCGTAAGCATAATCGAGCCAGGGCCCGAGCGCCTCGATATCAACCGTCTCCACGGTAGCACCGCACCAGACGCGCAGGCCCGCAGGTGCATCGCGATAACCGGCGACGTCATAAGCGGCGTCTTCCTTTTCGAGGATGGCGGCAAACTTCTTAATGAAGTCAGCATCAGCGCCTTCGACGGAGAGACAGACCGAAGTCTTCGAACGGCTCGCCTCATCAGTGGCAAGGTGCGAAAGCCAGTCGCGTTCGGCCACGATCTTGTCCAGCGCTGCCGCATTGGCGTCCGACCGGGCCTTCAGGCCGGCAAGGCCACCCAGGGACTTGGCCCACTCCAGCGTGAAGATCGCGTCCTCGACGGCGAGCATCGAAGGGGTGTTTATCGTCTCGCCCTTGAACACGCCTTCGGCCAGCTTGCCTTTCGAAACCAGTCGGAAAACCTTCGGCAGCGGCCAGGACGGAGTATAGCTTTCAAGCCGCTCAACCGCGCGGGGGCCCAGGATCAGCACACCATGACCGCCTTCGCCGCCCAGCACCTTCTGCCAGGAGAAAGTGGCGACATCGATCTTGTCCCACGGGATATCGTAAGCGAACACCGCGCTGGTGGCATCGGCGAAGCACAGGCCCTCCCGATCCGCGGCAATCCAATCGCCATCGGGAACTCGCACGCCCGAAGTGGTGCCGTTCCAGGCGAACAGCACGTCGTTCGACCAATCGACCTGCAACAGATCGGGAAGCTGACCGTAATCGGCGCGCAGCACGGTGGGATCGAGCTTGAGCTGCTTGGCCACATCCGTGACCCAACCTTCACCGAAGCTTTCCCAAGCCAATGCGGTCACCGGGCGAGCGCCCAGCATGGTCCACATCGCCATCTCGAAAGCGCCGGTATCCGAACCTGGCACAATGCCGATGCGGTGCGTATCGGGAAGCTGCAGCACTTCGCGCATCAGATCGATGCAATAGGCCAGACGCGCCTTGCCGATTTTGGCGCGGTGCGAGCGCCCTAGCGCTTCGGTGTTGAGTTTTTCGGGAGCATATCCGGGCGGCTTGGCGCAGGGACCGGAAGAAAAATGCGGACGCGCGGGTTTGCGCGCCGGTATCGTAATGTCAGTCATGTCTGACTCTCCTTGCAGAGAGCTCGCGCGGCGTTGGGACCGCGTGGCCCGGAGCCGCCTCTAATTAGGTCCGAATTTTTGTCAATTCATTTCACCGGACCGCCGATGAGTTTCCACGTCAGAGATCATACGCAAGGTTCTGTTAACCATTCCCTGCGAAATTACCGACATGCGTGGGCTCTTCCTTATTCTGCCCTTGGTGGCGACCTTGAGCGCCTGCATCGACATACCCCAAGCTCAGGCGCCACACAGGCAAAGCGTTCGCCAATCCACCGGCCTGTTCAATCCCCGGCCAGACTATCGGCAATGCCTTTCCGAACTTGGAGCGCAACAGGCCATCTTCACCCCGCTGGCGGATCAGTATTTCGGCACCGGCTGTACGAATGTGGGAACCGTGCGGCTATCGAGCCTGCGCAGCGACACGGCAGCGCTGAGCCTCACCAATCTGGGGCCCGTAACCTGCAACATGGCCACGACATTTGCCGGTTGGGCCAGGTTCGGCGTGGACCGCGCGGCCGAGCAAATCCTGGGCAGCCGCGTTGCGCGCATCGAGACATTCGGCAGCTACAGTTGCCGAACCGTGGCTGGCACGAGCCGTCTTTCCGGCCATGCAACCGCAAACGCGATCGACGTTTCCGCGTTCGTTCTGGCAGACGGGCGCCGCATTACCGTTCTGGATGACTGGAACGACGGGACTCCGGCGGAGCGACGGTTTCTGCGGGTGGTCCACGCCAGCGCGTGCAAGCGCTTCGGCACCACTTTGGGCCCGGATTACAATGCCGCACACGCCAATCATTTCCATCTGGAAGCGGACGGCGCCAACTTCTGCCGATAAGCCGGATGGCGACTGTTCTAACTTTCAATCCTGCGCCGCATCTGGCGGCGGCGAGTCCATCCTATAGTCCGGCAAAGCTTCAAGCGCGCGCTTCAGGGCTTCGCCCCAGCCAGTCGAAACCGATCGGAAATAGGGGTCATCCGCTTCGACACGGCGTTCGTGTCGCGGCTCGAAGCAATCGCGTTCCATCACTAGCAGGTCAAGCGGCAGGCCGACCGAGAGGTTCGCTTTCAACGTCGAATCGAACGAAACGGTCAGCAGCTTCACGGCGGCCTCGAAGCTCATCGCCCGGTCATAGCCGCGAAGCAGAATCGGTCGTCCGTACTTGGTCTCCCCAATCTGGAAGAACGGTGTGTCGAAGCTCGCCTCGATAAAGTTGCCTTCCGGGTAGATCAGGAACAAACGCGGCGCCATGCCCTTGATCTGACCAGCTACGATCATCGAGGCGCTGAAGGCGCCGGCCGCGGCGCTTTGCCCGTTATCCGCGGCGCTGGCGGCAATGGTGTTCTGAAGCAGGTTGCCGACGATCGTGGCGACACTGAACATGGTGTCTGCCTCAAGCAGCGCGTTATGCCGTTCCAAAGGCGCCTTGTGGCGCTCTTCCAGGTGACTGACCACGGCTTGAGTGGTGGCAAGATTGCCTGCCGCCATCAAGGCAACGATCCGCTGGCCTGGAATTTCCCACCGATGCATCTTGCGGAAGGTGGAAATATTGTCGACGCCGGAGTTGGTGCGCGTGTCGCTCATCAAAACGAGACCGCTATCCAGCAACATGCCAACGCAATAGGTCATGACTATCGCCCCGAAATCCTGGCGCAGCCGTTGCGCAAATCATCTCGTCAACGCGTTTGCCGTTGCGCGCTTACGACGAACGGCCGTTGCTACTGCAAGCCTAACAGCTTCTCGCCGCCCAAGCTACCAAGCTGGGCGGCAGCACTTTTACATCGTCGCAATCATCCTCGATCTCGCCAGTTGCGATCTTGGCAGTATGCACCGCGCGCCCGATGGCGTCGGCTGAGCGCTTCTCTTCGCGAGGGCCATTAGGCATTACGTTCTCCGTGATCCTTCAAGAGAATATCGATATCGCGCAACTGTTCCTCAAGTTCGGCAATCACTGAGCGGTAGTCGGGGGGAGCGTCACGGCTTGTGCGCCCGTCACGTCTTGCCCGGAAGTTCAATTCATCTAGTTGGACTATGATGTTCTTCCGGGCTTCAATGAGCTGCTGCCGTAGGGCTGGTTCTTTACCGGATGCCACGCCTTACTCCATGTTTCTCGCGAAACATTATAGGAGGCAACGGCAGGATGCGACAGCGCATCCATTAAAATTCAAACTGAGACATTACTTATATTTCCAGCCAATCAGCCGAGCAGCCCTCGCTTCAAAAGGTCAGCGCGCAAGCGCGCCGCGTCAGTGAAATGATGCACTTGCCAGCCCAGCGTCCGCGCGGCCGCGACATTGGCAGCGTTGTCGTCCACGAACAGCATCGAGCCAGGCCGATGTCCGAAACGGCGCGACGCTAGTTCGAAAATTTCGGGATCGGGCTTGACCAGCTTCACATCGCCCGAGACCACGATGTCACCGAACAGATCGAACAATGGCTGGCTCGCACGAAATTCCGACCAAAAGGAACTGGCGAAGTTCGTGATGGCGAACAATGGGACGCACCGCGCCGCCAACTCCCGAACAATTTCGTGGCTTCCCGGAACATTGCCTGGAATGGTGTCCAGAAAGCGCGTGGCATAAGCGTCGATCAAATCGTCATGGCCAGGGAACTGCGCCTTTCGCGCAGCGACCATCTCCACAAGATCGCGCCCCGCATCATGCTCGAAGTGCCATTCTTCCGTGACGACATGGGCCATGAACCAGTCGAGCCGCGCAGGGTCATCGATCAACCGCGCAAAAAGATGCCGCATGTCCCATTGCACAAGGACGCGCCCGACATCGAAAACGACGGCGCGGATTTCGGCAGGAACGCTATCGCCAGACATGACAAGACCCCCGCAATCGGCGGGGGCCTGATGTCCTCAGCGCAAAAGCCCGCCCGCCAGTTCCCTCACCCGGTCAGGCAAGGATGGGCGAAACGAATCAGCCCTGGCGAGCCTTGAACCGCCGATTGGTCTTGTTGATGACGTAAGTGCGGCCGCGACGACGGATCACGCGGTTATCCCGGTGACGGTCCTTCAGCGACTTCAGGCTATTGCGAATCTTCATGGTATGTCTCGTCTGTCTGAGCGGTTGCCGACCGCCGGAAATCGAAGTGGCGCCGTTAGTGGGCGCAGCCTGCAAAGTCAAGCACACGAAGCCTTATTCATGGCTCCTGACTATCCATTCATCTTCCGGCAATCGCGCTCAGGCATAACTGATGCGGGCGCGACACAGCCATGAAACGAAAACTTGTATGACCAAGCTCAAAGGCGCGGCTTTTTCCGCAAGTATCATCCTTTTCGCGCTGCTCCCTCTCCCTTCAGCCCTGGCTCAGCGCGCCGCCTGGGAGCCGGGTTGGGGCGCGGCCGCCTGGGATAGACCGAATGACAACGCCCGATCGCGCGGCCACTTGCGCGATCCGCGCGCCGGGCGAGTGGAGGTCAACCGTTTCGTGATAGCCGGCCCTGCCGCCGCTCAATTAGGCCACGGCGCGATTGCAGTCGAATCCGCATCAGGCGATGGCCCGTGGGTTGAACAGCGGGCCGCTTATGAAGCTGCTGTCGTCGATGCCCTGGTCGGCGTCGGATACGATACGCAGCATTCCGATGGTCCGCATGCGCAAATGGCGACGCTGGGCATCACCCGCCAAGTGCTCGTCCCCGCTGAAGCCAAACGAAGCCCCGTGAGCGGCAGTGCTGCAATGTCCGTCGGCACGCGCGGTTCCGCTTATGGCCTGGCGGTGAACGTGGATATGACCAAGCCGCTTCCCGCGCTCCTTTCCACAAGGCTTGATGCACGAATTGTAGACAAGGCCAGCGGGCGGGCGCTTTGGGAAGGCTACGCAACGATCGCCAGTTACGAAGGGGATGACAACTGGACCGACGCAAGAATCGCCAACAAGCTGGCCCGCGCGCTTTTCGACAACTTCCCCAAGGCGGATGCGACAGTACCGGCGGGGGAGCCGGTCCCAGCGGCGACAACCGGCGTCGGAGACTAACCGCCCTTGCGTCTCACCGCCCCTCGCGGCACACCTGAGGCGAGCTAGAAGCTTGGGAGGTGCAATGAATAGGTCCCACACTGTCCGCCTCAAAGGCAAGGTGGCGGCCATTCAGGCACTTGCGGCCAGCCTGGCTCTCTCGGCTTGCGTTGCTCCCATAGGGCCGGTCGAAGTCACCCGTTTCCATACTGCCGATGTCGCCGCCCTGGGACATGGGACGATCCGCGTAGAACCGGCGCCTGGCCAGACCGATGATCTGGAGTTCCGCACTTATGCAGTCGCGGTGACGCGTGAGTTGACGCGGCTGGGCTATGCCGAGCCTCTGCCTGACGAAAGCGGCAGTTCGCAAGTGGCGAGGTTGAGCCTGGAACGCCATCGCCTGCAGCCTCCGCGCCGGTCCGGCCCGGTTTCCGTCGGTTTGGGTGGCGGCGCGGGCAGCTATGGCTCCGGCCTGGGCGTGGGCCTTGGGATCAACCTTTCTGGACCTCCGCCCGAGCAGATTGAAACGCGCCTGGCAGTCACCATCCGCAATCGCGCCAGTGACGCGCCTCTCTGGGAAGGTCGCTCTGCATTCGTTGTGCGGGCGGATTCGCCCATGGCTCAAACCTCGCTCGGCGCGGCAAAAATGGCTGAAGCCATGTTCAAGGGGTTTCCCGGCGAGTCGGGGGAAACTATCCTGGTGAAATGAACGACATCCAGATCAACGCCGCATTCGATTCCGGCAATATCGAAGTTCTCTCGATCGATGGCGCCACGGCCCGCCTCACTATTCGACGAGACCGCGATTCCGATTTCTTCCAGTGGTTTCATTTTCGAGTCAGCGGCGCCCAAGGGCGGGAGTTGGCTCTGACCATCACCGGCCTCAATGCCTCCGCTTATCCGCGCGGCTGGCCGGGCTATCAGGTGTGCGTGTCGGAAGACCGTCAGTTCTGGCGACGAACGGAGAGCCATTGGGACGATGGCCTTGAAGGCGGCTCCCTCACCGTACACCACCGGCTTGCCGGAGACCTTGCCTGGTTCGCCTATTTTGCGCCCTATTCGATGGAGCGCCATCACGATTTCATCGCGCGCATCGCAGCGGCTGATGGCGTCGAATACCGTCATCTTGGAAAAAGCCTGGACGGCCAGCCGATCGATTGCCTGGAAATGGGCGATGGTGGGATGCAAGTGTGGCTCTACGCGCGCCAGCACCCGGGCGAAACAATGGCCGAATGGTGGATGGAAGGCGCGTTGGAACTGCTGGCGGACCATACCAGTTCCATGGCTCGGGAGCTGCGGCGGCGCTGCCGCTTTCACATCGTGCCCAATGCCAATCCGGACGGGTCGCGGCGCGGACATTTGCGCACCAATGCGGCGGGGGTAAACCTGAACCGCGAATGGCACGATCCCAGCGCGGAAAAATCGCCCGAAGTGCTGGCGATCCGCAATGCGATGGACGCCAGCGGCGTCGACTTCGCGATGGACATCCATGGCGATGAAGCGATTCCGGCAGTATTCCTGGCCGGGTTCGAAGGGATCCCGTCGCTCAAACAGGAACAGCGCGCCGGCTATAATCGCTATGCCGAATTACTCGAACGCCGCACGCCGGATTTTCAGACAGCGATCGGCTACCCCATAACGCGGCCGGGCAAGGCCAACCTCTCAATGTCCACCAACCAGCTTGCTGAGCGCTTCGGATGCGTAGCGATGACTCTGGAAATGCCGTTCAAGGATCACGATCCGGCCCCCAATCAACGCCAGGGATGGAGCCCGGAGCGCTCAAAGCAACTGGGGCGTGACTGCCTGGGCGCTCTGCTGGAATGGTTGGTGGACCGCGACCCTGCATAGCGTCAAAGCACCCACTGGCGCAGCGCTTGGTGCAATCCGGAAGGCCCGTCCGGAATGCGAAGCCGCGTGAGCGGCCCTGCGGGACGGAGGTCGAACACTGATTGTAAGAGCATCCACCCTGCACTCCAATCGCCATGCGTATCGTCGCAGACCGGGCAAGAGCCCCAATCGTGAGCCAACCGCATCAACGCCCGCTGATGCGCGACCGAGCCTTCAAGATCGCTCACCAGGAATGACGTGAACGGTAACTCCTGGCGAGGAACCGCCCCGAAACGCGCAAGGCGTTCGTCGGCGCCAGGCAGATCGACGTTCGGCGGATTGACGATCAGCGCCCCCAACACCGGACTTTCCTGACTGATTGCTTCAAATTCAACCCACCACGCGAGCACCAGAGCGGCGATGTCGTCAGTAACAACCACGACCGGCCGATCGGCGCGGCGGATCGCCAGGTTCAGCTTGTTGACCCAGGTGTTGCGATGCGGCTCGTCCCAAAGCCCCAGTTCGATAACGCGGCAATGCTCGCTCCAGGCGAGCCAGCGGTTCATCCAGTGCCCTTCCGTTACAGGATTTCCGGGCACCAGCAGGACCAACGGTTCGTGGTCCCGCGCATGCGGATAGCGATAAGTTGCCATAGGAAGCTCCAATTTCTGGGTTCCGCCGGTCGACTCGGTCTACGTCCCGACCCGCCTTTCCTATTCTCAACTGTATAGATTGACTATTATTTTGCGATGGGGGGATATCACCCAGCGATGCACCGCACCGATGCCCGCAGTTTTCAGGTCAGGTTCGCCGGCCCGAACGCATGTGGGAGCAGTTCCGAAAGGCGCACCTCCAGTACACCATCCTTGCCGTCGCACCAGATAAGCGGGTCCGTACCGCTCAATTGCGCCAATTCGACGAGAACCTGCCGGCAGCGGCCGCACGGGGTTACGGTCGGCCCCTGCCCCGGTGCGCCAGGTTCACCGCCAGAGACGGCCATAGCCTCCAATGCGCCACGTTCGGCCGTCGAAAGGATGCGGGCCACAGCCACCGTCTCGGCGCATAGGGAAAGGCCATAGCTGGCGTTCTCAACATTCGCGCCCGTAACCATGGAACCGTCGCTCATCAGCAGCGCCGCGCCGACGTGAAATCCGGAGTACGGCGCATAAGCGCCCGCGGCGGCAACGCGCGCGGCGGCGATCAGGTCTTCCCGCCTAGTCGTCATGGCTGCGCCACCACCCAACGCAATCCGCCCTGCACAATCTCGTTCGCCAGATCAGTATTGGCTGTCCACAAGGCCCAGGGCCGCCCGGCGTAATCGGGAAGCAGTCGATCGCGAACCAACCAGAGGTTGCGGTCCAGCTTGTTGGCAATCGCATAACGGGCCTGGAAGCGAGATGTGACCTTGAGGATCACCGCCTTGCCCGTATGCGTTTCCACCTGGTTGAGAAAGGTCATCAATTCGCTTTCCACCCTGGCGTCGCTCACGCGCACCGGGCATTGGTCCGCCAGCATGTCCAATTCTACCGCAGACGGCAGCAGGGCGGGATCACGAGGCACCGTGGTCACGAAGTTCGCTGCCTGTTTTTCCGCTGGCTGGCACGGGTCGTAACGATGCACGGCCCCCACCTGCAGACCCGCCGCCTTGGCCGCTTCGAAGTTCGTGACAAAACCCGGATCGCGCGCAAAAGCGCTGGCGCTGGCATCGACATAGGCGAAGTCCACACCGATCGCCTTCAGCGATTTCCAGTTCACGTCACCGTCATCGGCGCCGATCTCCACCCCCTGCACCGGGTAAGCGCTCCGGTCGGGGCGCCAGTGGTGAAGGTGCCACCAAGCCCAGGCGCCAGCTATTATCACTACGAGCAGCATCCCCGCCAGCAGACGCAGCTTGGCAACGCGACGCAGCTTCGCGGTCCCACCGCCTTTCTTTCCGCCCCGAGCCGCCAATCGCCCCTCCTCAGCCCCGGATGTGCAGCACGCAGATCAGCGTAAACAGCCGCCGGGCGGTGGGGAAGTCCGTTTCGACCTTGCCCTCCAGCCGTTCCAGCAAAAGCTCCGCCGCTTCGTTGTGAATGCCGCGCCGTGCCATGTCGATGGTTTCGATCTCCTGGGGGGTCGCCTTGCGAATCGCCTGGTAATAGCTTTCGCAGATCGCGAAGTATTCCCGGATAGGGCGGCGGAAGCGGGCGAGCCCCAGCACCAACGTCTCCAGCGGTTGGCCGCCTTCGTCATCGATCTCAAGCGCTAGACGGCCGTCGCGCACGGAAAGCTTCAGGCGATATGGCCCCTGCTGCCCCGCCGCGAAAGTGCGTATAGGCTTGAATACGTTGTCTTCGATCAGATCGAAAATGGCAATGCGTCGTTCCTGCTCGATATCGGCGTTGCGCCAAAGGATGGTCGCCTCGTCGAGTTCGATGTGAGTGATGCGCGGATCCGCCATGATGCGCACCGCCTTTACGCGCTCGCTGCATGTGCGGGCAAGCCCGGCCGGATACTCCACAGGCTGTGGATTAAAATGGAGATTGTCCGCGCTTGCTGCGATCATCGTGCGAGAGCATGGTGCCGCGCTTATGGTCCAGGAAACCCTTCTCGTAAAAATTACCGAGCCAGAAGCGCGCGCGCTACCTTCCAACGTTGAGGCGGAGGCCGCGTTTCTGGGCGCGGTCCTGATCGACAACCGTGTGATAGAGGAATTGCAAACGCCGCTGGCGCCGCGGCACTTCTTTGAGCCGGTGCATACGCGGATATACGAGCGGCTTCTGGGCCTGCTCGATCGTAAGGCGGTGGTCACGCCGGTGACCCTGCGTCCCTATTTCGAAGCTGACGAGGCGTTGAAGGCCCTGGGCGGCGTTTCCTACCTCGCTCGCCTCACAGCCGACGGGCAGGGCCTGCTTGCACCACGTGAACTGGCCGAACAGATCTATGACCTTGCCCTGCTGCGCGAGCTGATTTCCGTCGGGCGGGGCCTGGTCGAAGGCGCCATGGATACCTCCGAATCGGTCGAACCGATGGAGCAGATCGAACTGGCCGAAGCAGCCCTTTACAAAGTGGCGGAAGGCGCCGCGACCGCCAATGAAGCGCAGAGCTTCGGGGTCGCCACCCGCACCGCGATCCAGGCGATCGAGAAGGCGTTCAATTCCGGCGGCCACATCTCCGGCAAAACCACCGGCCTTACCTCCGTGAACGAGAAGATCGGCGGCCTGCACGATTCCGACCTTATCATTCTCGCTGGCCGTCCCGGCATGGGCAAGACCTCGCTTGCCACCAATATCGCCTTCAATGCCGCCGATAGACTGCAGCGCGACCTTGCGGACGGCATCACCGCCGAGAAGTCGGTAGGCGCGGCAACCGCCTTCTTCAGTCTGGAAATGAGCGCCGATCAGTTGGCCACCCGCATCCTTGCCGAGCAGTCGGGAATCAGTTCCGAAGCACTGCGCATGGGCAAGATCAGCCGGGAAGATTTCCAGCAGCTTTCGTTCGCCAGCCAGCGCCTGGCTGAGCTGCCGCTCTATATCGACGACACGCCCGGCCTTTCGATCGCCGCTCTGCGAACCCGGGCGCGCCGCTTGAAGCGGCGACACGACATCGGCCTGATCGTCATCGATTATCTTCAGCTCCTGCAGGGATCGGGTCGGGCGCAGGACAACCGGGTCAACGAGATTTCGGAAATCTCCCGCGGTCTGAAGACCCTGGCCAAGGAACTTCACGTGCCGGTGATCGCGCTTTCACAGCTTAGCCGCGCGGTCGAGCAGCGCGACGACAAGCGCCCCATGCTTTCGGACTTGCGCGAATCCGGCTCGATCGAGCAGGACGCCGACATGGTCTGGTTCGTGTTCCGCGAGGATTATTACCACCGGGCGACCGAGCCGAAATATCCAACCGAGACCGATCCTGCCGACGTCCACGCCAAATTCGATGCCTGGCGCGAGAAGATGGAACAGATTACCGGCCTCTCAGAACTCATCATCGCCAAGCAGCGCCACGGCGCGACCGGCAAGGTGCGCCTGAAGTTCGAGGCGCGGATCACCAAGTTCTCCGACCTTGCGCCTGACGATCTGCGCGCTGCGTTCGAGACCGATTGACATCTTTCCCGATGAACATGGAACGATAATATCCGTTTATGACGGGCGGAGAGGATGACCTGAATGACCCGGCCCCGGAGGCGCATGTGACAGACCAGAAAGTCCTGCTGATCGCCGGAGGGTCAGGCTCAATCGGCAGCGCTATCGCGCGGATGGCGCTATCGCACGGGTGGAAGGTCGCGCTTCACGGACGCACGCATGAGAAAGTGGACGCCTTGGTCACCGGCCTTTCCTATCTCGGATCGATCGACGGCTTCCTTGGCGATATCTGGGAGGAAGACACCGCCGAAACGCTCGTGGCCGAAGTGGCCGAGCAATTCGGCCGGATCGACGCGGTGGTCGACTGCACCGCCACGGGGCCACTGGGCATCACCGGCCTGTTTCCGGAAACCTCGCCGGAAACCTTCGGAGACTTCCTCAATGTCTCGGTCGGCTGGGTCGAAAGGCTCGCCCATGCCGCTTATAACTTTCTCTCGCAGCAGGGCGGCACGTTGATCGCCTTCGTTTCCGACGCGGGCATTTACGCCGCACCCCGCCAGACCCTGATCGGCGCGGCACGGGCAGGCACGGTCGGCTTCATCCGCAATTTCGCGATCGAGGCGGCCCGCGATGGCATCCGCGCTCACGCCATCTCCTCCAGCTATGTCGAAGGCAGCGAAAGCGCCCGCCGCATGGGCGCCGAACGTTTGGCCGAAGCCGCGAGAGGGGCGGGCCTGGGCCTGCCCACGGCGGACGACATCGCCCCGCTTACGCTATTTCTCTGCAGCGATGACGCGGCAAAAATCACCGGCCAAATCATCAGCGTGAACGGCGGCCTGAACGCCTGACCGCTTCACCAACTTGGCCAGCAGGTTCTATTCTCGCTCAGCCGAACCGGTCGAGAAGATCCAGCAGAAGTGGCTTGAGGCGGCGGATCTCCTCGCGATGGGTGGCTGACAACTCGGCCAGCAGAACTTTCGCTCGGCCCGTCAGCATCAGCAACGTGCGCCGCCGGTCGCCCTCAGCCGTCCGCCTCTCGATCAGATCCAGTGCTTCAAGCCGACTGACCAGTTCCGAAGCGCTATGCGGTTTCAGAATCAACCGTTCCGCCAGATAGCCGATAGTAGCCTGCCCCGCCGGCGCGCCGCGGATCGCCAGCAGCGCCTGATGCTGCTGCGGCGCGAGACCGACTTCTCCCGCTCGTGCCTCGCTGAACGCAAGGAAGCCCCGCAGCGCCGCGCGGAAATCGGCGAGCGCGGCATAGTCGCCGTCGTCCAATGGAGCCGGTGTTTCTATCATCAGCCGATCCGGGATTGAGAAATATCGTGATACGACATATTAGGCGTCATCCAACAGGAGCAAGATGCCGCTATGCCCGTGCCGACTGTCAGAAGCCACCGTCTCGCCGATCACAGCGCCGATTGGCGCATGGTGCTGCTGGCGATAATGGCCCTGGTCGTGGGCACCGGCGGGGCGATCGGGGCCTGGGTGCTGGTCCGCCTGATCGCGATCGCAACCAATCTGTTCTGGTTCGGTCGTCTTTCGGCCGCCCCCGCCCAGATCACGGACGCCGCGCTTGGTCTCGGTACGCTGGTCATTCCGGTGATCGGCAGCCTGATAGTCGGCCTGATGGCCCGCTTCGGTTCGGATAAGATTCGCGGTCACGGCATTCCCGAAGCGATAGAGGCGATCCTTTACGGCGAGAGCCGGCTGTCGTTGAAAGTCGCCGTGCTGAAGCCGATATCCTCGGCGATTTCGATTGGCAGCGGCGGCCCCTTCGGAGCCGAAGGACCAATTATCATGACGGGCGGCGCGGTCGGGTCGCTCTTCGCACAGTGCTTTCACCTCAGTGCGGCCGAGCGCAAAACGCTGCTGGTCGCGGGCGCCGCGGCTGGAATGACCGCGATATTCAATACCCCTCTCGCCGCCATTCTGCTGGCGATCGAGGTTCTTCTGTTCGAATGGAAGCCCCGCAGCTTCGTTCCAGTGGTCACGGCCGTATTGGTTTCCTGGGCTTGGCGGCCGATCATTATCGGCGCTGGACCGATGTTTCCTTTCGCCACCGCGGATCCGGGGGGGCTCTGGCCTGCCGGACCCGCATTGGGCATCGGCCTGCTCACTGGTTTGGAAGCGGCGCTGCTGTCCACCGCCCTTTATCGCATCGAGGACTTGTTCCACCGCCTTCCCCTCCATTGGATGTGGTGGCCGGCGTTAGGCGCCGTCGTCGTGGGAATCGGGGGCCTTATCGACGCGCATGTTCTGGGCGCGGGTTACGCCAGCATTCAGGCATTGCTTGATGGGTCGCTGACACTGCGCGTGGTGTTGGCGCTGCTGGTCGTCAAGGCTGTGGTCTGGCTGGTGGCGCTTGGTTCGGGCACATCAGGCGGCGTGTTGGCGCCGCTGCTGATCCTGGGGGGTGCGGCAGGCTGTCTGATTGGTCACGTCCTGCCCGGCGGCACCGGTTTCTGGGCCATGATCGGGATGGCCGGCATCATGAGCGGCGCAATGCGCGCACCCATGACGGGGGCGCTGTTTGCAGTGGAGTTGACCGGCCGCTTCGAAACACTGCCCTTCACTATAGCTGCGGCGGCCGCGTCCTATGGCGTAAGCGTGCTGGTCATGCGGCGCTCTATCCTGACTGAAAAGATCGCAAGACGCGGGCGGCACATCCTGCAGGAATATACAGTCGACGCGCTGGACCTGATCCAGGCGGAAGAGATCATGACGCGCAAGCCGGCCACGCTGACCGGCGACATGCCGGTCAACGAGGCGCTGGCATTTTTCCACGCCGGCGCGCGGCATCGCAGTTATCCGGTGATCGATCATGAAGGGCGCCTGCTGGGCCTGGTCTCCCGCAGCGATGCGCTTCGCTGGCAGGGCATACAGATCGCCGACAACGCGACGCTCGCCGAAAGCCTGTCCGACTCTTCACAGCCCTTCGCTTATCCGCAGACGCTGATCGGCGAAGTGGCGGACCTCATCGTGGAGACCGGCATCGGGCGCGTGCCGATCATCGATCCGGTTACCCGGCAGGTGATCGGCATTGTCTCGCGCCAGGACCTGCTGAAAGCCCGCAGCACGCGCCGCGCTGCGGAAACCCGGCGCGACCGGTTCGTGGGCGCGGCTAATATCGGTTAAACAACCCTCTCACCGCAACTGCCGCCGCCACCGCGCCAATCGGCGTGCCGCATCATCCAGAACATTCTCGGGCTTGGTAAAACACAGCCTGATAATATGCTCTGGCCTTCCTTCTCCCTCGTAAAGCGCGGAAACCGGGATCGTCGCCACGCCCGCCTCAGCTACGGCACGGGTTGCGAATTGCCGGTCGGTCAGCGTGATGCCGGAAGCAGAAAGGTCGACGCAGAGAAACCATGTCGCGGTGTTCGGCAGCACGGCAAAATCTTCCGCCTGCAGGGCCTCCTTCAATCGCGCACGTGACCTGGCCCATCCTGACCGCTGTTCCTCCAGCATGGCTGAGGGCATCGCCAAGCCCTCGGCCACGGCCCATTGCAGCGGCGGCGCGCTGGAGTAAGTGAGGAACTGATGCGCGCGCGAGACTGCCATTGCCAGCTCGCCTTGCGCGATCATCCAGCCGATTTTCCAGCCCGTGATGCCAAAGATCTTGCCGGCCGAGCCGATCTTGACCGTCCGCTCCGCCATGCCATCGAAGCTTATCAGCGAACGATGAACTGCAGTGTCGAAACGCACCTCCTCCCAAACTTCGTCGCAAATCGCGATTAGATCATGCTTCACGCAGGCGCAGGCGATCGTCGCAAGCTCCACCTCGCTTGCGACCGTTCCTGCTGGATTGAGCGGATCGTTCAGCATCAGCAGCCGGGTTCGGGGGGAAATCGCGCGCTCAAGAGCCTCCGCGTCATAGGCGAAGCGCGGCGGTTGCAGCATGACCGAGACCGGCACCCCCCCAGCCCGGCGCACCATAGGCGCATAAGCATCGTAAGCGGGCTGGAACAGGACGACCTCGTCCCCTGGCTGCACCAGTGCAAGGACAGCACAGGCCAGCGCCTCCGTCGCGCCTGAGGTAACGATCACATGGTCGGGCTCCAGGCGAAGCTCCTGTCGCCTTGCGTAATATCCGCATAGCGCCTCCCGCAATTCCGGGAGGCCAGCGCCCGGCGGATACTGACTGGATTTCTCGCGCAAGGCTCGAACGGCCGCCTCCAGCACCGGCGTCGGGCCTGGCGCGTCGGGAAAGCCCTGCCCCAGGTTGATCGCGCCATGCTCACGCGCCAGGGCTGACATGCGGTCGAAAACGGTGCGCTCCATCTCGGCATAGACGGGATGGATACGGCCTTTTGTCTTCATCGCGGTCCTGCTCCGGTAGGCTTGCGTCTACGATCCGATAGCCGCGCACTTCGCGAGTTGCACGCGACGGATGTACTTTGTCGAACTGAGGGGTCGCTGCGCCGCGGCCCTTTTCGGGCCGAACAGGCGACCCGGTGGCCACGGTCCGTCGAAATGGTGGGCCTCTATGCCTTCGCTAACTTGAGATTCAGCTAAGTGCGCCTACATTGTCGCGAGAAAGGACGGCTCCCCGTAATGAACGACGACCAACCCAGTGGTAATCCCTGGATCAAGAGCCTGCTCGTATGGGGCGGCATCTTCCTTGCGCTTCTCATGGTCGTCTCCATGTTCGGTGCGCGGGGCGAGAGTGGCCCGATGATTCCCTATTCCGATTTCCGCGGGAAAGTTGCCGAAGGCAGCGTCGCCTCCGTGGAAATCAGTGAAGAGCGGATCGACGGCAAGCTCAAGAATGGAGACAGCTTTGCAACGGTGCCGGTGCCGAACGACACCACGCTCACCCAGTTGCTGCAGGACAACGGCGTCAAATATTCAGGGAAGCAGGCCGAGCAGGGCAGCCTTCTCGTTTATATTCTGGCGCAGACTCTGCCCTTCCTGCTGATCGTCGGCATTGCGTTCTTTGCTCTTCGCCAGGTGCAGAAGGGCGGCGGATCCGGTGCGATGGGCTTTGGCAAGTCCAAGGCCAAACTGCTTACCGAACGCTCTGGCCGTGTCACTTTCGATGACGTTGCCGGCATTGACGAAGCGCGGGAGGAGTTGGAGGAGATCGTGGAGTTCCTGCGCGATCCGTCACGCTTCTCCAAACTGGGCGGCCAGATTCCCAAGGGCGCCTTGCTGGTCGGCTCGCCCGGCACCGGCAAGACCCTGCTCGCCCGCGCGATCGCGGGAGAAGCGGGCGTGCCGTTCTTCACCATCTCCGGTTCCGACTTCGTCGAGATGTTCGTCGGCGTCGGCGCCAGCCGTGTGCGCGACATGTTCGAGCAGGCCAAGAAAAACGCACCCTGCATCGTCTTCATTGACGAGATCGATGCGGTCGGCCGCCATCGCGGTCATGGCCTTGGCAATTCGAATGACGAGCGCGAACAGACGCTGAACCAGCTTCTGGTCGAAATGGACGGCTTCGAGGCAAACGAAGGCATCATCATCATCGCCGCGACCAACCGGCCTGATGTGCTTGATCCGGCGCTGCTGCGTCCCGGCCGATTCGACCGGCAAGTGGTGGTGCCGGTGCCTGACATCGACGGGCGCGAAAAGATTCTGGCCGTGCACATGAAGAAAGTGCCGCTCGCCCCTGACGTCAATCCCCGCGTGATCGCACGCGGCACCCCCGGCTTCTCAGGCGCAGACCTGGCCAACCTTGTCAACGAAGCCGCCTTGCTCGCCGCCCGGCGCAACAAGCGCCTGGTGGCGATGCAGGAATTTGAAGACGCCAAGGACAAGGTCATGATGGGCGCTGAGCGGCGCTCGATGGTCATGACTGACGATGAAAAGAAGATGACCGCCTATCATGAGGCGGGACACGCCATCGTCAGTCTGAACGAAGCCGCATCGGACCCGATCCATAAGGCCACGATCATTCCGCGCGGACGAGCGCTGGGCATGGTCATGCGCCTGCCGGAACGCGATAGCTACTCCTATCACCGCGACAAGATGCTGGCTAACCTTTCAGTGGCGATGGGCGGCCGCGTGGCGGAAGAGATCATCTTTGGCTACGACAAGGTCTCTTCGGGCGCCTCATCAGACATTCAGTATGCCACCGGCCTTGCGCGCAACATGGTCACCAAGTGGGGCATGTCGGACAAGCTTGGCCCGCTGCAATATGAAGAGCAGCATGAAGGCTACCTCGGCATGGGTGGCTCTCAGCGGCTGATGTCCTCGGACGAAACCAATAAAGTGATCGACAGCGAGATCCGCATCCTGGTGGATAACGCCCATGCCCGCGCCACACAGATTCTTAACGAAAAAAACGAAGCCTTGCATGCCCTGGCCAAGGCTTTGCTGGAATACGAAACGCTTTCAGGCGACGAGATCAAGCAATTGCTCGAAACCGGCGGAATAGACCGGCCAAGCGATCCGCGCCCGACAACGCTGCGACCGGTTTCAGGCTCCTCGATCCCCAAGGCCGGCAAACGCCTTTCCGGCGGAGCCGCACCGCAAGGCGCCTGACGGATACGGGTTCTCCCTCGGGAGAATGCAGGAGGGGCGCGGGACGACAAAGTCCTGCGCCCCTTTTTCGTTCATTGGATCGGGAATTACTCGACATCGCCCCTGTCGACGGCAATCGTGCTGCAGCTTTGGCACGCTGCATTGCGTTCAATATCCCAGGTCTTTCACCGGCGGCTTACCGAAAAAATTCAGATCATCGAGTGTGATCCACTGGTGGACGTAATTCTCGTAATAGCCGCCGCAAAGCACGATCGCGAGCAGGGTAGCGCGCAGGGCGACCCGTTTCGGTCTGAAATTCACCGGAGCACTGGTGGCGTGACCTTTCCCGATCTCATGACCCTCTACTTCATCGGGCGTGCGTAACCCGAAAGGCATGACCAGAAAGGCGCTTAGGACCCAGAAGAGAGCATAAATCGCAAGAAGCGAATACCAATGCATCGCCATGCCGTCAGTCTTCCAATAGCAGGACCTGCACCTGCGGTTTCTTGCCCGACCAGCGCAACGCCGCCCGCCGCGCGGCAAGGCGCGCGGCCTCCACGCGCGCATCGCGGTCAGCCTTCTTTGCTTTGCCTAGCGCTTCGACCACGTCGCGCCGAGCTTCGTCGACGAATTGGGCGTAATCTTCATCCAACGGCAAGCCAAGCGCTCCGATCTCTACGTGGCCCTTGCGGTCGACCGCCACGGAGACGACGCCGTTGTAAGCGATGCGCCGACGCATCGCCATCGCCTCCCCATCGGCAGGTGCGATGATGTCGCCGTCCAGCACGAGCCGCCCCGCCCGCACTTCGCCGAACTTGCCGGGGTGATCCGGCGCAAGCCTCACGAGATCGCCGTTCTTCTGGAACAATGCCTTGGGAATGCCGCAAGACAGGCCGAGCCGCGCCTGTTCCTGCATGTGCCGGATCTCTCCATGCACCGGCACCAGAATGCGCGGGCGCAACCAACCATAAAGCGCCTCCAGTTCCGGCCTCCCCGGATGGCCGGAAACGTGAATCATGCTTTGGCGATCGGTAACAATCAGCACGCCCGCTTCGGCAAGGCGGTTCTGAATACGGCCGATGGGTATCTCGTTACCGGGGATCTGGCGGCTGGAGAAGAGCACGACGTCGCCCTTTTCCAGCTTGATCGGATGCGTTCCCTCAGCGATGCGCGCCAGCGCAGCCCGTGGTTCGCCCTGCCCTCCCGTTGCGATAATCAGCACCTCATCGCGTGGCAGGTCCATCGCCTCGTCGACATCGACCAGTTCGGGCAAGTCCTTGAGATATCCGCACGCCTGTCCGGTCCGGATGATCCGATCGAGCGACCGACCTGCAACGCAAAGCTTGCGCCCGGTTTTGCGCGCGACGTCGCCCAGCGTCTGCAGCCGGGCGACGTTGGAGGCAAAGGTCGTCACCAGGACGCGCCGCCCCTTATGCCGCCGCACTTCCTTCAGCAAACCCCGATAGACCTCCCCTTCCGAGCCGGAGGCATTCTCATTGAAGACATTGGTGGAATCGCAAACCAGCGCCAGCACGCCTTCATCACCGATCGCTGTTAGCTCATCAGCGGTGGCCGGGGTGCCGATCTGCGGCTCGTCATCCAGCTTCCAGTCACCGGTGTGAAAGATGCGGCCATAAGGCGTTTCGATCAGCAGCGCATTACCCTCGGCGATCGAGTGCGCCAGCGGCACGTAACGGACGCCGAACGGACCGATATGGAAGGACTCCAGATCATCGATCACGATCAGTTCGATATCGTCGAGTATCCCCGCTTCTTCCAGCTTGGCCGCTACCAGCTTCGCAGTAAATGGAGTGGCATAAAGCGGCACGCCCAAGTCCTGGGCGAAATAAGGAACCGCACCGATGTGATCCTCGTGCGCGTGCGTCAGCACGATACCAAGCAAGTTCTCGCGCTCATTCTCAATAAATTCCAGATCCGCGAAGACCAGATCGACGCCGGGGTATTCGTTCATCCCGAAGGTCATGCCAAGATCGACCATCAGCCACTTGCCCTGGCAGCCGTAGAGATTGACATTCATGCCAATCTCGCCGGAACCGCCAAGCGCGCAGAAAACCAGTTCGTTACCCGGAATCACTTGGAAGCAGCCCTTTCCGCCAGGATGGCAAGGCCATCGATAGTAAGATCGGGATCGACAGCATCGAATATCTGAGTGGCTTCGTCGAACAGCACCGCCAGACCGCCGGTCGCGATCACTTTGGCCGGACGCCCGATTTCGGCGCGCAACCGGGCAATCAGACCCTCCATCATCGCCACATAGCCCCAAAATACGCCGATCAACATCTGATCCTCGGTATTGCGGCCCACCACGCTCAGGCTCTTGGGCACTTCTATGGCGATGCGCGGCAGCTTGGCGGTGTTGCCCACCAGGGCATCGAGCGAAAGATTGATGCCAGGCGCTATGATGCCGCCTTTGTAAGCGCCGTGGAAATCGATCACGTCGAACGTGGTCGCCGTGCCGAAATCGACAATGATAAGATCGCCCGCATGCTTAGTGTGAGCGGCGATGGCGTTGACCGCGCGGTCCGCACCCAGTGACCGCGGCTCGTCCACATCGATGTCGATGGCGTAATCCGCCTTGCCGACGCCGGCCACCAGCGGCTCTATGTCGAAATAGTGGCGGCACAAGATTTCAAGATTGTGCAATGCGCGCGGCACCACCGTAGAGATGATGATCTGATCGACCTGATCCGGCTTCACACCTCGGATCGCGAGCAGTTGCATCAGCCAGACCGCATATTCGTCACCCGTGCGGCGTGGATCTGTGGCGATGCGCCAACGTCCCCTGACGGTCCGTCCATCCAACAGGGCGAAAACGACATTTGTATTGCCGGCGTCAATGGCGAGCAGCATGAGCTTTCCTTCAGACCAGCGAGACATCGCCCGCATAGATGACACGTAGGGTTCCATCAGCGAGACGCAAGCGCAGAGCACCATCGGGATCGAGCCCGGCAAAGGCGCCGGCGAGCATGCCTTCTTCGTCCAGCATGACCAGCAAGGGGCGCCCGATGGCCGAAGCGCGCCGCTGCCATTCGCCGAGAATAGCGGGCAGTCCTTCAAAGCGCCACTGCGTCAGCCGGATAGAGAAGCGAGCGGCCAGACCCTCTAGCGCTGCGCGCGCTTCCATACCGCTTCCGGCGGCGCGCAACGAGGTTGTCACTCGGCCTGCAACCTCGGGAGCATACGCGATGTTGATCCCGATCCCGGCCACAACATGGTCACCCACCCGTTCAAGGAGTATGCCGCAGACTTTGGCGCCATTAATCAACACGTCGTTCGGCCACTTCAGAACGACGCGTTCTTCACTCGCGGCCTGTCGAGATTGATCTGAACCCTGCCCCGAAGGATTTGCCTGCCGCCGAGCCAGTTCCTCCGCCACCACGTCGTGCACCGCCAGCGCTGCCACGAATGCCAGAGTGTGAACTGCCGGATCGCCCGCGTGCAGGTTCACCACTGTGCTGCAGGTCAGATTGCCTTCCCGCGATACCCATTCGCGTCCGCGCCGCCCCCGTCCCGCATTCTGGCGGATCGCCTGTAGCCAATAGCCTTCGGGTATTGGCTCGCCGGCGCCCAGGCGCCGGACAAGATCTGCATTGGTCGACGCGGTTTCTTCGACAACCTCTATCAAAGCGCGTGGAACAGCGCGTTCGCCGCGGTGTCGGTCAAATGGCTGAGCCATCGGGTCAGCAGGAAGCCAAGCGGCGAAATGAACAGGCAGGAAAGCACGAGGATCAGCTTGTGCCACACGTCGCTTTCACCCTTCACCACGTCGGCCGGCTCATCAAAATAGATGATCTTTACAACCTTCAGGTAGTAAAAGGCGCCGATCACTGACGCTGCGAAACCCAGCGCGGCAAGCACCACCATGCCGCCATCCACTGCAGCGCGGAAGACCAGGAACTTGCCCCAGAAGCCGAACAGCGGCGGAAGGCCGGCAAGGCTGAACATGACCATCGCAAGCCCCAAGGCCAACGCCGGCCGCGTGCGCGACAGGCCAGCGAGACTGGCGATCTCTTCCACGTAATCGCCGTTTTCGTCCTTCAGCATCAGGATCGCAACGAAGCCGCCGAGCGACATCGCAACATACGTCGCCAGATAGAAGAGCATGGCCGACGCGCCTTCGGGCGTTGCCACGGCAAGACCCACAAGGATGAAACCGACGTTGTTGATCGAGGAATAGGCCATCAGCCTTTTGATGTTGGCCTGGCCGATCGCGCCCAGCGCGCCGACCACGATCGAGGCGAGCGCCAGAAACAGCACGATCTGCTGCCAGGCATGGGCCTGATCTCCGAAAGCGTGAAGCATCACGCGCATGGTCAGGCCCAGTGCGGCGACTTTCGGCGCCGTCGCGAAGAACATGGTCACCGGGGTCGGGGCGCCTTCGTAAACATCGGGCGTCCACATGTGGAACGGCACCGCGCTGATCTTGAAGGCGAGACCCGCCAGCATGAAGACTATGCCGAACAGCGCGCCGTTAGAGAGGCCGGAACTGAGTGCCGCGTTTATGCCGGTGAACGAAGTGGTGCCTGTAAAGCCATACGTCAGGCTCATGCCGAACAGCAGGATGCCCGAAGCCAGCGCGCCCAGCACGAAATACTTGAGGCCCGCCTCCGCCGAACGCCCGTCAGTCCGCAGGAATGCGGCCAAGACATAGGCGGCCAGCGAGTTCATTTCCAAACCGATGTAAAGCGTAAGCAGGTCGCCAGCGGATACCATGATTCCCATGCCGAGCGCCGCAAAAAGCACAAGAATCGGATATTCGGCGCGCATCGCGTTGAAGCGCTCGAAGAACGCGGGCGCGATCACCAGAGCAGCGGCGGCCGAGATATAGATCAGGATCTTGGCGAAGCTGGCGAAGGCGTCAGCATGGAACTGACCGAAGAAGACCGAAGTATCCGGCCCCATCGCGCCGTCACAAAGTGCGGGAGCCACCAGGAGGCCAGCAGCGACGAGCGCGGCGACGGCAAGAATGGAGATAACCCGGCTTGCCTTATCCCCGCCCCAGGCGGCGATCAGGAGTAGGACCAGTCCTGCAATGCTCAGCGTTTCTTCCGGCGCGATCAGGCGCAGCGACTGCGACCAGTCCATCAGTGTGCCCCCTCATGCGCGGATGCTTCCTGCGCAGGCTTTTCCTTGCCCATGGCGACCTTGCTGTCCCCCGCCGGCGCGGCATGTGCGATCCGGGCTTCCAGCGCGGCGATATCCGCGCGCATCGGAGCGATGAAACTTTCGGGATAGACCCCCATCCACAACACCGCGAGGCCCAGCGGAACCACCATCAGCAGTTCACGGACGTCGAGGTCCGCCATAGCGGCCGCATCGGCATTCTTCTGGTCGCCAAACGCGACCCGGCGATAGAGATAAAGCATATAGGCCGCGCCCAGGATGATGCCGGTGGCGCAGACCAGCGTAGTCCAGGTGGAAACCTGATAAATGCCGGCAAGGCTCAGGAACTCACCCACGAAGCCGCTGGTGCCAGGGAGACCGACCGAGGCCATCGTGAACAGCATGAAGAATAGCGCATAGCGCGGCATGTTGATGGAAAGGCCGCCATAGCGATCGATCTCACGCGTATGCAGCCGATCGTAAATGATTCCCACGGACAAGAACAGTGCGCCCGAAACGAGGCCATGGCTCAACATGACCATCATCGAGCCTTCCAGGCCCTGCTCGTTGAAGGCGAAGAGGCCGATCGTCACGATCGCCATGTGCGCGACCGAAGAATAGGCAATCAGCTTCTTCATATCGTGCTGAACCAGAGCAATCAGCGACGTAATCACCACCGCCGCCATGGATAGGCCCCAGATTAGCGGGCCGAACGTGGCGGAGGCATCCGGAAACATCGGCAGCGAGAAGCGGATGAAGCCGTAACCGCCCATCTTCAGCAGCACGCCCGCCAGGATCACCGAGCCCGCGGTGGGCGCCTGCACGTGCGCGGCCGGAAGCCAGGTATGAACCGGCCACATCGGCATCTTCACCGCGAAGCTGGCGAAGAAAGCCAGCCACAGCCAGGTCTGGACCTTCGGATCAAAGTCGTAGGCCATCAGCGTCGGGATATTGGTGGTGCCTGCGGTGTGGACCATCCACAACATGGCTACCAGCATCAGCACCGAGCCCAGCAGCGTATACAGGAAGAACTTGTAAGCCGCATAAATGCGGTCGTGCCCGCCCCATATACCGATAATCAAATACATCGGGATCAGGCCGCCTTCGAAGAACATATAGAACAGGAAGATGTCCTGCGCGCAGAACACGCCGATCATCAGCGTTTCCATAAGCAGGAAAGCCGCCATATATTCGCCGACGCGCTTCTCGATCGAGTTCCAGCTCGCGCCAATGCAAATCGGCATAAGAAAGACCGAAAGTTCGATCAACAGCAACGCAATACCGTCAATGCCAAGCGCCCAGGAAAAGCCGGAGAACAGTTCCACCCGCTCGGTCAACTGCCACTGCGCGCCGCCTATATCGAAATTGAGCCACAGGACGATGCCAAGCGCGAGGTCCACCAGCGTCGCCAGCAACGCCACCGTGCGCGCCGCTTTCGCATCGAGGAATAGGCAGGCAATCCCGCCCAGCAGCGGCACCAGCAGCATCAGGGAAAGGATCGGAAAACCTCCCATCACTTGTCCCCCTTCATGTTGAGCATTTCCATCCCCGTTCGTGTCGAGCGGAATCGAGACACGTTGCGCGCGCGGTTCGCGGCTTCACATGAACCGAACGGACCGAATTGAGCAGAAGCGATCATCCCACGATCACCCAGCTGACAGCACCGACAAGGCCCAGCAGCATGACAAGCGCATAGCTGTACAGATAGCCCGATTGGACTTTCCGCGCGTAAGTCGCCCCTTGCGAGACAGCCCATGCAGCGCCGTCGGGGCCGAAACGGTCGATCACGCCGACATCGACGCCCTTCCAGAACACTTTGCCGAACCAGAAGGCGGGAACGACGAAGGCATAATGGTACAACTCGTCAAACATCCACTTGCGGTAAACAAAGGTGTAGACCGGCCCGAGTTGCTCAGCGACCATCGCCGGGAAGCTGATGTTGCGGATATAGCCGTACCAGGCGATCAGCAGGCCGAGGGCCATGACCGTAAACGGCGCCCACTTCACCCAAACCGGCACGCCGTGCATGGCGTGAAGCAGATGCTCGTGAAAGACCAGGGCGCCTTTCCAGAACTCGCCCGTGCCTTCGCTGATAAAGGCGTGCTGGAACAGATAACCGGCGAAAACCGCACCCAGCGAGAGGATCACCAGCGGCAGCAGCATGACCCAAGGGCTCTCATGCGGATGGTAGCCGGCGGTCCCTTCCGGATTCTCGACATGATTGCCGTGGCCCGCCTCGTCCGACGTATCCTCATGGTGATGGTGCACCGCATGTTGGATATGTTCGGAGCCTGCCCAGCGCGCCTTGCCAAAGAAGGTCAGGAACACGAGGCGCCAAGAATAGAAGCTGGTCATCAGCGCGGCCAGAATGCCCATCCAGAAGGCGAAAGTGCCGACCTGACCGCCCGAGCCGAACGCCGCCTCAAGGATCGCGTCCTTCGAGTGGAACCCGGCGAAGCCCGCGAAGCCTGCTATGCCGACGCCGGTAATGGCCAGGGTGCCGGCGGTCATCGTCCAGAACGTGACCTTGATGTGGTTACGTAGGCCACCGTAGAAGCGCATATCCTGCTCGTGATGCATCGCATGGATCACCGAGCCGGCGCCGAGGAACAGCAGGGCCTTGAAGAAAGCGTGTGTGAAGAGATGAAACATCGCCGCGCCGAACGCGCCGACGCCCGCAGCGAAGAACATATAACCCAACTGCGAGCAGGTCGAATAAGCGATAACGCGCTTAATGTCCCACTGCGTGCAACCGATCGTCGCGGCAAAGAAGCAGGTGGCGGCGCCAATGAACGCGATGAAATTCATGGCCGTCGGGCTCGTCTCGAACATCGGCGAGAGACGACAAACCATGAACACACCGGCGGTAACCATGGTTGCCGCGTGAATAAGCGCCGAAACCGGCGTTGGACCTTCCATCGCATCGGGAAGCCATGTGTGCAGGCCAAGCTGCGCCGACTTGCCCATGGCGCCAATGAACAGCAGAATGCACAGTACCGTCATGGTATCGAACCGGTGGCCGAGAAAGCCGATGGACGATCCGGCCATGCTCGGTGCGGCGTGCAGAATCTCTGGTATCGAAACCGTGCCGAAGACCAGAAACGTGCCGAAGATGCCCAGCATGAACCCCAGGTCGCCCACGCGGTTGACCACGAAAGCCTTGATGGCCGCGGCGTTTGCCGAGGGCTTGCGGAACCAGAAACCGATCAGAAGGTAGGAGGCAAGGCCGACACCCTCCCAGCCGAAGAACATCTGCACCAAGTTGTCCGCCGTCACCAGCATGAGCATGGCGAAAGTGAAGAGCGAAAGGTAAGCGAAGAAGCGCGGCTGATCGGGCTCCTCGCTCATGTAACCCCAGGAATAGAGGTGCACGAGCGCCGAGACTGAAGTGACCACCACCAGCATCACAGCGGTGAGCGAATCCACCCGAAGCGCCCAATCGAAATTTAGCGACCCAGAAGCGACCCACTTAAGCACAGGCACGACATGCACCTCGGCCGTGCCGGTGAGGAAGCTCAGGAAGATCAGCCAGGACAGCGCGCAAGCAATGAACAGCGCGCCCGTCGTCAGCGACTTGGCCGCGACATTGCCGAATTGCTTGTTGCCAAGCCCTGCGATGATCGCTGCCAGAAGCGGCAGGAAGACGATGAAGAGAATAGTCAAGACTTTATCCCTTCATCCGATTGACATCGTCTACGGCGATGGTGCCGCGGCCACGGAAGTAAATCACAAGGATTGCAAGCCCCACTGCCGCCTCGCCGGCCGCCACCGTCAGCACGAACATCGCGAAGATCTGCCCCGTCAGGTCGTGCAGAAAGGCGCTGAAAGCCACGAGGTTGATGTTCACCGCAAGCAAGATCAACTCGATCGCCATGAGGATCACGATCACGTTCTTGCGGTTCAGGAAGATGCCAAGGACGCCGAGCACGAATAGAATCGAACTCACGACCACGTAATGTTCGACGCCGATCACAGTTGGACCCCCTTGCCGACTTCCGGTTTGACGTTGACGGTCGCCTCTTCCGGACGGCGCGCGATCTGCTTGCTGATCTTCTGCCCGCGCACGTCGGAGCGCTGGCGATGCGTCAGCACGATGGCCCCGATCATCGCGACCAGCAGGATCACGCCCGCCGCCTCGAACAGGAACAGATACTTGCCGTAAAGCACTGCGCCGATCGCCTCGATATTAGGGGCGCCCGCTGGCGTCGCGGCCGTGCCGTCAGGCGTGCCGAGCTTCAAGGCGCCGGCATTCTTGGCGAAAATACCGAAGATGATCTCTGCCAACAGAACGAGCGCCACGAGAATCCCGAGCGGGAAATTCCGGATGAAGCCAGCGCGCAGTTCGGCGAAGTCGATGTCGAGCATCATGACCACGAACAGGAACAGCACCGCCACTGCGCCGACATAAACGATGACCAGCAGCATCGCGATGAACTCGGCCCCGGTCAACACCATCAGGCCGGCGGCGTTGAAGAACGCCAGGATCAGCCACAGCACCGAATGCACCGGATTGCGCGCCATGATGACGAATACGGCCGAGGCGATCGTCAGCGTCGCGAAGATATAGAAGGCAATTGCTTGGATCATGCTGCCCTTCCTCCGTTCGTGTCGAGCGAAGTCGAGACACGCGCGCCGGACCTCTCGACTTCGCTCGAGGCGAACGGGAGGTAGTGCGGAATGTGGAAGCCCCGAGTCACGGCGCTGCCCCTAACGATACGGCGCATCGGCTTCAAGGTTCGCGGCAATCGCCCGCTCCCACTTGTCCCCGTTCGCCAAGAGTTTGGCCTTGTCGTAGAGCAGTTCCTCTCGCGTTTCGGTCGCGTATTCGAAGTTCGGCCCTTCAACGATGGCATCGACCGGGCAGGCTTCCTGGCAGAAGCCGCAGTAGATGCACTTCGTCATGTCGATGTCGTAGCGCGTGGTGCGACGCGAGCCGTCCCCACGCGGTGCGGCCTCGATGGTGATCGCCTGCGCCGGGCAGATCGCTTCGCACAGCTTGCAGGCGATGCAGCGCTCTTCGCCATTGGGATAGCGGCGCAGCGCGTGCTCGCCGCGGAAGCGCGGCGAATACGGGATCTTCTCGAACGGGTAGTTCACGGTCTTCTTGGGCGCAAAAAAGTAGCGCATCGC
>NZ_DAIMZT010000031.1:7122-36370 GCF_036733805.1 Novosphingobium sp. | reverse complement strand
CAGCGGTCACCGTCCCGTTAGCATCGAATGCAGGCTTAAGCGCGGCTAATCCCTCTGCAGTCGTTTCGGGGCGAATTGTACCGTCCACACACACCGTTCCTGCCCTGGTTTCGACGGGCACGATCTCGTCAGTGAATTTACCGTCTGAACCGGCAGCGGCGGCTCTGAGCTGGCTTTCCAGCGCCAGCGCTTCCTGCTCGACGCGCCCGATCCCATATTGACTGGCGACGTTTTCCGCCGTCTCACCCATGCTCATATAGGCGGCGCTTTTCTTCGCCAGTTCCGGATTGGGCAACGGATTGAAACCCATAATCGGCACTCGACTCATCGATTCCACGCCGCCGCAGATAAAAACTTCTCCCGCGCCGACCGCGATCTGCCCCGCAGCATAATGGATGGCGCTCATGGACGAGCCGCAGAACCGGTTCACCGTCATCCCGCCGACCGAGATCGGAAGATCCGCGAGGAGACCGATCAGCCGCGCGACATTAAGCCCCTGCTCACCTTCCGGAAATGCACAGCCCAGGATAAGGTCCTCGACCTCGGCGGGATCAACACCGGTCCTGCCGATCAGCCCGCGAATCACTTGCGCCGCAAGGTCATCGGGCCGCACCCGCGCCAGCGCTCCCCTGCCGGCAGGATGGAACGGGGAACGGGCATAACCCGCTATCACGATGCTTTGCATGCATACTCTCCATCGGCGGATGCCACACGGCCATTCTAGCGCAGCATCGGAGCCACTCCCAATTCTTCCGCATAGGTGCAACTCCTTCCCTATACGTCAAGCAGATTGTGGATTACGAACTGAACCATCCCAGACGACGCGATCCGGGGCGCTTGTGACTGGAGAAGCGCGGGTTGAGAGCGGAACACGAGAGGTCGTACATGACGTGGCGCACACGGATCGGTACATTTCCGAACATCGGGGCCCGGCTTGCCGGACTGGTCCCGGCAGTGAATGAAACCGCAGATCGCGCGGCCGAACGAGCATGAATCGCCCCGCCACCGGCGATCCTCTACAGATGCTGGGCATTCAGGAAGCAGCGACCCAGCTAGGCGTGACCATGCGCGCTTTGCGCTTCTACGAAGACAAAGGTCTGATTGCCCCACAACGGGTCGGCACGACGCGCGTTTACTCGCGACGGGAAATCGTTCGGATGCAATTGATCCTGCGCGGCAAGCGGCTGGGTTTCTCGATCCGCGAAATCAAGGAATTCCTCGATCTCTACGACGCGGACCCCGAACACCTCGAACAGGTTCGGCAGCTGCGGAGCAAAGTTGGCATACGGATCACCGACTTGCGCAAGCAGAAACGGGCGATCGAGCAGACGTTGGAGGAGTTGCTGTTGATCGATCGACAAACACGTGAATGGCTGGAAGGCAGGCTCGCCGGCGGGGGTGGGCACGATGCGTGATCCGGCCCATGATCCCGTCTTCCCCCGCCGCCTGCACATGGCGATCCTAGATCATGCAATCTGGTTCCACGCCGCCCCTGTAACGCGGGGCCGCCGTCAGACCGGGAAGTCCTCCGTATCGATCGTACCCCGCATGCTTTCCGGATAGCGGTGCCCGGCGACAGTCTGCTGATTGATGAGCGCGTCGGCACGGTTCAGCACGTCAGACTGGATAGCCAGGCTCCCGGTGGCCTCATTCTCCCGCCAATGCGCAATCGCGCGAGTCCCGGGGATCACATGAACATGATCGCCGCGCGAAAGCACCCAGGCCAAAGCCAATTGCGCCGGAGCGACGCCGGTGTCTCGGGCGAGGCCGTTGAATGCTTCGACCAGTTCCCGGTTCTTTTCCCAGTTCTCGGGCAGAAAACGCGGCTGAGAGCGGCGCAAGTCCCCCGCTTCCAACATCGCAACGTCGGTCACCGCCCCGGCAAGCACCCCACGCGCAACGGGCGAAAAGGCGACAAGAGCAATGCCGAGCTCGCGCGTGGCCTCCAGCACGCCAAGTTCAACGTTGCGGGTCCAGAGCGAATACTCCGTTTGCACCGCCCACATCGGATGCACTGCATGCGCTTCGCGGATATGAGCAGCGGACCATTCGGAAACGCCGTAGCCGCCGATCTTGCCGGCCTCGATCGCACGGACCATGGCGCCCACCGAATCCGCAATCGGCACCTTCGGATCGAAGCGATGCATATAGAACAGCTCTACGTGGTCGGTCCCCAGCCGCTTCAGACTGGCATCCAACGAGGCGGTGATCGCTTCCGGGCTGCAATCCACGCCCCGGCGCGGGCCGTCGACGACGATGCCTGTCTTAGTCGCCAGGAACACCCCTTCACGGCGCCCGGCCAGCGCTTCGCCCACGATTTCCTCGCTGAGCCCGTTGCCATAGATATTCGCGGTATCGAGGTGCTCGCAGCCGTGATCCAGCGCGTGACGTACCAGCGCCACGGAATCCTCGCGCGGCGGAACGCTGCCATAGGCCCAGGCCATGTTCATGCAGCCTAGGCCAATCGGGTTGAGCAGATGCCCCGCGAGTTTCCGTTTTTCCATCAAGACCAGCCGTCCTGTGCTTCGAGACTGGCGGCCAGTTCACCGATTACCCTATAGCAGTCAAGCACCTTCCCGACTGAGGAATTAGGCTCGCGCCCTTCGCGAATGGCGGCGACGAACTCCCGGTCTTGCAGTTCGATGCCATTCATCGAAACGTCGATCTGCGAAACATCGATCGGCTCCTCCCGGCCGTTCACAAGGTCATCATAGCGCGCGATGTAAGTGCCGGTATCGCCGATGTAGCGGAAGAAGGTCCCAAGCGGCCCGTCGTTGTTGAACGAGAGAGAAAGGGTGCAGATCGCCCCGGTCTCCGCCTTGAGCTGGATCGACATGTCCAAGGCGATGCCAAGTTCGGGATGCCTTGGCCCCTGGATCGCATTGGCGGCCACGATCCTGCCGGTCTGGTAAGCGAAGAGATCGATCGTGTGCGCCGCATGGTGCCAGAGCAAGTGATCGGTCCAGGAACGCGGCTCCCCCTTCGCATTCATGTTCTTGCGGCGGAAGAAATATGTCTGCACGTCCATCTGCTGGACGTTGAGCTCGCCCGACGTGATCCGATTGTGGATCCACTGGTGCGACGGATTGAAGCGGCGCGTATGGCCGACCATGCAGACCAGCCCGGTTTCCTGGCTCTTCTTCAGCACCGCCTGCGCATCAGCCCAGCTGTCGGAAAGAGGGATTTCCACTTGCACATGTTTGCCCGCATCCATGCAGGCGATCGCCTGTGCAGCATGCATCTGCGTCGGCGTGCAGAGAATCACCGCGTCGACATCATCACGGGCAAGCGCATCGGCAAGTTCGGTGGAGCTGTGCCTGGCGCCGAACTTCTCGGCGACAGCCGCCGCCTGTTCCGCCCTGCGGCTGATGACTGAGGTGATCTCCACACCCTCGACGTTCTTCAAACCATCAAGGTGCTTTTCGCCAAAGGCGCCGGCGCCCGCGAGTGCGATTCTCATCGATGTGTTCCTTCGTTCAAGCCGCGATGTTCAGCAGCGCCCGCGCCAGGTCTTCCGGTGCGGACAGAAACGGCGAATGGCTGGTGTCCAGCGTCTGCACCGACTGGCACGGTTGCGCGGCAACCATGAGGCGCTGGACGGCCACCGGCAGCGCCCGATCCCGCAGGCATTCGATATAGTGACGCGGAACTGCGCCAAAACGTTCCGGCGTGGTCTCCACCGGTGTGGCGAAAGGCGCCAAGGCTTGCGGACGGAGCCGTCGAATCGCATCCTGTGCGGTTTCCGGTGCGCCATCGGCATAAAAGGCACGAAGCGCGACGTTGGGGTCGACGGTCGCCGTCAATCCGTCATCGGCCACCTGCGTCACAAGCTCTGCGCCTTCGCACTGCCTTGCCCAGTGGACTAGCGGCTCTCCATTCGCGGGCAGGAACGCCGCGAGGTAGACCAGCGCCGCAATCCGTTCAGGCGCGTACTCCGCCGCTTGAGTGATGGCCATTCCCCCCATGCTGTGCCCGACCAGCACGACCGGCTCCGACTGCGCCCGCACTGCCTGCTCCACGGCCTTCCCGTAACCGGACAGCGTTACGTCCGCGATCGCGGTCTGATCGTCGCCCAAACCGGGAAGGTCGATCGCGACCACCTTGTGTCCCACCGCCGACAGCAGGGGGACGACCTTCTGCCAGCACCATTTGCCGTGCCAGGCGCCATGAATCAGGACGAACGTGCTCATGAAATCTCCTCGGCGTCACGCTGGACAGGTTCGAGCACCAGATGCCCTACCGCAGTATTGCTGCAGGCTGCGTAATAATGACGGTGCAGACAGCGCGTTTCCTTGCCAAGCGCGCCGCGCATGATGAGCCACATCACCATCTCGATGCCCTCACTGCCGGTCTCGCGCAGGTATTCAATGTGCGGAATCCAGCGCGCGGCGTCGGTATCGCCGATCATAGCGTCAAGGAAGCGGTTATCCCACTCCGCGTTGATGAGGCCCGCGCGCGCACCCTGAAGTTGATGGCTCATGCCGCCCGTACCCCAGATCTGGACGTTGAGGTCCTCGGGATAGGTTTCGACCGCGCGCTTGATCGCCTCGCCCAGCGCCCAGCAGCGGTTCCCCGAAGGCACCGGGTATGTGACCACGTTCACGGCGACGGGAATGACCTTGACCGGCCACGCCTCAGGCGTGCCGAACATCAGTGAAAGAGGCACGGTCAGGCCGTGGTCAAGGTCCATCTCATTGATGATGGTCATATCAAATTCATCGAGGATCAGGCTCTGGGCGATATGCCATCCCAAGTCGGCATGCCCCTCGATGTCAGGCACCGGACGCGGTCCCCAGCCTTCATCCGCCGGCTTGTAATGCTCGGCGCAGCCGATAGCGAAAGTGGGCACGATCTTCATATCGAAGGCGGAAGCGTGATCGTTATAAACAAGGATCACGACGTCCGGCTTTTGAGCCTTTTCCCATTCCTTCGTCCAGTCATAGCCTTTGAAGATCGGGCCGAAATAATCGTCCCGCGTCTTGCCCTGGTCAACGGCGACGCCCAGCAGAGGTATATGGCTGGTCGCCACGCCCGCCGTAATGCGCGCCATATCAGTAACCCCCCTTTATGGAACGGTTGCCCTCCGGCGAACGGCCACCCTTCTGCATCATGTCCCGGTATTCGGGGAACGTCATGCCGGTCATCGTCGAAACTGCCTCTGCGAAGCTGAGGCCGTCCGTGGAGAATACCTTGGCCAGGAAATAGATGTTGCCGCCAAGATCGAGCATGCGGTTGTAATCGCGTGCGAGCACGGCCTGCTTCTGCTCCTCGGTCATCGGCCATTCGTCAAGGTAGGCGCGTTCATCAGCCTGCCAGCGCTGCCGGTTCTCCGGCTTCATCAGGCTCATCGCGAACTGGTTCAGATGATAACCCTTGCGCGCCCGCGCCGCAGTGTAGACCCGGGTGCCGGGAATGTCGTCGAACTCGGCCAGATATTCGTGAATGTTCTGCGTGGGCCTTGCGGTTTCGCTCACAGCCCCTTCTCCTTCAACCTGGCATCGAGGCGCGGGAATACCCGACGGGCGTTGCCCTCAAAGATCGCGTGGCGTTGCGCCTCGGTGATGTTCAATGCGTCGATGTACCGCTTGGTATCGTCGAAATAGTGCCCGGTCGTGGGATCGATCCCGCGCACCGCGCCGACCATTTCCGAACCGAACAGGATGTTCTTGGTCTCGATCACCTCGGCCAGCAGGTTGATGCCGGGCTGGTGATAGACACAAGTGTCGAAGAACACGTTGTTCATCAGATGCGTGTCCAGGCTCGGCTGCTTCAGCATGTCGGCCAAGCCGCGATAGCGCCCCCAATGAAAAGGCACTGCACCCCCGCCATGCGGAATGATGAAGCGCAAATCTGGAAAGCGGGAGAACAGATCTCCTTGCAGAAGCTGCATGAAGGCGACGGTATCGGCCGCGATGTAAAACCCCCCCGTCGCGTGCATCGCCGGATTGCAAGAACCCGAGACGTGGATCATCGCCGGCACGTCCAGTTCGCACATCGTCTCGTAGATCGGGAACCAGTATTCATCAGTCAGCGACGGGTGCTCGAAATGGCCGCCGCCCGGATCGGGATTGAGATTGCAGCCGATGAAGCCCAGCTCCTCCACGCACCGACGCAGTTCCTTGACCGAGGCTGTGAGATCGGCCCTGGGGCTTTGCGGCAACATGCAGACGCCGACGAAAGTCTCGGGAAAAAGCTGCGTCACCCGATAGACCAGATCATTGCAGCGCCGCGCCCACTCTTCCGAGACCGCCTGGTCGCCGACATGGTGCGCCATGGCCGATGCGCGGGGGGAAAAGACCGTCAGGTCCGCGCCGCGCTCCTTGATAAGGCGCAACTGATTGGCCTCGATCGTTTCACGGATTTCATCATCGGAAATCTCGGGATAAGGAGGGACGGGCGTGCCGGCCTTGAATGCCGCCTTCTGCGCTTCGCGCCATTCATCGTGCGCCTTGGGCAGCACGGTGTAATGGCCATGACAATCGATCACCAGCGTCATGCGTTCGTCTTCCCTTCCATCGCGTTCGCAACCGCCCGCAGCTTCCCCGCAAGGTCTTCCGGCACCGGCCGGATCGCCAGTTCTCCCAATGCCTGCTGCCAGGCCACAGTGCCTCGGCTCATCGATGGTTCGAAACCGAGATCCGCCAGCGCCTTGCACACTTCGCGCAATTCCGCCGCGCGGCGCAGGCCATGGACCAGCATCCGGTCAAACCGGTAATCTGCACTCGTCGCCCAATCATTGCCGAAGCTGCCGAGCACTTCGTCCGTCACCCCGGCGCGCTCACAGGCGATCAGACATTCGGCGGTCAATGCCTCGACGCCTTTGTACATCACCGAGCGCAGCATCTTGATAGTCGATGCCCGGCCGACATCCCTGCCGACGATCCGTGCGTTCGAGAAACCCAGAACCTTCAGCGCCGCCACCGCGCCGGACGCTTCCGCCCCGGAAAGAAGCAGCGGGACCGATAATTTCTGCGGGTTGACCGGCGCCATCACGGCCACGTCGACATAGCGGCCGCCCGCCGCCTCTATCGCGTGCGCCGCCGACCGTTTGGTTTCCGGCGCCACTGAGTTCATGTCGCAAAACAGCGCACCCGGCGCCATCAGCTCCGCCGCCGCCCGCGCAACGCCAAGCGCCGCATCGGCCGTGACCAGAGAGAGCACCAGCGGGGCATCCGTCAGCGCTTCGGCCAGGTCGGCGCAAGGGGTTATTCCCGCTGCCCGCATGGCTTGCGTGCGAGCCGAAAGAATATCGAAAGCCCGCGCGCCAGCCCCCCATCCGCCGTCGAGAGCGAACGTCGAGCCTGCTTCGCCGAAACCGATCAGTGCGACCTTTCCCATAACTTGACCCTGTGCCCCGGGCCATTGGAAAAAGCCAATCGGAACTCCTCGCAGGGTATAAGGCAGCGCTAACCGTCACGATGGCCGATACGCACGAACCGCCCTTATTCAGCCGAGCAGCGGCGATAAATCCGGATGCAGCGCGCCGGGGAGTCCCGCGCTGGCTTCCGCCAGTTCCTCGATAAAGGCACGTTGCACTTCGGTAGGTCGCCAGGAGGCGCGGCAGGTCAGACCGATGGTGCGGCCGAGTTCCGGCGGCAGGGCGCCAAGCTGTATCAACCACCCCGCCTCAAGCTCAACCGAGACCTGGTCAGGCGAAAGCAGTGTCAGGAAATCGCTGTCGATCAGAATTTCACGCAGCGTCATCACTGATCCTGACTCGATCGGCACTTTCGGCATCTCGATACCCACTTCAGCGAAATGACGCTCGAAGCTCTCGCGAAGTGGTGTGCCGCGCGGCGGCACCACCCACCCATAGCGAGCCAGTTCACGGCGGTCAGGCGCGGTTCCCGCAAGCGGATGGCCGGCCCTGGCAATCACGGCAGGAACATCGTCGAACAGCGGGATCTGCACGAGGTCTTCTTCCAGCAAAGGATCGCGCAGCGCGCCGATCATCATGTCGAGCGCGCCGTGGCGCAGTGGCTCGACCAGTTCCGGGCGCGCGCCCTCGGCGATCCCCAACTTCACCATCGGGTAACGGCGGATGAAGTGTGTAACCGCGCGAGGGAGAATCCGCGCGCGGGACAAAGGCATTGCCCCAACGGCGATGCTGCGGGTTTCCTGCCCGTTCAGCGCGGCGACTTCGGACAGGCCCGTTTCCAGCTCCACTTTCGCCAGACGGAAAGCATTGACCACTTGCACGCCAGCTTCAGTAAGCGCGACGGCGCGACCTCGCCGCTCGACCAGTTTGCGCCGCATCGCTGTGCCCAGGTCGGCCACTGCCCGGTGGATGGAGGGAACCGAAAGGCCGGTAACGTGGCTCGCGCCCGCATAACTACCGACGTCGGCCAAGGCCAGCAAAGCGCGCAGCCGCGACATCGTGACATAAGGACTGGACATGCGCGCCATCGCCGCATCGATGCGCGGAGCCAGCAAAAGCGCGGCAACGGTCGGGACCATCCCATCATGGCGGCGATCAAACAGCGGCATGCCGATCTGTCCCTCCAGCCGGCTCAATGCCTGGGTGACAGCGGGTTGGCTCAGATTCACGGCCGTGGCCGCAGCGCTGACCGTTCCGAACTCGACGATCCTGGCCACTGCCAGAAGATGGCGCAAGTTGAGATCCCAGACATCCATCGAACAGGAATTAGCGAAATCCTATGGCCCTGCCATCGTTTTCTGTTTCCCTCTCCCTTCATGGCCCGCCATGTGCCGAAAGGGAGAAAAAGGAGAAAGAATATGGCCGGCATAGTCGTGCAGAACATCGAACGGGCCGATCCCGCCGTTATTGATGGCCTGGCCGCCTGCGGCGTAGCCACGGTCCATGAGGCGCAGGGACGGACCGGGCTACTCGCCAGTTATATGCATCCGATCTATCGCGGTGCGCGCGTGGCCGGTTCGGCGGTGACGATCAGCGCCCCTCCCGGTGACAACTGGATGCTTCACGTCGCGATCGAACAGATCAGGCCAGGCGACATTCTCCTCCTGGCGCCCACCAGCCCTTGCGACGATGGCTATTTCGGCGACCTGCTCGCCACCAGCGCCATCGCACGCGGTTGTCGGGGCCTGGTGATAGATGCGGGCGTCCGGGACGTACGCGACCTGACCGAGATGGGCTTTCCTGTCTGGTCCAAGGCGATCTATGCACAAGGCACTGTCAAGAACACGCTCGGCTCGGTGAATGTGCCGGTAGTCTGCGCGAACGCCGCCGTAAATCCGGGCGACGTTATCGTGGCCGATGACGACGGGGTCTGTGTGGTCCCGCGCGCGAATGCAGCGGACGTCCTCGCCAAAGCCCAAGCGCGCGAAGCCAACGAGGCGGAGAAGCGCGAAAAGCTGGCGGCAGGCGTGCTCGGCCTTGACATGTACAAGATGCGCGAACGCCTGGCCGAGGCGGGGCTCAAATATGTCTGACGAGCTTAGCGCGCGCTGTATGTGGATGCGCGGCGGCACGTCCAAGGGCGGCTATTTCCTCAAGCAGGATCTGCCCGCCGACACCGCCGAGCGCGATGCCTTCCTGCTTCGCGTCATGGGTTCGCCCGACCCGCGCCAGATCGATGGCATGGGGGGCGCCGACCCGCTGACCAGCAAGGTCGCCGTGGTCAGCGAGTCTGAGCGCGAGGGGATCGACGTCGATTACCTGTTCCTGCAGGTGTTCGTCGATCAGGCCATAGTGACTGACGCGCAGAACTGCGGCAACATCCTGGCCGGCATCGGCCCCTTCGCAATTGAGCGCGGCCTGGTCGACGCCACCGGGGACGAAACCCGGGTCGCCATATTCATGGAGAATACCGGCCAAGTGGCCGTCGCCACGGTGCAAACGCCGGGCGGAAAGGTCACTTATACGGGCCAGGCCGCCATTGACGGCGTGCCGGGAACGCATGCCCCCATCCCGCTCGAGTTTCGCGACACAGCCGGCTCCTCGTGCGGCGCGCTCCTGCCCACGGGCAATGCCGTGGATGTGGTGAACGGGGTGCCAGTGACGCTGATCGACAACGGCATGCCCTGCGTGGTGATGAAAGCTTCGGACCTGGGCGCGACTGGCTATGAAGACCGTGACAGCCTTGATGCCGATACCGAGCTGAAGCGCCGGATCGAGGCGATCCGACTCGCAGTGGGCGAACGGATGAACCTTGGCGACGTGCGTGAGAAGTCGGTCCCCAAGATGATGCTGGTCGCGCCTCCGAGGAACGGGGGCGCAATTACCGTGCGCAGTTTCATCCCTCACCGCGCTCACGCGACGATCGGCGTGCTCGGCGCCGTCTCGGTGGCGACCGCCTGTCTGATAGAGGGTTCACCGGCGACTGAAGTCGCGCAGATACCCCAGGGCACTCGCAAGACGGTCTCGGTCGAACACCCCACCGGCGAGATGTCCTGCGTGCTCGAAACCGACGATGACGGTGCCGCCATCAGCGCGGCCCTTCTCCGCACCGCCCGCAAGCTGATGGACGGCACGGTGTTCGCTTAAGGCACTGGCAAGGATAGACGGATGACTGATCGCATCGTGAGCTGGCACACAAGCCCCAGCAAGCCCACATACACCCCGCCGCCGGGCGCGGTGGATGCCCATTGCCACGTGTTCGGGCCGATGGCGCAATTCCCGTTCAGCGCCAAGGCCAAATACCTGCCCGAGGACGCCGGGCCGGACATGCTCTTTGCCCTCCGCGATCACTTGGGCTTTTCCCGCAACGTAATCGTTCAGGCGAGCTGTCACGGCACGGACAACGCAGCCACGCTGGACGCCATCGCGAAATCCGATGGGAAAGCACGCGGCGTCGCAGTGGTCGATCCCGCGATCTCCGAGGCCGATCTTGATGCGCTGCACGAAGGCGGCATTCGCGGTATCCGCTTCAATTTCCTGAAGCGGCTGGTAGACGATGCGCCCAAAGACCGGTTTCTGGAAGTATCAAAGCGCCTGCCCGAAGGCTGGCATGTGGTGATCTATTTCGAAGCGGACATCCTGGAGGACCTGCGCCCGTTCATGGATGCGATCCCGGTGCCTCTAGTGATCGACCACATGGGGCGGCCCAATGTGGCCCAAGGCCCGGACGGCGTGGATATGAAGGCTTTCCGGCGCCTGCTCGATTCGCGGGATGATATCTGGTTCAAGGCCACCTGTCCGGATCGGCTCGATCCTGCGGGAAGCCCGTGGAACGCCTTCGCCAAAGCTGTGGCGCCGCTCGTCGCAGATTATCAGGATCGAGCGCTTTGGGGCACTGACTGGCCGCACCCCAACATGCAGGACGCCATTCCCGATGATGGCCACCTTGTCGACATGATCCCGCGCATCGCTCCTACGGTGGAGCTGCAACAGAAGTTACTCGTTATCAATCCGATGCGCCTGTACTGGCCTGAGGATGCCAGCCAGACCTGACGAATGCGCCCCGTGGCTTGCTGGGCCGCGGGACGCTTTTTCTTTCGTCAGACCGGCAGGCCCACATAATTCTCAGCTATGGAACGTTGCGCCGCTTCACTGGAGGCGATGTAGTCCAACTCGGCAAGCTGCATGCGACGCTCGAACGGCCCATCGTCCGGGAACCGGTGCATCAACTTGGTCAGCGACCAACTGAAACGCTCCGACTTCCACACCCGCGCCAGCGCCTTCCGGGAATAAGCCCCGACGGCGTCATTGTTGTTCGCTTTGAACCACGCGACAAGCGCCTCACTGGCGTAATGAACATCGCTCGCTGCAAGGTTCAAGCCCTTGGCCCCGGTGGGAGGGACGATATGAGCGGCGTCCCCGCACAGTAGCAAGCTGCCGTGACGCATTGGCTCGAACACGAAGGAACGCAGCGGTGCGATCGACTTCTCGATGGATGGCCCGCGTGTGATATGCGCAGCCGCTTCGGGGCCCAGGCGGATCGCCAGTTCATCCCAGATGCGATCGTCGCTCCAATCCTCAATCCGTTCCGTCAGCGGCACATCCACGTAATAACGGCTGCGAGTGTGCGAACGCATCGAAGCCAGCGCAAAGCCCCGTTCGTGATGAGCGTAAATCAGTTCATGGTTGCACGGCGGCACATCCGCCAGAATCCCCAGCCAGCCGAAGGGATAGACCCGCTCGAACGCCTGGCCGACGGAGGCAGGAATAGCCTGGCGCGAAGGCCCGTGAAATCCGTCGCAGCCAGCGATGAAACGAGCCTCTACACGGTGCTGCGCACCATCCTTGACGTACGTCACGCTCGGCTTGTCGCTCTCGATCTCGTGCAGGGTCACATCCGTGGCCTCATAGATCACCTGAAGCCCGCGCGGAGCGGCTGCATCCATCAGATCGCGCGTCAGTTCGGTCTGACCGTAGACCATAACATGCCGGCCGGTCAGCCCTGCAATGTCGATACGGATCAGGCGCTCTCCGTCAGCAAGGTTAAAGCCGTCGTGCGGCAGCCCCTCCGCTTTCATCCGGGCGTCCAGTCCCAACTGCTCCATCAATCCTACGGTGACGTCTTCAAGCACGCCCGCGCGAATACGCGACAGCACATATTCAGGCGTCTGGCGTTCGATGACGACGCAATCGACGCCCTGCGCCAGGAGGAGGTGCCCCAGCAGCAGGCCAGCAGGCCCCGCGCCGATGATCGCCACTTGTGTTCGCATGCCTTTTGCTCCTCATCCGGCGCGCTCCACCTGCGCGACCATTAGCGAACGATTGACAAATAAAGGTTCCGGCAGGAAGGGACGGCGAGGCCATATTTCAGGTACTTTCAGGACACGATCTTTGTCATTCAACGCGATCCCCAGCTTCATTCTGTACGGCGAAGAACTGACGGACACCCCGCCCCAATTCGCGCATATAGAGACTATAGCGGCCCGAAGCGCGCTGTACGACTGGGAGATTGCGCCGCATCGTCATCTTCATAGCGTACAAGTCCTTCTGGTATTGACCGGACAAGTGGTATTCCGGTGCGATGATCGCGTGCGGATACTTGACGCTCCGAGTCATATGGTCGTGCCGATCGGCAGCGTCCACGGCTTCCGTTTCACGCCGGAGACCTCAGGCTATGTCCTGACGCTTTCCGCCGGGTTCGCCGCTCGCGGTATCGACGCTGCCGATCCGATGTTGCGGATGCTGTCCCATGGGGCGAGCGGCCCCATTCCGACGGACGATATGGGGCGCATCACCTGGCTTTGCGCTGAAATGCTGGCAATCCAGTCCGACTGGCGCGCGCCGCAGCCACTGTTCCTTGCCCTGGCCGAAGCGCTTGCAAGATCGCTTCCGCTCGAACCCCGCGACGAAACATCACCGCCCGACACCCAGCTTCTTTCCGGCTTCCGCCATCTGATCGAACTTCACTTGCGCGAACATCGGCCGGTGAGCTGGTACGCTCGGATGTTGGGAACGACCGACAGGACTCTCACCCGGATCTGCCGCCGCAGGCTTGACTGCACGCCCGTTCAGGTCATCCATGCCAGGCTGACGCTGGAAGCGCGGCGGCTCCTGCGATTCACTAACGCCAGCATCGTGCAGGTAGCCGAAGACCTGGGCTTTTCCGACCCTTCATACTTTTCCCGGTTCTATTTACGCATGACCGGCCGCAGACCGCAGCAGGATAAGGATGTCCGCCTGGCCCGCCGGGACTAGCGCAGACTTGCAGCAAACGCGGGTTCGTGCCCTATGTACCGCAACGCAAAATAAACGGAGTAACCCTTTGCGTCGCCGTTCCTTTATTACCGCCGTTGCAGCGCTCGCCTTCACCATCGCGAACGGCGCTGCGCCCGCCGCCCATTCAAAGAGCGTAGCGGCTGATGGTGCCGAGCGGCAATCGGGTTATGCCCGTCACGCAATAGTCGCAGCCGCGAATCCTCTGGCCACTCAGGTCGGTGTCGAAGTCCTGAAAGCCGGAGGCTCGGCGGTTGACGCCGCGGTGGCGATCCAGGCGATACTGGGCCTCGTCGAACCGCAAAGCTCTGGCCTCGGCGGCGGCGCCTTCATGGTCTATTATGATGCGAAAGTCCGGAAGGTCACGGCCTATGACGGCCGGGAAACAGCGCCGATGGGCGCGACCAACCGACTGTTCCTGGGCGATGACGGCAAACCTCTACCCTTTTTCGAGGCAGTGCTCGGCGGTATCTCCACCGGAGCGCCGGGGGCGATTGCCATGCTCGACATGGCGCATCACGACCACGGCCGCCTGCCCTGGGCGGATCTGTTCAAGCCGGCGGAGAAGTTGGCGGAAGAGGGTTTTATCATCAGCCCGCGCCTTGCCGGAATGATCGCACTCAAACAAGTGCCCCAGCCCTCAGCGCCTGACGCCAAGCGCTATTTCACCAAGACCGACGGCACCCCGTACGTCGCCGGTGACAGGCTGAAGAACCCTGATTATGCGCGCACGCTCCAGCGCATAGCTCGATATGGAGCCTCCGGCCTGCTGACCGGCCCCATCGCGCAGGACATCATCAAGCGTCTGCATGAAGATCCGCATCCCAGCACCATGGTCTTGGCTGATCTCGCATCGTACCGGCCGACGTCGGGGCCCGCCCTGTGCGAGCCGTATCGCATTTATATCGTATGCACGCCTCAGGCTCCTTCGGGCGGCCCGGGTCTGCAAATGGCGCTTGGAATCCTTAATTACACGGATATCGACAAACGTAGCGCCGCAGACCCGACGGCCTGGTTCCAATTTGCTCAGGCCAGCCGCCTCGCTTACGCCGATCGCGATCGCTACGTGGGGGATCCTCGTTTCGTCAAAGTCCCTCTTAAAGGTCTGCTGGCCCCAGCGTACCTCCAACAGCGCGCCAACCTGATCGGCGAGAAGGCCGGCCCGATAACCTTCGGCCTGCCGCCAGGCGCTCCTCTCGCCGGACCCGATTCGACGATCGAGCCCGGCGGCACGAGCCACTTCGTGATCGTCGATGCGCAAGGCAATGTGGTGTCAATGACGACCACAGTGGAAAGCATCTTCGGATCAGGCCGGATGGTGGACGGCTTCTTTCTCAACAATCAGCTTACCGATTTCTCGCTTTCGCCCACTGACCCGGACGGTGTCCCGGCGGCCAACGCCCCAGCCCCCGGCAAGCGTCCCCGTTCAAGCATGGCCCCCACCATCGTGCTGACCCGCAACGGCCGTTTCCTCGCCGCCGTAGGATCGCCGGGCGGCAGCTCTATTCAGGCTTACAACCTCAAGGCGCTGATCGCCCTGCTCGACTGGAAGATGGCCCCGCAAGCCGCGGCCGCATTGCCCAATCTGGTGGCGAAAGGGGATAAGTTCAGCGCGGACCGGTTCCCGCAGCCGATCATGCAGGCCCTCGCCGCGCGGAACATGCCACTGTCCACTGCGCGGGGCGAGGAGTCAGGTATTCAGGCTGTGATCGCCCGCAACGACGGTTACGAAGGCGGCGCTGACCCTCGCCGGGAAGGCACTGCGCGCGGTTTCTAGAGCCGCTCTACCGCAGCCGTGCGGCGTGCCAGGCCACGTGCTCCGCCATGAAGGTGGAAATGAAATAATAGGAGTGGTCGTAACCCTCGTGCATGCGGATCGTTGCGGGCTGGCCGGCCCTTTCGCAGGCGTCCGCCAACAACAGGGTCTTGAGTTGTTCTTCAAGGAAACCGTCCGCATCGCCTTGATCGACCAATAGATCAGGCAGGCGGGCCCCGTCTTCGATCAGGGCGCATGCATCGTATTCTCGCCAGGCGGTTCGATCGGCGCCGATATAGCCGGTCAGCGCCTTTTCGCCCCAGGGGCAATTGAGAGGACTCACGATCGGCGAGAAGGCGCTGGTCGAACGGAAGCGACCGGGGTTGCGCAAACTGATAGTCAGCGCTCCATGCCCGCCCATCGAGTGGCCGGTGATGCCCTGACGCTGCATATCGACGGGGAAATTCTGAGCAATCAGCGCGGGAAGTTCCTGCTCGATATATGTGCGCATCCGGAAATTCTTCGCCCAGGGGGTCTGCATGGCATCGACGTAGAACCCGGCGCCCTTGCCGAAGTCATAGGCGTCGTCGTCAGGCACGTCATCGCCGCGCGGAGAGGTGTCGGGCGCCACCAGGATCAGGCCATGTTCAGCGCAAGCTGCGCGAAACTCACCCTTTTCCGTAACATTGGCATGAGTGCAGGTCAGCCCTGAAAGATACCAGAGAACCGGCAGCTTCGCACCAGGCGCGTGACCGGGCACGAAGACTGAGAACGTCATCGGCGTTCCGGTGACGACAGAGGAATGCGTATAGACCCCCTGTGCGCCACCGTGGCTCCGGTTCGTGCTGACCTGTTCCATTTTCATCACCGCATTCGCCCTCACACGAAGGTGTAAGCGCAGACCTTGTTTCCGGCCGGATCACGCAGATAGCCGGCATAAGCGCCGGGCAAATGGCCGCGAGGACCAGCAGCCCCTTCGTCCTTGCCGCCCGCAGCAAGGCCGGCCGCATGGAAGGCATCGACATCCGCCGGACTGGCCGCGGCAAATCCTATCGTCACGCCATTACTGGACGGCGCTTCCCCGTTGCCGGGCTTAAGGACGAGGAACGCGGGCTTTTCCTTGCCGTAAAGAACGCAGCTGTCACCGAAAGGGCCCAGGTTCTTCACCCCAAGCGGGGCCAACGCCGCATCGTAAAAGGCCGTGGAGGCGGCCAGATCGCTTGCGCCAACGCAGGTATGCGAGAAGACTTCGTCACCGGAAACAATTGGGTCTGCCATTCTCTCTCTCCTCTCAATCGCGCGTCGCGTCAGTAAACGACGACGCTGCGGATCGATTCGCCTGCGTGCATCAGGTCGAACCCCTTGTTGATCTCTTCTAGCCCCATCACGTGCGTAATCATCGGATCGATCTGGATCTTGCCCTGCATGTACCAATCCACGATCTTGGGCACGTCAGTGCGGCCCTTCGCCCCGCCGAAAGCCGTGCCGCGCCAGTTACGGCCGGTAACGAGCTGGAACGGACGAGTGGCGATCTCCTTGCCGGCCTCGGCCACGCCGATGATGATCGAGGTGCCCCAGCCGCGATGGCACGCTTCAAGGGCCGTGCGCATCACTTCGGTATTGCCGGTGGCATCGAAGGTATAATCCGCGCCGCCATCGGTCATCACCACGATTTTGGCGACGATATCCTCGCGGCTCATGCCCCTGGTGTTGAGGAAGTCCGTCATGCCGAACTTGCGGCCCCACTCCTCACGGTCCGGATTGATGTCGACGCCGATGATCTTGTTCGCGCCGGCCAGCTTCGCGCCCTGAATAACGTTGAGACCAATGCCGCCCAAGCCGAACACGACGACATTATCGCCCACTTGCACTTTGGCCGTGTTCACCACCGCCCCCACGCCGGTAGTGACACCGCAGCCGATATAGCAAGAGGTCTTGAACGGCGCGTCTTCGCGGATTTTTGCAACAGCGATCTCAGGCAGCACGGTGAAGTTCGAAAAGGTCGAACAACCCATGTAATGGAAAATCGTCTGCCCCTTGTAGCTGAACCGGCTGGTCCCGTCCGGCATGAGCCCCTGGCCTTGCGTGGCGCGGATTGCCGTGCAGAGGTTGGTCTTGCCGGAAAGGCACGATTTGCACTGACGACATTCCGGGGTGTAAAGCGGAATCACATGGTCATCTGGCTTCACGCTGGTAACGCCAGGCCCCACTTCGCGCACGATGCCCGCGCCTTCATGGCCGAGGATCGAGGGAAAGATGCCTTCGGAATCCAGCCCGTCAAGCGTGTAGGCATCGGTGTGGCATATCCCGGTCGCCATAATCTCGACCAGAACCTCGCCAGCTTTGGGACCTTCAAGGTCGACCTCGACGATTTCCAGCGGCTTCTTGGCTTCGAACGCGACGGCGGCGCGGGTCTTCATGGGCAGCTCCCTTTTTCCGGCGCCTGTCTATCCTCGGCTCGCCACCGTGATAAAGTGGGAAAATCGCAACTCATTATGTCAAAGAGGGGATAATCGATGAGCTCGTGGAACGGCATCGACGAATTTGTCGCCGTCGCTGCTGCGGGCAGCTTTCGGGGCGGCGCGTCAGCGTTGGGGCTTTCCACCACACACATGAGCCGGGCGATCATGCGTCTGGAAGCACGCATCCAGACGCAATTGTTTCACCGCACGACCAGGTCAGTGCGTTTGACGGATACCGGCCGGGCGTTTCTCGAACACTGCCAACGGCTGGTGATGGAACGGGAAGAGGCGTTTGCCCTGATGGACGAAAAGGGCGAGCCGCAAGGCGAGTTGCGGTTAACCTGCTCGACGGCGATGGGGGAGCGTTTCATCGCGCCGATCCTGAGGCGATTTGCCCGTTCCTATCCGCGGCTTCAGGTCAATATCGATCTGACCAATCGGGTCGTCGATCTGGTCGCGGAGGGTTACGATCTAGCCGTGCGTACCGGCCATCTACCGGACTCTCGCCTGATTGGCACGCGCATCGCCAGCCGCTCGCTGTTGACCTGTGCAAGCCCCGCCTATCTTGAGCGACGCGGCCATCCGCGTAACCTGACCGACCTCGACGAGCATGATTGTCTTGTCGGGAACGCGGCCATATGGAGCTTCAACGTCGACGGCAAAGCACACTCATATCGCCCCCACGGCCGATGGCGTTGCAACAGTGGCGCAGCAGTGTTGGAAGCAGCGCTGGACGATATGGGCCTGTGCCAGCTTCCCGACTTCTATGTCAGACAAGCCATCGTGGAGGGCCGGCTGACGCCCATACTCGTGGATTTTGACCCGGCTGACGAGCCGATCTGGGCGGTCTATCCGCAACGGCGCCATCTCCAGCCGAAAATCTCTGAGCTGGTTCATGTCTTGCGCAAAGAACTGCCGGTCGCATTGCACCAAGGGGCGCTGCGCAGTCTTCCATGAGATTTTCTTTTTAGAATACAAAGAGGAATAACGCTTGCGTCATCGCCTTGCCACGGGAATCAATGAAAGCGCGCGGTGGGCAAAACGACGAATCGTCATTATCCCCAGGGCGCGGTCTCGCGCCGCACTTCGCCTGTCCCAGGAAACAGCATTTCAGGAACGTATGACAAGCAAAGTCCCCGTCCTCGTTACCGGCGCCGCCGGTTACATCGGCAGCCACGCGGTGCTCGCGCTCAAGGACGCCGGCTGGCCGGTCGCCGTGATCGACAATCTCACCACAGGCTTTCGTTTCGCCGTTCCTGAGGACGTACCGCTCTATCAGGGCGATATCGAGGATGCGAACTTGCTCGCGAAGATCTTCGCCGAACAGGGAACGCAGGCGGTCATGCATTTCGCCGGCTCCATCATCGTTCCCGAATCCGTGGAGAATCCGCTCAAATACTATCACAACAACACGGCCAAAAGCCGGGCGCTGATCGACGCCGCGGTCACGGCCGGGGTTCCACACTTCATTTTCAGTTCGACCGCCGCGACTTACGGGGTGCCCGAGGTCTCTCCAGTGACGGAGGACAGCCCCAAGTCTCCGATCAATCCCTACGGCATGTCCAAGCTGATGACCGAAATCATGCTGGGAGACGTGTCAAAGGCACACCCGTTCAATTATTGCGCCTTGCGTTATTTCAATGTCGCCGGCGCGGACCCGCAGGCCCGCACAGGCCAGTCGACCGCGGGCGCGACCCACCTTATCAAGGTCGCCGTGGAGGCAGCGCTGGGCAAGCGCAGTCACGTGGCGGTCTTCGGCACGGACTTCGACACGCCGGACGGCACTGGCGTGCGCGATTACATCCATGTCTCTGACCTTGCCAATGCACACGTGCTGGCTCTTGAAGCGCTGATCGAGCAGCCGCGACGCTCGCTGACGATGAACTGCGGATACGGGCGGGGTTTCTCGGTTCTGGAAGTTCTCGATGCTGTGGATCGGGTAACTAACCAGAAGATCAAGCGCCGCATGGAAGGCCGGCGCGCGGGCGACCCGGACTCTCTGATTTCCGACAACAGCCGGATCAAGGCGACCCTCCCGTGGGTGCCACGCTACGCCGATCTGCCAACCATCGTCGAACACGCCCTGGCGTGGGAGCGCAAGCTGACCGATATCCGGGGCGACTAGCAGCAAGCTCGAACGATCGCACTGTCGGACCGGTCCGGCCTTCCGCCCCAAAAATGACATAGAGCCGTGTTAACGGCGCACCACTTGCCGAGCAGGGACTTTGCATCGGCGTCCTTGAAGTGTATTGCCCATCCGGGCTTTCAGAGGTGACCGTTCCCGCCTTTTACCGACTTTGCGCGGTTGGCGGGAACGCGGAGCGGGGATAGGAGGGATGTGTCCCTCTCTCCTGTCCCCGCTCCGCAAATGGTTGCGGACGTCCGATCACCTCTTCCGCCATGCTTAAAATATACGTTATAGTTTGGTCACGATTGCTGGCTATTCGGCCCGCTCCAAGAGATATTGACGGCTGGAGATCTGATGGGCGGGCATGCTTCCACGATATTGGTAACCGGCGCGGCCGGCTTTATCGGCGCGGCCGTGGCAGAAGCGCTGATGGCGCGCGCGCTGCCCGTGATCGGCATCGACAATATGAACGATTACTATGCGGTGTCGCTCAAGCACGCGCGTCTCGAACGGATCACCGCGCGCCACGGCAATCTGTTCCGTTTTCAGGAGGTCGACTTTTCCGAAATGGAAGCGCTCACGGGCGCGCTTAAAGACGCCGATTTTGGCGCAATAATCCATCTGGGCGCGCAAGCAGGGGTTCGTTACTCGCTGGAAAATCCGCACGCATACGTCGCGTCGAACCTGGCGGGCCATGTCAATATGCTTGAACTCGCACGGGCGCGCAGCGTGAGGCATATGGTCTACGCCAGTTCCAGCTCTGTCTATGGCGGCAATGCCAAGCTGCCCTTCGCGGTGGAGGACCGCGCCGATCATCCGGTCTCGCTCTACGCCGCCACCAAAAAAGCCGACGAGCTGCTGAGCGAGACTTACGCGCACCTGTTTCGCATTCCCTTGACCGGTCTCAGGTTCTTCACCGTCTACGGCCCTTGGGGACGACCCGATATGGCAATGTGGAAATTCGCTGAGCGAATGCTCTCCGACCGTCCGATCGATGTCTATAATCAGGGCGAGATGTATCGCGATTTCACTTATATCGACGATATCGTCAGCGGCGTGCTGGCCTGCCTTGATCGTCCTCCCGCTGACGACGGGGAGGAAAAGGCTGGCGGCAGCACCAAGCCGCATGCGCTTTACAACATCGGCAACAATCGCAGTGAACATCTTATGCGTCTGATCGAAGTGCTGGAGGATGCCTGTAGGCGCAAGGCGACGCTCAACCTGTTGCCTATGCAACCGGGGGATGTTCCCGCGACTTATGCTGATATAACCGCCCTCACTCGCGACACCGACTATGCACCATCCATTCCCATCGAGGTGGGAGTGCCGCGCTTCATAGACTGGTTTCGCGCTTATCACGCCATTTAAGCCGGGACGGCAGGCTTGGCCTTAAGCCGAGCCGGCTCTAAGGGCGAAACGGATTAGGACCTGATGAGGTTTTCATGAAGATTGCAATGGTGGGCTCGGGCTATGTCGGCCTAGTGTCCGGTGCGTGCTTTGCCGATTTCGGTCACAACGTGGTCTGCGTTGACAAGGATCAGACGAAAATCGACCTTCTTTGCGAAGGCGTGATGCCGATCTATGAGCCCGGCCTGGATGCGCTGGTGGCCAGCAATGTAAAGGCAGGCCGCCTTTCCTTTACCACCGACCTTGCGGAAGGCATCAAGGATGCTGGCGCGATCTTCATCGCTGTGGGCACGCCATCCCGACGCGGGGATGGGCATGCCGATCTTTCGTTCGTCTATGCCGTGGCTCAAGAAATAGGCGAAAGCCTGGCCAACGACGCGGTTGTGGTCACCAAGTCCACGGTTCCCGTCGGCACCGGCGACGCGGTCGAACGAATACTCCGCGAAAGCGGCACGCTCCATCAGGTGTCCGTGGTATCGAACCCCGAGTTCCTGCGCGAGGGTGCCGCCATCAGCGATTTCAAGCGGCCTGACCGCATTGTGATCGGCGCCGAGGATGACTTCGGCCGCGACATCATGCGCGAGGTCTATCGGCCATTGTTTCTCAACGAAGCGCCAATCCTGTTCACGTCGCGCCGATCCTCCGAACTCATCAAGTACGCCGCCAACGCATTTCTTGCGACCAAGATCACGTTCATCAACGAAATGGCCGACCTGTGCGAGAAAGTCGGGGGCAACGTTCAGGATGTGGCCCGTGGCATTGGTCTGGACGGCCGCATCGGCAGCAAGTTCCTTCACGCCGGTCCCGGCTACGGCGGATCATGCTTTCCGAAGGACACGCTAGCCCTGCTGAAAACCGCTGAGGATTATGAAAGCCCTGTGCGGATCGTTGAAGCCGTGGTCAAAGTGAATGACCTGCGCAAGCGTGCAATGGGCCGCAAGGTGATCGAGGCGCTTGGCGGAATCGAGGCGGCGCGCGGCAAACGCGTGGCGATGCTGGGTCTGACGTTCAAGCCCAATACCGACGACATGCGGGATTCACCCGCCATTGCCATTGCGCAGACGCTGGCCGATGCCGGAGTCTCCGTGGCGGCCTACGACCCGGAGGGCATGGAGCAGGCAAGGCCACTCATGCCCGAGGTGGAGATGGCCGGCGATCCCTATGCCGCCATCACCGGCGCCGATGTCGTTGTGATCGTGACCGAATGGGACGCCTTCCGCGCCCTGGACCTCAACCGGGTAAAGGCGCTCACCAAGGCTCCGGTACTGGTCGACCTGCGCAATATCTATAAGCCGGAAATCATGCGTGAAGCCGGGCTCATTTATATGTCCTTGGGACGGGCGTAATCCCGTCGACGTAAGCCCCGGCACCTCCATCCCGGACCGCTGTGTCGGGCCGCCGGCGAACCGCCCAGTGAAAGTTCAGCCCGCTTGATTGCCCACGGTGGACGTGCCGCCACAATCGTCCAACGCCAAACGGGCCGCATGAAGGGCAGTTGCCGCATGCACGGCCGGAATTTCAAGCCCCAGCCGGTCATATAACGACACGATTTCGCGCAGCGCCTCAATCGAGGCGCGAAGGGCATCCTCCGGAGAGGCAACTTGCGAGAACATGTGCTCTGTTTCCATTCGAGTCGACTCGCTGGGCGGAAGTTAGCGCGTTAGGGGCAAGAACCTAACGGATTTTCCATACCATCTGGTAGAAATAGCGTTGTACAATCGTTTGTTCTGAACGTAGGTTCGTTTTTTAATTCCAAAATGGTGGTAAGCTATTTAACTAACGATATAGGCAGGGCAATCCGCGGGGGCACGGGAATGCACGAAAATATTTGCGGAGACCGGGATCGGTCGACGGATTTCAAGGAATTTGAGTCGGGGTTCGAACCCTACCGACGGATATCCGCAGAACATTCGCTTAAGCCGCAGCCAAATTACGGAAACGTCGCCAGAAAAATTTACAACGCGAGACGGGAACGCGACACCGTGTTCAAAGGAGATCTTTTCAGCGATCCGGCGTGGGATATTCTTCTTGATCTCTATACTTCCGAAAAATCCGGGCAAAAGATATCTGTAACAAGCGCATGTATTGCCGCACGCGTTCCAACATCGACCGGACTGCGATGGATTACAATTTTGATCCAAAATGGATATGTTGAACGGCAGAGCGACCCCTCGGACGCCCGGCGATCCTTTCTCAGCCTGACACCTGCCGCTCGCGAAGGCATGGAAATCCTGTTCGAGCAGCTTCAAAGCCAAGACCGCTGATCGCGAGAGAGGCTCAAGCGGCATTCCCTTACCGCTGCGACGTGATAGAGAATATCTATCTTCGATCCGCTGAGTAGGTTTGCATGCAGCTCAGAGCCCTGCGCTATTTCGTAACGCTTGCGCGCGAGAAACATTTCGCACGAGCAGCGGAAGCTTGTGGTATTACCCAGCCCACTCTTTCCTCAGCTCTCGCCGCCCTAGAGGGCCAGTTAGGGAAACGGCTGGTCGAACGCGACCGGCGTTACATCGGGCTGACCGAGGAAGGGCGCGCAATGCTGCCTTGGGCACAGCAACTGCTTGCCGCTCACGAAGGAATGATACACTCGGTCGAAGCTCTCATCGGCCCGTTCCACGGCGAATTTCGCCTCGGCGCGATACCTGCGGCCATGCCTTGCATCGGGGCGTTCACACGCGCGATGTTGACCGCCCATCCCGGCATGACTCTGTCAGTGCGCTCACAAACGTCGCGTGAAATCGTGCGCGCGATCGAAGCTTTCGAGATTGATGCCGGAGTGACTTATCTGGACCACGAACGTCCTTCGAATGTGATCGTGGTGCCGCTCTATCCGGAACGCTACGTCTTTGTGACCGCCTCGCCGGGTTCCACGAGCGAAGTGTCGTGGCAAGATGTGGCGCGCCATCCGCTTTGCCTGCTGCATCAGGGCATGCAGAACCGGCGCATTCTCGACGGCCTGCTGAGCGCCCATGACCTTTCAGTCGCGCCCCGGGCGACGGCGGACAGCTACATTGCACTGCTGGCCATGGTCCGTTCGGGCGAGCTCGCCACGGTCATGCCTGACCATTACCTGGGCCTGATCGAAGGCGCGAGCTGGGCTTGCGTGCGCCCCATTGTCATGGACGTTCCCATCAGCCGCGTCGGCCTGATCGTGGGAGACCGCGTGCCGCTCGATCCGATTGCCGCCGCAGCCCTCGGCTGTGCGCGTGGCATGGCCGGAGAATGGGCAACTGATTGAATATTTCTATTAAGCATCGCTCTTATCAATTTGACGGGTTGCTCCCGATGACACAGCGTGAGCTGAAGAGCATACAGCCATGATACAAACCGTAGACATCCAGCCGATCATTGACCGTTTCGCACGGAAAAACATGCGCGGCGCGCTGCTGCCGCTGCTGCACGAACTGCAGGAGGAGTTCGGCTATATCGACCCGCTAGCCGTACCTCTGATTGCAGAGGCGTTGAACATCAGCCGCGCCGAAGTGCATGGCGTGGTAACCTTTTATCATGACTTTCGCACGCGCCCACCCGCCCGTCATGTGGTGAAGCTATGCCGGGCGGAGAGCTGCCGGTCACGGGGTGCAATGGCAATCGAAGCCGAACTTTCGAAGCATCTCGGAGTGGCCATGGGCCATGCCCGCAAGGATGGACAGGTCGCGTTGGAGCCGATCTATTGCCTGGGCCTGTGCGCCATTGGCCCCAACGCCATGGTGGATGGGCAGCCGGTGGCCGGTATTGACGACGCGACCGTCGCCCGCATTGCCAGCGAGGTAGAGGCGTGACCCGCGTCTTCATCAGCAGGGACATGGCGTCCGTCGCGCTCGGCACGAATGCCCTTGCCCAGGCATTCGCCAAGGCCGGCTGCGATGTGATCCGCACGGGTTCGCGCGGCCTCTTTTCCATCGAGCCCCTGGTGGAAGTGGAGACGGAAAACGGCCGCATCGCTTATGGCCCGGTCGGCCCCGATGACGTGGCGGCTGTGCTTGACGGCAATCATCCCGGCCGCCTCGGCGCGATCGAAGAGCATCCGTTCTTCGCCCGCCAACAGCGCTTCACGTTCGCCCGCTGCGGTGTGACGGACCCGCTCAGCCTGACCGACTACGCCGCGCACGACGGCTGGAAAGGACTGGAGGCCGCCCTCGCCCTGCACCCGCAGCAAGTGGTGGACGTGGTCAAGGCATCGGGCCTTCGCGGACGAGGCGGCGCGGGTTTCCCGACCGGCATAAAGTGGCAGACCGTACTCGATGCCGAAGCGGACGAGAAATTCATCGTCTGCAATGCGGACGAAGGCGACAGTGGAACTTTCGCTGACCGTATGCTGATGGAAGGCGATCCTTATTGCCTGATCGAAGGCATGGCGATCGCCGGCCATGCAGTAGGCGCCCGCCACGGCTATATCTACATCCGCAGCGAATATCCCTTCGCGGTCGAGACCATGCGCGACGCCATTGCCCGGTCCGCAAGCAAGATCGCGCCCTTCACGCTGGAAGTGCGCATGGGTGCAGGCGCTTATGTTTGCGGCGAGGAGACGGCGCTCCTCGATTCGATCGAAGGAAAGCGCGGACAGGTACGCGCCAAGCCGCCACTTCCGGCGATCGAAGGCTTGTTCGGCAAGCCCACCGTCATCAACAATGTACTGAGCCTCGCCGCCGCGCCATTTATCCTGGCCCACGGCGCCCAGGCTTACGCAGCGGTCGGCTTCGGCCGTTCACGTGGCACGATGCCGGTGCAAATCGCCGGCAATGTAAAGAACGGCGGACTTTACGAAATCGGCTTCGGCATGACTTTGGGCGAACTCGTCAACGAGATAGGCGGCGGCACCGCCAGCGGCCGCCCCGTGCGCGCCATCCAGGTCGGTGGGCCGTTGGGCGCTTACTTCCCACCCTCCATGTTCCACCTGCCCTTCGATTACGAGGCTTTCACTGAGGCGGGTGGCCTTATCGGCCACGCGGGCATTACCGTGTTTGACGATACCGTGGACATGGCGGGCATGGCGCGCTTCGCCATGGAATTTTGCGCGGTCGAAAGCTGCGGCAAATGCACGCCGTGCCGCATCGGATCGACGCGCGGAGTCGAACTGATCGATCGCATCACGGCAAGGACCCCGCGTGTGGCGCGCGCGCTGGAAGGCATGCCGCAAATGCGCAACACGCAGAGCATGGCCCGCTCGCATCCGGAGGAAATAGAGCTGCTACGCGATCTTTGCGACACCATGAAATACGGCTCGTTGTGCGCACTGGGTGGTTTCACACCTTATCCGGTGCTGAGCGCGCTGGATCATTTCCCCGAGGATTTCGGGCTGCAAGACTTCCATGGCGCCACCGCGCTATCCGAAGCCGCGGAGCAAGGCACATGACGTTCACTCCCCAAAACGATTTCGGCACGCCAGAAAAGAGCGGTCCCGCCGTTTCATTGACCATCGACGGTCAGGCGGTCTGGGTTCCGGCCGGCACGTCGATCATGCGCGCTGCGGCGATGGTGGACACCGCGATCCCCAAGCTCTGCGCGACGGATAGCCTCGAAAGCTTCGGCTCATGCCGTCTGTGTCTTGTAGAGATTGAGGGGCGCGCCGGTTATCCCGCCTCCTGCGCCACGCCCGTCGCACCTGGAATGATAGTGCGCACCGAAACCGAGAAATTGCGCAAACTGCGGCGGGGGGTGATGGAACTTTACATCTCCGATCATCCGCTCGACTGCCTGACCTGCAGCGCGAATGGCGATTGCGAATTACAGGATCAGGCCGGAGCGGTGGGCCTGCGCGATGTGCGCTTCGGCTACGAAGGCGCGAACCACCTTCGGGCTGAGAAGGACGAATCCAACCCTTACTTCACCTTCGATCCCGCCAAATGCATTGTCTGCTCGCGCTGCGTGCGCGCCTGCGACGAAACTCAGGGAACGCTCGCATTAACCGTCGACGGACGCGGCTTTGCCAGCAAGATATCGGCAAGCCAGGACGAGGGTTTCTTCGCGTCCGAATGCGTCTCCTGCGGGGCTTGTGTCCAAGCATGTCCGACCTCTGCCCTGATTGAAAACACGGTAATCGAGAAGGGCACGCCTGACCGCGCGGTCGTCACGACGTGCGCCTATTGCGGCGTTGGCTGCACCTTCCGCGCAGAAATGCGCGGAGAGGACCTCGTGCGCATGGTGCCCTGGAAGGAAGGCAAGGCCAACCACGGCCATTCCTGCGTCAAGGGTCGCTTCGCCTGGGGCTATGCCCAGCACCGCGACCGCATTCTCAATCCCATGGTGCGCGGTTCGGTGGACGAGCCGTGGCGCGAGGTTTCCTGGGAAGAGGCGATCGCTCATGTCGCCTCCGAGTTCCGCCGCATCCAGAACGCTTACGGCATCCGCTCCATCGGCGGCATTACCTCCAGCCGGTGTACCAATGAGGAAACCTTCCTCGTCCAGAAGCTGGTCCGACAGGGCTTCGGCAACAACAACGTCGATACTTGCGCACGCGTCTGCCACTCGCCCACCGGCTACGGCCTCAAGACCACTTTCGGCACCTCGGCGGGCACGCAGGATTTCGACAGCATCGAACATGCCGACGTGATCCTTGTTATCGGCGCCAATCCCACGGAGGGCCACCCCGTCTTCGCCAGCAGGATGAAACAGCGGCTGCGCGGCGATAACGGTCAATCGGGCGCCAAGCTGATCGTCATCGACCCACGCCGCATCGATCTTGTACGCTCGCCGCATGTCGAGGCCGCCCATCATCTGCCGCTGCAGCCGGGAACCAACGTGGCGGTCCTCACCGCCATGGCGCATGTCATCGTCACCGAAGGACTGGTGGATGAAGCTTATGTGCGCGAGCGCTGCGATGGTGACGCCTATGGCGAGTGGGCCGCATTCGTCTCCGAGCCGGCGCGCTCACCCGAAGCGATCGAGGATCTGACTGGCGTTCCCGCCTCCGATCTGCGCGCCGCCGCCCGGCTCTATGCCACCGGCGGCAATGCAGCGATCTACTATGGCCTTGGAGTGACTGAGCACAGCCAGGGCTCCTCCACGGTTATGGCCATAGCCAATCTGGCCATGGCGACCGGCAATGTCGGGAAGGAGGGCGCCGGCGTCAATCCGCTGCGTGGGCAGAACAACGTTCAGGGCTCGTGCGACATGGGCAGTTTTCCGCACGAGTTTTCCGGCTATCGACACGTGTCGGACAAGGCCACGAGATCGCTGTTCGCGCGGGACTGGGGCGTCGCCCTGGATCCCGAACCGGGCCTGCGCATCCCCAACATGCTGGATGCGGCTACGGACGGCACGTTCAAGGGCATCTTCATTCAGGGCGAGGATATCCTCCAGTCGGACCCGAATACGACTCATGTGGCGGCCGGCCTGGCGGCGATGGAATGCGTGGTGGTGCAGGACCTCTTTCTCAACGAGACAGCGAACTATGCGCACGTGTTCCTGCCCGGCTCCACCTTCCTCGAAAAGGACGGCACTTTCACCAATGCAGAGCGCCGCATCCAGCGCGTGCGCAAGGTGATGGAGCCGAAGAATGGTTATGCCGACTGGGAAGTGGTCCAGCTTGTCGCCAACGCCCTGGACCTGAACTGGGCTTACACGCACCCTTCGCAGGTCATGGACGAGATTGCGCGGCTGACGCCTACTTTCGCAGGCGTGAGCTATGAGGTGTTGGACAAGCAGTCGCTCCAATGGCCTGTCAACGAAGCCGCTCCCGAAGGCACGCCCACCATGCACATCGACCATTTCGTGCGCGGCAAGGGCCTGTTCGTCGTGACAGACTATGTCCCGACCGATGAACGCACCGGCCCACGCTTTCCCCTGCTGCTGACGACCGGGCGCATTCTCAGCCAGTACAATGTCGGCGCGCAAACGCGGCGCACCGCGAACGAGGCGTGGCATCACGAGGATCGTCTGGAAATTCACCCTCACGATGCCGA
>NZ_DAIMZT010000031.1:0-7022 GCF_036733805.1 Novosphingobium sp. | reverse complement strand
CGAACGAGGCGTGGCATCACGAGGATCGTCTGGAAATTCACCCTCACGATGCCGAGAACCGCGGCATTCACGATGGCGACTGGGTCTCCCTGCGCAGCCGTGCTGGCGAAACCACGCTGCGTGCGCTCATCACTGAGCGGGTAGCTCCAGGCGTTGTCTACACGACGTTCCATCACCCGGACACCCAGGCCAATGTCATCACCACCGACTATTCGGACTGGGCCACCAATTGCCCCGAATACAAGGTGACGGCCGTGCAGGTGATGCCCTCCAACGGGCCCTCCGAATGGCAAAAGAGCTATCGCGCCCAGGCCGAACACAGCCGCCGCATAGAAGAGCCTGCCGAGTGAGTGCGAGCATGATGAGCACTGACGAGCGGCTTGCCTACATGGCGGGACAGATCCTGCGCAACTTCGCCTCCAAGGGGCCGGAGGAGGCCATCGCGGCCACCACGGAGCATCTCGCGCAGTTCTGGGACCCCAGCATGAAGGGGCGGGCCTTCGCCATGCTGGATGATTCGGGCGCTGCTCTTGCCCAAGACGTGCGCGAGGTCTTCACCCGCCTGCGGGAGGGGCAAGCGGCGGCATAAATTCGATCGGCCACTGCTTCGCCGACATTGCCGACCTTCCCGTGAACAGCCGAGCCCTCCGGAGCGCGCTTCACATGGTGACACCTCAGGTTGACACGGTTGACACTGTCCAGGGAGCAAAGTGTCACCTTGTGAAGCGTGCTCCGGAGGGCATCAGGACAGAAATCCAACGATTCAAAGAGCGATTTCGACGTTGGCAGAACCGGGGCAAGTAGGACAATGCTTCCGGCAGCTATCGCGATTTTCGTTCGGAAGCGGCCGTCCCGGATGCGCCGACATTGCGGACATTCGAGAAGCCTACTGTTTCCTCGCAAGCGGACCCTGGCGGCTATCGCCTGATTTCCGTGTATCCATGAATGGCAGCAGGTTGGCTGCCAGCCCGTTTGTTGCCGTCGCAAAAATCTTTCCCATTCACACTGGTGGTGCTACTGTGCACACTCCTTGTAACACATGGAGTTGTTCAGCATGGGCGAAGCCACGTTTACCTTCCGGGTCGATGAAGCCCTGAAAAGCGCCTTTGCCGATGCCGCCAAGGCCCATGACCGCACCGGTGCGCAACTCATCCGCGATTTTATGCGGGCCTATGTAGCTGGCGAGCGTGAAGCGGCCGAGCATGACGCCTGGTTTCGGCGGCAAGTTCAGATTGGCTTGGATTCCGCCAATGCCGGACGGCTCATCGCGGCTGCGGAAGTTGAAGCGAAGTTCGCGGCACGCCGCGCCGCTACCCGGCAGCGGCTCACCGATTCCGAATGAAAGCTGTTTATTGGACGCTCGAAGCGACGCAGGACCGCGACTATATCTATGATCGGATCGAGGCCGACAATCCGGCTGCGGCCGCCGAGCTGGACGAACTATTCGAGCGGAAATCCGCGTCTTTGGCTGAGCATTCCGCGTTGGGCCGTCCCGGTCGTGTGACCAGGACGCGTGAGTTGGTTGTGCATCGCAACTATATCCTGGCCTATGACTTGGCGGGCGATGAGGTCCGCATCCTGCGCGTGTTGCACGCACGCCGTCAGTGGCCGTCTATCCTGTAGTGAGTGTAATTCACCTGATTTCCGTCAGAATGATCCATACACGTTTTTGAAGGACGCCCGCCTGCCTTGCGGCCCTGGTAGTGATGATGTATATACCATGTCATTACTCAACGGAGTTGCGATCATGGCCAAGGAAGCCGTTTTCACGATGAAGCTGGAAGCCGATCTGCGGGCGGATTTCATGGCCGAGACAGATGCCCTCCATCGACCGGCCTCGCAGGTCGTGCGGGAACTCATGCGGGAATTTGTCGAGCGCCAACGCATGAAGCGTGAACATAGCGCCTTTGTCGAGCGCAAGGTCGCTCTGGCTCGCACGTCGATGCAGGCGGACCGAGGTTATGGCAATGACGAGGTTGAAGCGGAGTTCGCCAACCGCCGCGCGCGCGTTTCCAATCAAGCGTGAAAGTTCTCTGGACGCCGGAGGCGCGCCAGGACCGCGCCGATATATGGGACTATCTCCTGGCGCGCGATGGCGCCGCTGCCGTCAGGATTGATGACCTGTTCAGTGAGGCCGTTGCCCGACTTGCCGATTTCCCGATGCTAGGCCACGAAGGCGAAGTGCCCGGAACGCGCGAACTCACGCCGCACAGCAGTTACCGATTGGTCTATGAGATTTACGGCGACACCATTTGGGTTCTCACCATCATTCATACCAAGCGCCAATGGCCACCGCTGCGCGATTGAGGGCGGTTCGCCGCTTTTCACCTGATTGCCGGACGTAGGTTTAGCTCCGCAGCCAAGATGGAAGCAGGCGCAACACCGCTTGTTCGACCTGTCTGACACTTTCCATAATTGCGATAGACAGGGGAGTGTCACCGGGAAGTTCATAATCAAAGGAATGACGAAAATCTTCAGGGTAACGCGAATAAAATTTCGCATCGTTTACGACCCTGTGACCACGGCGCTCGCGGATAAGGTGTGGATGGGCGTGGAAGCTGGGATTTTCTAGTCGCTTTTCTTCAGCCGCAAGGTCGACATAGTCCTTCTTCATCCATGTGTCAGGAACATAGGCAATCTTAGACCGCGTATAACCTCCCGCGCCAACACGACCTGCTATGTAGGCGCAGATTTTCTTATTGAGATAGGAGAAGCCATTCGGTCTTTCTGAACTCAATCCCTCTTTGTCGAGCCAGTACGCCGGTTCCCCCTTCCAGAAAATGGTCAGTGCCGTCGCTACGTCGCACTCGGCCTGCCGGACGATCCAATCCAGCAAGTAGAGGGGCTTACTCCAGTTAAAATCCAGTGCAACCCGATGCCAGTCTTCCGGGCCAGCGCTTTCAAGCCAAGCGATGTTTGTGGCAAGATGATTGCGCTCTTCTTCGTCCAAATCATCCATCATTGCACACACTCCTCAGAAGGTTCGTGCTTAGTAGACCACCAAACTTAAACTTTCATTCTATCCAAGCACAACCATGCTGACGACAATCACATGATTCCGACAGGCTGCGGTCGATAATGGCGGAACTCCTAAGTTCGACATTGTTGCTGCAGGCCGTTCACCCCGGAATGGCCGAAAAACACCGTCGGAATGAAAAAGTGTCCAGCAACAGAGTTTCGGGGGTTTCCCGTCAGCCCCGCAACTGGCCGTATCCCCGCCCCCATGACAGCCGCCATCAATCCCGCTAACGCAGCGCCACATGCCAGAGCTTCCCGAAGTTGAAACCACCGTGCGTGGCCTTGCCCGTTTCCTGGAAGGGGAGCGGATTGCGCGCGTGCGGGTCAACCGGCCGGACTTGCGCCGTCCCTTCCCTGTCGACCTGGTGCAGGTGCTCACCGGGGCCCGGGTCACCACGCTGGGGCGGCGCGCCAAGTACGGGTTGATTCATACCGATCGCGGGCAAACCATGGTCTTCCACCTCGGCATGTCGGGGCGCTGGCGGATCGAGCCGGAACAACCCGATAAGCACGATCATCTGGTGCTCGAAACCGGCGCAGGCCACGCCCTTGCGCTCAACGATGCCCGGCGCTTCGGCTCGGTGGACCTGGTGGCGACGGACGCGCTCGAATCGTGGGGACCTTTCGCGCAGCTCGGCCCTGAACCTCTCGGCCCCGATCTGACGCCCGAGCACCTGAAACAGACCTTCCGGAACCGCATTGCCCCGATCAAGCAGCTGCTGTTGGATCAGACTATCGTTGCCGGGCTGGGCAATATCTACGTGTGTGAGGCGCTGTTCCGGTCCGGTATCCGACCTGACAAGGAGGCGGAGCGCGTCTCGGCGCGCGCCCTCACCCGGCTGGTTTCCGCCATCCGCGAGGTGCTGGGCGAAGCAATTGCGGCCGGCGGCTCCACCATCCGCGATTACGCGCAGCCTTCAGGCGAACTGGGGTATTTCGCCGCGTCGTGGCAAGTCTATGGGCGTGAGGGACAGCCCTGCCGGTGCGGCTCTCCGGTTCTGCGCTTCATTCAGGGCGGGCGAAGCACGTTCTGGTGCCACAAGTGCCAGAAATAGGCGGTTTCACGCCCGACGGCCGGGTTGACGGAGGGCGGTCCTACCGTTAAGGGGCGCGCTTTCGGCGAGTCCGCTCGCTATTACGAGATTCGACAGGCAATGGGCCGCCCGGTGACAGCTTGGCCGGCCAGACAGAGGAAATTCGATGGCCAATACGCCGCAAGCCCGCAAGCGCATCCGTCGCAATGAGCGCCGTGCGGAAATCAATATCAATCGCGTCAGCCGCATCCGCACTTTCGTGAAGAAGGTGGAAGCGGCGCTGGCGGGTGGCGACAAGGCGGCCGCCGCCGAAGCACTCAAGGCAGCCCAGCCTGAACTGGCGCGGGGCGTGGCCCGGGGCGTGCTCCACAAGAATACCGCGGCGCGCAAGATGTCGCGCCTGACCAAGCGCGTCGCCGCGCTCTGAGTCGCAACCTGAGTCGATACTCGGGAGCGGTTCCCAGGTAACGGCATCCAGCACGAAACAGGAACGGAACCGGAGAGTTAATCTCCGGTTCCGTTTTTCGTTCCGTGCTGCATTGCATTATTAATTTCGGCAACCGTAGGGAAACCGAGCGATTCGTCGCATTGCGACGCAGAAAGCATTGATTCTAAATCATAAAAAGAATTTTCGCCAAAATTCGGCAGCGATCCGTGTGTCAACAGCGATAATTTTTTTTATTTGGTCAGGCATCTATTGCCTGCGGCGTGAACCGCTTTCAAAAGGGTCATCGGCCGTTGCGGAACTGGCCGGGGAAGCATCGAAAGTGTGTAAAGCAACGATCGTAAGCATGCGCTTGCGGTTGGGGGTGGATTTTACCCTGCTTCGATGAGAGCCGGTTCTGCTGCGCGCCGTGGGGCAGAGCGGCAGACAGGGGAGTTCGAGCCAGTGTCAACTTCTTCATCGGGCCAAGGCGCAAATCAGGCGAACAGGAAATCAAAGGCTGTGCGAGTGGTGATGGAAGAGGATCAGGAAGCCGTGAATCTGGCGGCCGACTGGGCAGACATCAGCCAGGGCTTGCGCAAGGACCTGGGACATCAAGTCTATAGCCAATGGATCAAGCCGATCCAGCCGGGCAATTACTGCAAGGAAACCGGCACGCTCGACTTGTATCTGCCCACCGAATTTTCCGCCAACTGGGTATCGGACCGCTTTGCGGATCGCCTCTCGCTGGCATGGAAGATCGCCCGCCCCGATGTGCGGCATGTGCGCATTCTCGTTCATCCGGGCCGTCGGCAACTGCCGGAGCTGCGCCTGGGTAGCGGCGGGCGCCCCGGCAGCGCGCCGGCCAATGATTCCGCGCAAGGAACGACCGATCCGCTATCAGCGGCGCTTGCGGGTGAGGCATTCGCCTCTTTGGGACAGGGCCCCGCCGGAATCGACGCCTCGCAGACCTTCACGACTTTCGTGACCGGCACGGCGAACGTGCTGGCCTTCAACGCCGCACAGCGGATGGCGGCGGCCGAAAAGCCGCAGTTCTCCCCGCTCTACCTCAAGGCGGCGACGGGGCAGGGCAAAACGCATCTGCTTCACGCCATCGGCCACGCCTATCTGGCCAGCCACCCGCATGCGCGCATCTTTTACTGCTCGGCCGAGCGCTTCATGGTGGAGTTCGTACAGGCTCTGCGCCAGAACCAGATGATCGAGTTCAAGGCCCGCTTGCGCGGCTTTGATCTGCTGCTGGTGGACGACATTCAGTTCATCATCGGCAAGGCCAGCGCGCAGGAGGAACTGCTTTATACGATCGATGCGCTGTTGGCCGAAGGCAAGCGCCTGGTCTTCGCCGCGGATCGGGCGCCGCAATCGCTTGACGGGGTGGAACAGCGCTTGTTGAGCCGCCTATCGATGGGCCTCGTCGCCGATATTCAACCGGCCGACATCGAACTGCGCCGCGCGATCCTGGAAAACCGCCTCACGCGATTCGCCTCGATCGAAGTGCCTGCAGACGTGATCGAATTTCTCGCCCGCACCATCAATCGCAATGTGCGCGAGTTGGTGGGCGGCCTCAACAAACTGATCGCCTATGCTCAGCTTACGGGGCAAGCCGTGTCGTTGCAGCTGGCTGAAGAACAACTGACCGACATTCTTTCAGCTAACCGCCGGCGCATCACCATCGATGAGATCCAGCGCACGGTCTGCCAGTTCTACCGCATCGACCGCACGGAAATGAGCTCGAAACGGCGAGCCCGCGCGGTAGTGCGCCCGCGCCAGGTGGCGATGTACCTCGCCAAGGTGCTCACCCCCCGTTCCTATCCGGAGATCGGTCGCAAGTTCGGCGGGCGCGATCACTCCACGGTGATTCACGCGGTTCGCTTGATCGAGGAACTGCGCACGCGCGATGCCGATATGGACGGAGATGTACGCTCGCTGCTGCGCCAGCTGGAAAGTTGATACTCTCCACCGGTTTTCAACAACATTCTACAGGATTGCGTACAGGGGATGAGCTGGCATATCCCCCGCAATTCCCCTTCCATCGCCGCTTGTTAAGCACTACATGCGCGCGATGAACTCTTCCTCCGGCTCCTCCGCCTTGTTGCCAGTCAGCTTCTGGGATGCCTCCCTACGCGGCATTCGCTGCAAGTGCCCTCGCTGCGGCGAAGGCCACCTGTTCCGCAAGTGGCTGAAGCCGCTTGATCGCTGCGCGGTCTGTACGCTTGACCTCACCCCGCAGCGGGCAGACGATTTTCCCGCTTACATCGCAATTCTCGTCACCGGCCACTTGATCGCACCGCTGATCGTCGCGCTCTCGCTGGATTTCGAACTCGGCCCACTCGCGATGACCGCTATTCTAGTGCCGCTGGCGCTGGTGATGATGCTGGGCATGCTGCAACCAGCCAAGGGCGCCGTTATCGCGGCGCAATGGTGGTTTGGGCTGCACGGATTCGTCAAGGAACGCCTGCCCGCGGATAAAGCGTCCGACGCGGCATGACCTCTGCGGGAAATGACCCTTTCCTCTGATCGGCTCACCC
>NZ_DAIMZT010000030.1:0-37206 GCF_036733805.1 Novosphingobium sp. | reverse complement strand
ACCCGGTTATCCCGAGTGCTGCGGCATATAACCCAAATGGTTCGTTATGTCAATGTGAGAAAGCAATATCGGCTTACATGCAGAAGCGTTGAAGCTTCGTGAATGAAAGAACTGCGGTGTCCCGCAGCCCTTTTCCTCCGACGCGATGCGGCTTTCAAAGTTCTCGACCCAAGCGCCTTTCCACGGCCCGCTTTTCCCACTGAGGGCCCAACCAGGGAATGACGTTATAGACCACCAATCCGCGCAGCAGCAGGACGGCGCCCCAGATGCCGGCGGTATAAAGGAACCACAATACCTTGGGGTGAGTCATCAGATTGATGGTCGCCAGCCCGCCAACGACGATCAGGTAAACCGTCACGCCGATCCAGAATTTCTTGATGGCGCGAACTTGGCTGAATGCGAGGGCGATTTCGGCTTGTTCTGGTGTTCTGGCGATATCACGCACGGCTTCCTCCTGTAATTCGGAAAAATCGACATCGAACGCAGCGCCCAATGCCTTGAACGATTCGAGGCTGGCCGATTGCCCGCGTTCGATGCGCTGAATGGTGCGGACATTGAGTCCTGAAAGGTCGGCCAGTTGCTGCTGGCTCCAACCCTTCTTCAAACGCATCTGCTGAACAATCACCGTGTGTACCTCCATCGTTCGCCATGCCGGTATCGGCCGGTCGGGATTCGCAAAACGTCAGTAGCCCGCCACTACCCGCCAATTACCCGACAGCGGCCCGACAATGGCAGATTTCAACAATTGTCGGCGATAATGAAAATGAAAAAGGGCCGCGGTTTCCCGCGACCCTTTCGAAAGCCGAAGCTCTGCGAAGTGTTTAGCGCTTCGAGAACTGGAAGCTGCGGCGAGCCTTGGCGCGGCCGTATTTCTTGCGTTCCACCACGCGGCTGTCGCGGGTGAGGAAGCCGGCGGCCTTGACGGCGCTGCGCAAGGCCGGCTCGTACTTCGACAGGGCCTGGGCGATGCCGTGCTTCACTGCGCCGGCCTGGCCGGAAAGACCGCCACCCTTGACAGTGGCAACCACGTCGTACTGGCTGTCACGACCGGCTACCTGGAAGGGCTGGTTGATGACGAGGCGCAGGGTCGGACGCGCGAAGTAGACTTCCTGGTCACGACCGTTGACCACAACCTTGCCGGTGCCGGGCTTCAGCCAGACGCGAGCCACGGCATCCTTGCGGCGACCGGTGGCATAAGCGCGGCCCTGTGCGTCCAGCTCTTGATCGCGCAGCGGCGCAGTGGGAGCCGCCGGCGCCAGCGGGGTTTCAGCAACAGCGGCGGGAGCGCTGACGGCGAGGTCCTTGAGATCGGACAGGCTCGAAACGGTATCGGTGTCGGACATTACGCGCCCACCTTGTTCTTGCGGTTCATGGAAGCGATGTCGAGCGGCTGAGGCTGCGTGCCGCCGTGAGGATGCTCGGCTCCGCCATAGACGTGAAGCGCACGCATCTGGTTACGGCCCAGCGGACCACGCGGAATCATGCGCTCAACCGCCTTTTCAAGCACGCGCTCGGGGAAGCGGCCGGCCAGGACCTTGTCCGCCGTCACTTCCTTGATGCCGCCGGCATAGCCCGTGTGCTTGTAATAGGTCTGCTGTTTCAGCTTGTTGCCAGTGAAGCGCACCTTCTCGGCATTGATGACGACGACATGATCGCCGCAATCGACATGCGGGGTGAAGCTGGGCTTGTGCTTGCCGCGCAGCAGGTCGGCGACGACCACGGCGAGGCGGCCGACCACCAGATCTTCGGCATCGATCAGATGCCATTTCTTTTCCACCTCGGCCGGCTTGATCGACCGGGTGACCTTCGTAAGCGCCTTCATGGCTGGTCCATCCCTTGTATTTGGGGCCCTAATGTTTCGTGCGCGCATCACCGAAATGCCCGAAGCAAATCCGCCGGTGCACGGGAAGGTGGCCAAATCGTCGAAATAAGGTGCGAAGTCAAGCGGACTGCGGCTTTCCGTAGAGGTAAAATAATACCTCTATATAATTCCCGCCAGCCACGCCAGCGTTCCCGGCGCGCCGGCATCGCAGCGCCAACCCAACACCGCCGGCTCGTCATAAGGATGAAGTTCGACAAGGCGCGCAATCGCGCGGTCCAGCAGATCGGCGTTCGTTTTAAGCAGCATACCCACCTCCCGGGCAGTGTCTCTGGCGCCGTTCCACACGAACACGCTGGTCATGCCGGGCAAGACGTTGCCGCAAGCGATCAGCTTTTCGTCCAGCAGCATATGGATCGCCGACAAGGCCGCCTCCTCATCGGGAAAGGGGCACCAGATGAGCGCTCCGCTCACCGGCCCGTTCTGCGGCTCATTCACCGGCGAGGGCCGCCCTGGAAGCCCAGCGCGTCGCGACGGCCGATGGCATGAACGCCCCATACAGTCGCCGCGACGAGGAGAGCGCCGCAAAGCTGGTGCGCGACCGCCAGCCACAGCGCCACGCCGGACCATACCGTGAAGATGCCCAGCAGCACCTGCGTTCCGAAAGCGCTATGCACGGCGATCGAGACCATCCGGTGGCGGCCGCGAAGCTGGCGGGCCAGCATGACGAGCACCGCGACTACGCCCCAGGCCCACCAGCGGTGAATGAAGTGCGTCAGGTAGGGATCATTGAACAAGGCATGGAAGAACCCGCTCGTCCAATCGACGCCTTCAGGAAAGAACCGGCCCTGCATGAGCGGCCAGGCGTCCGCGTGGAACCAGCCTGCGCCCGCGACGTAGCCCGCGCGCAGGCCGGCGACCGTGGCCCCCATGAACAGCTGAATCGCCAGCATCGCCAGCGTGAATGCGCCGAAGCCCGTTAGGCGCGCCCGCGGTTCCCCTCTTGCCAGCGCCCGCAGATCCAACGCGGTCCAGACGAGCCCGCCCAGGGTGGCGAGCGCGACCAGCAGATGCGCCGCGAGGCGGAAATGGCTGACGCGGTCCGCCGCTTCGGGAGTGAGGCCGGACGATACCATCCACCAGCCCACCACCCCTTGCAGTCCGCCCAGCGCCAGCAGAGCCAGCAGCCGTGGCTTGTAACCAAGGGGAATGGTGCGCCTGAACCAGAACCAGGCAAGGGGAAGGGCGAAAGCCAGGCCGATCGCCCGCGCGAGCAGACGATGAACCCATTCCCAGAAGTAGATGAACTTGTATTGTGCCAGCGTCATCCCCGCGGGGCCATTGACGTCAAGGTATTGTGGGATCTTCTTGTAACCCGCGAACTCGGCCTGCCACTGCGCTTCGGTAAGCGGCGGGACTGCGCCGGTGATCGGCTTCCACTGCGTGATCGACAAGCCGGATTCGGTCAGCCGGGTGATGCCGCCCACCACGACGATCAGCACGACCAGCGCGGCGACGAAAAGCAACCAGCGCACCATCGGGACGATATCGTCGGAGGTGCCGATGAGCGGGCGGCCGTCTGCAATTTTCAATTGTGCACCTTTCATGGCGGACTTCTGCGATTTCACAGTCGATTACGCAAGTACCACATCGACAAGAGGTTTTGGTGCGCAGGCGACACTGGATTGGCGACACTTGATTGATGATACAACATAACATATTGGCATGCCATGCGTAGCGCCATCATCGCGATTCGGGATCGGCTGGACCGGGCGGGAATCATTCTCAGCGGCCTGTGCGTGATTCATTGCCTGCTGGGCGTGTTGCTGGTGGGCGTTCTGGGGTTGGGTGGAGAGGCGTTGCTTTCTCCCGCGATTCACCGGGTCGGCCTGGCTTTGGCGCTCACCGTGGGTCTTGTCTCGCTAAGCTTCGGGATGCGGCGCCACGGTCGCGTGGGGCCATTGGTCATCGGCGGGCTTGGCCTGTCTCTGATGGCTGCCGCGCTCGCTGCCGGCCACGGGTTGCCGGAGGCGGTGCTGACGGTCATGGGCGTTTCCCTCGTCGCTTTCGCACACATTCGGAACTTGCGCGCTGCTTGTTGAGCGCTATCTGCGCAAGACATGGCTGCCGAACTCCTGCTCACCATCAATGGCGAACCGCGCCGGATTGCCGCGGGCGCGACCATTGCTGATCTCGTGGCCGGTCTTGGTCTCGATCCCCGGAAGGTCGCGGTTGAACGCAATGCTGAAATCGCGCCGCGTTCGACGCTGAACGATGTCATGCTTTCGGACGGTGACGTGCTGGAGATCGTCCATTTCGTCGGTGGGGGCTGAGCATGGCCGTGGCGCATTTTTACTTCATTCGTTCCCGAAAGGACGCGGACCTTGCCTGAATTGAACGCCGAGACTCGGTCTGCCGATACCTGGACGGTCGCCGGCCGCACTTTCACTTCGCGGCTCATCGTTGGGACCGGCAAGTATAAGGACTTCGCGCAGAATGCCGCCGCGGTGGAGGCGTCAGGCGCGGAGATCGTCACGGTGGCTGTGCGGCGGGTCAACGTCTCCGATCCCAAGGCGCCGATGCTCACGGATTACATCGATCCGAAGAAGATCACGTACCTGCCCAATACCGCCGGCTGCTTTACGGCGGAGGACGCGATCCGCACGCTGCGCCTGGCGCGCGAGGCGGGCGGCTGGGACCTGGTGAAACTGGAAGTGCTGGGCGAGGCGCGCACGCTTTATCCGGATATGCGTGAGACGCTGACAGCGACTGAGGTCTTGGCGAAAGAAGGCTTCGCACCGATGGTCTATTGCGTCGATGATCCGATCGCGGCCAAGCAGCTGGAAGAAGCGGGCGCCGTGGCGATCATGCCGCTGGGCGCGCCGATCGGTTCGGGCCTGGGCATCCAGAACCGCGTCACGATCCGCCTGATCGTGGAGGGGGCAGGCGTGCCCGTGCTGGTCGACGCCGGTGTCGGCACCGCGTCCGATGCGGCCGTGGCCATGGAACTGGGTTGCGACGGCGTGCTCATGAATACTGCCATCGCCGAGGCGAAGGACCCGGTGCGCATGGCCCGCGCGATGAAGCTGGCGGTCCAAGGCGGGCGCGACGCTTATCTCGCCGGCCGCATGGCAACACGGCGTTATGCCGATCCGTCAAGCCCTCTGGCCGGATTGATCTGAAGCGGCCAAGCGGACCTGTTCCGGATGTCCCTTCCAGGCATAACATACGTGCGATGACGGTTAACCCGCTCCTTTCCAATTGCTTACCGGGAAAGCAGTAGTCGAACTTCTTGATAGTTAATACCTTGGCAACCGGATGGGGATTAACTGTGACGCGTGAAGGGGGTCCTTCGCGAGTCACAGCGATCATGGGACGGGGGGTCACGGCCATGACATATGCGGGTTCGGCAACTCTGACGATCAGCGAACTGCGGGAGTTCGCCAGTTTCACATCTTGCGAGCAGCGCTATATCCGACGCGGGTTGGATGTCGGCCTGGGCCGACAGGACGCTTTCAAGCTCTGGGCGCGCGATTCAGGTGAAGCCGCTTCGATCCGCAGGCAATATGCCGCTTATCAGGATCTGCGGGGGCTGCGCGCCATGCGGCCTGACGAGGTGGGCTTTGACGATCTGGACGTGTTTATGGGCAAGCTGGTGCGCATGGCTGCCTTTGACCTGGCCCAGGAGAAGCTGAGCAGCTTCTCGGCCTTCCGCTTCCTGTACGAGCGTTTACTCGGGGCCTGGGTTCGCCCGTGGTTGCCGGGTGCGTTCTGCGGCGCCGCGGCATTGCCGCAGATTCGCCCCGATCGGCGCAAGACCTTGCTCCATTCGATCAGCGAAGCCGCCGCGACCGCGCCGGGCTGGTCGGAGCGCGAGCCGAGCTTCTATCCCGAGTTCATTGAGAAGGAAGCGGCCTGACAAGCCGGGAACCGCGAAAAAGCCGTTCGCGCTTTTGACGGCGAACGGCTTCCGGAATCTCAGGGAATCAGAACAGTGGATCCCGTTGTCGCGCGGCTTTCCAGCGCCCGATGAGCCTGGGCTGCGTCCTCCAGCTTGAAAGTCTGCCCAATTCTGGGCTTGAGCACCCCGCGGCCAATGCGATCGAACAGCTTCTTTGCGCTTGCCGCCAGTGCTTCGGGCGTTGCCATATAATCGCTCACGGTCGGACGTGTGACGTAAAGCGAGCCGCCGCGCATCAGATCGAGCAAAGAGATGGGCGGCACCGCGCCGGACGCGTTGCCATAGCTGGCCATCAGCCCGCGCGGGCGCAGGCAGGCGAGTGAGGCGCTCCATGATGCGGCGCCTACGCCGTCGTAAACGACGTGGCACATGGCGCCCTTGGTAATGGCGCGGACTTTTTCAGATAACTCATTGAAATTACAGAAAAGAGAATGCTCCGTGTGAACCTGTGCCGCCTTTTCCGCCGAACCGGAATGAGCGATCACGGTCACTCCCTTGTCAAGCAGCCAGGGAACCAGCAGCGAACCGACGCCGCCCGCGGCGGAATGGACAAGCGCGACCTGGCCGGCCTGTGCCGGGAAGGTGTCTTCAGCCAGATAGCACGCCGTCAGCCCCTTGAGCATGACGGCAGCGGCAATATCAGGTGCGACTTCTTCCGGGACGCGGATGGCCTTTTCCGCCGGGATCAGGCGGTGAGAGGCATAAGAGCCGCTGTGCGGCGTGGCGCCCACCCGCTCGCCTAGCGCAAAGCCGGAGACGCCTTCGCCAAGCGCGATGATCCGCCCGACGCTTTCCGCCCCCAGCGCCACCGGCAGGGCCGTGGGGTAAAGGCCCTTGCGATAATAAGTGTCAATGAAGTTGAGGCCCACCGCCTCTGTTTCGATCAGCACTTGGCCGGGGCCGGGGGGCGGTACTTCGAATGCTTCGCGCTCTATCACTTCGGGGCCGCCGTGGGCCCTCGCGATCATACGATATCCAGTCGTCATGGCAGGGGGGTCTCTTGTGGGAAATAGAGGTCGAATTTGTCAGCGCGTTATCCGGCAGGCGATTTTCGTGCTTGCCGGATAACGGCCAGGCTCATGGCCGGATTGCAAGGCGCATCAATGGGTCGCGGTCTTCAAGACCGCCGATAATTAACGCGCGGCGTGCTTTGACGTTCTAGCCTAGGTGCTCGGCGAAGAACGCCTCGGTCCGGCTGTCTGCCAGGATTGCGCCCGCTTCATCCCGGCGCGAGCCGACCTCGGCCGCGAACCCGTGGTCGAGACCCGCGTAATCGTGAAGCGTCACGCGCGGATGCTCATCCAGAGCTTCATGCATCGCCTTTTGCGCGTCGGGCGGTACGAAACCATCGGCGGCGGGAATATGCAGCATCAGTGGCCGGGCAATGGCATGCTTTTCGTTCAGCATCTTCTCGATCGACACGCCGTAATAGCCAACCGAAGCATCGATATCTGTACGCGCGGCGACCATGTAAGCGACGAGGCCCCCCATGCAGTAACCCACGAGACCGACCTTGGGCACGTGCTCTTCGCGGCGGATCCAATGAATCACCGCCTCGATGTCGCGAATGCCCAGATCGAGATCGTGCTTGCCCATGTAGTCCAGCGCCTGTTGGAACTCCTCTGGGTTATCTGCATCAAGCTCCACGCCGGGGCGCTGCCGCCAGAAGCTGTCGGGCGCGACAGCGAGATAGCCTTTGGCAGCCCAGCCATCCGCCTTCTTGCGAATACCGGCGTCTACCCCGAATATCTCCTGCTGCACGATGATCGCGCCGCGGGGTGTTCCTTCAGGGCGAGCCACATAGGCGGGAATCATGCCGTCGCCGTCAAGCGTGGGAATTTCGGTGTTGGAGGCCATGAGTTTCTCCTGAATTGGGCGCTTTGAGTGTTAGCCAGTTGCAATGGACTTTGTGAAGCGCATGTGTCAGCAATGTCAAAGAAATCCAGCGGGAGCCCAAAATGAAGGTCAATGTCGAGGTCGAATGCTCCCCAGAAGAAGCCCGGCGCTTCCTGGGCCTGCCGGACGTGACCAAGGCTAACGAGGTCTATGTAGATGCGCTTACCAATGCAATGCAGGGCGCCGGAAGCTTTGACCAACTGCAGGAATTGACCAGGCAAATCGCGCCGATGGGTGAGATGGGACTGAAATTGTTCCAGAAGTTCCTGGAAAGCGGCGTGGCCATGGCGATGACCGGAGCCGGTGCGGCCTCTGCAAAGTCAAAGAAGGACGGCGATTAGGAAGAGCGGGTCCTCTTCGTCACCGGGAGCCGCTAATAGACGTGGCCGATACTATCTTCGCACTTTCAAGCGGATCGCCGCCTGCCGCTATCGCCGTTGTTCGCATGAGCGGAGCGGAAGCCGGCGCAGCGCTTGCCGCTTTGGCCGGCGACCTTCCCAAACCCTGGCGGGCGAGCTACCGCACCTTGCGTGTTCCACGTGGAACAGTGCTGGATCAGGCGCTGGTGCTCTGGTTTCCTGGGCCCGGCACCGCCACCGGTGAAGACCTTGCGGAATTGCACTTGCATGGGGGCAGGGCGGTCGTCGCGGCGGTGGAGGCGGCGCTGGCGGAGTTGCCGGGACTGCGCCGCGCAGCTCCGGGTGAGTTCACACGTCGAGCTTTCGCTAATGGGCGTATCGACCTGGCGGAAGCGGAAGGGCTGGCGGACCTTCTTTCCGCCGAGACCGAGCTGCAGCGCCGAGCCGCGATGGCCATGGCCGGCGGCGCCTTGTCTCAGCAAGTTGCGCATTGGCGAGAGCGCGTGCTGACGGCAACGGCAGCGGTTGAGGCCGTGTTGGATTTCGGTGATGAGGATGACGTGTCCGAACTGCCCGGCGACTTCGTCGGCCGGCTGCTGGCCTTGGCGGATGAATTGGCGGATTGGCTGTCCCGCCCGCGTGCCGAAGCTCTGCGAGAGGGTTTTCGCGTCGTGCTGGCCGGCCCGCCCAACGCGGGCAAAAGCACCTTGTTCAACGCGCTGGTAGAGGATGAGGCGGCGATTACCGCGCCGGTTCCGGGAACGACGCGCGATGTGCTGACTCGCTCCGTGGCGATCGCGGGCGCGCCCTTCGTTTTTGCAGACACGGCCGGGTTGAGAGACGAATCGGAGGACGAGATCGAATTGATCGGGGTGGCCCGCGCGCGCGCTGCACTCGGGCGAGCCGACCTCGTGTTATGGCTCGGCTCGGAAGGAGAGGGGCCGGCGGATGCATGGGAGATCGCGGCGCAGTGCGATCGGGTGGAGGGGCCTCAGAAGGTGCGGGCGCGGCACCGAGTGTCGGCCGTTACCGGCGTGGGGCTTAATGGCTTGCGCCGTGATCTCGTTATGACTGCCTCCTGTGCCATGCCCAAGCCCGGCGACGCAGCGCTGAATCAGCGGCAGCACGCTTTGCTCGCTCAGGCCGAAACGGCCTTGCGAGCCGCGACGCGCGAGAACGACCCGCTCCTGGTTGCCGAAGCTCTGCGAGTGGCGCGCGTCGCCTTTGATACCTTGACGGGACGGGCGACCACAGAGGACATGCTCGACGCCTTGTTCGGTCGGTTCTGCATCGGAAAGTAGCTTGCCCAAGACGTAGCGCCCACAAAAGTGCTCCGGTGTTTCACGTGAAACGTCCGTTCCGGCTTTGACGCGAATCCCGCTCTCGGGTAAAGGCGCGCCATGCATTCCTTCGACGTGATCGTAATCGGCGGTGGCCATGCCGGCTGCGAGGCGGCTGCCGTTGCCGCGCGAATGGGCGCGCGCGTGGCCCTGGTCAGCTTCGATCTCGATGCAATTGGGGCGATGAGCTGCAATCCGGCAATCGGCGGTCTGGGCAAGGGGCACCTCGTGCGAGAGGTGGATGCGTTCGACGGTTTGATCGCGCGGGCCGCGGATGCCGCCGCGATTCATTATCGCATGCTCAACCGCTCCAAGGGTAGCGCTGTTCAGGGACCCCGTGTTCAGGCCGATCGTCGCTTATTCAAGGCGGCGATTCATCGCCTGCTGCAAGGGCAGGGGGATCTGTCTTTAATCGCCGGGGAAGCCGCGGCGCTGGCGCTTGAGGGAGGCAAAGTTGTCGGCCTTGATCTAGCCGATGGAACTCGATTGCAGGCGCGCGCCGTGGTGCTTTGCACCGGCACGTTTCTGGGCGGCACCCTGTTTCGAGGCGAAGAGCGAATCATCGGAGGCCGCATTGACGAGGCGTCCGCGCAAAGACTGGCGGCGCAGATGCGCGAGGCGAAACTACCGCTGGCACGGCTCAAGACCGGCACTCCGCCGCGGCTGGACGGGCGCACGATCGACTGGGCCCGCCTTGATGAGCAGCCGTCCGACGCGGAAGCGTGGACGATGTCCGCTATGAGTGAGTGCCGGACCAATCCGCGAGTGTTCTGTGCGATCACGCGCACCAATTCGCGAAGCCACGATGTCATACGTGGGAATCTGCATCGCTCGCCGTTGTTTTCTGGAGCGATTGGGGCGCGAGGGCCGCGCTATTGCCCCTCGATCGAAGATAAGATTCACCGCTTTGCCGATCGTGATGGACATCAGATTTTCCTCGAGCCCGAGGGTCTCGATACGCATCTGGTCTACCCCAACGGCATCAGCACTTCACTGCCAGCCGAAGTCCAGCTGGAGATGCTGCGTACGATGGAAGGGCTGGAGCGGGTAGAGATGGTCGTGCCGGGCTATGCCGTGGAATACGATCACATTGATCCACGTGCGTTGCGTTCCAGTTTGGAACTGCGGGAGATCGCCGGCCTCTACTGTGCTGGGCAGATCAACGGGACGACCGGTTATGAAGAAGCGGCGGCGCAAGGACTGGTCGCCGGGATGAATGCGGCCGCTGTCGTATTGGACCGTGAGGCGCCGGCGCTCGATCGCGCGAACAGCTACATGGCGGTGATGATTGACGACCTGACGCTGCATGGGGTCAGTGAGCCTTATCGCATGTTGACCGCGCGAGCCGAATATCGGCTTCGTCTGCGGGCCAACAACGCTGGCACCAGACTGACGCCCCTTGCTATCGCATGTGGCGCAGCGGGCGTGGAACGGCGCGAATGTTTCGAAAGGCGGGGCGCGGCGAGGGATGATCTGGCCTCCGCGTTCGACGTTCCAGTCTCCGCGGTGGATCTTGCAAATGTGGGCCTGCCGGTGCGTGCGGACGCCGGGCGTCTGCCGATTCGCGAATGGCTGCGCTTCGGCGGCGTCGATCTTGGCGGCTTGTCGGCCTGGCTCGATCCGAAGCTGCTCGAAGATACTGCGCTGGTGGAGGAGATGGTCGAGGATGCCGCTTATGCGCCTTATCTCGAACGTCAGGAACGCGAGTTACGCGATTTGCGCGCGAGCGAGGCGCTGCCGCTTGGCGATCATTTCCCTTACGAACAGATACCGGGTCTTTCCAGCGAAATGGTCGAGCGTTTGACTCGCGCCCGCCCGGCTACGCTTGCGGCAGCCGGGCGCATTCCCGGCATCACGCCGGCGGCGTTGGCTGCGCTTCTGGTCCGCGCCCGGCGAGATGCGGCGTGATCGCTAGTGAAGAGGAGGCGCGAGTCTGGCTTCGCGCGCTGCCGGAGTGCGACGCGAAGGCTATGAGCCGGCTCGAACTGCTGGCTTCCCTGCTGGCGGAGGAAAACCAGCGACAGAATCTTGTCTCGGCCGCGAGCTTGGACCAGGTCTGGCTTCGACATATCGTGGATAGCGCCCAGCTCCTTTGCCATGTTCCACGTGGAACATCCGGCTTATGGCTCGATCTAGGCACGGGCGCGGGTTTTCCCGGTCTGGTGATCGCGGCGCTCAAACCGGATATCGAAGTGCTGATGGTCGAATCGCGCGCGCGGCGAATCGAATGGCTCGATCGGGCGCGAATCGCCTTGGGATTATCACGTGCGCAGATCATCGGCCAAAGGCTCGAAATGATCGAAGCGCGCCCAGTCAGCGTTATATCGGCGCGCGCATTTGCTCCTTTGGAGCGATTGCTGGCACTTTCCGCCGGATTTTCCACAAGTGACACCATCTGGCTGTTGCCCAAAGGGCGCTCCGCACAGCAAGAATTGGATGACCTTCGCACATGGCGGCACGTGTTCCACGTGGAACAGTCTGTGACGGACCCGCAGGCAGGCATCATTGTCGGCACACTCGCCGGCAGGAAGGGAAAGACCAGGTGATCCGCATTGCCATCGCCAATCAAAAAGGCGGCGTCGGAAAGACGACTACGGCGATCAACGTCTCGACCGCGCTGGCGGCGACGGGCTGGAAGACGCTGCTGATCGACCTCGATCCGCAAGGCAATGCCTCCACCGGCATCGGAGTCGCCGCGTCGGAGCGCGAGGCATCGTCTTACGACGTGCTGGTCGATAGCGCGCCGGTTGCGGAATGCGTCATGCCGACCAAGATACCCGGCCTTGATCTCTTGGCGGCGACCGTAGACTTGTCAGGCGCTGAGGTGGAACTGGTCAATGAAGATGATCGGGCGCACCGGTTGCAACAGGCGTTGAGAGGCGATCTTGGGTATGATGTCTGCCTGATCGACTGCCCGCCGTCGCTCGGTCTGCTCACGCTCAATGCCTTGACGGCGGCGGACACTTTGTTGGTGCCGCTGCAATGCGAGTTCTTCGCTCTTGAAGGGCTAAGCCAGCTTTTGCAGACGGTCGAACGCGTCCAGCAGCGTTTCAATCCCGATCTGGGGATCATCGGCATCGCACTTACCATGTTCGATCGTCGCAACCGCCTGACTGACCAGGTTTCGGAGGACGTCCGGTCCTGCCTGGGGCAGCTCGTCTTCGAAACGACCATCCCCCGCAATGTCCGCTTGTCCGAAGCGCCGAGCCATGGTGTGCCGGCGCTGATTTACGATCACGCTTGCGCCGGCAGCCGTGCATACATGGCGCTTGCGCGTGAATTGATAACCCGACTGCCCGAGAAGAGGAAAGCGGCATGAGCGAGGAATCCGTCGTCCGCATCAGTGTCCCCCAGGCGAAGCAGAAGCCGAAAGGGCTGGGGCGCGGACTTGGGGCTTTGCTGGGCGAATCGCGTCGTGAGGAACCGGTTGCGTCGGCTGTGGAAGGTGAAGCGCCTTTCAAGCGAGCAGGGGGGCTCGCTATCGTGGCGGTCGCGGACATTACGCCGCACCCAGATCAGCCGCGACGCAGCTTTGACGAAGCTGCTCTTGAGGAACTTGCGGCGTCGATCGCGCAGCGCGGGGTGATTCAGCCCATTATCGTGCGGCCAATGGATAACGGTCGCTATCAGCTTGTGGCCGGGGAGCGCCGCTGGCGCGCGGCGCAGAAGGCGCGATTGCACGAAATCCCGGCGCTGGTGCGCGATCTGTCAGAGCGTGACGTCATGGCGCTCGCCCTGATAGAGAACCTGCAGCGCGAGGATCTGAATCCGATTGAAGAGGCGCGGGCTTACAATCGGCTGGCTGAACTGGAGAGCATGACACAGGCCGAGATCGCTCGCATGGTCGACAAGAGCCGGAGCCATGTGGCCAACCTTCAACGCCTGCTCGCCTTGCCCGAAGGCGTGATCGAGCGGGTGGAGAAAGGCGAGCTTTCCATGGGCCATGCCCGCGCCTTGATCGGCTGCGATGACGCTGAGGAAATCGCTGAGGCTGCCGTGGCCCGGCAGATGTCCGTGCGCGATGTCGAAAAGCTGGTCCGCAAGAAACAGCGCGGAGACAGCATGCCGCGCCGCGCTCGACCCGCGCGCAATACGGTCGAAGATGCAGACATCGCGGCGGTTCAGAGTCATTTGGAAGAATTTCTCGGACTGCCGGTGAAGATTCAGGCCGATGTCGATCCTAAATCGGGCTCCGTCACGATCCGTTATACTACGCTCGATCAGCTCGATCTGATCTGCCAGCGATTAACGGGTGGAGCTATTTAGTTGAATCAGAAGTAATTGCGAAATCTTTGGAAGAAAGTAGAGCATCAAGTCCGATACAATGCTTCCAGCCGATCGCCATAGCGAGCCTTCAGCTTGTGTCGCCGAATTTTCAAACTGGGCGTCATTTCTTCGTTCTCGATCGAGAAGGGCTCTTCGGCAAAAGTGAACCTACGCACTTTCTCGGTTAGGGACAGATCGGCGTTGACGCGGTCTATCGCGTCGCGGATCGCGGTGCGGAAGGCGGGGAGTGATTGCAGGGCCTTGAAATCGAAGGTTTCTCCGTTGTCGCGCGCCCATTGCAGCGCCCAGTCGGCATCCGGCACGATCAGGCTGACGACATAAGGGCGCCGATCGCCTGAGATCATGGCCTGGGCAATTTCCGGTCGCAAGGTCAGCATCGATTCAACCTTTTGCGGGGAGATGTTGTCGCCCTTGTCATTGACGATCATGTCCTTCTTGCGATCGGTGATCCGGATGCGTCCCTTTCCGTCAAAATGGCCGACGTCGCCGGTGTGCAGCCAGGTTCCGGTCTCGGGATCGGTCTTCAAGACGTTGGCCGACGCCGCTTCATTCTGCCAATACCCGTGCATCACCAACTCGCCGCTGACCAGGATCTCGCCGTCGTTGGCGATGCGTACCTGAACTCCGCGCAAGGGCGGCCCGACCGTGTCCATCTTCACCCCCGCCTTAGGCCGGTTGACGGATATGACCGGTCCGGCCTCGGTCTGACCATAGCCCTGGAGCAGCGTGAGGCCCATCGCCTCGAAGAAAGTGCCGATCTCTGGGTTAAGCGGCGCACCACCGGACACCAGCGCCTTGATCCGACCGCCGAACCGTTTCTGCACTTTCGGACGCAAGGTGCGATCGAGCAAGAGGTCGAGCGGATAGTCCGTAAGGTGACGGCGGCCCTGGTCCTTGCGCGCTGCGCTGGCGGTGGCCCATTCCATCAGACGCCGGGCGACCACGCCCTGTTTTTCGACCTGCTTTATGATTCTTGTACGCAGAACCTCGAAAAGGCGCGGCACGACGATCATGATCGTGGGGCGCACTTCCTCGATATTTGACGCCAGCTTGTCCAGCCCTTCGGCATAGTAGATCTGGGCGCCCAGGCCGATGGGCAGGAACTGACCGCCGGTGTGCTCATAAGCGTGGCTGAGGGGGAGGAACGAAAGGAAGGTTTCCCCTGGGTTCCAGCCGAAATCCTCGGCAATGATCTCCGCCGCGCCGGCAACGTTCCTCAGCAGCATGCCGTGATGCTGCCGCACACCCCTCGGAGCGCCGCCGGTGCCGCTGGTGTAGACGATGCAGGCCAGATCGCCGCGCCCTATTGCGGGAAGGCGCGCTTCCACTTCGGCGCGCGCGGCCGCGGCGTCGCCTTCGAACATGGCGTCCCAGGCGTGAACGTTGAAAGTGCCGCCCTGAAGCAGTGATAGCGACTCCATGCAGATGACGTCTCTGCACAGGTCGGTCTGGACGATGGCCGGCAGCAGCATCTTGGCGAGTTTCGCACTGGAGACTATTGCGGCGCGCGCGCCGGAATTTTCCAGGATGTGCATGTGATCGCGAGCGGTATTAGTGGTGTACGTAGGCACGGTCACGCAGCTGGCAGCCATGATAGCCAAATCGGCGATGCACCATTCGGGGCGGTTTTCCGAAACGATGAGCACCCGGTCGCCGGGCTGAAGGCCAAGACGACGCAGCGATCCGGCAAGCAGGCAGACGCGGCGCACCGCTTCGATCCAGCTCAGTGCTTTCCAGCGCCCCCCGCTCTTGGTCCAGAGCATAGGCGCATCGCCCCGCTCGCCGGCGCGTTGCAGGAATAAGGAGACTAGGTTCGCGCTCTTGTCGAAATCGGCTAAATCCATGGCTTCCGCCGTCTCCCTTGTCCTGGCGAACGTCTAGAGTGATTTCGCGGGCCGGGGAATCATCTTACGGTCCAGAAATTACGGAAAAACGCAGAAATTCCTGAAGCGATCCCGACGCGGCGCGAAACATCGTCGCTGTCGGCGGAAGAGGCGGAGTTATAGCGTACCTACGGCCTCCACGATCGTGGCGAAGCCGTCACGTCGCATCAGTTTGACCAGTCCACGGCAGATCGCGCGGGCAATTCCGGGGCCTTCGTAGACCATTGCGCTGTAAACCTGGATCAGGCTGGCTCCCGCGCGGATGCGCGCCCATGCGTCCTCGGGGCCGGCGATGCCGCCTACGCCGATCAGCGGCATCGCGCCTCCGGTGGCCTTGCGGAAGTCTCGCAGGCGTTGCTGCGCCAAGTCTCGCAGCGGCGCGCCGGAAAGGCCGCCTGTTTCCCCGGCGTGGGGTGAGGAAAGCGGCGGGCGAGAGATCGTGGTGTTGGAAACAATCAGGGCGCCCAGTCCCTTCTCGATCGCGATCCGCGCAATGGCGTCGATGTCCGCCGGTTGCAGGTCGGGCGCCACCTTGAGAAATACGGGCGGTCGTCGGCCTTCGAGGCAGGCCGCATTGCGCGCCTCAATGACCGCGTCGAGGAGCACGGTAAGCGCGCCTTCGTCCTGCAAGGCGCGCAGGCCGGGGGTGTTGGGGCTGGAAATGTTGACCGCCAGATAGCTGGCCAAGGGTGCCATGAGCCGCGTCATGATCGCATAGTCCGCCATGCGGTCTGACGAATCCTTGTTGGCGCCGATGTTGATGCCTACCACGCCGGGGCGCCCTGCGCGGGCCTCCATCCGATGAACGGCAGCCTGCGCCCCACCGTTATTGAAGCCCATGCGATTGATGACGGCGCGGTCCTCGGTCAGTCGGAACAGTCGCGGCTTGGGATTGCCTGCCTGGGGCAGCGGCGTGATGGAACCCACTTCCGCGAAACCGAAGCCGAGACCCAGCAGAGCGTCGGGTATCTCGCCGTCCTTGTCGAAGCCGGCGGCCATGCCGACAGGGTTGGGAAAGGCTATTCCGGCAACCTGCGTGGCCAAACAGCCTGGAAAGGCGAGCGGTCGCCCAGGCGCGGCCAGTTTCAGGGCGGTCAGAGCCAGGCCATGCGCCTTTTCAGCGTCGAATCGGAACAGGACGGGGCGGATCAAGGAATACAGCACGCCGTCGCGCATAGACGCGGCCGCAGTGGTGCACAAATGCTTCATTGCAGCAAATTCGCGCTGCGAATGCGCATAAAAGTGGCCGGATCGACCCGTGCAGACCCCGCTGTGTCGCAAATATACAATTAATCGCCTGGGCGGCCCCCTACACGAGGGCCGCGACCCGAAGGGCTCGTAGCGCGTGCGCTCGAGTTCTTTTCAACTTGAGGGCGGTTTCCGGTTTCGGCTGGAAGCCGCCTTTTTTCATGTCTTGTGAACGTTCTATGACGGCAGCGGTTCCTGAAAGCGGCGCGCAAACACCCATTGAAACCGGCGCAATGCTGCACTAGGTGAAATCGGAAGGAATCAATCCGATTTAACTCGCGGGTCCGGAAAGCATCTCTATGCGCCTGTCCAGTATGGCCGATTATGCCGTCGTCATCATGTCCGCCGCGGCGCGGCATTGCGGTGGCACGCGCGTGTCCGCGGGGCAACTCGCGGAGGAGACCGGGCTGCCCGCCCCCACAGTTCAGAAGCTGGTGAGCAAACTGACCGCCGCGGGTCTCATGCGCTCTTCGCGTGGCGTCGGCGGGGGCCTGAAGCTGGGACGCCCGCCCGCCGCCATCACGCTGGCCGATATCGTGGAGGCCGTGGAGGGCCCGATCGTGCTTACCGCCTGCCTTGATGAGACGAAGAATGATTGCACGCTGGAAGGGTGCTGCCACGTGCGCGCCCATTGGCCCGTAGTGAATGCCGCATTGCGCGGCGCCCTGGCGGGCGTCCCGCTGACTCAGCTGGCCGAGGACATTCGATGACAGAGGAAACCGCTTCCGCCCCCCCGGAATTGCAGGGTGGTGAGCCGGTGCGCGATGCAGCGGCACGCGCCGCTGCCGCACGGGTGGCCGAGTACGAACATGGTTGGGTTGCCGATATCGAGCAGGAGTTCGGACCCAAGGGCCTGTCCGAAGATACCGTCCGCTTCATCTCCGCCAAGAAGGAGGAACCGGAATGGATGCTCGAATGGCGGCTCAAAGCCTATCGCCGATGGTTGGAGATGACGCCGCCGGACTGGGCCAAGCTCTCCGTGCCGCCGATCGATTACCAGAACGCGTATTACTGGGCGGCGCCCAAGCAGAAGGATGGGCCGAAATCGCTCGACGAAGTCGATCCAGAGATCCTGCGCGTTTACGAGAAGCTGGGGATTCCGCTGGAAGAGCAGAAAGTGCTCGCCGGGGTTGAAGGCGCGCGCAAGGTGGCGGTCGACGCCGTGTTCGATTCGGTCAGCGTCGCTACCACCTTCCGCAAGGAGCTGGAGCAGGCCGGCGTGATCTTCCGGTCCATTTCGGAGGCGATTCGCGAATATCCCGAGCTGGTCAGAAAATGGCTGGGCAAAGTGGTGCCGCAGCACGATAATTACTTCGCGGCATTGAACTGCGCGGTTTTTTCGGACGGCACTTTCGTCTACGTGCCCGAGGGCGTGCGCTGCCCCATGGAGCTGTCCACCTATTTCCGCATCAATGCCGAGAATACCGGCCAGTTCGAACGCACGCTGATTGTGGCCGACAAGGGCGCTTACGTTTCCTATCTGGAAGGCTGCACCGCGCCGCAGCGGGACGAGAACCAGCTTCACGCCGCCGTCGTTGAGCTGGTCGCGCTGGAAGATGCGGAGATCAAATATTCCACCGTGCAGAACTGGTATCCCGGCGATGCGCAAGGGAAGGGCGGGATCTACAATTTCGTCACCAAGCGCGGGCTGTGCCAGGGCGCCCGCAGCAAGATTTCGTGGACACAGGTTGAGACCGGCTCCGCCATCACCTGGAAATATCCAAGCTGTGTGCTGAACGGAGAGGATTCGGTGGGCGAGTTCTACTCGGTCGCCGTCACAAACAACTACCAGCAGGCCGATACCGGCACCAAGATGATCCATAACGGGCGCGGCAGCCGCTCGACGATCATCTCCAAAGGGATCAGCGCAGGCAGGAGCAGCAACACATATCGCGGCCTGGTGCGCGTGGCGCCCGGCGCGGACGGCGTGCGCAATTTCACTCAGTGCGATTCGCTCCTGCTCGGCAAGGAATGCGGCGCGCATACCGTACCTTACATCGAGGTGAAGAACCCCACTGCCCAGATCGAGCATGAGGCAACGACCAGCAAGATCAGCGACGACCAGCTTTTTTATGCGATGCAGAGGGGGTTGGATCAGGAGCAGGCGGTGGCGCTGATCGTCAACGGCTTCGCGAAAGAGGTGCTGCAGCAGTTGCCCATGGAATTTGCGGTTGAGGCGCAAAAGCTGCTGGGGATTTCGCTTGAGGGGAGCGTAGGGTGATCGCCGAAACGTTCCGCCGGGCCGCGTACTTCCACCCCTCCCCTGAATGGCAGGGGCTCAAGAACGACATCGAAGGACTTCTCCTATGACCGCCGCTCGCAAGACCCTCGGCATCAGCCGCACGGTTGAGCCCAAGGCCGACGCCCGCGCGGGCTTTGCCGCAACCGGCGCGCGCCTTGAACGCCTTAAGGAGCGCGCTCGCGAGCAGCGGCGCCATCCTACCGATGCGCAAAAGGCGCTATGGGCCGAGCTTTCCGGTTCCAAGCTGGGCGGCGTCAAGTTCACTCGCCAGGCGGTGGTGGGATCCTCGGTGGTCGATTTCGCCTGCCCCTCGCGCTGGATCGTCGTTTCGCTTTCGGGGGAGAGCGCCAATCCCGAAGTCGATACCCTGCAGGACAGGAAGCTGAAAGAGGTGGGCATTCGCGTGTTGCGCTTCAGTGAGGCTGAGGTGTTTGCGGACGTCGAGGCGGTGGTGAGAACCATCAACGCCGAAGTGAACAAGCCGTTCGACAGGCGTGCGGTGCGTACCCAGCTCGCTCCCCACATGGAGAGCGCCGAAGGATGACAATGCTCAAGATCGATAACCTTCAGGCCACCGTGGCCGACAAGCCCATCCTCAAGGGCCTTTCACTCGCCATCAATCCGGGCGAGATCCACGCGATCATGGGCCCGAATGGCGCGGGCAAGTCGACGCTCGGCTATACGCTCGGGGGCCGCCCCGGTTATGAAGTGACCGGCGGCTCCGTCACGTTCGAGGGGCAGGATCTGCTCGAAATGGAACCCTATGAGCGCGCGGCCGCCGGCCTGTTCCTCGGCTTCCAGTATCCGGTCGAGATCCCCGGCGTTTCCTTCGTCCAGTTCCTGCGCGAAGCCGCCAATGCCCAGCGCAAGGGGCGAGGGGAAGAACCGCTTTCCGGCGGCGAGTTCCTCAAGCTCGCGCGCGAGAAGGCCGGACTGCTGCGGATGGACATGGACATGCTCAAGCGCCCGGTGAACGTCGGCTTTTCGGGCGGCGAGAAAAAGCGCGCCGAGATGGTGCAGATGGGCATCCTCGATCCCAGGCTGGCGATTCTGGACGAGACCGATTCCGGCCTTGATATCGACGCGCTGCGCATCGTGGGAGAGGGGATCAATGCGATCATGCGCCGGCCTGACAAGGCGGTGCTGCTCATCACGCATTACCAACGTCTGTTGGACTACGTGAAGCCGGACTTCGTTCACGTGCTGGCCGGCGGCCGTATCGTCAAGTCCGGCGGGCCGGAACTGGCGCTGGAGCTGGAAGAGCAGGGCTACGAGGCGGTGGTGGTGTGACGGGCAAATGACATGAACGCCGAACTCACATTCCCTACCCGCAAGAACGAGGATTTCCGCTATTCGGACCTCGAAGGTCTGGCGGCGGTCTGGCCTATCGCGCACGAGGACATCGTATTGCAAGACGGTGAGGAGCGGGCGCTCCAGATCGTCGAAGATGCCGCCGGCCCGGTTGCGCGGCTCCTGTGTGTAACGCTCGGTGCAAATGCCCGTTTTGACTTGCGCGTGCTTGCGGGGGGTCCGGTTTACGGACGTGTCGAGATCAGCGTGCTCCTCGCCGAGGGCGCGGAGTTCACGCTGGGCGCCGCGCAGCTTGCCACGGGTGCGGAGACGCTGGAGATCGTCACCGAAGTCACGCACGCCGGGGGCAACGCCACATCGCACCAGATCGTGCGCTCCGTCCTTGCCGGCCACGCCACCGGCACCTATCTTGGGCGTATCGCCGTGGCGCGCGGGGCGGATGGCACGGACGCCGAGCAGTCCGTGCGCGCGATGCTGCTGGATCGCACAGCGACCGCCAACGCGCGGCCCGAGTTGGAAATTTACGCCGATGACGTCAAGGCGGCGCATGGCTGCGCGGTAGGCGAGCTGGACGCCATGGGCCTGTTCTACCTGATGTCGCGCGGCCTGCCTCCGGCCGAGGCCAAGCGGCTGATGCTGCAGGCATTTATCGCGGAAGCTTTCACCGGCGCGCCGGGCCAGGAGCAACTTTGCGAAACAGCGCTGAGGCGGCTGGAGCAGATCTTATGACCGGCAGCACGCCTTCCTCCGTCGATATGAACGAGGCTCTTCTATTGAAGGCGCAATTTCCGGGCCTTGCGGGTGGCTGGCACTATCTCGATACCGCAGCCACCGCGCAGAAGCCGCAGGCGGTGATCGATGCCACCATCAATGCCATGGGCCGCGATTACGCGACGGTGCATCGCGGCGTCTATGCCCGCTCGGCCGAAATGACGCTGGCGTTCGAGGCGGCGCGGCGGCGAACCGCAGCGTTCCTGAACGGTCGCGAGGATGAAGTGATCTTCACGCGTGGCGCCACGGAATCGATCAACCTGGTGGCCAATACCTGGGGCGTGGACAACCTGAAGGCAGGGGACCGGGTTCTGCTCTCCACCTTGGAGCACCATTCCAATATCGTGCCCTGGCAGCTCCTGCGCGAGCGGACCGGAGTGCAGATCGATGTCTGCCCTCTGACCGAAGACGGCCGGATCGATCTTGATGCCGCTGCCCGTATCCTGACCCCGGCGCACAAGCTGGTGGCTTTTGCGCATGTTTCCAATGTGCTCGGCTCAGTGCTCGATGTTCGCCGCGCGGCCGATCTGGCGCATGCCGTGGGCGCCATGCTGCTGATCGACGGCTGCCAGGCCGCACCCCGCATCGCGCTAGACATGATCGCCCTCGATTGCGACTTCTACGTTTTCTCCGCGCACAAGCTTTACGGCCCTACCGGAATCGGCGTGCTCTGGGCCAGGAAGCCCATTCTTGACGCCATGCCGCCCTGGCACGGCGGCGGCTCGATGATTGATCGCGTCACGTTCGAGAAGACCACTTTCGCTCCACCGCCGCAGCGTTTTGAGGCAGGGACGCCGATGATCGTCGAGGCCATCGGCATGGCGGCCGCGATCGACTGGCTTTGTGCGGTGGGCCTGAGCCGGGCCGAGCAGCATGAACGGGATCTGGCTTCACGGCTGCGCGCCGAGCTGCGCAGGCGCAATGACGTGACCTTGTTCGGACCGGAGGATTCAGCCGGCATCGTCAGTTTTGCGCTCGACGGGGTTCACCCGCACGATCTTGGCACCATATTGGACGAAGAGGGCTCCGACGGGACGAGGATCGCGATCCGCGCCGGCCATCACTGCGCGCAGCCGCTGATGGACCATCTCGGCGTTCCCGCCACTGCCCGTGCCAGCTTCGGGCTCTACAATGACGAAAGCGATATCGAGGCGCTCTTGAAAGGAATCGAGCGCACCAGGAGAATCTTCGGCCAATGATTGACCAGACTCACGATGAGAAGCCGACTTTCACCGTCGAGGAAGTGAGCGCTGCCCCGCCGCCATCGCGTGCGCGGGTCGATGATGCGGAACTTCCCGAGTCGGCCGCCGAAAAGCTGGAGCGCAAGCGCGATTACCTCGAAGGTTTCCTAGCCGAAAAGCCGCAGGGCGAAAATCCCGGCGAGCCAGGGGGGGCGATTTATGACGGCGTGATCGCCGCGCTTAAGGAGATTTATGATCCGGAAATTCCGGTGAACATCTATGACCTCGGCCTGATCTATGGAGTGGAGGTTTCGCCCGAAGCCTCGGTCATGGTGACGATGACGTTGACGACGCCGCATTGCCCCGTGGCGGAATCGATGCCGGGCGAGGTCGAACTGCGCGTCGGCGCGGTGCCGGGCGTGCGCGACTGCGAGGTTGCGCTTGTCTGGGATCCGCCGTGGGACATGGCCAAGATGTCCGAAGAGGCGAAGCTGGAACTGGGAATGCTGTGAGCGAGGCCGGTTTTCTCGACCTTGCGATCGCGCGCCGTTTCGGCAGAAGAGGCTGACATGACTGACACCAAGACCCGTCCCGCCCGCCCGCGTCCCGCCGCGGTCCTGCTTACGCCCGGCGCGCAGGCGCGGATCGCCCGGCTGATGAGCCAGGCCCCGGAAGGCGCCATCGGCGTCAAGCTCTCCACCCCGCGCCGGGGCTGCTCGGGTCTTGCCTATTCGGTCGACTACGTGACTGAAGAAGCGCCTTTCGACGAGAAGATCGAGACGCCGGGCGGCACGTTCTACATCGATGGCGCCTCAGTGCTTTATCTCGTCGGCAGCACGATGGACTGGAAGGAAGATGACTTCACGGCCGGCTTCGTGTTTGAAAATCCGAACGCGAAGGGCAGCTGCGGATGCGGGGAAAGCTTTACGGTTTGAGTAATGAGCCTTGAACTCAAACTCAGGCGTAATAAGAGCAACGGGTTCTTCGATAAGAGGCCCTTGACGTCGCCTAAAAGAGCTTTGAACTGCGCGAGGCGATCATGAGATTGGCAACTGAGGTGTTTTGCCCCCAGTGAACGAGACCGTAAAGCCGCGTCTAATAAGCTTGGCAACCGCCAAGAATTGAGCTGTCCATTGTGTCTGTTACGCTTTGGCGGCGCCGCCAATTCGGGCATTTCTCAACGCAGGGCAATTCCACCTTCATTCCGCCGCCGAAGCAACGAGCCCGGCCTCATCGGCCCGAGGCATATGCGCGATGGCTGGCGGGGTCTGACCGCCGCTGGGGCTGAGCCGGCCTTCCAGGCGGGCGCCTTGCTCGATCGTCAATGTGTCGTAAGCGACATCGCCCTCGATACGGGCGGTCTTGAGGATCACCACTTCGCGCGCGGCAATCGCTCCGCGCACCAGCCCCGCGATGCGCACCGATTCAGCGCGCACGGCGCCAGTGATGGCGCTGCCTTCGCCTTGGACCAGTGCATTGCAGGCGATGTCCCCTTCGACGCGACCATCGACGTGGAGGTCGGCGCTCGCCTCGATATTGCCGGTGACCAGGGTGTCGGCGCCGAGCATCGAAAAGGTGGAGCCGGCGGCGGGGCGGGAAGAGGTGAAGGGCTTGGCCATGTTACCGGGTTTCTTGTTGAACATTGCGGGCGGCTTCGAGGAAGGGTCGAGGATTGACCGGCTGGCCGTTGACTCGCACTTCGAAATGCAGGTGTGATCCGGTGGAGCGGCCGGTGCTGCCCATCGCGCCGATTACCGTGCCGGGACCGACCTTTTCGCCCACATGCGCCCGGAAACCGGAGAGGTGGCCATAGCGGGTCATCAGGCCGTTGCCATGATCGATTTCTATGCAATTGCCATAGCCCTGACGCTGGCCCACGAAGCTGACCATGCCTTTGGCGGCGGCATAGATTGGCGAGCCCATCGGGCCGGGAAAATCGAGCCCGGCGTGGAAGGCGGCGGCGCCCGTGAAGGGGTCGGAGCGGTAGCCGTAGCTTGAAGAGACGTACGCGACGTGCGCCGGGCTTACCTGCGGGATGGAGGCCAGGCCGTTCTCCAGGGCATCCATGCGCGCCAGGCTGGCGCCCATGCGCCGAAAGCGCGGATCCAGGCTGCCGTCGGCCGAGGTGGCAAGCTTCATCAGCGGACCACCCTCTGCAGCGCGCGAGCGGGAGATCATGGCGCTGGGATTGAGCCCCAGCTTGCGCATCGCCTCGCTCGCGGCGGCGGACTTGCGATCGGCAAAGCGCGTCAACCGTTCCACGAAAGCGAGCTGTTCCGCTTCGATCCGGGCGAGGCCACGGGCTTCGGGGAGGGCGGCGCTTACTTTCTTCACGGTTGCGGCAGCTTCGCCGTTGCTGTCGGAAACGGTTTCGCCCGCTTGCTTATCATGGGGCAGATCGCCAATATGGGCCTGCACCATCTGTTCGATGAAGTGCTGGCGGCGGTCGAGGTCGGCGGTCGTTTCGTTGATGTGATCGCGATATGCCTGAACCCGGCTTTCGGACTTGGCGACGGCGGCCTCTCGGTTCAACAGGGCCGCGTATTCGTGGCCGGCAGACAGGCGTGAAACGGCCATAGCGCCCAGGGTCCCCAGCCAGGCAGCGAGCAGGACCATCGCGGCTCCGGCCAGGGCCATCTGCGCGCGCGCTGAGATGCGGATGAAACGAACCCGTCCCTGCGACCGCATGATGAACTCGCGATCGGGAAACGCGGCCCTGAGGCGCGCAAGAAACGCCCCGGCTGGTATGGATTTCAAAACGACCCCGCTGGAATTCTGCAATCTTGTCCCGGCAGGGCGGCTAGCAGGGGCGGGCAACGAAGGCGAATCGACTTAACGCTGAGACCTGCGGAATCGGGGTGAGTCGCTCCTAACTCGCGATGAACCGAAGGAACTTTGCAAATTTCGGGACGAACTGAGGGCGAATCGATGTCAAATGAAAAAAGTTAGATAACGATTCGGGATGCGACTTTGCGTCAAGGCGTTGCACATTCGTCACATTCAAGGGCGCGCATCGCCCGGTTACAAGTCGGTGACAATGCAGCGGCGGGGTGCTAGTCCGCGCTCATGAACCCGCAGATTTCCCCGAAGGTCCAATCGGAGCAGCAAGTCTCGGCCGAGACGCCTGAAGAACTGGTTGCGCGTCTCGCCTGGGAAGGACGCGCGGCCCAGCGCGTGCTTGCCCGCTTGAGCGACGCTCGCAAGGCTGAGGCATTGCGGGCCGCCGCCAGCGCGCTGCGCAAGGCGGAAGCGGAAATCCTCGATGCCAACGTGCGCGATATCGCCGCGGGGGAAGCCAAGGGGCTGACCGGGGCCATGCTCGATCGCCTGCGCCTTGATGCGCAGCGTCTGGCCGGCATTGCGGACGCGGTGGATCAGGTGGCGAGCCTGCCCGATCCGGTCGGGCAAGTGATGGACACCGCTCAGCGTCCGAACGGGCTGGCGCTCAGCCGCGTGCGCATTCCCATCGGGCTGATCGGCATCATTTACGAAAGCCGCCCGAACGTGACCGCGGACGCGGCCGCGCTGTGCCTGCGTTCCGGCAATGCAGTGCTGCTGCGCGGCGGCAGTGAGGCGCTCCATTCAAACCGGGCGATCCAGGCGGCCATGGTGAAAGGGCTGGAAAGCGTCGGCCTCCCGGCGGCGGCGATTCAGCTCGTGCCGACGCAGGACCGCGCGGTGGTCGGCGCCATGCTGACGGCGGCGGGCCTGATCGACATGATCGTGCCGCGCGGGGGCAAAAGCCTGGTCGCCCGCGTTCAGGCGGATGCCCGCGTGCCGGTGCTCGCCCACCTGGACGGCATTTGCCACACATATGTTCACGCCGCGGCCGATCCGGAAATGGCGCGGCGCGTGACCCTCAATGCCAAGATGCGCCGCACCGGCATTTGCGGGGCGATGGAGACGCTGCTGCTGGACACGCAGTTCCCGCAAAGCGCATCGGTGATCGCCGGGCTGCTCGAGGCCGGCTGCGAATTGCGCGGCGATGCCCGCGCCCAAGCGCTTGATCCGCGCGTCCTGCCCGCCAGTGACGAGGATTGGGACACCGAATACCTTGACGCGGTGCTTTCCGTCGCCGTGGTAGATGGGCTTGACGCTGCGCTAGATCATGTTGCCCGGCATTCCTCGCACCACACCGATGCGATCGTCACGGCCGATGACGCGGCGGCTGAGCGGTTTCTGGCCGAAGTGGACAGCGCCATTGTGATGGTCAATGCCTCCAGCCAGTTCGCCGATGGCGGCGAGTTCGGCCTGGGGGCCGAGATCGGCATCGCCACCGGCCGCCTTCACGCGCGGGGCCCCGTCGCGCTGGAAGGGTTGACCACGTATAAGTGGGTGGTGCGCGGCAGCGGTCAGACGCGGCCCTGAAAGCGGCAGGCAATCGGATGATGGCGCGGCGGCGATGCGGCCCCGTTACGGGGCTGCTGGGGGGCAGTTTCAACCCGGCCCACGGCGGACACCGGCGCATATCGCTCCTGGCGATGGAGGCGTTGGCGCTTGACGAGGTGTGGTGGCTGGTGTCGCCAGGCAATCCGTTGAAACCAATCGACGGCATGGCGCCGCTGGCCGCGCGCGCCATTTCCGCCGGCAGAGAAGCGAAGCGGGCGCGCATTCGCGTCACTGCCATCGAGCGTGAACTGGGCACGCGCTACACCGTCGATACGCTGGGCGCGCTGCTGCGGCGCTATCCGAAGCGGCGCTTCGTATGGCTCATGGGGGCGGACAATCTTGCCCAATTCCACAAGTGGAACAATTGGCGCGCCATAGCGAAATTGATGCCGATTGCGGTGATCGCGCGTCCGGGGTATGATGCCCTCGCCTTCGCGAGCCCCGCGATGGCCTGGTTGAGGAAATTCCGGCGGCCTCTATCCAGTCTTCGCGGTCCGGAACGGTGGAGCGCGCCAGCGCTTGTGACATTGCGATTTGACCCTGATACGCGGTCGGCCACGGCATTGCGCCGCGCCGATCCGGACTGGGCCCGGAAGCACGGAGCGTTGTTCCAGCGCTCCATTTCCTGCCGGGACGCCGTCACGCACCGCCTCATCCCAGGTTCGGCAGCATGACCGGCCTTTCGGCCCTGCACGTCCTGGCAATCCGGCATATGATTGAACGCGGCGCGATGATCCCCATCTTGCTGGCGCGATCCCTGAAAGGAGCAGATACTCACTAGATGCCACAGGCACAGATACAGCCGGTTGCGACCGGCAACCCGCCCCCGGCGATGGTCGAAAGCGACGACCCGCTCTTGTCCCTTATCCTACGGTCCCTCGATGATGACCAGGCGCAGGACATCGCGACGATCGACCTTCAAGGCAAATCCAGCATTGCGGATTACATGGTGATCGCCTCGGGTCGTTCGACCCGCCAGGTGGCCGCCATGGCGCAGAAACTTGGCGAGCGGCTGAAAGACGGCGGCTTTGGCCATCCTCGGCTTGAAGGGTTGCCGGCTGCCGATTGGGTGCTCGTCGATGCAGGCGGCGTGATCGTTCATTTGTTCCGCCCCGAAGTGCGCAGCTTCTACAACCTGGAAAGGATGTGGGGCTTCGACGGACCGTCCGGCGCCGCCTGACAGCGACGGCGAGAGGATAGCCCGGCCGCGCGTGGCCAGGCGCCAGGAAAGGAAAACCGCGCGACCGGCGCACCGGCGGTCTGCGTGTCCAACAGATGCTGCTCCACATCATCGCCCGCGGCAAGATCGCCCGCTCCCCGGAAGCGGAGCTGATGGAGCGCTATGCCCGGCGCATCACCTGGCCTTTCAAGCATACCGAATTGCCCGATATCGGCGGCCGCGTGCCGCCGTCCGCGCAGACGCCATTTCGTGACGTCCTGCTGGATGAGCGCGGTAAGGCGATGTCGAGCGAGGAGTTCGCCGCGCTGCTTGGCCGCTGGCGCGATGAGGGCGTGCGTGAATGCCGTTTCCTGATCGGCGCGGCTGACGGCCACGGCGATGAGGCGCGTGCCCAGGCCGACCATTTGCTCAGTTTCGGGCGCATGACCTGGCCCCACCTGCTGGCGCGCGCCATGCTGGCGGAGCAACTCTGGCGCGCGACCGCGATCCTGGCGGGGCATCCGTATCACCGGGCGGGGTGATGCTTCAGAATGTGCGAAGGGTCCCGCGCAGGCGGAGACGATTCCCATTTCTCACATTTCGATTTAATGAAACGGGGTTGTGAACCACTCCAGTCGCCTCATTCTGATCGCTGCTGCCGGCGTCCTGGCCGCGCTCTCGACAGCGGCGCTCACGCAACAAGGTGCATTCGCCGTTCTCGATCCCACGGCAAGCGCTACACGCGCGCAGGAAGATATGCTGGCTGCCCGCCGCGATGGTGAGATGGCGCGGCGCCGGGCGGAGGCGCTCGAAGCCAGGGCGCGGATGGTGACGGCGCAGGCGGACAAGACGGCTCAGGACGCGGCAGCAGTTGCCGCGCGGATTCAGGAGACCGAAGCGTCGATCGCGGCGCAGCATGCCAGGATCGCGCTGATCGCTTCACAACGGGCCGCCCTGCGTGCGACGCTTGCCGAGCGGCAGGAGCCGCTGGCGCGGCTGACCGGATCATTGCAGCGCCTCTCCCGCCGGCCGCCGCTGTTCGCTCTGCTGCGCCCCGGCTCGGTGCGTGACGCGGTCTACTTGCGCGCCTTGCTCGACACCATGCTGCCCGAGGTCCAGGCGCGTACGGCCGATCTGCGCACCGAGATCGAACGGGGCCACGCGCTGGAGCGTCAGGCCCTGGCCGCCGCGGCGGATCTGGGCCGTGTGGAAGGTCAGATGCATGAGCGCCGCCGGCAGCTTGCGGCGATCGAATCGGGTCAGCGCCTTGCTGGTCGCGCGGCCGCGGGTTTCGCCGCGCGCGAGAGTGAGCGCGCGATCGCCCTTGCGGAGAAAGCGCGCGATCTTGGCGATCTGGTCGGGCAGATGGGGCAGCAAGGCATCTTGCGCGAACAGCTTGCAGCGCTGCCGGGGCCGATCATGCGCCCGCCGCGCCCGCAGGAGGCGCGCGTGATGGATGCATCGCAATTCACCCCGCCGCCGGAGGGGCTGCCCGGTTATATGCTTCCCGTTACCGGTCGGGTAATCACTGGCTTTCGCGAGGATGCGCAGGGGCAGGCCCGGTCCGACGGGCTGGTGCTGATGGCGCGGGGCAATGCGCAGATCGTGGCCCCGGCGCCCGGCCGCGTGGCTTTCGCCGGGCCCTATCGCGGCTATGGCCGCATCGTTATTATCGAACATCCGGACGGCTGGACTTCTCTGGTCACCGGCCTGGCGCGGCTGGACGCCGCGGTGGGCGACCAGGTGGTGGCGGGATCCCCGATCGGCATGGCGGGTCCGGGAACCCCCCATGTCATGGTCGAATTGCGCCGCAACGGCCAGCCGGTTAACCCCTTGCAGTATATCCGATCGCTATGACGCCTTTCCGGGCTGACAAGCTGTGAGGCTGGCGTTTGGCGCGAAGGCCCGGTAGGATCGGTTCCCAACCGTCCGGCCAGCGCCGGAAACGAATGACGAGAGGCATTTCGCCCGATGAAACTTGCTCCCCTGCTGCGCGCGACACTGCTGGTATCTGCCGTTGCCGTGCTTCCCGTTGCGACTTCGGGACTGGCGGCGGTCGATAGCCGCGCCAATCACGGTTTCGACAAGCTGTTCACCATTTACGAGTTGGTGAAGGAAAACTACGTCGATCCGGTCGATGACAACAAGTTGCTGAAAGGCGCGATCGACGGCATGCTGGCCAGCCTCGATCCGCATTCGAATTATCTCGACGGGCCTTCGCTGCAGCGGCTCGAAACGATGATCGACGGTAAGTATTCCGGTCTGGGCCTCTCCGTGGTGGAGGATGACGGGGCGGTGAAGGTGATCTCTCCGTTCAAGGGCAGTCCGGCGGAGAAGGCCGGGATCAAGGCCGGCGATTATATTACGCATCTGGATGGCGTGCTCTATTACGAGCGCGATCTGGATGAGGCGGTGGAGAAGATGCGCGGCCCGGCGGGCACGTCCATCCGTCTGACGATCTACCGCCCCGGCCGCGACGAGCCCTTCGACGTGACGGTCGCGCGCGGCGTGATCGAGCTTGAGCCGGTGACCTGGGAGCTGAAGGACAATGTGGGGGTCGTCAGCGTCAACGAGTTCTCTCGCGATGTCGGCAACGGCGTGAACAAGGCCATCGCCGACCTTAGGAAGCAGGCCACGCTGAAAGCGGTCAAGCTCGCCGGCCTTGTCCTGGATCTGCGATCAAATCCCGGCGGCTCGCTGGACGAAGCGGTGGCGCTATCGGACCTGTTCCTCGATCACGGCGATATCGTTTCGCAGCGCGGCCGCCTTGCCAGCGAGAACCAGTTCTATCGCGCCGAAACCATGTTCAAGGGCGACGTTGCGAAAGGGCTGCCGGTGATCGTGCTGGTCGACGCCGGTTCGGCCTCCGCTTCGGAAATCGTGGCCGGCGCGCTGCAGGATCAGCACCGCGCCGTCATCATGGGCGAGCGCACGTTCGGCAAGGGCTCGGTCCAATCGTTCATTCAGCTCGACAAGACCAGCGCGGTGAAGCTGACCACTGCGCGTTATTATACGCCCTCCGGTCACTCGGTTCAGGAAGGTGGAATCGTGCCGGACATCAAGGTGCCGCAGCTGTCCGACCCGGACGCTCGCGCCCGAGCCGAGCGGGCGGTGCGCGAATCCGACTTGCGTGGCCATTTGATTAACGAGGCGTCGCTGGACGACAAGGATCTGGAAAAAGACAAGATGGACGATCCACGCTTCAAGGTTTCGGCTGAGGATCTGAAGAAGCAGGGGATCACGGACTTCCAGCTTCATTACGCCATCAGCACGCTGGAGCGCACGGCCGGCAAGCCGATGCTCGCCGCCACGCAAGGCAGGAAGTGAGCGGCGGTACAACAACATCATGACCGTTCCCGTCGCTCCATCCCTGCGGGCTGCGCGCTGGCTTGCTTTGGCCCTGCCGCTGGCGGCGCTCGCCGGGGCTTATATCAGCCAGTACGGTTTCGGCCTGGTTCCTTGCGAGATGTGCTGGTGGCAGCGCTATCCGCATATGATCGCGCTGATTTTCGCCGTTCTCGCCTTCTTCTGGCGTCCGGTCCGTCCGCTGGTGGCAGTCGCGGCGCTGGGCATCCTTGCCTCCGGCCTGATCGGCGGGTTTCATGCAGGCGTCGAATATGGCTGGTGGAAAGGGCTGACCGCCTGCGCCGCCAGCCCGATCGCCGCCGGCGTCGATCCGCTCGACGCGATCCTGAAAGCACCGGTGGTGCGTTGCGATCAGGTGCAGTGGAGCCTGTTCGGGATTTCGCTGGCGGGCTGGAACTTTCTTTTTTCGATCGGCGGGGCGCTGGCGGTGTTCGCGCTGCTGACGCGTAGCGGAAAGGCAGGCAGATGATCTCTAGCCGTAGCGCGCGAATGCTGCGCGTCGACCAAGCGGGCGAATATGGCGCCACCCGGATTTATGCCGGTCAGATGGCGGTGATGGGTACGCGCGCGCCGCATGCGACCGAGGTGGCCGGAATGGCCGCGCAGGAAGAGGATCACCGGGCCCGCTTTGACGCCATGATGGCGGAGCGCGGCGTGCGCCCCACGCTGCTGCAGCCGCTGTGGTCTGTCGCCGGTTATGCGCTCGGCGCGGCTACCGCGCTGATCGGTCCCGAAGCCGCGATGGCCTGCACCGCTGCGATCGAGACGGAGATAGACCGCCATTATACCGAGCAGCTTGAAGAACTGGGCGATGAAGATCCGGAGCTTGCCGAGGCGATCCGCGAATTTCGCGACGAGGAGCGCGAGCACCGCGACGCCGCGCTGGCGGCGGGGGCGGAACGGGCGCCGGCCTTTCCGCTGCTGTTCGGTGCGATCCGCCTGGGCTGCCGCGCAGCGATCAAACTATCGGAACGAATCTGAACGCCCGTCCGTTCTTTGCCCACCCGTTCTTTGATCGTGAGCAAGGCGGGGATTTGCGCTTAAGCTACCGTTCAATGCCAGGCGCTCCTATATGACGCGCTGGAAACACGTTTCTCGACGATGGGAGCCCCTGATGCCTCGCTTCACCACCACTTTGGCCGTTACTGCTCTGGGCTTGACCATGTGGGCCATGCCCGCCTCCGCCGCGGATGAGCAGGCCGCCCCTGGGGGCGAGAAGGTCAATCAACTCATCGTCTATGGCAATGATCCCTGCCCGGCATCGAGCCAGGGGGAAATCACCGTTTGCGCGCGCAAACCGGAGGAAGAGCGTTATCGCATTCCCGAACCCTTGCGCGGAATCGATTCACCGAAAAGCGATGCCTGGACCAACAAGGTGCAGGCTTATGAAACGGTGGGCGCGTTCGGCACGCTGAGCTGTTCGCCCGTCGGCCCCGGCGGCTCGTTGGGCTGCACGCAGAAGCTCATCAATCAAGCTTATGCCGAAAAGAAGAACGGCAGCGACGTGAAGTTCAGCGAATTGATCGCCGCGGAACGTCAGAAGCGCCTTTCGACGATCGATGCGCAAGCCGCCACGGAGCAGAAGCGGGTCGAACAGGCTGAGCAGGCATATTTCGATCAGCAGAAGCGCCAGGAGGCGAAACAGAGCGCCACTGAGAATCAGAGCGGCGCTGCCACCACGCCTCCGTCGCCGCCGCCGTCGAAATAAAGGCGACACGGCGCAGCCTGCGTCCACGCAGCGTTAGACGCAGACCTCTGCCACCCCTCTCCCCTTCAGGAGAGAGGCTTGCGTGCCCGAGTTGCCGAGCCGTGCCTCAGCTATGCCAGGGCGATGTCGGGCGCGTCTTCCTGCTTCATGCCGACGGTGTGATAGCCGGCGTCGACGTGATGGGTTTCGCCAGTGACGCCCGAGGACAAGTCCGACAGGAAATAGAGGCCCGACCCGCCTACGTCTTCAATCGTGACGTTGCGGCGCAGTGGTGAATTGAGCTGGTTCCATTTGAGGATGTAATTGAAATCCCCGATCCCGCGCGCAGCCAGCGTCTGGATCGGACCGGCAGAAATCGCATTGACGCGCACGCCCGCCGGACCGCAATCGTTGGCGAGGTATTTGACCGAGGTTTCCAGCGCCGCCTTGGCCACGCCCATCACATTGTAATGCGGTACGACCTTTTCAGCGCCGTAATAAGTCAGGGTCACGATGGAGCCGCCGTCCGGCATCATCGCCATGGCCCTCTTGGTGACGGCGACGAGACTGTAAGCCGAGATGTTCATCGTCATCAGGAAGTTATCGAGCGTCGTGTCGTAGAAGTGCCCGCGCAGCTGGTTCTTGTCCGAAAACCCGATGGCGTGAACGACGAAATCGATCGTCGGCCAGCGATCGGCCAGTGTGGCGAAAGCAGTGTCCAGCGCCTCCATCGAAGAAACGTCGCAATCGATCAGAAAATCGCTGCCCAGGCTTTCGGCCAGCGGTCGCACGCGCTTTTCCAGGGCTTCGCCTTGGTAGGAAAAGGCCATTTCGGCCCCATGTTCGTGCAGCTTCCTGGCGATGCCCCAGGCCAGGGATTTGTCATTGGCGAGGCCCATGATGAGGCCGCGTTTACCCTGCATCAAACCGGTCATTCGTGTTCTTCCCGTGCGTTTGTAGTCTTGCGGCTGATAGCCTCGGTGGATCGTCCAAGCATGTCCCTTTCCTCGGGCGACACCGCGAGCGCCGCGTTGAGTTCGGCGCCCATCACCATCCCTAGTCCGACAAGCCAGAAAAAGAAAAGTGCGATCATCACCCCGGCCAGACTTCCGTAAGTGAGATCGTAAGTGAAGAAGTTGTGCAACACTTTGGGCAGCGCCAAGGCAGCCATCAGCCACCAGCCGGTAACCAGCGCCGCGCCCGGCCATTTGGGGCAGGCCCATTTCTGGTAAGGCGCCGGGGTAAGCAGATAGAACAGCAGGTAAATCGACCCGAACAGCGCCCCCGCGCTGATCGCGCTGGAGGTCGCCATCTGGTCCGAAAGGGTGTCCAGCCGGGGGAACAGCGCAAAGACGATCGCCTGCATCGCCGAAATCATCACTTGGGCCGAAAGCGAGACGAGCAGCAACAGCACCGAGCCGAAGATCAGCCCGGTCGAAAACAGGCGATGCCGCCAGAAGCGCCGTCCCTTGCTTACGCCATAAGCGCGATGCAGGATATCGCGGATGGTCTCGATCAGACTGGTTGCGGTCCAAGTGCCGAACAGACCGCCGATCCACAGAAGCCAGCCATGCCGGGCGGCCACCACATCATGGGCGACCGGCCCCAGCACTTCGGCCACGCGCGGCGGCATGGCTTGCAGCACCGCGTCGATCGCCGCACCCAGCCGCGCCTTTTCGCCGATCGCCGAGAGGATCGCGGTCAGTGCGATGAAGAAGGGGAAAAGCGCCAACAAGGTCATGTAGGCCAGGTTCCCGGCGTGAATAAACCCGTCCTTCCACGCGCCGTTCAGCACCCGCGTCAACACGATGAACAGCCGCGATCCCGGCCCGGCGCGGCGTTCGATCCTGTGGCGCAGGCCCTTGCGCTCCAGCAACGCATCGCGCCGGCGACCCTCGGGCGAGAGGTCGGGCGGATCGAGCGGGTCTATCGGCGGATCGACGGGCACCGCTCGGTCATAGGCAAATGGCGCCGCCGGTTCAATTTGGCTTGTGGATGAAACGGAGCTTCTACGGCCCGGGCGGGCAAGACAAACTCATCGGCCCAATTTGCTTCTTACGTCCCGCCCGTCGCTCCAGCCTTCCAGCCGCCGGGCCAGATCTTCATCGGTTTCCGGAAGCACGATCTCCAGCGAGATGAGCTGATCGCCGCGCGTTCCGTCCTTGCGGCTCATCCCCTTGCCTTTCAGGCGCAGCACTTTGCCGGAGGAAGCGCCCGGCGGCACCGTGAGCATAACCGCGCCCGAAGCGGTGGGGGCTTTGATCTTGGCCCCGCGCAGCGCTTCATCGAGAGTTATCGGCAGGTCCAGCCGTAAGTCATCACCGTCCTGCCTGAAGAACGGATGTGGCTGGATCTGGATGGTGATGAGCGCATCGCCGGGCCCACCCGGACCCACCTCTCCCCTGCCGGTAAGCCGCATCTGCGTGCCGTCCTCGACACCCGCCGGCAACTTGAGGTCAATCGTCTTGCCGTCCGAAAGGGTGATGCGCTGGTCCTTGCGCTCGGCAGCGTCCGTCAATGACACGGACAGGCGATAGCTCACGCTCGCGCCGCGGGGCGCCGCCCGACTGCGCGGGCCACCGCCGCCCATACCGCCGCGACCGGCGCCGCCGAAAATGCCCCCGAACAGGTCTTCGAGATCAATCCCTTCATTGCCGCCGAAACCGCCTGAGAAACCGCGCTGGCCGCCGCCTCCACCAAAACCGCCGAAGCCCGCGCCGCCCGCACCGAAGGGCATTGTCGGATTGCCTTCCGCATCGATTTCGCCGCGATCGTACTGCGCGCGCTTGGTCTTGTCGGACAGCAAGTCATAAGCACGGGTAACGTCGGAAAAGCGCTCCGCCGCCTTCACGTGATCCTTGTTGGTATCGGGATGGAGTTCCTTCGCCAGCTTGCGATAAGCCGATTTGATTTCCTTCTCGCTCGCGCCGCGAGGAACCCCCAGGGTGGAATAAGGATCTGCTGCCATGACGCTTAGCTAGGTGTCCGTGTTGATTACGGCAAGCTGCCTGTGCGAGTGTGCTTTCCTACATGGCGCGGGAAAGCTATCTCGTTGTCTATGCCGTTTCATCTGTTACCGAATTGTCCGCGATCAAGGCGCCATCCTCTCCCCCGGGGGAGAAGGGGGCTCCCGTTCCTTTCCCTCTGGACCGTGTCAACTGTGTCAACCGCGCCGTCTTGTGCAGGATTTCGCCATGGAAATTGAAGTCGCCCGTGAGGTCGTCCCGGCAGGCGATCCGTTCGAACTGTTCGATATCTGGTATGAAGAGGCGCGCGCCACCGAACCCAGCGATTCGAACGCGATGGCGCTGGCCACCGCCACGCCTGACGGGCATCCTTCGGCGCGAATGGTCCTGCTTAAGGGGCACGGGCCGCAAGGCTTCGTGTTTTACACCAATAACCACAGCCGCAAGGGGCAGGAAATCGCCGCCAATCCGCATGTGGCGCTGCTGTTTCACTGGAAGAGCCTGCGCCGCCAGATCCGCATTGAAGGCATGCTTCAGCCGGTGAGCGACGTGGAAGCAGATGCCTACTTCCATTCGCGCGCGCGCGATTCGCAACTCGGCGCGGTCGCTTCAGATCAATCCGCCCCGCTTGACAGCCGTGATACGTTTCTTGCCAGCTACGAGGCCGTGCGTGACCGTTTCGAAGGCCGCGAGGTGGAGCGGCCGGCGCACTGGGGCGGTTATCGCGTCGTTCCCTCCGCCATCGAATTTTGGCAGGATCGGCCTCATCGCCTGCATGAGCGCCGGCGGTTCGTACGCGATGAAGGGGCGGCGGGCGGCTGGACCAGCACGTTGCTTTACCCATGACCGAAACCGGGCATCTTAACCGCAGCGCCGCGCTTGCCAGCATCAGTGCGGCCACGCTGCTGCTGGCGATCAAGAGCTGGGCGGCGTGGTCCACCGGCTCGACGGCGATGCTCGGCAGTCTCGCTGATACGGCGCTTGACCTTGTCGCCAGCATGGCCACGCTGCTGGGTGTCTGGGTCGCGGCGCAGCCGGCGGACGACAAGCATCGCTTCGGCCATGGCAAGGCGGAAGCGATCGCGGCGCTGTTCCAGATCGTGCTGATATCGATCTCCGCGCTCGGCATCGCCAGCCGGGCCGTCAATCAGTTGCTGGCCGGCGGGCGGGTCGAAGCGGCGGCGGACGGGATCGGGGTCTCGCTGACGGCGATCGCGATAACTTTCGCGCTGCTCGCCTGGCAGCGCCACGTCATTCGCAGGACCGGCAGCCTGGCGATCAAGACCGACAATGTGCACTATCAGTCGGATCTGCTGCTCAACCTCGCGGTGATCGCCGCGC
>NZ_DAIMZT010000029.1:0-37739 GCF_036733805.1 Novosphingobium sp. | reverse complement strand
CACCAACCTTCAAAGCCGGCAACTTGTCCACCAGCTCATTTGTGCAACAAAGCCGCCATCAGGGTCGATGAATATAACCGCACCTCGGTGGAGGGCGTCTATGCCGTGGACGATGTGACCGACCGCGTCCAGCTGACGCCGGTCGCCATCCGGGAAGGCCATGCCTTCGCCGATACCGTATTGCACGGTCGACTATGACTGCATCCCTTCGGCGGTGTTCAGCCACGCCCGATAGCGGCCATAGGCATGACCGAAGCCGAAGCACGCAACAGACTGGGCGCCGTCGCGCTCCACCCCAGCATGGCCGAGGAACTGGTGCTGCTGAATAGCGGATCAGGCCGGACGGGCTTCGTGGCCGAAATCCCCCCGGGGATAGCGGCCCAGGAAGAGAATGCTCATGCCACCGAAGGCAAACAGGGCCAGCGCGACCTGAAAGCTGGCCGTATAGGATCCGCTGATCTGCGAAAGATAGGCGAAGGATATCGGACCAAGGCCCGCGCCCAGCGCCACGCCCATATAGAGCAGCCCATAGATGCGCCCATAGTTCCGCATCCCGAAATAACGCGCCGTGAAATAGGCGAGCAGATCCAGTTCCGCCCCCGCTGACGCGCCGACCAGCACCGACGCCAACAGCGCCGTCGCATAGCTCGGCTCGCCCATCAGGATCAGGCAGGCGACCACCGGAGAGGTCAGCGTGACGGCGGCGACGCCCGGCCCCCAGAAACGGTCGAGCAGCCAGCCGATCCCAAGGCGCGCGATAATGAGGGATATGCCATAGCCGCTCTGGATCGACGCCGCGACGGTGGGCGTGAAGCCCTTGTCGGTCAACGCCGGGATCAGGTTGGGCACGATCCCGGTAATACCGATATACATCGCCAGAATCGAGGCCAGCAGCAGCCAGAAACGGTAGGAAGAAACCGCCTCGCGCAATGTGAAGCCGGTCAGCGTTCGCGCGTGAACGGGCGCCGCGCCGCCGGGGGAGGACCGGTCGGGGAAGAAGAAAAAGACTGCCAGCGCCAAGGCTACCATCGGCAGGAGGGCCAGCGCCATGTAGCCCACGCGCCAGCCACAATTTTCAACGACGAAGACCGCATAGGGCGGCACGAAAATCGCAGCCATACCCGTGCCGGATAATGTCAACGCCAGCGCCAGGCCCCGGCGGCCATGGAAATGGCCCGCGACGGCGCGGGTCCAGCTTACCGGACCACTCCCCGCTCCAAGGAGCGCCACTGCAGCATAGGCAAGATAGAAATAGCCGAGAGAACCTTGCGAGGCGCTCGCCATCAAATATCCGACAGCGACGCCGACGAGCCCCCAGAGAGCGATTTTCCTGCCCCCATGGCGGTCGATCATATAGCCCACGATGGGCGCGAGGAAGCCACCAAGGCCGACGCCGAAGGCGATGGCCCCCTGAACCTCAGTCCGCGTCCATCCAAACTCCCGCCCCAGCGGATCAACGAACGCGCCGATCGAGTAGGTGACGAACCCGATCGAGCCGAATCCGACTCCGAAGGCGCTCGCCAGGATCAATCGCCAGCCGCGGGAAAATTCCGCTTCCGCCCATTCGGTCTGGGAACTATTCATTGTTGGCCTCTCCGAAAGCGAACAAGCCAGCATGGCATAGTCGCAGGCAACGCCCAACGCTACTCATGCCCGGTCGTGCCGGCCCCGACATCGATCCGGCCGGGACAGCTCTTCAACGCAGCGACGGGCGCGCGCCATATCCGGGGTGCGCGGCTTGAACCCAGCCACAGCAAGTTCCCGACCTGTGTAGCGGTCGTCGTCACCGTGGGGCCCAGTTCCAGCGTGCAGGTGACATGGAAAGACTTCGGCTCGACACGCGCCACATAACCGGTGAAACGGCATGCCGGACTGTTCGAGCCACGACAGGAGCGCATGATGTCGGCCGGATCGCCTTCCAGACCGCCGACGAGAAGCGCGCCATCCTTCGCCAGGCTGACATTGTCGGCGCCGAACTCCACCGAAACTTCGCGCCGCTCCGGAAACCTGCCAAGCGATACCTCGACAACCTTGCGATCCAGGAAGGAAGTGACATAGATTTTGTCTCCGGCAGGCGACGCGGCAATACCGGCCGGCACCTGCACGTCGCTGCCAGCCAGATGCGTCCAGCCAGCCGACGGCGTCCAAAAGCGCACATCGCCAGGTTGGGGCATGCCGTTCACCACCGGCGTCACCGTCGCATAGACCCGCCCGTCAGGCGTCCATGTCACGGCGTTGCCGACTGTCCCCGCCGGGGCAAGGATGCAACCCTTCCATCGGAGCCTGGGCATGGCCCGCGCCATATGGGGAAGCTCCACATCGAATATCTCGATCGATTCCCGGCCGCCATGGTTCACAACATAGAGTTCGCCGCCGCGCACCGATACCGGCTTGTAGGAAATGCCATGACCGGAAAACGCGCCGGGGGCCAGTTCCCCCGGACAGGCCGCTCCGGAAGGTGTGGCAGCAGGCATCGATGACAGGCTCTTATCAGCCGTCCCACCATCTGGATAAAGCCGTTCGAACCGCGCGGTTCCCATCTCAACGGCATAAAGGCCCGATTTCACATCATCCGAACGCATGCTGCTGGCGATCAGCCATCGCCCACCGGGCAGCACCGCCATGTCCTCGACATTGGGGAGCGAAATCGGATGTGGCGGTTCCGATCGCTGCGTCCTACCGGAGGCGCTTTGCTGGGCAAGAAGTGTAATGGCCGATCCGCTCACCGCTGTGAGGAACATCATTGTCAAGCGGCCCAGTATCAAGTTCACCCCCTGTTTGTTTGGCAAACCGGATTTCAGATCAAAGGCTGCGGCGCGCACTTTCGCGGACAACGAGTTTTCTGCCGTTGCAGAAGCTCGTTGTCCGTAGCCGATACGCGCCGCCTTTCATCCTGAACAGTCGAGACGGGATCGCATCCCTCCTCAGCTGCCGAAATCGTACCTCAAACGCACACCGTACATACGCGGCGCCATGTAGCCCACATGCACCGCCCCACTCGAAAAGGCGTAGGGGAACTGATTGGGGATCTTCACCAATTCCTTCGTCAGATTGGTGACGAACAGCGAAACCCCGATCGGCGAGCCTCCGACATTCTTCCAGTCCACGTTGAGGTTGACCAGATTGTTGGATGGCGTGACCCCGACGGGGAACCCGTTGACGTATTGCGGGTCACTATAGTTGGTGACGAGCTGAGACGTATAAGTCCAGGTGGCCCCAACCGACAGGGTGCCCATGTCCGGATTCAGGGGCAGCGTGTAATTGGCGTCTACGCTCAGCTTGTGCTTGGGGGTATCCAGGAAACCGGTCCCTTTGAAGACCTGCGGATTGGCCGACTGGAAAGGCGTGCCCACCAGTTTCGCGGCCAGCGTGGCCGGCGAGTCGATCTCGATGATCTTTGTGTTCAGGTAAGTATAGCCCACCGACACCCGGAGCCGATCGAAGAACAGCAGTGAAGAGTCGAGCTCCACGCCATAGGATCGCGCCTTGCCCGCGTTCAGGATCGCCGAAGCCCCTGTAACGCCCTGCAACACAGCCGCCGGTGTCGGGATCAATTGGGCGAGCACCTGCAGGTCCGACAGCTTGTTGTAAAAGCCGGCGATGTTGAAATAACCCTTGACCCCGGCATTGAAACTGAACTTGGCGCCGGCTTCGAAAGTATCCATGCTTTCCGGCTTCCAGGTCTCGAAGCCGATCGAGTTGAAGTTTATCCCGCCCTGACGATAGCCGCGCGCATATTTTCCATAGAGCATCAGGTCAGGTATCGGCTTGTAATCGAGGTCGATGACCCAGGTCGGCTTGTCGGATTTGTTGACCCGTACCGTCGTGCACTCCGCAGGGCTGGTGACGATTTTGCCGCCTGTCCCGGTTGAGTTGGGGTAAGTGACGGTATCCGAGCAGGTACGCAGAATCGATACACCGGTACGGGGATCGATGTAGGAGCCCGGCGCGGTCGACAAGCTGAAGCGCGTCGGCTGCCCCGTGCCCACGATTTTGTCGAAAGTCCACCTTGCGCCCGCGGTCAGCGAAAGCTTGTCGGAGAATTTGTAAGTCCCCTGGCCATAGATGCCATGGTTATCGAAATTCATCTTCGTTCTGTTCTGCGAGAAGGAGCCGAAACCGAGCGGGTTGGTGCAATTCAGATTTTCCGCGCTGATGCAGTTCAGGAAGTTCGCCGAAATATTGGTGCTGAAGCCAAGCGGCCGGCTGAATTCCAGATAGCCGCCCAGAACAAAATTGAACTTGTCATCCGTACTTTTGCCCTGGAGCTGCAATTCCTCGGTAGCAGTCGATTCCACAGCGGAATACGTATGAGGGCCAGCCCCGTCGGTATCATAAAGGACATAGGGTGTACCACCGGACGTGGCGAAATTGGTCGACAGATAAGCGAGGTTCAGCCGTTCGCGGAATTCGCCATAGCTCATGATATTCTTGACCGTGAGCGTGTCGCTCGCATGCCAAGTCGTCGTGTTGATAATCTGCCACTGCGTCAGATGTTCATAGGGATTCAGCAGATTGTTTTCCACGTCATAGGGCCCGTCGCCTCGTGCCTGCTGACGCGCCAACTGAACCGCGCAGGCTGCGCCCGCGCTACCCGCAGTACAAGTATTGATGTGCGAAGCATAGCCATTGGTCGTTGACCGGCTATAATGAAAGACCGCGTAATTTTCGAGATTCGGCGTCAAATCGCCGACAATGCTCAGTCTGCCATACCAATAATCTATATCGTTAAAGTCCGAGGCCCCCACGCCTGCGTGGTTTTTCATATAGCCATCGCGCGTATTGCGTTCCCCGCTCAAGCGGACCCTGAAAGTATCGGAAAGCGGGACATTGAGCGCGCCGGTCAGGCGGACCTGATTGTAATTGCCATATGTGCCCTCGGCATAGCCGCCAAAATCATTCGTCGGCTTTTGCGGCGTAATCAGGATCGCACCACCCGTCGTGTTGCGGCCGAACAATGTGCCCTGTGGCCCCTTGAGAACCTGCACATTGGCCAGGTCCGTGAAGGCGCCCGCGCCGACCGTATTGCCCGACGTCGTCCCGCCCTGCGCGCGCACTCCCACTACTTCAGCGAAATACACACCGACGGTCGGCGCCGTGTTATTCGCCGGGTTGAACCCACGGATGGAGAATGACGACTTTTCCGGGCCGTAACGCTGGTTGACACTGAGCGACGGCGTATAGGTTGCCAGATCCGTGGCGACGGCGATATTCCGCTTGGTCAGCTGTTCCTGGTTGTAAACCGTGATCGAGATCGGAACATCCTGCAGCCGCTCTGCGGAACGGCGCGCGGTCACGATGATGTCAGTGATGGATGCGGCAGACGCGCCTTCCGCCGTCTGCGCCTCAGCAGCTGTGGAAAGCGCGAACAATGCGCTTCCGGCCAGAAAGGTGCTGTATAGAAGGCCGACCCTGGCTTGTTTCATATATATCATGGTTGCCTCTCCCCTGATAAATGCCCTGAACTTTTGTATTTTTGAGCGGCATTGATGATATGCATCTCACCATCGCCCCCGTGTGCAACCTATCTTTCCGCAGGCCATTGCCGCAGGATCGATTCATCCCGGGGCCCGGAACAAAAAGAAAGCGCTTCCGTATGATACGGAAGCGCTTTCAACTCTTTACAATGTCCGCGCTGACATGATGTCATAGGGGCGTTGCGGGTGATGACGCTATTGCTTCACACCGCCTCTCGCTCAAAGATCAATGTTGAACAGCGTCGCAGCGTTTGTCGACAGGATCATCTTCCTCTTGTCATAGTCGAGATGGCCGATCGATTCGACCGCACGTTCCTGGACGCCGGGATAGATGGAAGTCGGATGCGGGAAGTCCGTCTCGAACATGACGCGGTCGTAACCGATTTCCTCCAGCATCTTCTGAGGACCATATTTCTCGAACCAGTAGGATACCCAGAAGTTCTTCGCGAAATATTCCTTCGGACGCTTCTTGAGGCCGGTCATCTCGGGCACCAGCATTTCGTTGAACTGATGGTCGAGACACTCCAGAACGAACGGCATGTAGCCGATGCCGCTCTCGATCAGGCCGAGCTTCAGGTCCTCATATTTGTCGAGGATACCTGAGACCATGAAGGTTGCCATGCTCACCGAGATCGCAAGCGTGTGGAGCATCGTCACGACCGTCTGGGTCTGATAGAAATTCAGATTGTCCCAGATCGCCGTGCTTGAATCGAGCGCCGAGTTGAGGTGGAAGTTCATCGACGTGCCGGTGGAATTGCAGAGGTCGAAAAATTCTTCCCAAACCGGATTGATGACCCCGCCTGCGCCAAGATAGGAATCACCCGCGCGTTCCGGCCGATCAGGCAACACGAAGCCCTTGATGCCCATGTCGATCATGCGTCGCGCTTCCTCGAGCAGGAAGGTGTTGTCCCAATAAGGCAGTTGGGCCATTCCGATGATGCGGCCGCCCGACTCCTCCATGCGCTCGATGCACACATCATTATAGATGCGGATGATGGTGTCCCGGAGTTCCTTGTCCAGCGCCATCAGCGCGCCGGCCTGGGTTACGCCGCCATTCTGGAAACATATATGCCCCCAGACGCCCATGCGATCCATTTCCTCCAGGCGATCCTTCACCTTGAACGAACCGGGATGAATCAGGTCATAATTGGTGTAGGACAGGCGACCAAGAAGCTTATTGCGTTCCTTGCTGACGACATTGCCGCCATAAGAGCCGAAATCCCTGTCACCAACATACCATCGCACGATGCCGTTCTTCTCAACGACTCGCGGCATCTTGTCCTTCAAGTGAGCGGGCGCGTGGTTCTGGAAAAGATCTGGCGGCTCAGTGAAATGAGTATCACAATCGATGATCTTGATGCCTTCGAACAGCGGGTGCACGCCTTCATGGTATTGGGAATGGTCAATTTCGCGAACGGTGCCACCCGGCTGGCGACCTTCGTCAAGCCAATATTTCCGCGCATCATCCTCGCTTGCCTTGATAACGGTACTTTTTGTTTTCTCAGTGGTCACGATCGCCTCCTAGTTCGGGTCCGTCCGGTGATTTCCCATTTTGTTCTCCAGGAATATGTGCGTTAGATCGGCCTCGACGGTCGAGACATTTGACTAAAGCCGGACACTCTCCACTTCACATGTAATATGTTATTTTCGAGTGGGGGTCAATCACGTTTCAGGCCATTGGGCACCTCGAAGAACCGGCTGATTTTTGCGTGAGAATGGCATGAGAATAGGGCATGGGCGCGATGGCGCTGTCAAATGGGCCCGAAGTTTCCGCAGATGTGGGCGCTTAACAGCTCGCGGGAAAAGGCGCCTCAGAGGGCGCGATCGGCCTGTAATTGAAGGTCCGGGGCAAGGCGCGAGTTCATTTTAGACTGATCGTCGTGTCATGCCGCCGACAACAGGGCGATTTTGGCCAGATGATGGACACAGCTATGCGCAAGCGAGCAGTTTCGGCAGTCTGATGAGGTTGTAGACCGCGGCGGTGAGCGTGAAGGACCATTCGACGCGATCCTGGCCTCGATGGCGGGTCTTTCGCATGTTGCCGCAGGTCTTTGCCCATCCGAACACCTCCTCGATACGCTTGCGGATTTTCTGCGAGAGGCCGTAGCCGGGATGGCGTGTCGTGCGCCCGTCGATGGCAGAGCGCCGGTTCGTATTGTTCTGGGCCACGTGCGGGGTGACGTCCATCTCGCGCAACGCCGCGACGAAGGCGACCGTGTCATTGTTCTTGTCCGCTCCCGGGGTAATCCGATGGCGCCCTTCCAAGCACCCCAGCATGGTCAGCGCAGCCTCGCGTTCGGCGGTGCCGGTAGCATGAGTGAGGATCGCATCGACAACAAGACCATTGCGGTTTTCCATGAGAACGTGGCCCATGTGGCACAGCTTTGCGGCCTGACCGCGCGCCTTCGGGGAGGCATGCCTTTGATGGAGAAGAATAAGCCAGCAAGGCGCCGCCTTTCTGCGGACCAGTCGCGCATGCTCATCCTGGAGGCGACCGAGCGCGTCCTGCAAATACAGGGCTATGCCGCCCTCGGTGTCCCACGCGTTGCTGCGGAAGCGGGGATGAAGACACCGCTTGTCCACTATAATTTCGAAACGACGGAAGATCTGCTGATCGCCTTCTACCGCTATATTGGCGAGAAGCATCGGCTGAATATCGAGGCTGCGTTGGCGTCGAACCGGCCCATACACGCGCGGTGGGACATCAACGCGGAGCGCGACGCGGGCCGACTGACGGCGAAAATGATTAGCTTGGGTCACCGCAACGAAGCCGTTCGGGCAGAACTTGCCACCCATGTTGAAGAATTCCGCACGATGCAGGCGCGGGCTTTTGAAAAGGCGCTCCCCGCGCATTCCTAAAGCGCCGATTGCACGCCCGATGCCGCCATTTTCATTTTGACCGCAGTGAGACATCGCCGGTGATGGACCGCAGCGTGGGCATCGCCGGAGGCCATGAAGACAGCATCGCGTTTGCGAAGGATTGCATCAACAGCCTCGAACCGTGACAATGATCGCAACAGATGCTGCTCGCCGCCGCAGTGCACCCATCCTAAGATAGAGGACAGGCGGCCATCCGCATTTAGACCCAATGACGCCCAGACTGGACGGGTTCGGCTGCAAAGTCATGCGGTTGGCCATGATGGGTCGGTAAGCGCGCGCAGGAGAGAAATGAATGAGCATCCCGATGTCGAAGCTTCCCCGCACGCGCTGGCTGACGCTTTCGGCGATGATGCTGGGCACCGTGCCGCTGCCGGGCAGCGCCGCCAGTTCGAAGGGCGATGCACCGCCCGCCGGCCAATGCCCGGCCGCCCCTGATGATCGGTCCATCTGCGGCATTTCCAATCCTGAAGACATGGCCCCGCTCGCCAGGACCGAATGGATCATCGTCAGCGGTTATACGCCCGACTCCCTCTACCGGGTCAGCACCCGCACGCGACGCGCTCTGAACCTCGTTCCTGGCGTTCGCGCTCGATGGAATCGGAAGGTCTATACCGACTGCCCCGGACCACTGGTGGCGGGCGGGCTGACCGCCCACGGCCTTGCCGTCAGCGACGGCCATCTCCCGTCGCTGTTCGTCATCAATCATGGCAGCCGCGAAGCAATAGAGGTGTACAGGCTCAACCCCCGGAACGCATCTCTCACATGGACGGGCTGCGTCCCCATCCCGGATGACATGATGGCCAATTCCGTCGCCCAGCTAAAGTCGGGTACGCTGGTCGTCACCAGCCTGGGCAAGCCGAAAACCAATGTCCTTTCCGACATCATTGCCGGACGGCCCACTGGCGATGTGCGCCTGTGGTCGAAGGGAAAGGGGTGGCGCACCCTCCCCGGCTCGCAAGGCTCCGGCCCGAACGGGCTGGCTCTCGCGCCGGACGGGCGTTCCATCTATGTCGCCATGTCCGGGTCGCGCGACATTGTCCGGATGACGCTGGACGGCAAGGCAAAGCCGGTGCGTTCCGCTCAGCTCGACATTCTGCCGGACAATCTGCGCTGGACGCCCGATGGGGCGCTCATTACGACCGGCATGCGCTACGATCCGGAAGTGAATGCCCGCTGCTTTCAGGGCAAGGAGTGCCAGCCGCGCTTCGATGTCTATGAAATCAGGCCGACGACACTGGCGGTGAAGAGCCTGTCGGACCGGTTCGACACCAAACCCATGCCGATCACGACCACGGCGCTGCGGGTCGAAGACGAATTATGGGTTAGTTCGATCAGCGGCAAAAATATTGCGGTCTTCCCGCTCAGGCCGGACCGATAAGGGAAGCCCCGCGACCCTGAAAAGTCGCAGAGCCGGCCCCACGCGCTTCAAGCGAAATGAAGCTTGAGGCCCGGCTCGTCCCACCGGACCTTGACCAAGCGCCCTGTCCTCAACAGCGTGATATAGGCGTCGCGCATGTCATCGCCACCGAAAGCGATATTGGTGACCGTGCGGTCCGGCAAGGGCAGGAAGCTCGTCTCTCCGCCTGCATGGAAAGTCGTGATGCCGCCGCCGATGATGGTGGCGGCGCACACCGCGCCGGACTGCGTGACGGCCAAGCTGTCGAATACGGATTCTCCCGCCGCCGACCCCATATATTCCGGCACGGGCCCATCCATCTCCGGCCCCTTGCGCAGTTGCCCTGGCGCCTCGACCGCGAAACGGAAGAGCCGGCCCGTCCAGCTTGCCGTCACATAGAGCATCCTGCCGTCGGGCGAGAGCCCCACGCCATTATAGCCAAGTCCGCCAAAATAACCTTGGCGGATCTCGCTCCCGTCCGGCCTGCACCAACAGAGACCGCTCTTTTCGATCGCGCGTTCGCGCACCGTCCCGAAATCGGTGAACCAGATGCCGCCCGTCTCATCGAACACCAGATCGTTGGGCGCGCTTATCGGATGCCCGTTTATGCTGTCGTAAAGCCGTTCGACCCGGCCGGTGGCAAGATCCACGCGCTCAATGCGGCCGCCGCCGCCATGTTCGCCGGGCCTGTTGCCTTCGCCGCCGCAGTTGCAGACATAGAGCGCGCCGTCAGGGCCGATCTGGGCGCCGTTGGGCGTACCGCCGGTCTCGGCGACGACTTCGCGCCTGCCGCCGCCCCATATCCGGCTGATCCGGCTCGCATGCATCTCCATGACGATCACGGACCCGTCGGGCATCACCACCGGGCCCTCTGGAGCCTCAAGGCCCTCGGCGATGACTTCGAAGTTCGTTTCCAAAGCGTTTCTCCCTGCCGCCTTGCCAGGAGAGCCGTCAGAAGCGTTCAACGCCCGGCAGCTTGAAGAATTCTTCGCCCATGCCTTCTTCGAACCACTCCGCCATCTCCTTGTCGAGATAGATGCGTTCACCACACATCTTGCCGTTGGCGAAGGGGATCACGGCGTTCGTATAGCCCCGGAACGTCGATCCGTCCTTGCGCGTGTAGACGCAGCTGAACTCGTGTGCCAGCATGTTGGGACCGGTCGTGGTGGAATAATATTCGCGCGTATCCTCGCCATTGCGCGGATCGATCTGCTCGATCACCACTCTGAAATTGATTTCATGATAGCGGCGCAACGCTTCCTTCCCGCTGATGCGGATGCGATTGGGATAAAATTCCCAGACGGCGACGTCGGTGATGGACTCGGCCATGATCCCATCAAAATCGCCTTCCATGAACTTGCGCGAATGTTCCAGGTTGAAATCGATCATCTCCTGCGCGCCCATCACCGTTTCGCTGGGAAACTGCTTCTTCCAGAGATGATCGGGAATTTCGACCTTGAAATCGGCTTCGGACATCGAACTGCTCCATATATCTTTTATTATATTCAGATCCGATCCACAGGGCGGGCCGGCACCGGTACATTCTGAACGGCGTCCGTCAGAAGGTGAACCTATCCGAAGGCAGGCCGATGCCGATCACGCGCCTGACGGGACCGGTTTTGCAGACCGGTGCGCCTGCTGGAAGATAGGTTTCTTCCCGCCTGCGCCTCTTCATGCCAAACGGCGCACAGGGCGCGGACCGGTCACAGGATCGCGCCAGCGCGTGATGGGGAGAGGAACAGATGGCCGATGGCGGAAGCGTCGAGATCGAGGTTCGTGCCGTCACGGACGCGGAAATCGACTTCTTCTTCGAACATGGCTGGGTGAAGCTGCCCGCCCTCGTCAACCGGGACAGCGCCGCCATGCTGCTGGACCGGGCCCAGCGGACCTTCGGCAAGGATGGCCGCAAGGGGCTGGATCGGGAAGCGCCGGCTACAGAGCATTGGCAAAGCTGGTTCCGCAACGATCCCGGCTGCGGCCGCGATCCCTGTTATGCCGCGCTCAGGACCTCGACGGAACTTGGACGAAACGCGGCGCGCCTGCTGGGCCGCGACAGCGCCATCCGCATGATGATGGATGCGACCATGGTGAAGCCTCCCGGTGACAGTGGCAAGGGCAACGGCACGGACTTCCATCAGGACACGCCCGGCCACATGTATCTGGAAGCAAACTTCCTGACCCCCTGGATCGCGCTGGACGCCGTTGATCAGGACATGGGCGCGATGCAATTCTATTCCGGGTCGCACAAGCTTGGCAATCTCGGGCAAGTCGGCGCGCTTTGGAACGAATGGGCGTCCTATATCGATCGTTTTTGCACCCTGACCGAACCGATCGCGCTTCAACCGGGCGACGCCACGGTCCACGCCAACGGGACGATCCACGGCACCGCCCCGAACCGGGGCCAGCGGCCGCGCTGGTCATGGGCTGGCGTCCTCGCGCCGGGCGACGCGCGCTATACTGGCGCGCAGAGCGAATATACCGACGGGCTGGGGATCAATGCCTATGGGCCATTGGACCACCCCAATTTCCCGGTCATTTACGACCCGCTCAAATAACAGCAGCAAGGGGCTGATCCCATGAGCTACTATGCTGACGGAACCCTGGATGCGGACAAAGTCAGGCTGGCGCGATCGGGCTTCACGCGCTGGGTGGACACCAGCGGCCTCCAGCCCGCCGACCTTGCCGATCGCTGCTTGGTCGATTGCCTCCAGGTGGCGCTGTCGCATCTTCCCGAGGTCGAGATCGTCACGGCGGAGATCAACCGGTCCGGGCAATTTGCGCCGCCCCCGTCCCACCTTGTTCCCGACTATGCGCCGGCCCCGCCTCTGATCACCGACCTCCCGGATTTTTGCCGGATCGTCGCCAGCAAGCGTACTGCGGCCGGCCATGTCGCGCATATCCCCATCTGGGTGCCGCTGGCCTGGAACGAACGCTTTCTGGCGACTGGTGGCATGGGAAGCATCACCGGGCCGATCTGGTTCGAACAGCCCGCCGTCCGCACCGTGACCATGCCGATCGCGCTGCGCAACGGCTTTGCGACGGCGGCAACCGACGGCGGCAACCGCGATCCGCGCTTCTTCGACTGGCCACTGGACCCGGAAAGCGGCGCGCTCGACTGGGACCTGCTGCGCAACTGGTCCTATGTCAGCACCCATGACATGGCCGTGATCGCAAAGGCGGTCATAGAGGCGCTGCATGACAAGGCGCCGATCCGTTCCTATTATGCCGGCTGCTCGGGCGGCGGGCGGCAGGGCATAGCCGCGGCACTTCACTATCCAGAAGATTTCGACGGCATCTGGGCGTCCGATCCGGCGATCAACTGGACCTCGCTCTGGCCTTCCGCCATGTGGCCGGCGCTGGTGATGAAAGAACGGGGAACCGTCCTGCCGCCGGCAAAGTTCGAAGCCTTTCGCGATGCCGCGCTGGAGGCGTGTGACGGCGCCGACGGGGTCCGCGACGGTTTTATCGGCCTGGCGGAACTACGGGATTTCGACGCGCACTCGGTCATCGGCCGCAAGACGTCCGCCGGGCCGATCACCGCCATCGACGCCGAAATCATGGAAAAATTATGGGACGGCCCCAGGCGGGCCAATGGCGAAAGGCTGGGCTTCGGCTTGCCCGTCGGAACGGAGAGCTGGGGTTATGTCGGCATGTGGAAATCGGTGGAGGTCGACGGCCGGCTGGAACCTGTCTGTTATGAAAGCCAGGCCTATTATCGCTGGATCCTGGAAGACCCCCAGTTCGACTGGAAGTCGCTCAGCCTTGAACGCTATGAGGAACTGACCGACCTTGGTATCGTCAAGTTCAAGGATATCGCCACCAATGACCCCGATCTATCGGCTCTGCGCGACAGCGGCGGCAAGCTGCTGATCACCCAGGCGGTCAACGACCAGATCGTTCAATCCGAATCCGTGGTCGACTATTACCGCAGGGTTGTCGCGACATGCGGAGGCGAGGAGCAGACACGCTCCTTTGCGCGCCTTTTCTGCACCGATGGCGACATCCACGGCACCATCGCCGGCCCAGGTCCCGGTCTGACGACGGCATCAGGGATGACGGCGCTCATGACTTGGGTTGAACAAGGCGAAGCACCCGAGGAAATCATCGCCGAGCGCGTCGATGTTACCACGGGCCAAGTGGTCGCGACGCGTCCCACCTATCCTTACCCGGCGGTGACACGCTATGCTGGAACCGGTGATCCGACCGTATCGTCCAGTTACATGGCATCGCGATGAGATCACGTCGCTATCTGCCGTCGCACATATTGCGTGGGCGACAACCCGACATGCCGGGTAAATGCCACGCTGAAGGCACTCGCCGAACCATAGCCGACGCGCTCCGCGATCTCTCCAAGGTCGCCCTCCTTCCGCCGTAGCAGTTCCTTGGCCATCGCCATGCGCCAGGCGAGCAGATATTCCATCGGAGCGACGCCCACTGCACGGCTGAACCGTTCGAAGAAGGCCGAGCGCGATAGAGCGGCCGTTTTCGCCATCTCGGCGATCGTCCAGCGGAATGATAAACCGACGGATCGCCGCTTCGTCGCCGGAATAGGAGGCATTGGATTTATCCATGCCGGATTTCGCCAGGTTCATCGCTTTGCTACAGCCGGCATGTCCCTTAGGACGCCCGCGATGCCGATATTCGTGAGGAAATGCTTCACCGCCGCCCCGCGCTATTCGACTTTCAGACCGGAAATAATCTCAAGAAAACTTCCGTCCGGGTCCTTGAAGCAAACCATGGCCAGGGGGTCGCCATTGGGAGTCGTCAGCCGCTGGAGCGGGGTCACGAAGTCGACCTCCATCTCCTTCAGCCTTTCATACACCTGGTCGATATCCTGCACGGCGAAGGCGACCCGACAAATTCCGACATTGTTCAGTGTAGGATAGGGTTCACCCTGCGTCGGCGGATCGACGAACTGCACGATGTCGAGAAACGGCTCCAGAGGGTTGTTGCCAAGGCGCATGAACGCCATCCGGACCTTTCGCGTCTCTACCCCCACGACGGCCCCGGCAATCGGGTCGTCATGAGTGAACTCGAAGAACTTGTGCAGGCCGAGCTTTTCATAGAAAGCGACCGAAACATCCAGATCGCGCACGCAAATGGCGGTGTGAGACAGTCTCCCGAGCATCCCGATTCTCCCATTTGCTGCAATGCAGCATTGGTTTCAGCCGCGACGATGGCGCCGCCGGTCAGCTCAAACCCTTGGGCGACGCGGGCGGCAGGAAGCGGATGACGCCCGACCGCCAGCTTGGCGCAACGCGCAAATCATGCGGTCGGCTTGCACTTGAAGGTTGCGGCAACTTCGCCAAGCGCGCAGGTATCGCCGCGCTGGTTGCGCACATCATAGGTGCGGATGATGATGCCTTCGCCGGGCCGCGACTTGGACGGGCGCTTTTCCTTGACGCTCATGACCAGGTGGATCGTGTCGCCCGCCTTGACCGGGGTCAGGAACCGCCAGCTGATCCCCAGATTGGCGACGATCGTGCCTTCCGCTATGCCCATCCGGGCGCCGAAGCCAGCCGCCAGCGAAGCGATGAGGAAGCCATGCGCAATGGGCGCGCCAAAGGGCGTGGTCTTGCAATATTCAGCGTCGACGTGGATGGAATTCATATCGGATGTAAGCGTCGCGAAGGTCATGATGTCCCATTCGGTGACGGTCCTGCCCGGCGAAACCCATTCCTGACCTACTTCCATCTCATCATAATACAGGCCCATAAACTCTCCTTTGATTGCAAAAACTGATTTCGGCTCAGGCGGCGCTCGGCCTCCAATAAGGAAGAACCGTCCCGTCCGGCTCCTCCTGGAACAGGACCTTCAGGCTCATGCCGACCTGAACGTCCGCCGGATCGCACGCCAAAATGCGCGTGTGGAAGCGCACGGTCGGATCTTCCTCGGCGGCGACAAGGCCGACGACATAGGGCACCTCCTCGGCCAGGCTGGGATGAAAGGCGCGGTGAACGACCGTATAGGTGTAAAGGCTGCCGCGACCGGACAACTGCACCCAGTCGACGCCCTGACCGCCGCACCAGTGGCACCCCGCCGCCGGGCGATGCCGCTTGCGTCCGCAGGACTGGCACTGCTGCACCGTTATGACGTGGTTCTTGCAGCCATCCCAATAGGGCTGCGTCAGAATATCGGGAACGGGGACGAAAGCCGCCATAATTATTTCCTCAACACCATCGCGCTGCCCTGGGGACCGCCAAAGCCGCTCACCAGCCCAACTTCCGCGCCCGCAACCTGACGCTCGCCCGCTTGCCCGCGCAACTGCGTCACCGCCTCGGCCACGACATTGAGGCCGTTCAGATAGCCTTCGTTGAGCATGCCGCCGCCTGTATTCACCGGCAGCGCCCCGCCCGGCGCGGTCACGCCGGACGCGATCAGCGGCCCGCCCTCGCCCTTCGCGCAGAAGCCGAAATCCTCAAGCTGGTTGATGACGATGAAGCTGTAGGCGTCATAGATCTGGGCGAAGTTCATGTCGCTGGGACCAAGGCCCGCCGAATCCCAGACGCGCGGCCCCACGTAATGCGAATAGAGCCGACTGTAATCTTCCCATTTCTCATAGTTGCGGCCGCCGCCCGGCCCCATCCCGTAGGCGCCGCCGCGAATATAGACCGGCGTCTGGTGCATATCCTTCGCCCGCTCCGCGCTGGTGACGACGATGGCGCAGCCGCCGTCGATCTCGCGGCAGCAGTCCAGTCGCGACAAGGGATCCGAAATCAGCGGCGTCGCCAGATACTCTTCCATCGTCAGCGGCTCGTGGTTGAACGACCGCTCATTGTTCAGCGCCCATTGGCGCTGCGCGATCGCCACCTGTCCATAATGTTCCTTGGTCGTGCCATAGGTCGCCATGTGATGGCGCGCCCACATCGAATACCAGACCGGCACGCCCAATATGCCATAGGGCATCAGGAACTGCATCTCGCCCACCGCCTTGCCGACCGCGCCAAGCTCGCCCGCGCGCTTGCCCGACCGCCCGTTCATCGCGCGATAGCAGACGACGGTTTCGGCAAGGCCCGCCATGACCGCCATCGCCGCTTCCAGGATGACGGCGCAGTTGCCCGGACCGCCCTGGGCGATCTCATTATACCAGCGCAGTTCGCGGATGCCGAGCGAGCTGGCGACCACCTGCACCGGCGCGCTGTCGCCCAGATGATAGGTCAGCAACCCGTCCACATCGCCAGGCTTCAGCCCAGCATCGGCCATCGCATTGTGGCAGGCCTGGACCGCCAGCATCTCCGTCGTCACGCCCGAGTTCGATGAAAAGGGCGTGTAGCCCAGTCCGACGATGGCGCATTTGTCCCTGAGCATCCTGATCTTCCTACGAATGGGCGGCGGCCGGAACCGGCGCCGTCTCTGCGTGGTGGACCACCGCCAGTCCGTCGATCAGCACGGGCCTGCCTTCGTCCAGCATGACGGGGTTGAGGTCGAGTTCCTTCAGCGCCTCGCCCTTGCTGACGCACCAGTCGCTCACACGGGCGATAACCTGCGCCAGCGCGTCCTCGGCGCCGGGGTTGAACGATAGCAGCGCCTTGACCGCCGGAACGTCCTTCACCAGCTGGCGCGCATCGTCGAGCGAAACGGGCAGCGGCGCGAAGCTGATCTGCTGCAAGGCTTCGGTCAGGATGCCGCCCAGACCGAATGTCAGGACCCGGCCGAAGCTCGGATCGTGCGACATGCCCAGAAACAGCTCGGGCCCCGGCGCGACCATCTTCTGCACGACGACGGAGTCCACCGTCGCACCTGGCACCCGTTCCCTGACCCGAGCCAGCATCCTGTCGAACTCGGTCGCGACCGCATCCTCGCTGTGCAGGCCAAGCGCGACGCCGCCCACCTTGGCGCGGTGAGGAATGTCGGGCGAAATCACTTTCAGCGCGACCGGGAAACCGACCTTGCGCGCTGCATCAGCAGCTTGCCCCGCGGAGGAGGCCACGACCTCGTCCAGCACCGCCACGCCGAAGGTTTTGAGCTGCGCCTTGACGACATCCTCGGTCAGCACTTCCTGCTGCGGGTCGGCGGGCGCGGCATGGCCGCCATCGCTCTTGACCTCCGCTTTCGCGCCCTCGTCCGCCGGAACGATAAGGTTCAGTGCCTCGAAACATTGGGCGAAATTGTCGAAATAGGGGACGCCGACATCGGTGAAATACCGGGCGACTTCCGGCCCGCCGGAAATCCATGCGGCGACAGAATATTTGGGGCAATCGGCAAGCACCTTCGCCGAGGCTTCGGCCAGTGCCTGGCCGATCGCATGCTTGTAGGCACCGAACACGACCAGTTGATCAATGCCGGGGTCCTCGGTGAGGCACTCCAGCACCTTGGCGAACTTGTCGGGCCGGTAGAAGAGACCGGACGTGACGTCGATCGGATTGTCGAAGGAGGCGAATTCGGGCAGCCATTCCTTCAGCCTCTCCCGCGTGTCGGGGTGCAGCCTCGGCACCGCGAAGCCGCTTTCCTCCACCAGGTCGGCGGCGATGACCGCCGTGCCGCCCGAGATGGCCAAGATCGCCGTGCGGCGGCCCGTGGGCAGCGGCCGCGTCGCCAGTAGCAGCTTGCAGACCGATACCAGTTCCTCCAGCGTACGGACCTTGACGATCCCCGTCCGGCGGAACAGCGCCGAGCAGATGGCGTCATTGCCCGCCATCGACCCGGTGTGCGAAATCGCCGCCCGCGCGCCTGCCGACGCGCGGGCGGACTTGAACACGACGATATGCTTGCCCACCGCCTTCGCTTTCCGGCCCAGCTCCAGCAGGCAGCGGCCGTTCTTCAACTGCTCGGCATAGGCGACGATGACCTTCGTATTCGGGTCATCGACCAGATATTCGACGAAGTCGGTGAGGCCATGCGTCGTTTCATTGCCGGAGCTGATGATATGGCTGAAGCCGATGCCCTGCTTCACCGCCATGGAATAGAAGATCGGGCCCATCGCCCCGCTCTGCCCGATATAAGCGACCGGTCCTGCCTTGAATTCGTCGCCTTCGAAGACGGCGGTGAAGGACAGATGTTTCCGACCATGGAAATTGATGCTGCCCGCGCAGTTCGCCCCCATGATGAGAAGCTCGTTCTGCGCGGCGATCTCCTTCAGCTCGGCTTCCAGCGCATGGCCCTCGCCCCCCACCTCGGCGAAACCGGAACTGATGATCATGTAATTCCTGATGCCCAGCGCCGCGCCCCGTCGCAGCATGTCCGGAACGTTCACCGCCGGCACCGAGATGATCGCCAGGTCCACCGGCGCGCTGATCGCCTCCAGCGAAGGATAGCATTTCCGGTCCAGGATCGTCTCATATTTGGGATTGATGGGGTAAAGCGCCCCTTCATAACCAAGCGACAGCAGGTTCGCGACGATGCGGCGCGCGGGGCCTGACGGACGCGCGCCGATTCCCACGACGGCGATAGATGCCGGATCCAGCAAGCGATCAAAATCATGAGCCATACGTTTTTTTCGATAACCTCCAGCCAGACGGCAGCGTCGGACGCCTTGTCAGAATTCCAGCACCAGCCGGCCGCGCAATCCGCCCTGCTCCAGCCGCCGGTGGGCTTCGTTCGCCTTTTCCTTGGGATAGCTTGCGATAACGCGGATGGTCAGCTTGCCTTCCTCCGCCAGCCGGCGCAGTTTATCCAGCTTTTCCCGGTCCTCCGAATGAAACTTGGAGCGCACAGGGGTTAGCCTGACGCCGCGATCCGCCTCGCCGGTCTGCATGCGCAGGGTGATGACGGTGCCGCCGTCCCGCACCGCAGGGGCGAGGCGTTCGTTGAACAGCGCGCCATCGATCGCCCCGTCCACGCCATCCGGAAATCGCTCGCGCACCCGCTCGGCCAGATCGTCGCCACGGCGCAGCACAAGGTCGGCGCCGAAGCCGGCCACGGCGTCCTCATCGGCCTCAGACGCGTCGGCGACGACCATCAGCCCATCTTCCTTGGCGAGTTGTACGGCATAACCGCCGAATGTGCCCGCCGCGCCGGAGATCAGGACGGTGCTCCCAGGCTTCAGGGCCAGCGTATCCAGCGCCACGCGCGCGGTCATGGCATTCATCAGGATGGTGCAGGCTTCCACGTGGCTCATGCCCTTGGGCGCCTTCACCACGGAATTGGCGGGAACCGCCAACATTTCGGAATAGGCGCCATAGGAACCGTTCGGCGCGATGAACGCCATCACGTGATCCCCGACCTTCAGGTCCGTCTCAATGTCCTCGCCGATCGCCATCAGCACGCCAGCGGCATCCATGCCCGGCACATAAGGTGGCGGCGCGGTTCGCCCGAACATCTTGACGTGCGTGCCGCTGCGGATCAGCGCGTCGGTCGGGTTGACGGCCGCTGCATGCACCCGGATCAACAACTGGCCCGGCCCAGCGACAGGATCGGGCAGTTCAAGAATCTGCAAGGCTTCCGGACCGCCAAAATCAGTCAAACCAACGGCTTTCAAGTGATCCACTCCCTATTCTAACTGCGGCGCGAACAGACCTTCCAGGTTCGCCGAAGCCCTCACCCGTCAACACAGCCTCACAGGAGAGGCCGGCTTTGACGGTAGCGGCAATATTGCGTATTGCATGCAATTATGGCCGTCAAGTGAGAGCCGGTCGGCGCTCCAACTGCCTATAGGCAGAGTCCATGGCCTGCTTGCCCTATCCAAAGGATGGGACTGCGCGCATCGGCACAGCCTCGACCGGCATACAGGGCGGGTCCACATCGCGTATCGGTGGGCCTCAACCGCTTGACACGCCACACCCATGCTCTTTATCGACAATGAAAAAGCCGTGCATCCCTCCGCACACAACACTTTCCGCGCGGCGAGTGAAGCGGGAGGATACTATTGGTTGAGCGATATCTCATATTTTTCCAGGGCTTATAGTAGCATAACGACGCCCCGTCGTCAGGGTGCGTCATTTCTAGGAACATAAGTGGCAACAACATCGGATAACCAGCTAAGAAATCCCCCCCTGTCCGACCAGGCACGGGACCGACTTCGCGCGGCCATCCTGGAAGGCGAGCTGAAGCCGGGCGACAAGATCAATATCGAACGGGTCGCCGAAACCTTCGGGATCAGCCGCACTCCGATCCGAGAAGCACTCAAGGCGCTGGAGACCGAGGGCCTGGTCCAGATCCAGGCCAATCGCGGCGCCATAGTCGAGCCGCAGGTCTGGCAGGAAATCCATCATCGCTACCGCATGCGCAGCCTGCTAGAAGGCTATGCCGCCGAACTGTCCTGCGGGAAGAGGGACAAGAAGCTGATCGCCGCCTTACAGGACAATTGGGCCCAGGTGAAGAAGGCTGGTCAGGCGAAGACGGTCAGCCAGAACAGCGCGCGGTCGATCGCCGAGCTGAACCGGAGCTTTCACCGTATGATTTGGGTGGGATCGGGAAGCATGACTCTTGTCCGCTTCCTCGAAGCACTGGACCTTCCACAGTCCTTCAACGACGCCTTCTACAAGGAGCAGAACGCGCGTCAGGTCGTCTGCGAACATCACGGCGCGATCGTGGATGCATTTATTGAGGGCGATACCGCAAAAGCAAGCACGCTGATGGAACGGCATGTCCTGGATTCCGTAGACCTGCTCGCATCGCAGGCTGACGACCACGTCAGCAACCTGTGCTGCTGAAAACGGGATCACGGCATTAACGCAGCAGCGTCATCCCCCCGCAGGTCGCTTGCCTCTCCATGACTGGCTCGCATCCCGATAATCGGGGCGGATAGACGCAAAGCCCGCCATCGGAAAGGAACATGACGGCGCACCCAGTGCAGTTCGCGGCGGATCGCGGCCCTGGCACATCCCAGGATATTGGCCATTGCCGCGATCCCGCCTAACTTTCGACCGGCTACGCCAGCGCGCCCGGCAAAGCCGGGCCGGACTTCAATAGCGCGCGGGCATCGGGTACATCACCCGTTCGCCCATCAGGTCGGGCGTACCGCTATACAAGACGTCGCCCAGACGATGCTTGAACCGCCAAACTCCATCTTCGATCACGCAATGGTCAAGGTAGGTCGACAGGTAATGATTGCCCTTCCCGTTCCAGTTGCTGATCTCGACCGTATAGGCTCGCGCCCTGGCCCAACCTTCCCCATGTTCCAGAACATGGAAGCGAGGCGGGACCTGGAACAGCCATTTGATGCCGAACTTTTCCAGGTCGACCTTGCTACGGATGACGTCGCGCCCCAGCATCGGCGGCTGGCCGCTCGATTCCAGCACCGCATCCTTGCAGAAGGTTTCGGCATAGCGGTCCCTGTCATAGGAATTGATCGCTTCGCAATATTCGAAATACAAGCCGTTAATACCGTGCCAGACACCCAACATGGGCCATACCTCCATTTATGATTCAGCCATTATTTCATCGTTTCTGCATCACCATCAGGCTCTGGCCAATTGCCGAGCCTCTCTACCGGTAAAACCCGTCTCAAGTCGCTTGCCCGGCCATTCTCACGGGCGTCGAAGTAATGGACCGCGCGGCAGCGTAAAGCATGGCGACAACGATCGCCTGAATGACGGCGAAGGCGACAAACATCATGTCGTAATTGCCCCAGATGTCATGGATTTCACCGGCGCCGACCGCGCCAAGGGCAACGAATGCCGACTGGATGGGAATCATCAAGCCACGAACCGTGCCATAGGAGGCCAAGCCGAATACATCGGCCTGCAGCACCGGATAAAGGGCGGCGAACCCGCCGACCGACAACCCCAGCAGGATGACGAACAGGAAAAGTTGCACCTGCCCATGGATCAGCAGAAATGCCGCGCACAAGGGAATGCCGGCCAGCAACAGCGCGATGATCAGGGTGAACCGGTTCATCTTGTCCGCGAAGACCGCGAGCAGCAATTTCGCCGCGACCGCCGCGCTGGCATAAGTTGACGCCATGAACGCGCCTTGCGTCATCGTCAGTCCGAAGTCGAGACCCAAGGGCACGACAGAGATGCCGAAGCTGGCGGATATGCAGAAGGTCAGCGCAATGCTCAGGGCAATCAGCCAGAAGAGGGGCTGGCCCAGGAAATACCGGATGTCCGCCGGCTGCTCCTGTGTGCTGTCGCCGCCGTCGCCCTCCCCCGCGCCGGCGGCGTCCGAGCCGGGTTCCCTTTCGCCCAGTCGGGGCCGGTCGCGCAGAAGGAAGGTCGCCAGCACCAGGAAACCCATCAGGACAAGACCCGTCACGAACAAGGCGGTCCGCCATCCGAAATTCTCGATCAGCAACGCCGTGGGAACCGGCACAAGGACCTTGCCGAGCGCCTGGCCCGTGACCGACAATGTCATCGCCCGCGCTCTCTGGACCTTGAACCATCGCGCCACCAGCACGGTCATCGTCAGCATCGCGGTCCCGTCCAGACCGATGGCGATGCCGACCAGCAACGCGATGACATTGATCCAGATCCAGTGCGACAGGGACAGGGTAATGAAGCCGATCCCGATCAACACGGCCGACACGCCCATTGTCCATTTCAATGAGTAACTGTCGAGCGAGCGGCCGATGAAGGGCGCCCATATGGCGCTGCCGACGTTGATGAGGACGAAGGCGCCGTTCATTTCCGCCCGGGTCAGCCCGAATTCGGCTGAAATCGGGACCACGTACAGAGAAAATGACGCGACGGTGGCCCCAAATACAAGCACGTAAATAACGGCAGCCAAGATGACGATGCGCCACCCGTAGTAAAGTCGCATCCCGTCCTCTCCCGCTCCATGCGTCCGATCGTCGCCCGGACTTCATTGTATTATTGCATTGTCGATCGGCAGGCGTTCACCAAGCTGTGCGAACGCCTGCCGTCGCCGGCTTACGGCTCACCCACGATCGGGAAGTTGGGGTGATCGAACGGTTCGTTGATGGTGAGGCCCAGCCCGTCGAAGGAGCGGTGCGGGGCGCCGGTATAGAGCGCGTCCGAAGGGAAATAGGTCATCGCCAGTCCCCAGCGAACATTGTCGGTGAGATTGGGCCCGGCCGAATGGGGCGTCAGCGCGTCGTGGATGGTGGCATCACCGGGATTGAGATGCAGCGGCGGGCTGATCCCGCATTTTTCGGCGATACCGGGAAAGGCGTCCACCATGTCCTGGTTCTCAACATGCGAATAGCGCCCCATCATGCCCAGCCGGTTGCCACGATCGATAAAACGCAGCGAGCCCATTTCCGGGCTGACCGGCGCCAGCGCGAGCCAGAGCATGACCATCGATTCCCGATCGAAGGGGAAATAGGGGCGGTCCTGGTGCCAGCCGGTGGAACCCGACCCCATCGACGCCTGCCGTCCCTTCACGAACAGCGTGTTGCCGATCCGCCGCGCCTTGCGGAGGCCGGTATAGGGGTTGCTCATCAGGCGGGCGGCGACATGGCCCAGACTGCGCGAATCATATATCCGCCGGAACGCCTCGCTCACCTTCGACGGTTCATTATAGATGTGGAACTGCGCCATCTGGTGGCCCCGCAGCCCCTTGTCGGCATCATTGCCTACGCGGCTTATATTGGATTTCAGCTCGCCTTCGCCCAGCATCAGGCGCTCCGCTTCCGACCGCAATAGCTCCGCATCGGATGAACTTATCAGCTGCGGCAGCTTTACCCAGCCATGTTCATAATAGAACTCACGCTCCTCTTCAGTAACGTCCCGAGCTACGATCGTCCGATCTTCCACCATCAATTCTGTCATATCGAAATATTCCTCGCCCTCTTCAATCGCCGCATTTATATATCTTCTCCGGAATTACTCAGCAATCGCGGGGACACCGATCGCCACTGACTTTCACATGACCATGGCGCATAATATCGGACAACCTCGCGAACCCCGCACCCGGACAACCCTGAGCAAGAGCGCATCAAGAATCCTGGAGACAACTCCAACACAATTTTAAATTATATGTTACATGTAATATGGCGTCAAGAGGCGGTCCATGCCTCAAACTACACCAAGCGCAAAGAGCCCCGGAACACTCTTTCCTCGTCATCCGTCAAACTCACCCCAGGCAAGTCGATTGCGCATTCAATCGGCTTCGGCGCCGCAGCGGAAAAGCCGCCTCGCGCATCACCGCTCCCATGGCTGGCGAACGCCGCCGCGATGGCCTGCTAGGGCGCGCCAAATCCACGCGGGAGACCAATGCCGCTCGTATCCACAAACCATCTCCCCTGGCTTCCAGCCAAATATTCATTGCGCGGGGTCGCAATGCGAATGGGCCTTGACCCTGTATGGATTACATGTAGTATGTGGAATGTCAAATCCTTGAGGAGAGAAAAATTGCCCGAACTGGTCACCCCCAAGCGTACCGACCTCGCCCCGGAAGGTGAGCGCCCCAGGATCAAGTTGTTCCGTTTCGCCGACACTTTCCCCGTGCAATGGCATGAGAACAAGATCGGCGCGACGCACCGTCCCTGGTGGTTCTACGACGTCCGCGACGTATCGGACTGGTTCAACATCTTCTGCATCTCCTGCCTCCAGCCGGGCCAGTCAGAAGGTTTTCACAGCCACCTTCCCGAGAATGAAGGCCCATACGAATGCTGGTATCTGGTTTACCAAGGCAAAGGCCAGATACGGACCGAGTTCGCCGACTATAATGTCGAGAAATTCGACGCCGCCTTCATGCCGCCCAACGCATCGCACCAGATGCGCAACAATTCGGACGAACCGCTGTGGTACGCCACGCTGTCATCGCGCGGCGGTCATCCGCTTCGGGTCGACACCTATCAGCTGGAATGCTCCGAAGCGCGTCCGGGCTATATGGAAGAATATGAGCGCATCATGGCCGTGCGCCGCGAAAACGGCCTGCCCGTGCCCTGAGCGCGGTCGGCTGATTGACGAGAAAACGAAAAGCCGCGGAAGAGCGAGACGCAGGAGTGGATATGCCCGGGAAACCGAACGCGATTTTCAGGGGCGTCGTGCGAAGCGCACGACGGGCCCCTGACGCGGTGGCTATTCGTTTTGCCGATCGCAGATGGACTTATGCCGATCTCGTTGCGGCCGCGGTCGCATTTGCCGATGAACTGACCCGCAAGGGCGTTCACGCCGGCAACCGCGTCGCCTTTCTGGGCCGCAACAGCGACGCCTATGCGATTGGATATCTCGCCGTCCAATATCTCGGCGCGATCCATGTGCCCATCAACTTCATGCTGCGGGAGCATGAAGTCGCCTATATACTGAACCACAGCGCGCCGCGCCTGCTGTTCACCGACGACGAGTTTCTGTCGGTGGCCGAGGGTGCGGTGGCCGCGACTGGCCCGCACATCGATTGTGTCGCGTTGCGTCCGCCCGAAACCTTCGCCCCCTTCGACTTCGACCAGAAGGAACGGGAACCGGCGGAGCTGCCGCGTCCGGCGCAGATCGCTTATACCAGCGGGACCGAATCCGCGCCCAAGGGCGCTCTCCTGTCGGACCAGGGGCTGGTCCATCAATATCTGAGCTGCATTGCCGTCGGCGAATATCTGGAAAGCGATATCGTCGTCCACGCGCTGCCGCTCTACCACTGCGCCCAGCTTCATTGTTTCCTGCTTCCGTCGCTGTTCCTGGGCAGCGAGAACATCATCCTGGATCGCGTCGATATAGCCGAGGTCACCGAAACGATAGAGGCGAACGGTGCCACCTCCTTCTTCGCGCCGCCGACGGTCTGGATCGGCATTCTCGGCTACCCATCCTTCGATCCGCGGCGGCTGTCGACCTTGCGCAAGGGCTATTACGGCGCCTCGATCATGCCGACGGAGGTGATCCATCGCATGCGCGAGCAGTTGCCCTGGCTGCGTTTCTGGAACTATTACGGCCAGACCGAGATCGGTCCTCTGGCGACGGCGCTGCGGCCCGAGGAGCATGAAGAACGCCCCGCCTCCGCGGGCCGTCCCGTGCTGTTCGTCGAGACCCGCGTCGTCAATGACGACATGAACGACGTCGAACCCGGCGCCGTGGGCGAGATCGTCCATCGCTCGCCCCAGCTCCTCATGCGGTATTATCGCGATCATGAAAAGACTGCGGCGGCATTCGAGGGCGGCTGGTTCCACAGCGGGGACCTGGGCGTCATGGACAGCCAAGGTTACATCACGATCGTCGACCGGAAGAAGGACATGATCAATTCCGGTGGCGAGAATGTCGCCTCGCGCGAGGTGGAAGAGGCCATCTACAGGCATCCCGCCGTGGACGAGGTTGCCGTCGTCGGCCTGCCCGATCCCAAATGGGTGGAACGGGTCTGCGCCGCCATTGTGTTGAAGCCCCACAGTTCGGCAACCGGCGAGGACATTCTGCGCGTCTGCGAGGACATGGCCCCCTTCAAGCGCCCCAAAGCCGTCGCTTTTGTCGAAAGCCTGCCGAAAAATCCCTCGGGGAAAATCTTGAAGCGTGAACTGCGCCTGTCGCTTTCCGACGCTGAAAGTATCTGGACATTATAGTTGTGGGAGACCGACGATGAGTATTCATGCAAAACCGCTTTCCACCTCGTTCGGCGTCGAGGTCATCGGCCTCGACCCCCGTCATCTGGATGCCGAAGGCAAGGAAGCCGTCAAGCTGCTGTTCGACAACCATCATTTCATCCTCTTCCGCAATGCGGGCGTCGATGAAGAGCAGCATCTCGACATCGTCAAGGCGATCGGCCCGATCTCGGGCGGGGACGCACTGATGAAGGACGGCAAGCAGTTCACCTATATTTCCAACGTGCACACCGACGGCCGCCTGCCCAATGGCGAGCTTTTCTATCATTCCGACCACATGTTCCTCGAAAAGCCGCTTAAGGGCATCTCGCTCTATTCGATCGAAGCGCCCAAGCATGGCGGGGAAACGCGCTTCTTCAACGCCGCCGCGGCCTATCAGGCCCTGCCCGCCGATCTCAAGGAGCGGATCAAGGGCCTGTCGGCGCGGCATGTCTACGACTATAGCGTCAATCGCGGCGACAAGCGGCCCGATGCCGTCCATCTGAGCGACAATACCGACACCTTTATCCATCCGCTCGTCTGGCATCATCCGGAAAGCGGCACACCGTTGCTGTTCATCAGCCGCCTCTTCACGACCGACATCATCGGCCTGGACCAGAAGGAAAGCGACGAGTTGCTCGATCAATTGTTTGGCTATGTCGACAGCCGCGGCGATGATTACGTCCACAAATGGGAACCGGGCGACCTCATCATCTGGGACAATCTCCATCTCCAGCATGCGCGCAACGATTTTCCGGCCGGTGAACGCCGCGCGTTGCGCCGTGTACCGATCGCCTTGGCTGCTTGACGACAGGCAGGGGAACGTCGGCTCCCCCGCCTTCCTAAACGGCCTGTCCCAATCGGGCCCGGCCGCCAAATTGTCCGTGACGATTTGGCAGCCGCAATCATTTCAGAAATCGACGGCTACTGGAAAGGATGCATCATGGGCCATTCAGGACTTGCCGACCGGGAACAGATCTACGATCTCAAGGTCCGCTACGGACGCGCGGTCGACACATACGACACGGACCTGATGCGCTCCTGCTTCACCGAGGACGCGACCTGGCGCTATGACCCGATCGGGGGCGAAGGCCAGTTGATGTGCGGCTGGAAGGAATTTTCCGTGTTCTGGGTCCAGATGCAGGAACCGATGCAGTGCACGCATCAGTTCACCAACTTCACCTTCGACATTCATGGCGACGATGCGGCCTATTCCTGCCTTTTGCTGGCGCAGCACTGGCCGCGCGGGGCTGACTTTGTGAACGAGGTGCCGTTTTTCACCGTCGGCGGCCGCTATGATAGCCGTGCCCGCCGAACGGCGAGCGGATGGCGCATCTATGAGCATCGCGAAAAAACCTTCTGGCAGTCGGGTGACGCCAGTGCGGTATGGGGAACGCTCGGATAGAGTAAACTGAACTGATGCGGTGAATGTCTTCGAGCACGGACACGAAGCTCCGCGACGCTAAATTCTTCCCGAAACCCGACCGGCGCTGCCATCGCAAACCTCCAACGGTTTGTGATGGCAGCGACCGGAAACCCCTGTCACGCGTCCAGTCCGAATATCCGTTTAATTCCTGCCCAGAGACGCCCCAACCAGGATCGTCCGGCTTCGTCGCCGTCCTCCAGCGCGAAGACCCAGAGGGCGGGTCCACCTGTGGACGCTTCAATCTCCGGCGTCAGATGAGCAACGAAATTGTCCTGGTACGTGCCGCCGCCGGTCACGATCGCAATGAACTGCCGGCCATCGACCGCGTAGGTGATGGGAAAGCTATTAGGCGTGTCGCTCAGCCGAACCTGCCACAGCACTTTGCCCGCCTTGCTGTCCAGCGCGCGAAACCAGCGATCGCGCGATCCTTCGAAAACCAGCCCGCCCGCAGTCGCGAGCACTGCGGACGCTTCAGGGGCACGGCGACTGTTGGCCCAAAGCGTTTTGCCTGTGCGCAGATCGACGGCGGTCATACGGCCGAACTTGTCGCCCAAGCCGGGGCGCGGCTCCACTTTCCAGACCGATCCAGCGACATTCGAATTGTCGATCACCACTTCCATGCAGGTTTCGAGCGCCGGAATGAAGAGTATGTCGTTCCGGGGATCAAAGGACGTCGCCGGCCAGTTGCGCACGCCAGAAGCATGGGGGCATGCTTGCGTGGCCCGGCCCTCTCCGGGTATCTTGCTGGTGTCGATCGTCTTCGCGCCGGTTTTCGGATCGACCTTGGTTATGAGGTCCTGGACACCGTAGTCATACGACCAGACGAACTTGCCGGTAGAGAAGTCCAAGGCATCCAATATGCCCAGCTTGCCCATCGACATCACGACCTGCTTGCCGCTGCCGCGCGGATCTTTGACGATCATCCGTTCGAAGGCCCAGTCTTCGTCCCAAACGTCCCCGGGAAAGTGCTGGAAATACCAAACGAGCTTGCCGGTTTTTGCATCGAGCTTGAGCGTTGTGTTGGTGTAGAGGCCCGCTTCCGGTTTGTTCGGATCGTTCTTCAGCAGAGTGCTGACGACGTAAGTGTTGCCGGTGCCAAAGACCAACTCGTTGCGCTCATAGTCGTAGCTCGGCGCGGTCCATACACCCGCCCCCCCGCGGTCTGACGCCGGCGCGCCACCCCAGGTTTCGGACCCCGGTGCATTATCTCCGGGAACTGTGTCGAAGCGCCACAATTCCTCGCCCGATTTCGCGTCGAACGCGGCCATGAAGCAGCGCATGCCCTTGCCGAAGCAGACTGCGCCGCTTTGGAACACTCTTCCGTTGGCGACCAGTGGGGCCGCGGTCAGCGTGCTCTTGTCATCGATGACCTTATCCCACCGCACAGCGCCGGTACGGGCATCCAGCGCCATCAGGTGATTGTCGACGGTCGACGCGTAGAGAGCATCGCCATAGAGTGCGATCCCGCGCGGCTGGCTGAGGCCGCGCGGAGCCGACTTGTCTTCATGCTTCCACAGTGTGTCACCCGCCCTGGCGTCCAGTGCCATGATGAAACCCCCGCCGTGCAGGAAGATCACTCCGTCATGAGCGAGCGGTGCAATGCCATTCGTGCCCTGCCCCAGGGACTTGCTCCAGACAAGCTTCAGCCGGCCGACATTACTGCGATTGACCTGATCGAGCTTGCTGTACCCTAATGCATCCGTGCTGCCGCGCCAGACTAGCCAGTCGTTCGAGGGGAGTTGCCGCAGCATAGCATCGGTCACGGGCGGCAGCCTGTCCGTCACGCGCTTCGCCGCCTCGCTCGCAGCCCGCGTGAATGCGTCCGCAACGCTGTCGGGCGCGGATATCGCGGGTGCGGCGGCTGCCTTGGCCGACACAGCATCTGACCCGCCTTGCGCAAGCAGGTACTTTGCAAGAGCCCTGGACGTCGCTGCGTCAAGCGGAGGATCAGAAGCAGGCGGCATCGACCGGGCAATGAAGTCGGCAAGCCCGTCGACGCCGGCTTGTGTCCATTTCGAAGCGAACGCCGTGCTGTTCAGTGCAGGCGCGCCGGCGCCTTGCAGATCCTTGCCATGACATGCCGCGCATTTGGCGCCATAGATGGATTGTGCAGCGCCGCCCTGCCCATCCCCTGCCTGAGCGAGGGCCGTCCCCGCGGCGATCAAAGCGACAGTGGCTGGCGCCACGAAACGGAAATGTAGCCTCACCTTACCTCCGACTGTTCCTGGATTTCCCGCCGACGCCGGGGATAGACTTTCTCACCGCATATCCTGCCGTTCGCATACGGGATGCCGGTCCTAGCGTGACAATGGAAGATGGTTCCAAACTTGCGCTTACTCAAGTGTTCCGCAATGCCGTCGAAATCAGCTTCCATGAACGTGTGAAAATGCTCGAGATCGAAATCCGTCGCCCCTGGGCACCCGTCACGGTATTACTGACAATCTGTTCCTCAACGGTTTTTCGACCTTGAATTCCATTTCAGCCATCCTGCAATCCTGCGATCGGTGTTGTTGTTATCGCGCGAGAAACGTCATGGCGCGTGTATGGCGCCGGCCATTTGAAGCTAACGCCTCGAAGACCGCAGCAACCTATCCGAAGGCTGGCGGGCCAGGCACCGGCCCGCATCGAGGCATTGTGCGCCGCCCTCCCCATAGAACTGGTCCGCGAACGGTTCCTTCTACTTGGACTTCAGACTGTGCCCGTCCCCCCTACGCAAGATAGGTTTCACCGCGCCGGTGCTCCGGAATGCTCCGGGGCAACAGCAGCAGCGCCCCCTTGCCGAAGGAGACAATATGGTTGCATCTGTCGTCGTTGCATCTGTCGTCATGGTGCACGGCCACATGCATGGCTCCTGGTGCTGGGGAAACGGTCGTGGATGGCCTTGCGAAGGCGGGTATAGCAGCCAGCGCAGTCGATCTTCCCGGACGTGGCGCGAACAAGGATCGCCCGATCTGCCTTTCCGAGAGCCTGAAAGTGATCGACGAGGCGATTTGCGCGCTCGACGGCCCGGTCGTTCTTTGCGGACATTCCTATGGCGGTGTGCCTATCTCCTGGGCCGCCATGCGCAACGACAGAATTACCGAAGTCGTGCACCTGGCGGCCATCTTGCCTCTCGAGGATGAAATCATGGCGGGCGTTGTGGAAGCAACGATGGAACGGGTAGGCCACCGGATGCGCTTCGAGGACGGCTTTTCAACCGTGGCAAGCTTCCAGGACTCTGTGGACATGATGTACGGTGATTGCTCCCCCGAAGATGCGCGCTGGCCTATGACCGATTGGTTCCCGAGCCTTTCAACGGAATGCCGGAGCCAGGCGCAGCCGCGACGACCGTGCCTTGTGATCATGCGAAGGTGACATATGTCGTATGCAAGGCGGATTCGTCGATGGACGCGGACCTGCAGCGGCGCATCGCCACGCTCGCCCGCTATGTCGTGGAGTGGCCCACCGGTCACTCCCTCCCCTGGCTGTCGCAGCCACAGATTTGCATCGACTTGCTGGCCAGAATTGCGAGGGCTGCCGTTCGATAGGCCGACCCCATACCTATTCTTGAGAGGAAAATGATGTTCGAGACAATGGAACCGATCGAGATGGAGCATGCAGGGACCTTGCTTCGCGGCTATGTCGCGCGTCCCGATGGCGATTGGCCTCGCCCGACAGTCCTGGTCATGCACACCGGCCTGGGGATCGCGCACAAGGAAGTCGTATCCCCCGCCGCCCAGAAACTGGCGGCACTGGGATATGTCGCGATTTGCACGGACATGTACGGCGCGCATCTCGAAGGCGCTGGTCCGGAGGGTTTTGGGCCGACATACCAGGAACTCCAGATGGAAAACCCTGCGAAGCAACGCGCACGCACGGTCGCCTGGTTCAACAAGGCGGCGAGCCTGGGCTATGTCGACGAGCAGAGGATCGCAGCCCTCGGTTTCTGCTACGGCGGAACGACTGCGCTCGAACTCGCGCGCAGCGGCGTTGATCTGCGCGCGGCCATCAGCTTTCACGGTATCCTGTCCACGTTCCAGAAGGCCGAACTCCGCAGCATCAAGGGTCAGGTTGCTGTCTATTCCGGCGGTGGCGATCCCTGGGTGCCGCATGAGGATCTCGAGGCTTTCAGAAAGGAAATGATCGATGCGGATCATCGTGACTATCAGATAACATTTTTCGGTGCCGCCGATCATGGTTTCACCGATAGATTCGCCCACGAGCAGGGTATGGAAGGGCTCAGTTTCCATCAGTTGTCCAACGATATCTCGTGGACGGGGGCGGTAACCTTGCTTGAGCATGTGCTCCGCTAAGCTCGCGACGCGGAACTGAAGTCCGTTGCATGGTGGGCTCGTCATCCAGATGACCGGTCGATTGATCGGAAAGCCGCTTTGCCAAATCGGATGGGCGCCTTCGTGCAGGTCTATGCCTCACTCCACGGCGGCGGCGCGATGAAGCGATATTCCTGCGTCAGCCAGTCGCCCTCTTCGGTTTCGCCAATGGCCGCCCGATCCTTGAACCAGCTCATGCGGATCAGGCCCATCTCGGGCTCTGATTTGTTCCAGCTGAAATCATCAGCCAGTGTGAGCTTATGGCTGACGATGTTGTCCACTACCCGCACTGCCTCCGGATGCGGTGAAGGAAGATTGCCTCCGCCGGCAATCCGCTGGATCAGCTTGACGCCGGGGGTCAACTGATCCAGCGGAGCTGAGGGAATGCTCCCGCCCGCAACAAGTTTTTCGCCCGTGATCACATACAGGTCGAACCCACTGAACAGGCTTTGATCGTCTTCAAGAACCGCCTGGAAATCGTCCATGTTTTCATAGGCGATCGATGGTGTGAGAATATCCATCACGGTAGGCACCCAATGCTCTGTAACGGCCGCGGGACAACCTTCCCCCTCCATGAGATTGACCGTGTAGCCAAGCAGGCACCGGGTCAGTCGTTTTCCCAGCAACGCGTGATTGTTGATATAGTGATGCTTGAAATCATCCGGGCTGCGATTCGGATGTCTTCTGAACAGGAAGATGCTCTTTTCCACTGCTGCTGGTCCTCCTCGAACGGGCTACGCAAGTAAAGCCGTCGGCGCCGGAACGGTCGCCGACTTTCAGCCGGAAGGTTAGAAAGGTACTGCCGGGCGCCGCACCTAACTTACGGCGGGACGACGTTCGGGACAGGACCTCTGCCGATCGCATGTTTGCCGCGAACGGCAGTCGAGGCAGGCTGATGGACCGCAAGTTTCGGCACTTCGATCAGGATCCTGAAAAGCTGCCGAACCTCTCCAAAGAAAGGTTCAAACTGCATAGCCCAATCTAGATTTTCAATCCTCAGGAAGCGCAAAGTGCCGAAAAACAACTGTGCGTGACACGATTGTAAAATGCTGCGCAATTGAAGCGGGTTTTCGTCGGTGAACAGTTCGCATTCTCACCACGTTTTTGGATTGGGTCTAATATATGGCTTTTCTGCATCGTTCTGCCGCGGTCGTAGGTATATATACGTCTGAGCAAGGACGATTTCTCAAGCGGTCGTCAACCTCGCTCCAGATAGAAGCGATCAAGGGAGCACTCGACGACGCGGGACTGGGACTGGACGATGTCGACGGCATCGTCGCTCCGATCACGATGGAGGCGGCGGGCCTGAAGCTGCCCTCGCCTCAACATTGGGCCGCTCAATTAGGCGGCAAGGCATTGACATATACGGACAGCGCGGGGGGGCATCTTGGCGCTCAGAAGGCGGCAGCGGCCATCGCCGCCGGCTTTGCCAAAGTGATTGTTCTCGTCCACGGAAAGGCGGATCTCGAGATCGGTCCTCGCGGCAAGCTCAACCAGACCGTCCATGCGGATCCGTGGGAGAGCATGGCTTGGGGAGGCTACATGGCGCCCTGGTACGCCATGTGGGCAAAGCGTTACATGCACGAGTTCGGAGTTACGAGCGAGGATATGGCGCAGGTCCCGGTGATCCATCGACACCATGCCACCCTCAATCCCGCATCTCTCATGGGCTCGCGCGGAGACCTGACCGCCGAGAATGTCCTGGACTCCCGGATGATCGCGGATCCTCTCCATCTCCTCGACTGCGCCCTCGATAATGACGGAGGGTGGGCGATCGTGATCGCTTCCGCCGACGTTGCTCGCGATTGCCGACGCGAGCCGATCTGGATAATCGGCGGCGCCGAGGCGGTGGACTCCGACCTTTACATGACGATCGACGCACCCTGGATCCGGCGCGAGGGCTCGGCTGCCCGAAAAGTCGGCGAAATCGCATTCGCCCAGGCCGGCATCACGCGAGACGACGTGGATGTAGCCAATCTCTACGACTGTTTTTCGATCACGTTCCTGCGCGATCTCGAAGAGCTTGGGTTTTGTGAGTTGGGAGAAGCAGCACACTATGTGCGCGCGGGCCACACCCGTCTCGGCGGCTCCATGCCATGCAACACCGACGGTGGCTTGTTGTCCAATTCGCACAATGGAAATCCCACGGGGATGATGGCGATCGAGGTCGTGCGCCAGTTGCGCGGCGAGGCCGGAGCCCGGCAAGTTCCCGATGCGCGGATCGGCTTGGCCTTTTCGCAGGGCGCCGCAGTTCACGGGGTTTGCGGCACCGTGGTTCTGGCAAAAGACTGAATTTTTGAAGCGCATTTGAAAGCTGATAATCCATGAAAGACAATCAAGCCCTTGCGGGAGTACGGGTCCTCGACCTGAGCGGCACGATTGCGAGTTCCGTCGCAGGCATGCTGCTGGGCGACTATGGCGCAGAGGTCGTTCACCTCAAGCCGGCCAAGTGGCGGGAGGCCGGCGAGCTTCCGGGACTGGCGGTCTGGCACCGCAACAAGATCTGCTCGGAGCTTGACTGGGCCTCGGACGCGAGCCTCGGCATCGTACGCGAATTGTTGCGCGGCGCGGATATCTGTATCACCAGCGATGCCTTCACGGCCACTGAACTTGGCATGAATGGCGAAGAGCCGGGCAGGCTGATCCATCTGCGCATGCCGCCCTGCCTCCCACTCGAATCCGGCGGGCTCGATGTCGACAACCTCCTTGCGGCGATCTCCGGGGTGGCTCTCCGACAGAGCTCGTTCGAAGGTGGGGCCATCGATCTCGTGACGCCATATGTCTCGTACGAACAGGGCCTGTGGGCCGCGACCGCGACCGTCGCCGCGCTTGTCGAAAGGGAGAAATCGGGTTTCGGCCAACAGGTAACTGTCGATGGCCTGCACGGATCGATCGTCGCCAACATCGCCACGCTGGTGATGGATCCTGCTGCTCCGCCCATCGACACGACAGTCGGCCCCGGAGGGGCCATGCCCACCTATTCCTCGTATCGGTGCGCAGACGATAAATGGGTTTTCATCGGCGCTCCCACCCCCAAGTTCCAGCAGGCATCTCTTGAAGTTCTGGGCATCCCCCAGGTCTGGATCGATCCTCGCATAGGCGGAACCTTCACCAACCTGCATAGCCCGGAAAACCGGAGTTGGGTTCGTGCGATGATCGCGGATGCTTTCGCCACCCAGCCCAGCGACTACTGGCTGAAACGGCTTGAAGCGGCCGATGTGCCCGTGGGGCTTGTGGGCGAAACCAGGGACTGGCTTTCCGATCCTCAGATTCAAGCGATCGGTCAACGCAGGATTGTCACCGATCCGTGCCATGGCGAAACGGTGATGGGCGGGCTGCTCGTGGAACTATTCGGTTCGCCGGCGGAAGGTCCTTCGCCCCGTCGCTTCGTCCCGTTCGAAGAACTTCCGGTTTGGCCAGGACAAAAGCAACCGTCGGGTCGAAAGCCGCGCCCCACCAATCGCGGCCCCCTGGACGGCATTCGCGTGTTGAACCTGGGCGCAATGCTGGCAGGCCCCTACGGGGGGATGCTGATGGCGGAGTTGGGCGCGGATGTGGTGAAGGTCGAACCCCGAGGCGGCGACGTGTTCCGGACGGTCGGCGCTCACTACAATCGCGGAATGCGAAGCCTGGAGGTAGACCTTCGCAATCCGATGGGACATGCCGCCTTCCTCCAACTGGTCGGGGTCAGCGATGTCGTGATGGACAATTACCGTCTGGGTGTGCTCGATCGCCTTGCGATCGATTACGAATCGCTCACTGCGGTCAAACCGGATGTAATCACCGTTTCCGTCACCGGTTTCGGAGAGATCGGCCCCTTGGCCCGGCGCCCTGCCTTCGACCCCATGATGGGGGCCATCTCGGGCATGCAGAAGTCACAAGGGGGAGATAGCGACCCGGTCTTTATCGGGGTTGCCGTCAATGACGTTTCAAGCGGATGCGCCGCCGCGTTCGCGGCCTGCCTCGCCCTGTTTCATCGCGCGCGCGCTGGCGAGGGACAGCGCACCGGCACGTCACTGGCCGCCGCTTCCGTATTCATGCAGTCGGGCGAATTGATTCAGTATCCGGATTGCCCACCGCCGCGGGTGGGAGGACGGGACTTCGCCGGCCCTTCGGTACTTGACCGCTTTTACCCGTCGACTGACGGTTATGTCAGGGTTCTGGCGAACTCCATCGACCAGTTCGTCGATGCCGGAATATTGGAATCCGCGCATGTAGACGACGATGTGGCTGCCGATCAGATTGCCGGGGCCTTGCGCCTGCTTTCCAGAGAAGAAGCCGTTGCACTACTGGAAGCAAACGGGATTTTCTCCGTTCCAGCGCGCAACATCTGCGAGCTTCCCGATGATCCTTCGATCAGGACAGATTATCTCGCCACCGTAAGAGGCGATACGGGAGGCGACTTCTTCGTACCGAACCGCCTCGCAAGGTTCTCCAGGACCGAACGCCCGGACATCCTGCAGACCCCGGGCGCCGGAGAACATACCCGCGATCTGCTGGAGACGGCTGGCGTCCCCATGAGCGAAATCGAAGACGCGATCGCAAGCGGCGCGGTCCATCAAGGCAAACCGCTCAAGGGAATTGGCGGGGTTTCATACCGCTGAACGATCGGAGCCTGTCCTCGCTCGATCGCGGCTTTGCCTTGCCCCAGCCTTGGCAACCCGCAATGTGCCGCCCCCCTGTCTGATGGTGTGATGGTATGAGGTTGCTGCGGAAGGGAGCCCGTCCCCCCGAGGGTCCGGAGCCCGATAGGGAGCAAGGGTCCCTTCCGCGTGCCTTCATCGACCTGTACTGCCTGCCCTCGGGCAGGACCGACCGGATCGCCAATACCCGCGAGGCCATTGCGTCTTGGCTGGCTTTGTTGCGCAAATGGGCGGAGGGATTCCCGTTGTGAATCCAGTTTGTTAGT
>NZ_DAIMZT010000028.1:0-38584 GCF_036733805.1 Novosphingobium sp. | reverse complement strand
CGTCCGAGAGATAATTTGGTTCCGCCATGTCACCAGCTCCCGCTTGATCCGCCGCCGCCGAAACTGCCGCCGCCGCCGGAAAAGCCGCCGCCTCCGCCGCCCCAGCCGCCGCCACGGTCACCACCGCCGAACCCGCCGGGCATCCAGATGATAGGGCCGCCGATGCCATATCGCTGGCCACCTCGGGCTGCTCGGAAAATGGGCAGTATGAAGAAGAAAATGATGAACAGGATGAAGATCACATGCCCGAACGACAGGTCATCGCCCTGGTCGCGCTGCTGCTGATCCGCCTGCGCCGCGATTTTCTGCGCTTCCTCTGGAGGCAGGGTCAGCTGTTTGATGATCGCGTCCGTCCCCGCTTCGATCCCGCCTGCCATGTCGCCCGCCTTGAAGCGGGGCAGTATGTCATGGCTGATGATGAGGAAGCTCATCCCGTCAGTCAAAACCGGTTCAAGACCATAGCCGACTTCGATGCGGACCTTGCGTTCGTGCGGTGCGACGATCAGCAGGGCGCCGTTGTTATCGCCTTTCTGACCGATGCCCCAGGCACGGCCCAGGCGATAGCCATAGTCTTCGATGTCATAACCCTGCAGGTCCGGGATCGTCGCCACGACTAGCTGGCGGCGCGATTGCTGCTCCAGCGCGGCGAGCTTTTGCGTTAGGCGCGCTTCCTCGTCGTCTGGAATGATGTTCGCGGCATCGACCACGCGCCCGGTCAGCTTTGGGAAGTCCTGCGCCCATGCCGCCGATGGCCCCGCGAACAACGCGCAGAACGCAAGGAGGAAGGGCGCGAAGGGCCGCAGCACGGGAATCAGATCTTTCCTTCGAGGCTGGGCGCCACTTCCGCGCCCGGCGTGACAGACTTGTAAGGCACCAGCGGCTCCGCGCCCCGCAGTCGCGCGCCAATCATTGTGGGGAATGTGCGCACTTCGGTGTTATAGTCCTGCACCGCCGCGTTGTAATCACGGATGGAGATGCGGATGCGGTTTTCCTGGCCTTCAAGCTGGCTCTGCAGCATCTGGTAATTGGTGATGGACTTCAACTCGGGGTAAGCTTCCACGCTGGCCAGCAGCCGGCCCAGGCCCATTGAAAGCTGCCCCTGTGCGGCGGCATATTGCTGCATCTTGGCGGGGTCGTTCAGATCCTCGGCATTGACCTGGATAGAGGTGGCCTTGGCGCGGGCATCCATCACACCCGTGAGGATGGCTTTCTCCTGCGTCGCCGCGCCTTTGGCGACAGCGGCCAGATTGGGAACGAGGTTGGCACGTTCCTGGAACGCGGCCTGCACGTCAGCCCACTTAGCCTTGGCGACTTCCTGCTTGGTAGGCACCGAGTTGAAACCGCAAGCGGCAAGTGAAAGCGCCGCCAGCAGGGCAATGACGGCGCGGCCCTTGCGGGCGGCAAGCGACAGGGTCATGAACCTGATCCTCCTCTTGACGCTTGCCGGACCAAGCGCCTCCGCAGGATAGATAGCGTGCCTTCCCAACCGATCAACCAGGCGCGGCCCCGGGAACATCAACAATCGTTTTGTGCTGGAACTATGTCTGTGCAAAAAGAACGGGCAATCCGCGAGGGGGCAAGACATGACATTGTTTGACGAATTCAAGAAGTTCATCGCTCGTGGCAACGTGCTTGACCTGGCGGTGGGTGTGATGATCGGTGCCGCCTTCGGGAAGATCGTTACAGCGCTGACTGAAAACATCATCATGCCGGTGATCGGCTGGGCATTCGGCAGCATGGATTTTTCGAGATACTTCATCCGCCTCGGCCCGGTTCCGGCCGATTACAAAGGTCTTCCCACGGACTACGCTGCTCTCAAGGCGGCGGGTGTAGCGATGATCGGTTATGGCGAACTCATCACGCAGCTCGTCAATTTCCTCATCATCGCGCTGGTGCTGTTCCTGCTGGTGCGGTCGGTCAATAGGCTGGTCGACGAAGTGGAAAGAAAGAAGCAGGAGCCGGAGGAAGCCGCCAAGGCGCCTGCAGACCCCCAACTCGATACCTTGCGCGCAATTCTGGACGAACTGCGCAAGCAGCACGGGGCGTGAACGCGCTCACTTCACATTCATGATCGAAGCCCTATATGGGCACCTGCCGGTTTCGGCCGGCTATGACGATAAACTGCGCCGTGCAATAGACGCAGCGGACCCGGGGGCGGTACCCGGCGGCTCCACCACCAAACCCGTTGTCGCGGGGGTGATGATGGGGCCGAACTAGGATCGACGTGTGTTGAAAAGCGGTGTTTTCGTCCGGGCTGAGTAACCCGTTAAAGGCTCAAAACTCATAAGTGCCAACGACAACGAAGCACTTGCTCTCGCCGCGTAATTCTAGGGGCTAACGCCCTGAAGTTACAAAGCTAGAACGCGGTTGGACCCACCGGTCAACAGAAGCGGATTCCAGGGGCCCGGGGTGAGCCTGGCAACAGAATCACCCCACTTTCCATCGGTTCCCCAGATCGCCGCACGCCTCGCAACGCGGATCGGCGCGGGATCAAGGCGCAGCCTGCAAAGCCTGCATTCGGCGCAGGTAGCGGGCCAGAACGTCAATCTCCAGATTTACTTCGCTGCCCTTTTTCAAGGAACCGAGCGTCGTTACCTCGGCTGTGTGAGGGATGATGTTGACCGAGAAACGGCAGGTCCCGTCTGGTTGGTCAGTCACTTCATTGACTGTGAGCGAGACCCCATCAACCGTGATCGAACCCTTGGGTGCGAGGTAAGGCGCCAATTCGCAGGACGCGGCGAAGACGATGTTTCGAGAGGCGCCCTGCGGTGTCACAAGCTGTACCTTGCCTACGCCGTCAACATGGCCGGTTACGATATGGCCGCCCAGTTCCTCGCCCAGCTTGAGCGCTGGTTCGAGATTGAGCTGGGTGTCCACTGTCCAGCGGCCGGGAACCGTTCGCGTGACCGTTTCATCGGAAATGTCCGCCGCGAACCATGCGTCACCGGCCGCTCCGCCCTTGTCGATCACTGTCAGGCACGTGCCGGAACAGGCGATCGAGGCGCCGATGGCGATGCCGGCCGGATCGAACGGGCAAGCGATCACGGCGCGCAAGTCGCCGGTCCTGTGCGTTTCGTGGATGGTGCCGATGGCAGTGACTATTCCAGTGAACATGGAATTGCCTCGTAGACTTCGAGCGTGTCACTGCCAAGCTGCCGTCGCTCGGTCATGCGCCATTTCCCATGCGCTTCAGACAACGAGAGGAGGCCGAAGTCGCCTAGGGCGGGGCGGCCGCCGATGAGGATCGGCGCACGGTAGATCAGCAGGCGGTCGACAAGGCCAGCCGCGAGAAAAGCGGTGGCGGTGCCGGCGCCACCCTCCACAAAAAGGTACTGCGCCCCTTCCATCGCGGCGATCGCCTGGGGGGAGGGGAGCGCCCGCCAGCCCTCCGGCGCTTGACCGCCAGTCAGGACCCAGCGTTCGGGACTACGTTCGGCCAGCCCAGGCAAACGCACGTCAAGGCGGGGGCTATCCGCGCGCAGAGTGCCGCCGCCAACAAGGATCGCGTCCGCCTTCGCGCGCATGGCATGGGTGTGCGCGCGCGCCTGCGGGCCGGTGATCCACTGGCTCTTGCCGTTCGCCAGAGCGATACAGCCGTCAAGCGACATGGCCAGCTTGAGCGTAACTTCGGGGCGGCCAAGGCGTTTCTTGGCGAGATAACCTGACAAGCTGGCCTCACAGGCAACGGAAGGCCGATATTCTGCATCAATGCCAGCGCTGCGAATACGTTCGAGACCACTGCCGGCAGTGCGGGGGTCCGGGTCCATGCAGCCGATCACGACACGTGCAAGGCCCGAGCGGCAGATGAGATCCGCGCAGGCAGGGCCGCGGTCGGACTGGTGCGCGCAGGGTTCGAGCGTGACATAAAGCGTGGCGCCGCGCGCGGTCTTTCCAGCCGCCCGCAAGGCCGCCGCTTCGGCGTGAGGGCGGCCGCCCGGTTGCGTCCAGCCGCGAGCTATGACGAGACCATCCTTGACAAGGAGGGCTCCCACCGCCGGATTGGGGCGGCTCAGCGGCCGCGCGCGCGCGGCGACGGCTGCTGCTGCTGCCAGCCAGCGCGCATCCTCGCTCACCGGGGGGGCTGGTCCGGTGCAGACGCCGTGCGCCCTGCCTGAAGCGCCTGTCGCGCCCGTTCATTCTGCGCCCTCGCGGCGGCGGCGCGATCCGCGTCCCCTTCACGCGCGATTTTGTCAACATCCATGCCCGACATGCGGCCGATCGTCTTGTAGATGTTCCGCACGTCTTCCTCGCGCTTGGCCTGTTCCGCTTCCCAGGCGTCCTTGCGCTTCTGGTTGGCGATGTTCTCGGCCATAATTTCCGCGTCAGTGCGATGGGCGGGCAGCGTCGAGATGTAGATCACCTTGGGTGGGGGATGCGGTCCTTTTGCTTCCTGCGTGCTCATCAGGTAGAATACGCCGAAAGTGCAGGCGCCGGCCAGCGCCGCGAACCGCCAGCGGTTATGCCCGGCCTGCTTCCAGACTTCCATGAAGTCCGCAATCATCCCGCGAGGATTGACGTCTTTCCAGTAACCAGAGCGCTTGAATAGGGCCATGGCGCGTTATGTAGGCGCATGCCGGGTCAAGCGCTAGCCGAATGGGTGATGGAGTTCGCGCCCGTGCATCTTCAACCAGCGATTTGCTTCGTGGATCGAGCCTTCGAACAATTCGTTCAGGCATTGGTGAAAGGCCGGCGAATGATCGAAGTGAATGAGATGAGCCACCTCATGCGCCACCACGGAGCGGCGGACGAAATCGGGCGCCATGATAAGTCGCCAGTTGATCCGGATGGAACCGTTCGATGCGCATGAGCCCCAGCGGCGGCGCGCATTGGATAGCGCCAATGCCGGCCTCGCCTGTTCGGCGCGGGCACAATATTCCGTCAGATCTGCATCGAGGCTGCTCAGCGCCTCCGCTTGCAGCCAGCGCGCCACGCGCTGCGCGAGCGAGGTTTCAGGGCCGCCCACATGAAGCGCGCCTTCGGTTACTTTCGGCCGGCGCGCGCGTTTCGGATCGTGGATGAGGTGGAGAGGCTCGCCCCGGAACGACAGCAGCGATCCGGGCGACAAGGGGGTGAAGGCCGGCAGCGCCTGGACCTGCCGTGTCAGCCAGTCGCGACGGGATTGCGCAAAGGCCAGCGCCTCAACCGTGCGGCCCCAGCGCGGGATTGAGATCCTTACTTCGCTCCCATCAGGCGCCAGCCGCATCGTCATCCGGCGGGCACGATCGAGGCGGCGTACGATGACCGGCAAAGCCCGCCCGGCGACTTCCACCGTGGGTTCCCAGTGAGGATCGCGGTGCAGCCAGCCGAGCACGTTGTCAGTTCGCATCCCCGGAGGCATGGTGATCTTCGAACTCCGCTTCGTCCTCTTCGCCGTAAGGCCAGACGATATGATGTTCGAGCGGTCCGGCCACAGTTTCGCTGACGGCCTTTCCGGCAACTGATATGCCGGCCCGATGCACTGCTTCGCGATCGCCGCAGACAAGATAGTGCCAGTCGGGTAGGGGATCCCCCTCAGAACGAAGGCGATAAGCGCAACTGGGCGGAAGCCAAGAAAGCGAGCCGGCGTTCTCAGGCGTCAACCGCAGGCAATCGGGCACGAACTTTCGGCGATGCGCATAGTCGCTGCAGCGCGCTGTCTTCAGGTTCAGCAGCTTGCACGCCACGTTAGTGTGATAGATTTCGCCGGTATCGGCATCTTCTACCTTATGCAGGCAGCACTGGCCGCAGCCATCGCACAGCGCTTCCCATTCCTTCCGGTTCAACGATGAGAGCGGCCGCTCCCAGAATGGCTTTATTTCACCCATTTCACCAGTTCCGCCGCGACAGCATCGGGACCTTTATCGACCGGCAGCATGGACACCGGCTTGCCGTTCGGATCCATTAAGTAAGCGATGCGGCTGTGATCCATCAGGTATCCTCCCGCAGAGTCGGCGCCCCGCCTATAATAAACCGCGAAAGCATCGGCTGCCCGCTTTACTTGCGCCGGGGTGCCGGTCAGGCCCAGCAGGCGCGGTCCGAAGGCGGCGGTCCATTGTCCGATAATCTCGGGCGTGTCGCGCTGAGGGTCGATCGAGATGAAAATCGGCTGCACTTTGGCTGCAAGGCCGGCATGTTCTTTGTTGAACTGATTGAACCCGCGCATCATCGCTTGCACGTCCAGCGGGCAGGCGTCGGGACAGAATGTGTAGCCGAAATAGACAATGCGCCAGTGGCCCTTGAACTGGTCCCAGGTGACGGTCCTGCCGTTCCTGTCGGTCAACGTGAAAGGGCCGCCGATCCTCGCGCCTTCCAGTGGCGGCCTTTCGCGCTGCGGTTGCTGCTGGCAAGCGGTCAGGCTCAAGCCCAAGACGAGGAGGGCAGGTACAGTCAAACGGCGCAGGTATGTCATGGCGTGCCGGTTCATGCTCTGCTAAACGCCGCCATGCAAGGCGTGGCTGGGGAACCGCCCGGAAAATCAACAGAGTTCGGAGGAATTTCAAGGTGTCCAAGATCACGATCGGGAACGTACTGGCCATTTCGCGGGCGGCCCTGAAGATCGCCGTTCCCGCACTTGCCGTTGCGCTCCTGCTCTCTTCTCCGGCCCGCGCCGACTTTTCTGCAGGATACAAGTTTCTCGAATCGGTCAAGAAGAAGGAGGGGGACAAGGTCGAGCAGGCGATCATGGATTCCGCGCAAATCATCAATGCGCGCGACGTTTCGACCGGGCAGACCGCGTTGCACATTGTCACGCAGCGGCGAGACATGACATGGCTCGATTATCTTGTGGGGCACGGTGCCAACGTGAACCAGGGCGATGACCATGGGCTTACCCCCCTGCAGCTCGCGGTCAATCTCGGCTGGCGCGAAGGGGCCGAGTTCCTCGTCGAACACGGAGCGCAGACGGGTATCTCCAACGATGCGGGTGAAACGCCGCTGATCTCGGCGGTGCATCGGCGGGATCTGCAATTGATGAAGATCCTGCTTCAGGCCGGCGCCGATCCCGATCGTTCCGACAATTCCGGCCGGAGCGCTCGCGATTATGCGAAAGTGGAGGGAGAGGGCAGCAGCCTGCTTTCGACCATCGATGCTTACGCAAAGAAGGGGGCGTCGAAATCCTCCAAGCCGGTTTACGGGCCAACCTTCTGAAAGCGCGATTCATGAAAGACCCCGCCATTCTTGATGCGCTGCGGATGCAACTGGCCCCGGCGATTGCCGATGCCGCCGCTTTCGACGGTTGGAGCAAAGAAGCGGTCGCGCAGGCTGCCGCCGCGACGGGCACGGACTGTGCCCTTGCCGCCTTTGCATTTCGCGACGGAGCCATGGCGATGATCTCCGCCTGGATCGATCACATCGATGCGCAGATGGCGACCGCGGTGCTGGCCGCTTCGCTGGCCGGCTTGCCCGTGCGCGAACGCATCCGCCGGCTGGTTATGGCTCGCCTTGACGCCGCGACGGGCCGGGAAGAGGCGCTCACGCGGGCGCTGGCGGTCATGGCGATGCCTCAACACCTCGCCGCCTCCGCGAGGCTGGGCTGGCGCAGCGCGGATGCGATGTGGCGCCTCTCTGGGGATACTGCGACCGATTACAACCACTATACCAAGCGTGCGATCCTGGCTGGCATCTACGCCGCCACGCTGAACGTCTTCGCGCGCGACACCAGCGAGGGTAAAGCGGACACCCGCGCCTTCCTGGATCGTCGGATCGAGGGGATTATCCGCTTTGAAAAGGCCAAGGCGCAACTCCTGCGCAAACCGGACGAGCGTTTCAGTGTGGCGCGGTTGCTGGGGCGTCTGCGCTATCCGGCCCGCTGATGAGCTAACCGATTGCTGTCGACCGACGGATTGTCGCGATTTTTCACTCCGGCCATGCAATTTGATTTGTGACAATGACATGCGCTGAAAGTTATTGCGAACCAGTTGCAAATGATCTCGCAATCTGGCAGCGCTGTTTTCATGACTCTTGACGTGCTTCCTATCGGTCACAGCGCCCGCATCGTTGCGGTCGACTGGCCGGCCCTGGTTCCCGAAGAGGGGCGTCGTCTGCGCGCTCTGGGGCTTGAGGAGGGCGCGCGCGTGGCGGTTTCTCACCGCGGCGTGCTGTGGGGCAAAGATCCCATGGCGATCACTGTGGGTCGCATGACGGTCGCGGTGCGGCGTGCGCATGCCGCCGCGATGAAAGTGGAGATGCTGCAAGGGGCCGGCGCGTGAGCCGTCAGCGCAAGGTCGCGCTTGTCGGCAATCCCAATGCCGGTAAAAGCGCGCTGTTCAATGCGTTGACCGGCGCCCGGCAGAAGATTGCGAATTATCCGGGCGTCACTGTCGAGCGCAAGTCCGGCCGCTTCGTGTTGCCTACCGGCGAACCGGTGGAGATGACCGATCTGCCTGGCGCCTATGGCCTCGATCCCACCAGCCCCGATGAGGAAGTGACTTCGAAGGTCATTCGCGGCGCCTTTCCCGGCGAGGCGATTCCCGATGTGCTGGTGGTGGTGCTTGACGCTTCCAACCTGGAGCAACACCTCGTTTTCGCGCAGGAAGTGCTGGCGCTTGGCAAGCCTACCGTCATCGCGCTCAATATGGTGGACCTGGCCGAGCGTGACGGGCTCGTGCTCGACTCCGCCGTATTGGAGGAAGAACTAGGTGTCAGAGTAATTCCCACCGTCGCGGTCCGGCGGCGCGGCCTTGCGGAACTGGGTGAGGCGATCGCCTCAGCCGAAATGCGCGATGCCGGACCCGGCCTCACGGACCTGGGACCGACAGAGCGGAGAGTCGCGGCGCACGCCATGGCGGATGCGGCGATCCTGTCCGAATCGAAGCGTCATCGCCTCCATGCCCGGCTGGACCGCCTGCTGCTTAACCCCTGGGCCGGACCGGTGATTCTTCTGGCGCTGCTGTTCGTGGTGTTCCAGGCCGTGTTCGCGTGGGCCACGCCGTTTGCCGACGCGCTCGACGCTGGGGTGACCTGGCTGCATGACGGCGTGAAAGCGACATTGCCCGGCGGGATGCTGCGCGATCTCATCACGGATGGCGTCATCTCGGGCGTGGGCTCGGTGGTGGTGTTCCTGCCGCAGATCGTGATCCTGTTCTTCTTCATCCTGGCCATGGAGGCTTCGGGCTACATGGCTCGCGCCGCTTTCCTGATGGATCGCATGATGGCCCGCGTGGGTCTGTCCGGCCGCAGTTTCATCCCGCTGCTTTCCAGCTTCGCCTGCGCGATTCCGGGGATCATGGCGACCCGCTCGATCACTGATTCCAAGGATCGGCTGACGACGATCCTGATCGCGCCGATGATGACCTGCTCCGCGCGTCTGCCGGTCTATGCCGTCATTATCGCCGCGTTCATTCCCAACACTAACGTGGGGGGCGGGATCGGCCTTCAGGGGCTCGTGCTTTTCGCGCTTTATGTGGCCGGAGTGGTCGGCGCGATGGTGGTGGCCACGGTTCTGCGACGCTCCGTCACGAAAGGCGCGGCGTCCGGTTTTATCATGGAATTGCCGAAGTACCAGCTTCCGCGCGTTAAGGATCTGGCGATCGGCCTGTGGCAGCGTGCCTGGATCTTTCTGCGCCGGGCCGGCACGATCATCTTCACGGTTGCCGTGGTGCTTTGGGTTTTTCTCAATTTCCCGCAGGCGAAACCTGGCCAGAGCCAGGTTGACGCTTCGATCGCGGGGCATATCGCCAATGGCCTTGCAGTGGTGGTGGAGCCGATCGGTTTCAATCGCGACATGGCGCTGGCGCTGATCCCCGCCATGGCCGCGCGCGAGGTCGCGGTCTCTTCGCTGGCGACGACTTACGCCGTCGACGCGCCCAAGGACGACGTGCAGCGCGCAACGCAACTGGGCAACCAACTCAGGCACCGGTGGACGCTGCCGATGGCGTTGGCGTTCCTGGCGTGGTTCGTCTTCGCGCCACAATGTATGTCGACGATCGCGGTCACGCGGCGCGAGACGAACGGTTGGAAATGGCCGGCATTCATGCTCGCTTATCTGTTCGGCCTGGCTTATCTTGCGGCGGGCCTGACATACTGGATCGCGGCGGCGGCGGGGCTGTAGAAAACCGGCTGACCGGACTCGCTCCCGGTGACGCCGTTCGCTAATCCGTTTCGCAAGAATTCAGAAGAAAGCGATTCCCGATGGCAGGCAGCGTCAACAAGGTCATTCTCGTCGGCAACCTGGGGGCCGACCCCGAGGTCAAGTCGTTCCAGAACGGCGGGCGCATCGCCAACTTGCGCATCGCCACGTCCGAAACCTGGAAGGACCGCCAGACCGGGGAGCGCAAGGAGCGCACCGAATGGCATAGCGTGGTGCTGCAGTCGGACGGCTTGGTCGGCGTGGCCGAGCGCTATCTGCGCAAAGGCAGCAAGGTCTACATCGAGGGTCAGCTTCGCACGCGCAAGTGGCAGGACCAGAGCGGCAATGACCGCTATACCACCGAGATTTCGGTCGGTGGCATGGGCGGTGTGCTGACTATGCTCGATGGGGCTCCCGGCAGCGGCGGCGGTTCTGGCGGCGGCTCCAGCAGCGGTCAGCGCGGCGGCGGTTGGAACGAAGGCGGCGCCTCTGTCGGCGGTCGTTCGGGCGGCGATGATTGGGGCCGCACCGGCGGTGCTTCGTCCGGCAGTTTTGGTGACGATCTGGACGACGATATCCCGTTCTGACCGGGCAGCCGGATCACGTTTTCGCGCCGTACCGGCTATCCGTCGTTTTCTCGCTTCAGTCCTTTGAGCGTCGCGAATGGGCCGTGATCTTCCGGCGCGCCGATCCCCGCCGCTGCGCGGGCGGCATCGGCTCCAGGGCCGGTGAGATAGGGATCGATGGCAAGTCCGAGGCTTTGCGCCACCGCTTCGCCCAGATCAAAATGGGTGCCGGCATATTCGATTTCGTCGCAATCGTCGGCATTGATTTCCACTTCCTCGTCCGGCACGCGAGAGGTCTTTGCGGGCACGAAACGAAAGAACAGTTCTTCGTCGATTGAGACCGGCAGGTCGTCCGCCGATACGGCGCACGATTGGATAATCTTCGCCTTCAGGCGTCCGCGAGCTTCCACCGTGCGGTCATGCCGGGCAAGATCGAGATCGGCCACAAGACTGTCGATACGCACCAGGCCGAAACGCGTAGCCAGCGCAGTGCGTTCGAGTTCCGTAGCTTCCAGATGGGGCTGCTTGCCTTCGACCTGGCGCACATCGAACAAGCGGGATAATTCGGGCGTGCTCATCGCTCTATCCTCGCGCCTAGCATGTCTTCGTTCGAAAGCACGTCGATCTGACCATGCAGGCGGCGTACTTCGGCGGCAAGGCGGGCTTTGTCAGCGTGCTCGGTCAAAGTCACATTGCGCTCCAGCGCCGCAACCAGCGCCGCGTCGTCCTGCCGCAGAGCGTCGCGCAGCGCGCCGATCCGCCCCCCCAGCACGCTCATCAGCTTGCCGATATGCTTGCCCACGACAAGGTCGCCGATACCGGACTGCCGAAGCTGGCCGTCCATGTCGTCAACAAACAGCTCGATCAGCCGTGCCGAAGGTTCGATCAGCGTGTCATCATCATTTTTGTCGCGTTCCATCCGTAGCATGACGAGCGCGAGCACCATGGTCACCGCGTCGAAACGGCCCGGCACGGTGTCGGCCACCCCGCAATCCGCATACCATGGTTTCTCGCGCGCGATCTCCACCACGCGGCGCCAGAGGGGACGGACCTCCTCACGAGAGTGACGGGGCTTGCCGAGAATGCGGGAGATCAGAGACATCGGGGATAAGAGCCTTTTCGTTCAGCGGCAATTCAATCGATCCTGGCCAACGCCCATTGCGCGGGCGCTTGCTGGGCCTTAAGGCCAAGGGCGATATATGGCACGAATACCGGCTGGCAATGGCGCAGTGGTATCCGGCGGGCTTGGAGTGTGAAAATGCGCAAGGTTGGTCCCAAGATCAGGGCGGCGGGCATGGCGGTGGCGCTGGCGGTCCTGGCCGGTGGCTGCTCCTCGATCCGCGATCATCGGGGTTACCTGATCGACCAGACTCTGCTCGATTCGATCCAGCCCGGCATCGACAACCGGATGTCGGTGGAAAAGACGTTGGGCCGTCCCACTTTCGTAAGTCAGTTCGGGCAGCAGGATTACTACTACGTCTCGCAGACGGTGAAGACACCGGCCTTCAACCGCCCGCGCACCACGCAGGAAACGATTCTGCGTGTGCGCTTCGATGCGAACGGCAATGTGGCCGCCGTGGATAAGCGCGGCATGGAGCAGGTCGCGCGGATCAGTCCTGAGGGGAACAAAACGCCGACGCTGGGTCGCAAGCGTGGGTTGCTCGAGGATCTATTCGGAAATATCGGCGCCGTGGGGGCGGGCGGCATGGGTGGCACTCAGGCGCCGACCGGTCCGGGGCCGAACGGAAGCTGACGGCATACGATTAAGTGGTTAGCGGTCATGGCTTGAACATGACCGGACGCGGCATATATGCCCCGCATGAATAATGACGGGGCGAGCCACGGCCTTATCCAGTGGCACGGCACTACCATCATCGGCGTCAAGAAGGGCGGCAAGACTGTCATCGCCGGTGACGGCCAGGTTTCCATGGGCAATACGGTGATGAAGCCGAACGCGCGCAAGGTGCGTCGCATCGGTGAGGGGGAGCAGGTCATCGCTGGTTTTGCCGGAGCTACCGCTGATGCCTTTACCCTGTTCGAGCGGCTGGAGCGTAAGCTGGAGCAATATCGCGGCCAGCTTATGCGCGCGGCCGTGGAACTCGCCAAGGACTGGCGTACCGACAAGTACCTGCGCAATCTCGAAGCGCTGATGATCGTCGCGGACACGGACACCTTGCTGGTGCTTACCGGCAATGGTGACGTGCTGGAGCCCGAAGGCGGCATCGCCGCGATCGGCTCTGGAGGGAACTACGCTCTGGCCGCCGCTCGCGCCCTTGACGCTTATGAGGATGATGCCGAGACCATCGCCCGCAAGGCGATGCAGGTCGCGGCGGATATCTGCGTGTTCACGAACGATCGCGTTACGGTCGAAACAGTTTGACTTTCGCTTGATTCCATTCCTGCCAAGCCCTTCGACTGCCGCAAGAAGGCGCGCGAAAGGCTTGGCAGGAACGGATATTTGGAATTGGTATGAACGACAATCTCACTCCCAAGGCCATTGTTCGCGCGCTTGACGAACATATCGTCGGCCAGGCTGAGGCCAAGAAGGCCGTTGCCGTGGCGCTGCGCAATAGGTGGCGCCGTCAGCGCCTGCCGCTTGATCTGCGGGATGAAGTGACGCCCAAAAACATCCTGATGATCGGCCCCACGGGTTGCGGCAAGACCGAAATCAGCCGCCGCCTCGCGAAGCTGGCGGAGGCACCCTTCGTCAAGGTCGAAGCGACCAAGTTCACCGAAGTCGGCTATGTCGGCCGCGATGTGGAGCAGATCGCTCGCGATCTGGTTGAGGAGGCAATCCGCCTGGAAAAGGACCGCCGCCGCGAAGCCGTGCGGGAAGCCGCCAGCAAGGCGGCGATGGATCGCCTCCTTAACGCTCTGGTTGGCGAGGGGGCTTCGGAGGCCACTCGGGCTGCCTTTCATCAGCGCATCGTCGAAAATGCGATGAATGAGACTGAGGTTGAGATCGAAGTGGAGGACAGTCCCACCGCGCCGATGGAGATACCCGGCATGGGCGGCTCGGTCGGAATGATTAACTTGTCCGACATCATGGGCAAAGCCTTCGGTGGCCCCCGGATGAAGCGCCGCAAGATGAAAGTGCCGGACGCATGGGACAAGCTGGTCGACGAAGAGTCGGAAAAGCGGATGGACCAGGACGATGTCGCCCGCGTCGCTCTTCAGAACGCGGAGACGAACGGCATCGTCTTCCTTGACGAGATCGACAAGATCGCCGTTTCCGACGTGCGCGGCGGCTCTGTGTCACGCGAGGGGGTGCAGCGGGACCTGCTGCCGCTCATCGAAGGGACGACGGTGGCGACCAAATATGGGCCGATGAAGACGGACCACGTGCTGTTCATAGCCAGCGGCGCATTTCACGTAGCTAAGCCCGCCGATCTGCTTCCCGAATTGCAGGGCCGCTTGCCGATCCGGGTTGAGTTGAAGGCTTTGACCGAAGAGGATTTCGTGCGCATTCTCTCGGAGACGCGAGCCAACCTCGTCACGCAGTATAAGGCGTTGCTCGGGGCGGAGGATGTGACAGTGGACATCACGTCCGACGCCATCCGTGAAGTGGCGCGGATCGCGGCGCAAGTAAACGAAAGCATCGAGAACATCGGCGCTCGCCGCTTGCAGACGGTGATGGAAAAGCTGCTTGAAGAGCTTAGCTTCGAAGCGGAAGACCGTATCGGCGAGATGGTGACGATCGACCAGGCTTATGTGCTTGAAAAGCTCCAAGGGCTGGCAAGCAACGCCGATCTTTCGAAATACATCTTGTAAAGCCGAGGTCCGGTTCGGCGGGATGCCTTCAATTCCGCCGCGTTCCCATCAGTTCCATCGCGCCGAACATGCCCGCCCTGACCGTTCCGGTCAGCTTGTCACCGTCGATTGTCGCGATGCAATCGAGGTTCATGGGCATCGGCATGGTCATCTTCATCTGCCAGCTCAGCGTGTTGCCGCTGATCCGGCCGGCTTTGATCTCCATTGCGCCAAGATCGCCCGCAATGTGGCCGGTAAAAGATGCCTCGTCGTCGACAATGATGGTCAATACGCCCTTTTGAGGGCCGAGTGGCGTCTGAGTAACGCAGTCATAGGTTCCGGCAAGAGGCATATGGCCGATTACTCCTGGTCTTCGGCGCCCGCCGGCGCTTCGCGCACTTCGAGCGGCATGCCGAGCGCGCGAAGCTGTGGTTCAACGATCTTGCGGTCGCCCACGACGATATAGGTGAGATCGGTGGGCTGAAGATACTGCCGCGCCGCTGCGCCGATGGCTTGGGCGTCAATGGCGCGATAAGTGGTCGCTAATTGCTCGTAATAGTTTTCCGGGCGGCCCAGGCGATCGTTCTTGCGGATCGCCGCCAGTACCGCCTCGTTGGTTTCGAAGGCGTTAGGCAGCGCACGGATCGCGCCTTCTGTCACGCGCTGGAGTTCCTCCGGCGTCACCGGTCTGGTTTGGGGGAACGCGGCCATGTCGGCGATCATCGCCCGGATTGCATCGGCGGTGCGGTCGGCCTGCACGGGGGCGTGCAATTGCAGCAGGCAGGGGCCCGTCGCCTGGCTGACGTTGCTGCGCACGCCGTAGCTCCAGCCTTTCTCCTCACGGATGTCGAGATTGAGACGGGAGAGGAAGTCGTTGCCGACAACGTTGTTAGCCAGCGTCAGCGGCTCGGTCCCGCGCGTGCGTCCGGTCAGCGGCAAGACGCGCCCGGCCACGATCACTGATTGCGGGGAATTGGGCCGGTCGATCAGGACGATGCGGCTGCGCGCTGGCGGCACCGGGGTGGTGATCGGCTTTGCCGGAGCCGCGCTTGCCGGAGCCTTCCAGTTGCCGAACGCTTTTTCCAACAGCGGCTTGAGTTGGTCCATGGTCACGTCACCCACCACCGTGATGCGCGCCAGGTCAGGGCGCAGCCACTTGTCGTGTGCGGCGTGAAGGGCGGCAGGGGTTAGGGCCTTGAGCGTTTCCGCACTGCCGAGCCCGTCAGAGGGCAGGGCATAGGGATGCGAACCGAAGACTTCCGCTTCCAGCGCGCGCTGGGCCAGTTCATTGGGCGAGGACTGGACCTGCGCCAGCGCGGCCAGCGCCTGCCCCTTCACCCGCGCCACGTCGGCGTCAGCGAAGGCCGGGTGCAGGACGAGATCGGCCGTGAGCGCCAACGAAGGCTCCAGATTGGCCGTCAGCGCGCTCATCACGACACTGCTGGTGTCGACCGAGGCATCCATGCTGATCGCAGCGCCCAGGCGCTCTTCCTCCTCGGCGATCTGCGTCGCGTTGCGTGAGGTGGTTCCTTCCTCGAGGGTTGAGAGCATCAATTGCTGAGTACCCGGCGTATCGAGCGCGTCAGCGGCATGGCCGGCGTCGAAATCGATTGCGAGCGTCAGCTTGGGCACGGCGGTACGGCGGGCGAGCGTAACGGGAATGCCGTTGGAAAGCGTGGTGCGTTCGATAGCGGGCAACTTCAGGTCCGGCACCGGCGCGACAGGCGGCGCCGTTCGCTTTGGCGCGGCCGCCAGTGGCGGGGCTTTTACATGCGTGTCGGCGGGAGCCGGGCGGCCCGCTTCATTGCCCCAGCCACCCATGCCGTTGCCGCTCTCGGTCCGCTCGCCAGGCACCACCGCAAGCTTGTACACCGGGCGCGAGAGCCATTTGCGCACCGCCGCCTGGACTTGTGCCGGCGTCAGCGCGGCCATGGCGGCAAGGTCGCGCTTGTATTTCGCCGGATCGTGCGAATAGACTTCGCCCTCGGCCAGGGTGGCGCCCTTGCCGTCAAAACCGCCAACGCGTTCCAGCCCTCCGATCTCTCCCGACAGCGTGCTAACAACGGCGCGTTGCACTTCATCCTGGGTGGGGCCTTGCGTGATGAAATCCGCAAGCACTTTGTCGAATGCCGCCTCGGCCTTGGTGCGTTCGACGCCCGGTTTCACCGCCATCGTCGCTTCGAGCACGCTGACCTGCTGGTATATCTGCGCTGCGGCGGTGACTGAGACGGCCAGTTCGCTGCCACGCACCAGCGCGTTGTCCAGTCGTGAGCTGGCCAGGCCGCCCAGAATGCGCATGCCGATTTCCAGCGCCGGCGCGTCCACGTCATTCAGGCCGGGGCCGCTCCATTCGCGGGAGAGGCGCAGCACCGGAACCCGATCCGTCATGTCTCGCGATAGAGGTGCGGAAAGCGTGACCGGGCCGGCGGCGACCGGTTGCACTTCCGGTCCGCGGGGGATTGTTCCGAACCACTTCTCCACCTTCGGGCGGGCGGCTGCGACGTCGATATCCCCTGAAAGCACGAGAACGACGTTGTTGGGGCCGTAGTGATCGGCAAACCACTTGCGGACGTCTCCCAGCGTTGCCGCGTCGAGGTCCGCCATCGAACCTATCGTGGAGTGGCGGTAAGGATGCCCGACCGGAAACAACCCTTCCGAAACGGCATATTCGGCCAAACCGTAAGGCTGGTTGTCGCCTTGCCGCTTTTCGTTTTGAACAACGCCGCGCTGCTTGTCGAGCTTGTCTTGAGTGACCGCCGGGAGCAGCCAGCCCATGCGGTCGCTTTCCATGAACAGTGCCAGGTCCAGCGCCCCGGCGGGAACGGTTTCGATGTAATTCGTGCGGTCGTACCAGGTCGAACCATTAGTCGGTGTCGATCCTGCGGCTTCCAACGGAATGTCGAAGCTGGGGACATTGGCCGAGCCTCCGAAAAACAGATGCTCATATAAATGCGCAAAGCCGGTGCGAGCGCGCGGCTCGTTCTTCGATCCGACCTTGTAGTAAAGCGTGACCGCCACGATGGGCGCCTTGCGGTCGGTATGAACGATCGTGGTCAAGCCGTTGGGCAGGACGAACTTTTCATAGGGAATATCGACCTGCCGGACCAATTCCTGTGGCGTCGCGGGCTGGACCGCTTGCGTTTCCGGCACCGGCGGCGACGCTGCAAATGTTGCCGGACCGGCGCAGAAGAGAAGAATCACGGCGAGAGCTGTGACGCTCGATACGGAAAACGATCGCATGGCCAGTGGTTTAGCAGGTTGTGTGCCGCTGGCCAGAGATTGGTTGGAGGTGAAACGGTCTGCCGCGTTTCCATCGTCACCCAAAGCTGAGGGTTTCGGCGAGCGGTTAGAGATATTATCCATGCCGATCTGGCGGAACCCGCCGACTCCAGTCCGGAATGTCATATAAAAGAAATATAATTGTCATATGAGCGTCTTTTAAACGTAATTGAAGGTTCATGGAGGAACCAGGAGTGAGGAACAGTCTAAGGATATCCACGGTCGCGCTGGCCGCGGCTCTGGGATGGGCGCTGCCGACTCAGGCGAGCGCGGCCGATGCGGACGCCATGCAACAGGAACTTGCCGCGATGCGTGCGCAGATGCAGGCTATGTCGCAGCGTATAGATACGCTTGAGGCTGAACTCGCCACTGCCAAGGTCAAGGCCGACGCCGCAACGCAAGTCGCGCAAAGCGCAACGCAGACCGCTGCCGAGGCTCAGAAGACCGCGAACAAGGCCCCGCCGGTGCAGGTCGCATGGAAAGGCGCGCCGGAACTTACCGGGGATAACGGCTGGAGCTTCAAGCCGCGCGGGCGCATTCAGCTGGACGTGGGCCGTGTCGAAGGACCATCGGGCCTGACCGCGGCGCAGAAGGCGGAACTGGGCACCAGCGTCGAGTTCCGCCGCCTGTACCTCGGCTTCGACGGCACGATGCCGGGCGGTTTCGGGTATCGCGCGGAAATCAACTTTGCCGATTCGATCGTCACCATCAATGACATGTACCTTACCTACAAAGCCGGTAAGAACGTGACTTTGGTGCTGGGTAATCAGAAGCCGGCCTGGGGTCTGGAGGAGTTGACTTCAGATCTTTTCACCAGCTTCCTCGAGCGATCCAGCTTTTCACAGGCATTCGGCTTTGAGCGGCGGGTGGGCTTTGACGCTCAATACACGGGTAAGACGGTGGTCGCGCAACTGGGCGTGTTTGCAGATGATCCCGTTGCCCTGGGCGTAGACAACAACAGGTCGTGGAGCGTCGACGGTCGGTTGGTTGCGATGCCGAAGCTGGCGGGCGGAACGCTTCATTTCGGCGGTTCGGCGCACCTGCGGGAACTCGGTTCCTCCATCACCTCCGTCAAATATCAGACGCGTCCCTTCGCTCACACAACCGATCTGCGCTTCCTCAGCGCCAATGTGTCTGGCGCCAAGGAGGAATTGGGGCTTGGCCTTGAAGCGGCCTATATCAATGGCCGGTTTCACGCGACCGCCGAAAATTACTGGCAGACCGTTCGGCGCGTCGGTTTCAAAGACCCCACGTTTTATGGCGGCTATGCGGAAGTGGGTTACCTGCTGACCGATGACCCGACCGCTTATCGCGCGGGCCTTTATGAACGCATCAGGCCAAAACACGGTTTCGACAAAGGCGGGATCGGCGCCATTCAGGTCAATGGCCGCTATGAATGGCTTGATCTGACCGACGCCGGGATTCACGGCGGGCGTCAGCGGACCGCCGCCATATCGGCGATCTGGATGCCCACGGAATATGTGCATTTCATCGTTGATTACGGGCACGGCTGGGTACGCGACGCGCCTGTGCTTGCCAACGGCAGCGGCGATTACGGCTTCGATACCATGGGGATGCGCGCGCAGCTGGACTTCTGATTTGCGCGTCCGCCTATGAGCGGGAAGCCAAGCCGCACAACCGGCTCGGCGGTTCGCGATCGAATCGCCTATGACAATCACAAACCCGCTGGGCGGATCAGCCGCCCAGCGCGTGTTCTTCCGCAGTGACCGGTTCGTGGGCCGGTCGATCGGACAGCGCTCGTCCGATCCAGATCGCGGACATGGCAAGAACAGCCAGAACCAAGCTGGTCAACAGGACATATCTCACGACATTAAGCGTGGTCCCCCCACGCGCCTCATCCGCGTCGAGATGAACCTCTTCACCGATACGCCACATTATGGCTCTCCCAAACACCCGGAAGCCGGTGGACCGGCAGCATGTAGACCGGGTTTACGGGAAACGCATGAAACTGCCAAAAGTTCCCGCCGGGGCCGGTTACTATGTTCCAGCCGCGCCCTTAAGATGCAGCAAGTGCAAGGTGCGCTCATCGAGACGGCCTTGGCAGAATGCGTCCAACGCATGCGTGAAGCGTTCGCGCAAGGAGCCATCGGGCGCGGCTAGTTGGAACAAGGTCATCGAGCTTCGGAATTTCAGGGCGTCAACCTCACCAAGAATAGCTGTTGCGCTGCGCTTTCCTGCCCATCCCAGCATCCTGTCCGTGCATTCGGCCAGCCGGGATCCCAGAAGCGAATGGGAAAGGTAATTGCGCGCTTCTCCCAACCCGTTGATGGCATAACAGCGCGCCATGGGGCTTTGGCCGAGGCCAGCCAGTTGCGGAAATATGAACCACATCCAGTGGCTCTGTTTGGCTCCAGCCTCGATCTCGCCCAATGCGCGGGAATAAACGTCGCGCTGCGCTTTCACGAAGCGGTCGAGATCGGTGCTTTGAAGGCCGGAGCCTTCGCAATCGGAAGCTTGGGGGAAAGGCGTGGGGACGGGGGCCATTAGCGGCTTTCCCCCCGATCACGATTTTCCTGCACGGCTCCTTCGGTGTCGGCATGGCCGCCGTTTTCGCCGGAACGGTTGGCAGCGCCGACGATCCAGATCATCGAGAGCGCGATGATCGCCAGCGTGAAGCTTATTAGTAGCACATAGCGTACGACCCTTGGGGTCGAGCCCGCGCGCGCTTCGTCCTGGTCCAGGTGGACTTCCGGTCCACGTTTTTCCATGGCGTGTCTCCGACAGCTGACGGTCTCTTGGCCCTTGCTGTCGAAAACAAACGCATCGCCGCGCAGGGCGGTTCCGCCCCGCCGGTCCGCCCTCGTGCTCCTCAGTCGCGCAGAAGTTCGTTGACCCCGGTCTTGGAGCGGGTCTGAGCATCAACGGTCTTGACGATCACCGCGCAATAAAGCGACGGACCGGGCGTGCCATCGGGCAGAGGCTTGCCGGGCATCGTCCCCGGAACGACCACGGAATAAGGCGGCACGCGGCCGATGTGGACCTGACCGGTGGCACGATCGACGATCTTGGTCGAAGCGCCAAGGAACACGCCCATCGAAAGCACCGCGCCCTCGCCAACGATGACGCCTTCCGCCACTTCGGAACGGGCGCCGATGAAGCAGTTGTCCTCGATGATGACCGGGCCGGCCTGCAGCGGTTCAAGCACGCCGCCGATGCCCGCGCCGCCCGAGATGTGAACGTGGTGACCAATCTGGGCGCAGGAGCCGACCGTGGCCCAAGTGTCGACCATCGTGCCTTCGCCCACGTAAGCGCCCAGATTCACGAAGCTGGGCATCACCACCGCGCCCCTGGCGATGTGCGCGCTGCGACGCACAACCGCACCGGGCACGACGCGGATGCCCGCTTCGCGGAATTTCGCCTCGTCCCAGTCCGAAAACTTGAGAGGCACTTTGTCGAACGCCGGCGCGCCGGCCGAGCCATATTCCATCAGGCCGTTGTCATTGAGCCGGAAGCTGAGCAGCACGGCCTTTTTCAGCCATTGGTTGACCACCCATTCGCCGTCCACCTTCTCTGCCACGCGGGCTTTGCCAGCATCGAGCAGGTCCAGGGCTTCCTCCACGATCCTGCGCACATCATCGCTGGCGGGCGTGACGGTGTCGCGCGCATCAAACGCGGCTTCGATCGCGGTTTCGAGTTCGGACATTGCTGCAAGGTCTCCGGAAAAGAGTCGGTTTCGTACCGGCGCGCCTATCGCGGCGCGGCATGAAGGACAAGAGGAAGGGGCGATCGGCCATTTCCGATGTTCTCGGGAAAATGCCCGTTTTCGCGACGTTCACAAGTCTGTACCCGAGGGGCGTGGCGATGTCAAGTAAAAATAACCTATTAGGTTATAATCTGCATCAGTCCTCAGGCCGCATGAGTTCGCGAACGAAGCCGATCAGGCCGGTCTGGCGCGCGCGCCGCATCCGTTCGGCGGCGAGAATCTCAGTGACCTTTTCAAAGCAAGCCCCAATGTCGTCATTCACCACGACATAGTCGTAGCCGTCCCAGTGGCTGATCTCCGAACGGGCCCGCTCCATGCGTCCGGCGATCACTTCGACGCTGTCCGTGCCGCGACCGGTCAGGCGGCGGCGTAGCTCTTCAATGCTGGGCGGCAGCAGGAAGACACGCACGACATCTCGTTCGAGCTTCTGGTAAAGTTGTTGCGTTCCCTGCCAGTCGATATCGAAGAGATAGTCCTGCCCTTCCTTCAGGCCGGCTTTTACTTGCGCCTTGGGCGTGCCGTAACAATGGCCGAAGACTTGCGCCCATTCCAGGAACTCTTCGTCTTTCACCATGCGGTCGAACTCGGCCTGGCTGACGAAATGATAGTCCTTCCCGTCGATCTCCCCGGCTCGGGGCGGGCGCGTAGTAACGGAGACCGACATGCAAATGTGCCGATCATGTTCGATCAACATGCGCGAGATCGTGGTCTTGCCCGCCCCCGACGGCGACGACATGATGAACATCAGGCCCCGCCGGGCGAGGGCGCCACTGGATGCTGGCGGCTGTGCGGGCAAAGGTGCGGACTTGGGCATACCCCTTCCGATGGCCTTCCCGACCGATCAAATCAACCCGGTCCACACCTGATCGGGGGAAATCGGTGCTGCCGGCTTAGCTTTCGCCTTTTCCGCCCATTTCGTTAAGGGTCGCCTCACCCTTGCGCCGGGCCTCGCGCGCCTTGCTGCGATCATAGAGGGTCTTGGCCACCAGAACGCCGCCGACGACGATCGCGCCAGGAACGGAGCGCAGCGCCACGCGCGCCAGAGCGCCGTGAAGCAAGGATTCCTTGAGAGAGCGGCCTTTGATGACTTTCGCGGCCTTTCGTGGACCGTACTTTTTGCCCAGAACCGCTCGTTCGATGGTGTGCCGCACCAGGGCAGCCCCTCCGCGCAATGCAATGTCGGCTATGGCCAGATTAGTGGCGGCATTTGGGCTGGGGCCGTGGATTTCGTCGTCCCGCGGGGCGGCCTTCTTCCCGCTGGGGGATTTGCCTTTCGCTACCACCGCATGCCCATCGTCCGGCAAGTCTTTCGAGACCATCGCCAGTCCATCCTTCCGATCGGAGGGGGTTGGCGGTTCACTTTTTCTTGCCGAAGTCCACCGAGACCACATTGGAGCCATCCTCGCTGGGCGTAATGCGCGAGACCACGTCCCGTTCCTCCGCGTCATTGCCCGCCGGACCGGAAGGTCCATCGCCGTCGTGGTCCGCCATGGCCTGGAATTGCAGCCCGAAGTCGACCGCCGGATCGACGAATGCGGTTATGGCCGAGAACGGAATGTTCAGCTTGGCCGGCACCTGATTGAAACTCAGGCTGACGGTAAAGCCCGTATCCGAGACAACCAGGTCCCAGAATTTGTTCTGCAGGACGATCGTCATCTCATCGGGAAAGCGGGCTTTCAAGTCCGCCGGAATACTTACGCCGGGGGCGCCCGTCTTGAACGTAATGTAGAAATGGTGATTGCCCGGAAGAGTGCCGTTAGTGGCCTCCACCTGGCCGAGGACGCGCCCCACCACCGCGCGCAGGGCTTCCTGCACGATTTCATCGTAAGGGATCAGGCTGTCTGGCGTTGTATCGTTCATCGCACTCTAGGTGCGCATCGTTAACGGGACGGTCAACCCATCCCGGAGGCGATTTTATCGCCGACCGTGGGTTTTACCAAGGAAATCCCCACGCCATCGCATTGCTGCGCGCAATTGATTCCCGCACGCACGGGTCTATAGGCGCATGCCATGCGCACAGCTTCCATTGCCCGCAAAACCCATGAGACCGACATTGCCGTCGAGGTGAATCTCGACGGGACCGGCGCCTACGACATTTCGACCGGGATCGGGTTTCTCGATCATATGATCGAGCAGTTTTCCCGTCATTCGCTGATAGACATCAGGTGCCGTATCAGGGGCGATCTGCACGTCGATCAGCACCACACCACGGAAGACAGCGCCATCGCCATCGGCCAGGCCATTTCGCAGGCGCTGGGCGACAAAGCGGGGATTGGCCGCTACGGCCAGTCCTATTCGCCGATGGACGAAACGCTGGTGCGTGTCGCGCTCGATATTTCGGGCCGGCCTTACCTCGTGTGGAAAGCCGGCTTCACCCAGGAAAAACTGGGCGAGCTTGACACTGAACTGGTCGAGCACTGGTTCCATTCGATTTCGCAGGCCGTCGGGATAACCCTGCATATCGAGTTGCTCTACGGCACTAACAATCACCATATCTGCGAAGGCATCTTCAAGGGCTTTGCCCGCGCTATGCGGAGCGCTGTCGAGCTTGATCCGCGTAAGGGCGGGGCGATCCCTTCGACCAAGGGCCAGCTTGGAGGCTGAGGCGGGTATATGACGGAAGTCCTTGCCCTGATCGACTATGGCGCCGGGAACCTTCACTCGGTGGCCAATGCGCTGAAGGCGGCCGGTGCGCCCAACGTCGCGGTCACCGCCGATCCTGACGTAGTGCGGGCGGCCGACCGCGTTGTACTGCCCGGCGTCGGCTCATTCCGCGCCTGCGCGGAAGGGCTTTGGGGCATCCCCGGCATGGTTGAAGCGATGACCGAGCGTGTCCAGGTCGGCGGTGCGCCATTTCTGGGCATTTGCGTGGGCATGCAGCTTCTGGCGACGAGAGGGCTGGAGCACGGCGTCACACAGGGGCTTGACTGGATCGCCGGCGAAGTGTGCCTGATTGAGCGCACCGATCCGGCGATCAAGATTCCGCATATGGGCTGGAACGACGTGGCGCTGGGTCGGCATGATCCGGCGGGCGGTCTGATCGAGGCGGGCGAGGCATATTTTCTGCATTCCTATCACTTTGCGCCTGACGATGGCCGCGCTGTGGCAGCGATGACCGATCACGGCGGTGGTCTGGTCGCTGCAGTAGGTAGAGACAATGTGGTGGGCGTGCAGTTTCACCCGGAAAAGAGCCAGGACTACGGGCTATCGCTCCTTTCTCGTTTCCTCGAATGGAAGCCGTAAGACCATGATCGTATTTCCCGCCATAGACCTCAAGCAGGGCCAGGTCGTGCGGCTTGCCGAAGGCGACATGGCCCGCGCCACCGTTTATGGGGACAATCCGGCGGCGCAGGCGATGCTCTTTTCCGAGGCGGGATCGCAGTTCCTCCACGTCGTCGATCTCGACGGCTCGTTCGCCGGGCGCGCCGAAAATCGCGAGGCTGTGGAGGCGATACTCGACGTATTTCCCGGCCATGTTCAACTCGGTGGCGGTATCCGTACGCCAGAGGCGGTTGCCGGCTGGTTCGACCTGGGCGTCAGCCGCGTGGTCATGGGCACCGCGGCGCTCAAGGACCCCCAGTTCGTCAAGGACATGGCGAAGGAATATCCCGGCGGCATCGTCGTCGCCGTCGACGCGCGTGACGGCATGGTGGCGACCGAGGGCTGGGCCGAAGTCTCGGACGTCTCGATCGTTGATATGGCCCGCCGGTTCGAGGATGCGGGCGTCGCCAGCCTGCTGTTCACGGACATCGGCCGGGACGGCTTGCTCAAGGGCTGCAACATCGACGCGACGGTGGATCTGGCCCGTCAGACCGAGCTGCCGGTGATCGCCTCGGGCGGCGTCAAGGGCCTTGACGACATCCGGATGCTGGCGCTGCACGCGCGCGACGGGATCGAGGGGGTGATTACCGGGCGCGCGCTTTATGACGGTCGACTGGATCTTGCCGCCGCGATCGCCATTGCCGAGCGGGAGTGATGACTGAGGACCAGGCTGTTGGGCTGATGATGCTGCTGGTCACGCTGCCGGGCTGGGCATGGGCATGGAGCGATTATCGGGAGGGCACGGTACGGCTGATTTTTTTCAGCCGCATGCGCAGTTCGGCTTTGGCCAGGCGTGAATCGCATTCCGCGCGTTTCCGGGCCTATATTGCTTTCAATACCCTTTTGCTCGCTCTGCTGATGTTTGGCGGCATTATACTGATGGTGAAGTCATGACCGTCCGCGTTCGCGTCATTCCTTGTCTCGACGTTGCCAATGGCCGCGTGGTCAAAGGCGTGAACTTCGTAGATCTCAAGGACGCCGGTGACCCGGTGGAGCAGGCGCGCGCCTATGACATGGCCGGGGCGGATGAGTTGTGTTTCCTTGACATCACCGCCAGCCATGAGGCGAGGGGGACCTTGCTGGACATCGTCCAGCGCACGGCGGAGGTCTGCTTCATGCCGTTGACGGTCGGCGGCGGTGTCCGCACGGCGGAAGATGCGCGGGCTTTGCTCCTGGCGGGGGCTGACAAAGTTGCGGTCAATTCGGCCGCTGTGGCGCGACCCGAAGTGGTGGCAGACATTGCCGAAAAGTTCGGATCGCAATGCATCGTCGCCTCGGTCGATGCCCGCCGGACTGCGCCGGGAAAATGGGAGATATTCACCCACGGCGGCCGCAAGGCGACCGGCATCGATGCATTGGAACATGCGGTGAAGCTGGCCGACTACGGCGCCGGAGAACTCCTGGTCACTTCGATGGACGGTGACGGCACGCAGAATGGCTACGATCTTGAACTGACCCGCGCGATTGCCGATTCCGTTTCCGTGCCGGTGATCGCTTCGGGCGGGGTGGGTACGCTGGACCATCTGGTGGCAGGGGTAACGCAAGGACATGCCAGCGCCGTGCTGGCGGCATCGATCTTTCATTTCGGGAAGCATTCGATCGCGGAAGCGCACGCTGCCTTGCGCTCTGCAGGCTTGCCCGCGCGCGGGTAAGTTTCCGGCGGAACACGGTTTCTCGCGTCTGATCCGTATCGGGACAGGCACGCCGTCGTCCTTGCTGCGGTCTTTCGATCGAAGGATGGTTCCGGCGAAGTTTCGACTCGCAGAGGAGCCCCCCGTGCTTCCCTTCAGGTACTGGCCGGCTTTGATTCCGGCATTTTTGGCAGCTCCGGCCTCTGCGTCCGCGGGCCTGCCGCTGCCAGAGCCGAACAGCCTGTTCCTGCTTGGCGTAGGCGTGGTCGGCGTGATTGTCGGCCGACGGCTTTCCTCGAAGGACCCGCAGGACTAGGAGGCTTGACCGCGCCGCTCGCGCGCCGCATGGCAAGCGGGAGATGACCAGTCCCGATACTCTCGCTCGGCTTGAGGCCACGATCGCCGCACGACGGGGCGCTGACCCCGAATCGAGTTATGTCGCGCGCTTGAACGCCAAGGGACCGGGCAAGATCGCGCAGAAGCTGGGCGAAGAGGCGACGGAGACAGTGATCGCCGCGCTGACTCAGGATCGCGCGGCGCTGGTGGGCGAAGCGGCCGACCTGCTGTTCCATCTTATGGTCCTGCTCGGCGCGAAAGGCGTGCCGCTGGCCGATGTCCTGGCCGAACTTGATCGCCGCGAAGGGACGTCCGGCATAGCCGAGAAGGCGGCCCGCGCCGTCGACTGATTGCTGTTTTGACCGGAGAGACCGATGCCGATCGATCCCAAGCTGCCATATGATGAGAATAACGTCTTCGCGAAGATTCTGCGTGGAGAGCTACCGTGCAACAAGGTCTACGAAGACGATTACGCGATCGCCTTTCATGACATTCGCCCGCAAGCGCCGGTCCACGTTCTGGTCTTGCCCAAGGGGACATATGTGTCCTGGGACGATTTCACTTTGAAGGCGTCCGACAGCGAAATCGCCGGGTTCATGCGGGCGGTGGGCAAAGTCACGCGTGAGCTTGATCTGGACGGACCGGGTTATCGCCTGCTGGTCAACATGGGCGCCGCCGGGCATCAGGAAGTTCCTCACTTGCATGTTCACATCTTTGGCGGGCGTCAGTTTTTCCAGATGATCCCCGATTAAGGCGATTTACCGGAAATTTACCGACGAAAGGCGCAGCGCGAGCCGGCAACGGGTTTGCAGCGCGGCCCTGGCCGGTTACACCTCGCCCCGCATGACGACTTTTCCTCAACCCCAAAGCGGCGTGATCGAGGGTGGCGCTCACCTCTATGCCCTGCGCGTGTTCTATGAAGATACGGACGCGGGGGGCGTGGTCTATCACGCGAATTACTTGCGCTGGTTTGAACGGGCCCGCTCCGATCTTGTCGAACTGCTGGGCATTGACCAGCGCGGCGCGCTGGACCGGGGAGAGGGGGTTTATACGGTTGCCGAACTGGCGATCCGCTATCTCTCGCCGGCAAGGCTCGGCGATGCCGTGCGGATCGAGACCACGGCCCTTCACGTCGGCGGGGGCAGTTGCACGCTGCATCAGGCCGTCTTGCGTGGAGACGTCCGCCTGGCGGAAGCGACCGTAAAGGTGGCGTTCATCGGCCCTGACGGACGACCGCGCCGGCAACCGGCCGCCTGGCGGGACGCATTTGCACTGCTCGCCGTATCACCTGGTTCTGGCCCTGGAAGCGGCCTGGAAGGACAAGAATGACTCTCGACCTGCTTGCTTACACTCTCAACTTCGCCGGTGAGCCGGGCCGCCTCAATCCGGTCAAGCTGTTCCTCGATGCGGACATCGTGGTGCAGGCCATCATGATGGGGCTGATCCTGGCGAGCATCTGGGTCTGGACCATCATCGTCACCTTCATGCTGCGCATGGGCAGCGTCGCGCGCCGGTGCAAAGAGTACGAGGAAGGATTTTGGGAAGCGCATAATTTCGAGACTTATCAGAAGGAACGGCGCCGAGGAGATGTGCCGATGGGGAAAGTGGCGGGCGCGGGGCTGTCTGAATGGCGGCGCAACGCCTCGCTCAAAACCTTTGATCCCGAGGGCGCGCGCCAGCGCATCGGCATGGCCATGAATTCGGCCGTGGGCGAAGAGGCGGACAATCTGGCGGCCCGCCTGAACTTTCTGGCGACGGTCGGGTCGGTGGCGCCGTTCGTGGGTCTGTTCGGCACCGTCTGGGGCATCATGAACAGCTTCTTCCAGATCGGCCAGCAGCAGAACTCCTCGCTGGCGGTGGTCGCCCCCGGTATTTCGGAAGCGTTGTTCGCGACTGCCATCGGCCTGTTCGCCGCAATTCCGGCGGTCATCGCCTACAATCGTTTCTCGCACCGGGTAAATGCGTTCGAGGCGCGGTTGCAGCGCTTTGCCGACAAGCTTCACGCGGCGCTGACCCGTCAGCTGGAAGCGCACTGATGGCGATGGGCCTTCACTCTTCGGGCGGTGGCCGACGCGGCGGACGCAGCCGTGCGCCGATGGCGGAAATCAACGTCACCCCGCTGGTGGACGTGATGCTGGTGCTGCTTATCATCTTCATGGTCACCGCGCCGCTGCTTAAGGCGGCCGTGCCGATCGAGCTGCCGCAAAGCCGCGCTAAAGCTATGAGCGAGGAAGCGAACGAGGTTACGATCACTCTTCGTCGCGACGGCACCATATACTTTGAAACCGTGCCGTTGGCGCCCGGCGAACTGGCGGACCGGCTGGCTTCGGTGCCGCCTGGCCCAGGCGGCAAGCCGCCACTGGTGACGCTGCGCGCGGATAAGGCGCTGGATTACGGCCGCGTGATGGAGGTGATGGGGGAACTGAACCGTGCGGGCTTTACGTCGATCTCGCTGGTGACGGATGTCAGCAGCGGTTCAGGCGGATGAGGTAGGAACGACGGATGGCTTCCACTGGTCTGCGCAGGGAAGAAGGTATCGGCCTTGTCGTCGCGGTTGCGTTGCACGCGGCCGTGCTGGCGGCGCTGCTGTTCCGTCCGCCGCATCACATCGTGGTCAAGCCGCCCGAACGCATCGAAGTGACCATTAGTGACGAGGTTGGAAAAACATCTACCTCACCTGATCCGCTGAGCCAGGCAGCGCCCGATCGCGGTCCGCAACAAGGACAGCCGGCTCCCGCGCTTGTACCGGAAATCGCGCCTGCGCCCGCGTCGTTGCCGCCTGAGCCCAAGCCGCGCGTGATCGAGCCACCGCAACCCCGGCCGGCGTTGAAACCTGCGGTTAAGGCCGTCCCGCGCCTGGCGGAAAAGCCGCCGGCCAAGGTGCAGCCAGACCGAAGAGCCAGCGCGATCGATGATATTCTCGCGAAGCCCAATCGGCCGAGCATCTCATCGACATCGAGTAAGAACGCCAGCCAGCCCAGAAAACCCGGCAGCAGTTCATTCGCCGATGCTTTCAAGAATGGCATTCCCGGCGCGAAGTCGGACTCCGGCAAGGGGACGCCCGCCGCGCAAGTCGGCCCGGAGGTCCGCTCCGCGCTCTCGGCGGCGATCACGCGCCAGCTAAAGCCGCACTGGAATCCGCCGGATGGGGCTGAAGCCGATCAGTTGGTGACGATCCTTTCTTTCAACCTTAATCGTGACGGCAGCCTGGCAGGGCGACCGCAAGTGGTGCGCCAGACCGGTATCACGCCCGCCAACTCGGCGCAGGCCAATCGTCACGCCGAACAGGCGATCCGAGCCGTGCAACTGGCTTCGCCTTTCAACCTTCCTCCGGAATATTACGACGCGTGGAAGCGCGTTTCTTCATTCCGCTTTGACTTGAGGCTTGCGCAATGATGACATCTCGTTCGCTTCCCTTCGTTCTGGCTCTTGCCTTGACCGCCGCTGTTCCGGCCGCTGCGCAGGATGCATCGCCCGCGCCGGTCGCCGGTCCCACCCCGCAGGCCGATCAAGGGCTGAACGCCGACGAGGGTGGCCTTACCGGATCGGTTTCCGCCGATGCCGCGTGGCAGGACCTTGGCATTGCCATCACCACCTTCGCCACGGACGCGGACGTGCCTACTCAGACGAATGCCGGCTCGACCGCTGCGCTGGGGCGCGCGCTGTCCGCCGTGGTGGCCTCTGACCTTAAGAACAACGGATTGTTCAAGCCGTCAGGGCCCGACGGCTTGCCGCAGCCGGCCTTTGCGCAAGTGCAGACGCCGGATTATGGCACCTGGGCCACACGCAACGCGGATATGCTGGTGCAAGGATATGTGCGCGCTGGTGGCGACGGCAATCTAACCGTGGGCTGTTATCTTTACGATGTGAAGCTCAAGCAGCAGCTGGCCAAGGCCGGCTGGCAGGTGAGCCCCGGCGATTGGCGGCGGGCTGCGCACAAGTGTGCCGACATGGTGTATTCGCGCCTGTCCGGCGAAAGTCCGTTCTTCGATTCTCGCATCGCCTATATCGCCGAGACGGGCCCCAAGGGTCATCGCATGAAGCGGCTGGCAGTGATGGATTCGGATGGCGCTAACATGCGTTATCTCACCAGCGGCCAGGCCACGGCGCTGACGCCGCGTTATTCGCCGGATTACTCGAAGATACTTTACCTCTCCTTCCTGAATGGAGAGCCGAGCATCTATATCTATGATCTTGCCACGGATACGCAAAGGCTGCTCGTCCGCAGCAAGAATCCCACTTTCGCGCCGCGCTGGTCGCCGGACGGGAAGTGGGTGCTCTATTCCATGGCCATCGCGGGCAATACGGACATTTACAAGATTCCTTCCGTCGGTGGGCAGGCGCAAAAGCTTACGGACAGCCCCGGCATCGATATCGGCGGCAGCTTCTCGCCCGATGGCGGCCAGATCGTGTTCGAAAGCGACCGTTCGGGATCTCAGCAGATTTACGTGATGAACGCGGATGGTTCGAATCAGCATCGCATCAGCTTCTTCGGAGGGCGCTCGGCAACGCCCGAATGGAGCCCGCGTGGCGATCAGATCGCCTTCACGCATATCGCCGGGAACCTGCGCATAGCGGTCATGACACCCAGCGGGCAGAACATGCGCTATCTAACGGATTCCTGGCAGGACGAGGCGCCCACATGGTCGCCCAACGGACGGATCGTGCAGTTCTTCCGCACCGCCCAGAACTCGGGTACGGCCTCGATCTGGCAGGTCGATCTGACCGGCCGCAATGAACGCAAGCTGCCGACGCCCGTGGGCGCCTCCGACCCGGCGTGGGGACCGGTGCGACAATGATAAACAACCATTCAGGTTGACTGAGTTAACAATTGCACGGAACTTCCCCCTTAGTCGGCCATTGCTTGGTGGCCGAGCAGCACTGGAGATAGGTCATGTCTTCTTCCTCGACGATGTCTCGTAACGCCAAAAGCGGTGCGATCGTGCTTCTGGCGGCCGGCGCGCTTGCGGTCTCGGCATGCAAGACTCATGCGCCCAAGCAGTTGCCGCCGGAGCCCGGCCCGGCGACCAGCAGCACCACTGCCGAGCCTACGGGACCGACAGCGGGCAGCCAGGCCGATTTTCTGGCAAAGATGATGGGCTCCGACACCATCTATTTCGACACGGATAAATACGACATCGATTCGGCTGACCAGGCCGCCCTTGCCAAGCAGGCGCAATGGCTGATGCAATATTCGCAGAAGCGCGCGACCATTGAAGGGCATTGTGATGAGCGCGGCACGCGCGAATACAACCTCGCCCTGGGGGAGCGCCGAGCCAATGCCGCGAAGAACTATCTCGTCAGTCTGGGTGTCGATGTCTCGCGGCTGACGACTGTCAGCTACGGCAAGGAACGCCCGGTGGCGCTCGGCTCCAATGAAGAGGCTTGGGCGAAAAACCGGCGCGCGGTGACGGTCACGATCGATTGAATCGATTGGTTCGCCGCTGAATTATTCGGCGGCGGGCGGTCCGAAGGGTTGCATCGCCTTCGATTCGCAGCATATCGCCATTCGCATGAGCCGCGCACGCCGATCCATGGACTGGGGTTTCCCGCGCTGGCGCGGCTATGGCAGCTCGCGCGAGGCGACGCGGATACGCATTTGCGACCGGCATGGCTGCAATGAGCCGGGGGACTGCCCCGCGCCCAAGAGCCCCAACAGCCCTGACCGCTGGTACTTTTGCCAGAAACACGCGGCGGAATATAATGCAGGCTGGGACTATTTCGCGGGCCTCGATGCGGAGGAGGCCGCCCGGCGCGAGGCTGAGGAACGATCGGAAGCTTCGGGTTATCGCGAATCCGCTCATTACGGCTGGACCAGTTCGGGTGACGGCACGCGCAGCCGCGATGAATTGCGGGCTCTGGAAGTTCTGGGCCTGGACCCGGATGCCGATTTCGACGCGGTGCGCCGCGCCTGGCGCACCAAGGCCAAGGAAGTTCACCCTGATGTTCGGCCGAACGATGCCGAAGCGGCCAAGGCGTTCCAGACTTATCAGCTGGCTTACGAAGTCCTCCGCGCGGCGGAAGATCGCCGGGAATGGAAGGGCTGAACCCTTCGCATAAGGCTTTCCCACCACGATGGAAAGGTCCCGATCTGGCAATGCTGCTGTCGGGTCGGCAATGACGACGATGACGAGGACCACTCATCATAATAGGAAAATGGGGGCCGAACGCCCCCATTTTCCCGACCATCCACGAGAGGCCCGCCTTTACTTCGGGGCGAGCACCATCAGCATCTGGCGGCCTTCCATGCGCGGATAAGCCTCGATCTTGGCGACCTCGTTCACGTCTTCCTGTACGCGCCTCAGCAGGTCCATGCCCAGTTGCTGGTGCGACAATTCGCGGCCCCGGAAGCGCAGGGTAACTTTCACCTTGTCTCCATCCTCGATGAAACGGAGAATGTTGCGCATCTTCACATCGTAATCGTGATCGTCGATGTTCGGGCGCATCTTGATTTCTTTGATGTCCTGCGTCTTTTGCGACTTGCGCGCGGCATTGGCCTTCTTCTGCGCTTCGTATCGGAATTTGCCGACATCCAGGAACTTGCACACCGGCGGATCAGCATTGGGCGAGACTTCAACGAGATCAAGACCTACATCGGCAGCTTGCTCGATCGCCTGGCGCGTATGCATCACGCCAAGGTTTTCCCCGTTCTCATCGATGACGCGGACCTTGTCGGACTGGATCAAGTGGTTGTAGCGCGGTCCACTCTTGACCGGGGGCGCCATCATGCGCCGGGGTGGGGGTGCTATAAGCGTTCTCCTGAATCGTTATCGTCTCTGGCTCGGATTCGGCGGTCATTAATGCGAAACGCGCGTCTGCGCAAAGCAGGATTCGCGCGTTTCTCATAGGATAACCCGGCGGCCGTGCGCGGGATGGCTGCCATATGGTTATTCATGCCGCCGCGCGCCATAGGGGATAAGTGACAAGTCCCCCGTGCGCAGGCACCAGTGCGTCTATCGCCGTAGCCGGCTGTAGTGCCGAGAGGATCGCCGGATCGGCCGCATTCATCCCTCCCGTAAATGCTCCGAAAGCGGGCAGAATCAGCCGGTTTTCACTGCGGACCACGCAGGGCCGAGCAATGCGTCTGCCCCTAGCGCGGATCACCAGCTGAGGATGGAAATGGCCCGAAAGTTCCGGCTGCATGGCGCCCGCACAAGTCATGTGCCGCAGCCACAGTCCGCCCACCTCCAGTTCTTCGACCCGCATCCCGTCGGCATTGTCGCCCAGGTGAGGATCATGATTGCCGATAATCCATACCCAGTCGAGCGCCCGAGTGAGCGCGGCCAGCATTCCGGCCGCACGATCATCAAGGCGGGCGGGACCAAGGCTGTCATGAAAGTTGTCCCCCAAAGCGAAGACCCGCCGCGCGCCGGTGAGCCGCACTGCCGTCGCCAGGCGCTCCAGCGTCTCGCGACTGTCGTAAGGAGGGAGCATCTGTCCCTCGCGTGCGAAGAAGCTGGCCTTTTCCAGATGCAGGTCGGCTACCAGTAGCGCTTGTTCGGCCGGCCAGAACAGCGCGTTGGGTCCGCCGGCTATGCCGCGGACAAGTTGCATTTCGCGTCCGCAGAACGAAAAGGGAACCATGGCTTTCCCTTGCCGCAGCCGGTGCGATTTGGCAAGCGCGCATGATGACTGATTGGATCCCTTATACCGCCCGCGCCAGCGCATGGTTTCGGACCCTGCGCGATATGATCTGCGCCGAGTTCGAAGCTATCGAGCGTGAGGCCGGCTCCACCGCCATGTTCGAGTACACACCGTGGCAACGCGATGCGGTGGAGGGTGGAGAGGGTGACGCCGGCGGCGGCACTCGCGGGCTGATGAAGGGCCGCGTGTTCGAAAAGGTCGGCGTCAACATCTCGGCCGTGTCTGGAGGTCTGTCGAAGGATTTCGCCGCCAGCATTAACGGCGCTTCGGCCGAGCAGAACGCCTTTTCGGCAACGGGCATCAGTCTGGTAGCTCACATGGCCAACCCCCATGTGCCGGCGGTTCATATGAACACTCGGTTCCTGACCACTACAAAGGCATGGTTCGGCGGCGGCGCCGATCTCAATCCGCCGTTGCCTTACGATGAGGATACCGCCGAATTTCATGCCGCGTTCAAGGCGGCCTGTGATGCCCACGGCCCTGACTACTACAATCGCTTCAAGACTTGGGCCGATGATTACTTCTACATTCCCCACCGCAAGGTTCATCGCGGCGTCGGGGGCATCTTTTACGACCATCTCGAATGCCCCGACGAAGCCGCCTGGGAAGCCAACTTCGCATTTACCAAAGCGGTGGGCGAGGCGTTTCTGGCTGTCTTCCCACGCCTCGTGCGGCGGCGCATGGGCATGGATTTCAGCCCGGCCGACAAGGCGCGACAGCTGGAATGGCGCGGGCGCTATGCGGAGTTCAATCTGGTCTACGATCGCGGCACGCTATTTGGTCTGAAGACTGGCGGCAACATCGATGCCATCCTGATGAGCCTGCCGCCCGAGGCCACCTGGAGTTGATGCATCCGTTCGAGGCTCCGGAGCCGCACCTTGGTTGCAAAATCTGCATCCATTAGGCTTTATACTTGTAGCGGCCCATCAAATCCTGACATGACAGGCAGGTATGCTGCGCCAGTACGAACTTGTTGAACGCGTCAAGGATTATGCGCCCGAGGCTGATGAGGCGCTGCTGAATCGCGCCTATGTCTATACCGTGCAGAAGCACGGGTCGCAAAAGCGCGCGAGCGGCGATCCCTATTTCAGTCATCCGGTGGAAGTCGCCGGTCTGATGACCGAGCTGAAGCTGGATCAGCAGACCATCGTTACGGCGCTGCTTCACGATACGGTTGAGGACACGCTGGCCACGATCGAGGAGATCGAGAAGCTGTTCGGAACGGACGTGGCCCGGCTGGTGGACGGGGTCACTAAGCTTTCCAAGATCGAGGTGATGACGGAAAGCGAGCGCGCGGCGGAAAATCTGCGCAAGTTCCTGCTGGCGATGAGCGAGGACTTGCGCGTCCTGCTCGTGAAGCTGGCGGATCGCTTGCATAACATGCGCACGCTGCATTTCATTAAGAACCCCGAAAAACGCCAGCGTATTGCGCGCGAGACCATGGATATCTACGCCCCGCTCGCTGAGCGCGTGGGCATGTACGAATATATGCGCGAAATGCAGCTTCTGGCTTTCGAGCAGCTTGAGCCGGAAGCCTATGCCACGATCACCGGCCGTCTCGCGCAGATCCGCAGCCAGGAGGGCGGGCAGGTCGATGCGATCGCGCTGGCCATCAAGCAGGCATTGGCCGAGGCCGGGGTAAGCGTCGAGGTGACCGGGCGAGAAAAGCATCCCTATTCGATCTGGAAGAAGATGGCCGAGCGCCATGTCACCTTCGAGCAGATCACGGACATCATGGCTTTCCGTGTGCTTACCGGAACGGCGGATGACTGCTATCGCGCGCTGGGGGTGCTGCATCAGACCTGGCAGATGATTCCGGGCCGGTTCAAGGACTATATCTCCACGCCCAAGTCGAACGGCTACAAGTCGCTTCACACCGCGCTGATCTATGAAAACTCGATGCGCATGGAAGTGCAAATCCGCACCAAGGAGATGCATCGCACCAACGAGTTCGGCCTCGCCGCGCATTGGGCTTACAAACAGGGGGGCGGAATAAGGCCGGACGGTCAGGTCGGCTGGCTGCGCGACCTGATCGAGATTGTTGATGCCAGCCACGATGCCGAGGAACTGCTCGAACATACGAAGCTGGCGATCTATCAGGACCGCATCTTCGCCTTCACGCCCAAGGGGGCCTTACACCAGCTTCCCAAGGGGTCGACCGCGGTTGACTTCGCTTACGCCGTGCATACCGATCTCGGCAACGCGGCGGTCGGCGCCAAGATCAATGGCCGGCACGTGCCGCTGCGCACGCAGCTTATCAATGGCGATGTCGTGGAGGTTATCAAGAGCGCGAGCTCCGAGCCGCAGCTTTCCTGGCTGGGCTTCGTAGTTACCGGCAAGGCCCGCGCCGCGATCCGGCGTGCGGTCCGAGCAAAGGAACGGGCGGAAGTCGCCGAGATCGGCTCGAAGCTCTATGAAGAGATCGTCGGCCGGCTCCCTCAGCGCATTGGCAAGAAGGCATTGGCGGCAGCGGTGCGAAGGTTGGACCTGCGCGACGAGGAAGACCTCATGTTCGCGATCGGCTCCGCGCGTCTCACGGATCGACAAGTGATGGAGGCTCTGGTCCCCGGCAGCACCGCGGAACTGCCCGACGAACCTGAATGGACCCGCACCGAGCGGGCGATTTCGATTCGGGGCCTGACGCCTGGCATGGGCTTTGAGCTTGCGGGATGCTGCCATCCGGTCCCCGGCGACCGCATCGTTGGCCTACGTCGGCCCGATCATAAGGTGGAGGTGCACACCATCGACTGTCTCACACTGGCGAGCGGGATCGACGCCGACTGGCTGGACCTTTCCTGGGGCGAACGCACCACTGGCGCAATCGGCCGGCTGCAGCTGGTGCTCTACAACCGCCCCGGCACACTGGCGGAAGTGACGCAGATCTTCGCCGGAAATCGCGCCAACGTAACGAACCTGCAAATGGTCCAGCGTGACGAGCCCTTCGGCACTTACGAGGTGGACCTGGAGGTCAACGACCTGGCGCACTTGACCCGCATCATCGGCGCCTTGCGCGCCAGCGAAGCCGTCGCCGAGGCCAAGCGGATTTGATAGCACTCCGTTGTCCGGCGCGCTGCCAGGCGCTCTCCTTCGCCCGATAAGAACCGCCGATCCGACCGGAGCGGCCGAGCTCGCCCAATATTTACGCGTCGTGCGGGATTTGCCGTCTCAGACGACTTGCGAAACCCCGCGCCTCACGCTAGGGCGCTGCCCCTTACCAGTGCATGCGGAGCGGTGGCCGAGTGGTCGAAGGCGCTCGCCTGGAAAGTGAGTATACGTCAAAAGCGTATCGAGGGTTCGAATCCCTCCCGCTCCGCCAGCGGCCCCTCCGCAGGGGCCCGTAAAAGTCCACTGGGATCGACTTTTCTATCCTGAAATCTGACACTTAGCAGATCGGTTCGGCCTCGGCCGTCCGTACCCGTTCGCGCCCATCCGGCGAATCGGAGGTACGAAAACGTGGCACGCGCGGTCGAAAAACGTGGTACTTTCAGGAGACCGACATTGCTGACCGATGCGAAAGTTCGCGCCGCCAAGCCGCGCGCCAAACCCTATAAGCTCACCGACGCCAATCGCCTCTATCTGCTGGTCACCCCCAGTGGCGGCAAGCTCTGGCGCTGGAACTACGATTATGACGGCAAGCAGAAGAGCATGGCCTTCGGTGCCTATCCGCTCGTCTCGCTGGCCGATGCGCGCAGCAAGCGCGACGAGGCCTACTCGGTCCTCTGCGAAGGCCGGGACCCCAATGTGGCGAAGAGGCTCAAGATCGAGGAGAATATCGAGGCAGGGCGGCAGACTTTCGAGCGTGTTGCCCGCGAATGGCACGAGAATGCCAAGGCGCAATGGGCCAAAATCCACGCCGCCGATATCATCCGCAGCCTCGAGCGCGACGTCTTCCCCTCGATCGGCGCCCTGCCCATCGCGCAACTGACGCCGCCGCTCGTGCTGGGCGTGCTGCGGGAAGTCGAGGCCCGTGGATCGATCGAGACCGCCAAGCGCATCCGGCAACGGATCTCGGCGGTCTTCGTCTACGGGATCGCTCAAGGGATCGTGCAGAGCGATCCGGCCGAAAAGTTGGGCAAGGTCCTGAAGCCACTACGCAAGGGCCGCCAGCCCGCCATCACCGACCTTGTCCCCTTGCGGAAAATGATCATCGCGGCCGAAGAGGATTACGCCCGGCCAATCACCCGACTGGCGCTCCGCCTGCTGGCATTCACGGCGGTCCGGCCGAGCGAATTGCGCGGCGCGCGCTGGGATGAGTTCGCGGATCTCGACGGTGGCGGACACCTCCATC
>NZ_DAIMZT010000027.1:0-39935 GCF_036733805.1 Novosphingobium sp. | reverse complement strand
GGATTTCGCCTGGGCAAGCCCGCTGCCGAGATCCGGCTGGGCGACGTGGTCCGCCTGACGGAGCCCGGTCTTTCCCCCGCCGATTGCGGGAATTGCCTGCTGCGTGCAGCCTGCGGCCTCACCGCCCTGTTGAACGGCGCGATGGCCGCATTTCTGGCGGAGCTGGACCGGCGGACGCTGGCCGATGCGGCGGCCACATCGCACTTGCCCGCCTTCGCCTGACGGGGGGAACCCTCCGCCCGGTCATAGCGTTCTTCCCATGGAGGAGAACCGCCATGAACATCGGAGCCGAAATTCCCTTTCGTCGTCGGCCGGGCAGCCGGCAAGCTACCGGATCGCTGATCTTCGACCGCCGGCGCGAGGAATACTCGCGGGAACATCACGGGGCGGAAATGCGCGTCTGGTCGAACGGACGGTTCTGCAAGAGCTGACTGCTCCCCGCTGTGATCGCCCCCGCGGTGACCGCCCACGATTGCGGCTCCGTAACATACCGGGTAGCGGGCCGGCGATGTATTCGCCATGTGCGGAGCGGCAGACATGTGCGGAGCGGCGGAAACGCCCGTTTCCGGCATCATCAGGGGAGTATCGTCATGACGCAGGCATCGGTCTCCGCTCATCCGCCCGAACCATTGACCGAATGGAACGTGCTGCTGTTGCCCCGGCACAACGCCAGCTGGTTTCTGGTGCGAGGCATTCTGGCGATCGCTTTCGGCATTGTCGCCGTGCTGCTGCCAGGCAGCGCGATATTCGCCGCGGCGCTGGTCTTTGCCGCTTTCACATTCGCTGATGGCTTGTTCTCGTTCGTCAGCGGGGTGCGCGGGGCGCGGCATCACACCCAGCGCTGGCGCGCGCTGATCTTCAACGGCATCGTCGGCATAGCCATAGGCGTGCTGTTCGTGATCTGGCCGCTGCTGAGCACGCTGGCCTATGCCTTTGCTCTCGTCCTGCTGATTGCCCTGTTTTACTTGGCGACCGGCATCGGCCAGATTGTCGCCGCGATCCGCCTGCGCAAGGAGATGGAAGGCGAATGGATGCTGGCCCTGCTGGGCGTAAGCGCGCTGCTGCTGGGCGGGGTCCTGTTCTTCATCCTTTGGACCAATCCCGCCGCGACTCTGCTGACCGTTGCCTGGTTGATCGGGCTCTATGCGCTGATTTCGGGCGCATGCCTGATCGCGCTGTCGATACGGCTACGCAAGCGCTGAGGGCCGTCTAACGCAACGACAGCGCCCGCGCGCCCGGCTCTCCCAACCAGTGTGCCGGGCAGCCCCAGACTCGTTCGATCACTTGCGGGTCAAGCGCTGTCTCGGGCGCGCCGTCCGCGGCGAGGCGCCCCTCGTGAAGCACGATCACCCGGTCGGCGTGATTCATTGCCATCGCCAGGTCGTGCAGCACCAGCACGACGCCGCGCCCGGCCTGCGCCTGTTCACGGAACCGCCGGACGAGCGCCGCAGCGTGGCCAAGATCAAGACTCGCTAGAGGCTCATCGGCAAGGAGCCAGCCGGGCCGCGTGGCCAGCACTCGCGCCATCAGCGCCCGCGCCCGCTCGCCGCCGGAAAGGTGCGAGACAGGCCGGTGACGCAGCACGTCCAGATCCATCGCAGCAAGGGCATCGTCGATCGCCGCCTGTGCCTCAAGCGCCGGGGCGCCGCGCCATGGCAGCCGGCCGAGCGAGACCAGCACTTCGACCGATACGTCCCAGGCCACCTCAGGAGATTGCGGCAGATAACCGATCATCCGCGCGCGGGTCTGATGGCTCAGGCCAGCCATCGGCCGGTCATCCAGCGTCACCTGCCCGGCATCAGGCGCGAGCAACCCGGCCAGACATGAGAGGAGCGTCGACTTGCCCGCCCCGTTAGGGCCGCAAATGGCGGTGACATCACCGGGGCGAAGCGCGAGCGACAATCCGCGCAGGCGATCGCGAACATGAAGATCACGCGCCTGCAGGCTCACGCCAGCCCCCTCCTCATCCGAAACAGCAGGTGCAGGAAGAACGGCGCACCCAGCAGGCTGAGCGCAATGCCCAGGCGAAGCTCGCCGCCAGGCAGCGGCATGATCCGGCAAAGGCAATCGGCGACCAGCAGCAACAGCGCACCCGCAAGCGCGCTCGGCACGATCAGCGAACTGGGGCGGCGGTCGGTCAGCGGGCGCACGAGATGCGGCACCACCAGACCGAGAAAGCCGATGATCCCCGCCACGGCCACGCCCGCGCCCACGGTCAGGCCGATGCCCGCGATCATCAGCACTTGCAGCCGCGCCGGGTCGACGCCCAACGAACGGGCCGCCGCCTCGCCCAGGGTCAGCCCGTCAAGGCTGCGCCCGGCGCCGATCAGCACGCCGATCCCCGCAAGCGTGAGCGGCGCGGCGATCCACACGTCCCGCCAGGACCGGTCAGCCAGCGCGCCCATCAACCAGGTGACGATCTCACTCACCGCGAAAGGGGTGGGCGAAAGGCTGATGGCCAGGCTTACCAGGGCGCTGGAGAGGCTGGAGATCATCAGCCCTGCCAAAGTGAACAGCGCGATGCCGCCCTCCCGCCCGGCGATCAGCGCCAGCAGCGCCATCGCCCCGCTCGCGCCGATCAGGGCGAATGCCGGCAGGAGCCATGCGGAAGCGGCATAGCCGGTCCAAAGGCTCAGCACCGCGCCCAGCGCCGCGCCGGGGGCGATCCCGAACAGGCCAGGGTCCGCCAGCGGATTGCGCAAATATCCCTGCATCGCCGCGCCGGCCGCACCCAGCCCCGCCCCCAGCACCAGCGCCAATACGGCGCGCGGCAGGCGCAGCTGCATGACAATCACCGCCGCGTTATGCGTGTTGGGTGCGAAGGGATCGATCCATACGCGCCCGGCAAGCAGCGAAAGCGGCACCGCCAGCATCAGGGCGACGATAAGGACAGGGATCAAGCCGCGCTTCACCGCACGCCTCGCTGAACACTGTTGGGAAAATGCGCCGGCTGCCCCTGATCCGCAGCAGCCCGGACCTGCGCCAGCCGCTTCAGCGCGCGCGGGATGGTCGGGCCGCCGCACCACAGAAGCGCGCTGTCGATCGGGGCGCGCGCCACCCCTTTAAGCGTATCCAAAGCTGGGTGGCTCAGCATCCGGTCCCCTTGTGACCGGGCATCGCCCACAGTGAAGATCACGCGCGGCGGCTGCGCCAGCATCCTTTCGAGCGGAAGATAATCGGCCTGCGACAATTCGCGTGCGGCGGCGGCATTGGCAAAGCCGCTACGCCGCAACAGGTCCGCGATCAGGGTGTGGTCGCCCGAGACGATACCGCCCGATTCCCACACAAGCGCCGGAACGGGCTTCTCCTCGGCAGGCGACGCAGCGTTAGCAAGAGCGCTTTCGATACGCGCGACAAGCGCCTCTCCGGCGTCAGGGTTTCCCGCCAGGTCCGCCAGCTCGCGCACTTGCGCCTCGGACGTAGCGACGTCGACCGGGATCGGCACCATCACCACGCGCATGCCCATATCGCGCAGCGCCTGCTGCGTCGCCGGATCAAGGAACGTGCTGGCCACCACCACATCCGGCGCAAGCGCGGCCACTTCCTCAACCGCGCCCGACGTTTCGGCAAAGCGCGCGGCCTTCACCGCCTCCATCGAGCTGGCGGCGGGATCATGACTGAAATGCGAAATGGCCAGGAGTTGGCCCGGCGTCGTCACCTCCGCCAGGATCGCGTCAGTACAAGGATTGAGCGACACCACTGAAACCTGGAAATGCGCCGCCGGCCCGGAAGGAACCGGCGACTGCGCACATGCGGTCAGAAAAGCGCAAAACGGCGCGATCATCCCCCAACGGGAAAGGACGAGAGCGCCGGATTGCTTCACATCTTCACCCGCACCCCGGCAAAGGCCGATCGGCCAGGGGTGCCGTAAGTGCGCACGACCTCGTAATGTTCATCGAACAGGTTATCGACGCGGCCATAGACCTCCACGTTCCTTGTCACCGCGAAGGACCCGCGCAGGCCCACGACGACAAAGCCGTCGAGATAGTTCGTGTTCGCCATGTCATCATAACGCCCACCCCCGACGCGCAAGTCCACGCCGAGCTTCAGCCCCACGTTCCAGATCTTGTCGATGCTGGCGTAGAGGTTGTTTCTGGGCCGCCGGGCAAGCTGGGCGCCGGTGATTTCGTTCGTGGCGTCAAGATAAGTGTAAGCCAGGTTCACATCGAAGCCGTTCCAGTTGACCACCTGCATCCCCAGTTCCAGCCCCTTGGCCCGCGCGCGGCCGACGTTGAAATAATTGAAGGTAGTCAGGTCGAAGTCGATCAGGTTTTTCGTCTTGCGATCGAAATAGGTCAACGTAAAGCGCCCGGCGCCTTCTGCGAAAGGCAACTCGATACCCGAATCCCATCCCTTCGAGGTTTCCGGATCAAGCGCGCGGAAACCGGCGTTAGTGTAAAGCTGGAACAACGAAGGCGCCTTGAAGCCCTCGTTATAACTGGCGCGCAGCACCGGGGCATTGACGCCTGAACCGATAACCCAGGCGCCATTCGCGGCGAATGTCGTCCTATGGCCGAAATCCGCGTTGTCATCGTAACGCATTCCGCCGTTAAGCGTCAGGCCCGAAAGCGGGTGCAACGTCAGATTGCCGAAATAGCTGTCGATCGAGGTGGATGCTCTTGAACCGAAATTGTCGCGGAATTTCTGCTTCTCGGTCTCTGCGCCGATCAGCACGCTCACCAGCTCAATCGGCGCGAAGGAAACCTGGCTCTCGAAGCGCTCAGTGCGACCGTTGGTCTCGAAAGGGCCGAACACGGCATCGTCGGAAATGCGGCGACTGTTGGTCAGCCCATAACCCACGCGCGCGTTCAACCGGCCGTCGAGGCCGGAATAGCGCAAGTTTGCATAGCCCAGCTCATCACGCTTGAGCCCGAAGTTGAGCGCATCGGCTCCGGTATTGTCATAACCATAAGTGGCCTTGGTCCAGAAGCCGCCCAGATCGGCCGAGAGCCCCGGCGTCAGCTCCACCTCTGCGCGCGCATTGGCGCTTTTGCTTTCGAACCCATCCTTTTCCTTGCCCCCGAGGCGCTCATCAAAGGCCGAGAAGCCATCGCCCTTCAGCCAGTTGACGCCCAGGGTCAGGCCCACCGGGCCCAGCTTGCCGGCGGCGGAAGCCCCCGCCTGCTTCTGATCGCGCCAACCATATTCTGCCTGCGCCCGCGCGTGCCACTCTTCCGTGGGGCGCGGCGTAATGAAGTTGATGACGCCGCCGATGGCCCGGCTGCCCCAAAGCACGCCCGAGGAACCGCGCACTACCTCCACCCGATCGAACTGACCGATCGTAAGCGCGCCGAAATCGAAACCGCCGCCCACATCACCCGGATCGTTGATCCGCACGCCGTCGATCAGAACCAGGCTTTGCGCGCTCTCCGCACCCCGGATGAACACGCTGGCGGGCTGGCCGAATGCGCCCGCCTGACTTGTGGACACGCCGGGAATGCGGGCCAGCACGTCCGTGACGGCGATCGCCTGCGTGCGCTCGATGTCGTCGCGGGTAATAACGCTTACCGATTGGCCGACTTGCGTAATCGGCGTTTCCGTGCGGGTAGCGGTGACAACGATCTGGCCGCCCGCCTCGTCGGCAATCGCGGGTGTGCTGACGGCAAGCGCCGAACTGAGCAGAAAAAGGTACTTCATGTGCATTCCTCCAAGCCTGAACGATATGCCGTTCATGGCGGAGGGCGTGCTCTTTCGGCGCGCGTCTCGCTGCTTTCCGGTACACCCCGCCCGGCGCGGAACGACCGTCACAGGCAGGTCTCCTGGCTCCCGGATCATCGCCCGCCCTCGCCTTCCCAGCCCGTTCGATCAAGGAACATGGCCAGTGGCGCGTGGAGCGCGGGCTCCCCGGTCACAGTTGCGGGGGCAGCGCCGGAATCGAACCGGCTTCCCTCTTCGGCCCGGTTTCCCGAGCAACCCATGACGTGAGCGCGCCGATAGTGCGATGCGGCGTGCTTGGCAAGCAGGTGCGCGAAACGCAAAATCTTAAGCCCTTAAGGCTATCCGATGCCCTTGTCCCACGCAGGGACAACGCGCGATGCGCGGGTGCGGCGCCTGCTCCGCCGGGTTAGGCGCAACCCGCGCCATCGCGCCTCGCGAAAGGAACCGGGTGCCTTCAGACGCTGCCTTCTCTGGGCCGACGCGGCCTCAACCGCGGTGGGCGGAATGGGAAGAGCCACGCCCGCGCGATTTCGCTGCGCGGTTCCCACGCCGCTGCCGCCATGCAAGGGCGCGCCGAAAACGGCGCTGGAGCCTGGGTCTTGCCGCGCTGGCTGCGATCGCCCTGCCCGCTTTTGCCGCGCCCGGTGGCTGGGATCGCTTTCGCATTGCCGATGCGCTTACGCCGGATGCGCCGCTTCGACCGATGCCGTTTGAACAGGCCGGCTCCAGCTTCCCCGGCTCGGCCTTCTATTACCTCGACGCGGGCATGCCGGTACTCAAAGTAGGCGAAGGCATCCGGTCGGACGCAGACGACGCCGTCTCCGGCCCCGCGCTCGGAACCGGCCCAGCTGCCCGCCCGCTTCACATCGACAATTCCGGCGTCGACCGCACGCGCGCGCTGCAATGCCTAACCGCGGCGGTCTATTACGAAGCCGCGAGCGAGCCCGACGCCGGCCAGCGGGCCGTGGCGCAAGTGGTGCTGAACCGCGTGGCTCACCCCGCTTATCCCAAAACGGTCTGCGGCGTGGTCTATCAGGGATCCGAGCAGCCCACCGGCTGCCAGTTCTCTTTCGCTTGCGACGGTTCGCTGGCGCGCCATCCGGTAAAGCTGTTTTGGGACCGGGCGGAAGACGTCGCCCGGCAGGCCCTCGCCGGCTATGTCTATAGGCCAGTGGGCCTGGCGACGCATTATCATACCGTTCAGGTCAACCCTTACTGGGCGCCGAGCCTGCATTACCTGGGCACGATCGGCGCGCACCGGTTCTACAGCTTCAACGGGGCAGCGGGCAATCCTGCCGCCTTCCGCTTCGCCTATCTCGGTGGAGAGCCGATGGCCCTGCCGCACCCGCGCGACGATTCCGCCGCCAGCGCCGCTTCGGCCGCCGCGCTTGATCCCGTCGCGGTTCAACGCGCCTTCGCGCTACCGGAACGGGCCGGAACCGGGGTCCGAACTGGGGGGAGCGCCGATGGCGCAGCCGCGGCAGCACCTCTCTATACCAGCGAATTGCGCGTACGGGGCGGCGACGCGCTCTACCGCATGCGTGACCTGCCCGAAGCACAGGGGATCAAGGCCGAATATGCCAATTCCGGTCGCTGGATCGCGCAGCCGGGAGGTTAACGGTCGATTGGCGCCGGAAGCGGCTTTCCACCTCATCAATGGTTAGGCAACCAAAGCCTCTCATCAATGATTAGAGGCTGCCGGGTACAAGGCGATTCGAAACGGTTTGCGGCATTGGAGGCTCCCCACACTATGACGATCCGATTTGCGGCCGCCTGGGGTGGAACGACTCCGGCGATCGCGCGCGCGCTTTGCCCCTCCGCCCCGTTGGGCGCGGTCAATGACAACCTTCCGATACCTCTCGGCACCCAGGCCCTGATGGCTGGGCCGACCGCGGAGGACGCCGCGAGCGGGTATCTGCCGGTCGAAGCGCTCCGCCATTTCGCCCGCCACGGCCTCGCCGCCGCCGCTCAGGCCCGCGCGGAAGCCGAAGCAGCGCAAGCAGCCGGCAATGCTGAGGGCAGAGACCACTGGATCGCGGTTTGCCGCCAACTGGACCGACGCATGGCCGAAGCTTGCACGCGCGCGCTTGTCACGACGGATTGAGCCAGTCCGGCGATCCGGGATAAAAATGACTTCCATACAGGATCTTATACGTCAAAGACGTGCGATCAATATGCCTTAATGAATTTGCGAACCATTATCATATCTTTCTTCCCTTCCGGCGACGCAAAGTGCCTTTTCGCGGTTGCAATGTATGCGGGAGGCGCGTAGGGCGCGCTCTGCAACATCGGCACCTGCCTTTGCGGGATGGAGCAGGCGGCCTTGAAGTCCGGCAATCCCGCCTCGGGAAGGACACGCAAGCATCATGGCTCGTAAGAAGATCGCGCTTATCGGCGCCGGCAATATCGGCGGCACTCTGGCACACCTGGCAGCGCAGAAGGAATTGGGCGACATCGTCCTGTTCGACATTGCTGACGGCGTTCCCCAGGGCAAGGCGCTTGACCTTTCGCAGTGCGGCCCCGTCGAGGGCTTCGATGCTTTCATCACCGGCACCAGCGATTATAAGGATATCGCAGGCGCTGATGTCGTGATCGTGACTGCCGGCGTGCCTCGCAAGCCCGGCATGAGCCGCGACGACCTGCTGGGCATCAACCTCAAGGTGATGAAGTCTGTCGGCGAAGGCATCAAGAATAACTGCCCCGACGCTTTCGTGATCTGCATCACCAACCCGCTCGATGCGATGGTCTGGGCGCTGCGCGAATTTTCGGGGCTGCCTCACAACAAGGTGGTGGGCATGGCCGGCGTGCTCGATTCGGCGCGCTTCTCCACCTTCCTCGCCTGGGAGTTCGGCGTCTCGGTGCGCGATGTGACCAGCTTCGTGCTGGGCGGCCATGGCGACACCATGGTGCCGGTGGTCGAATACTCGACCGTCAAGGGCATCCCCGTCCCCGACCTCATCAAGATGGGCAAGTCCACGCAGGAGCGCATTGACGAGATCGTGAAGCGCACCGCGAACGGCGGCGGCGAGATCGTGGCCATGCTCAAGACCGGTTCGGCCTTCTACGCCCCGGCCGCCAGCGCGATCGCCATGGCCGAAAGCTACCTCGGCGACCAGAAGCGCATCCTGCCCTGCGCCGCCTATCTCGAAGGCCAGTACGGCGTTGACGGCCTCTACGTAGGCGTGCCCGTGAAGATCGGCGCGAACGGCGTTGAGGAAGTGATCGAGATCGCGCTGAACGAAAAGGCCAAGGCCGGCCTGCAGCTGAGCATCGATGCCGTGAAGGAACTGCTGGTGGCCTGCAAGGGCATCGACAGCGATCTGGCCTAAGACTTTCGCGCAATGCACCGTCATCCCGGCCAGGCCGGGATGACGATTAAGGAACGGATGAAACCATGAGCATCCTCGTAAACAAGAATACCAAGGTCATCACCCAGGGCATGACCGGCTCGACCGGCAGCTTCCACACGCAGGCCGCGCTTGATTACGGCACGCAGATGGTTGCGGGTGTGACCCCCGGCAAGGGCGGCACCACCCATCTGGGCCTGCCGCAGTTCGACACTGTGGCGGAGGCCAAGGCCGCGACCGGCGCCACCGCCTCTTGCATCTACGTGCCGCCGGCCGGCGCCGCCGACGCCATCCTGGAAGCGATCGATGCAGAGATCGAGCTTATCATCTGCATCACCGAAGGCATTCCGGTGCTGGACATGGTGCCCGTCAAGCGTGCGCTCACCAGCAGCAAGTCGCGCCTGATCGGCCCGAACTGCCCTGGCGTTCTGACGCCGAACGAGTGCAAGATCGGCATCATGCCCGGCAACATCTTCTCCAAGGGCTCGGTCGGCGTCGTCAGCCGCTCTGGCACGCTCACGTACGAAGCCGTGTTCCAGACCACCAATGCGGGGCTCGGTCAGACCACCGCGGTCGGCATCGGCGGCGATCCGGTCAACGGCACCAACTTCATCGACGTGCTGGAACTCTTCCTGGCGGATGACGAGACCAAGTCGATCATCATGATCGGCGAGATCGGCGGCAGCGCCGAGGAAGAAGCCGCGCAGTTCCTGAAGGACGAGGCCAAGCGTGGGCGCAAGAAGCCGATGGTGGGCTTCATCGCCGGCCGCACCGCCCCTCCGGGTCGCCGCATGGGCCACGCCGGCGCGATCGTTTCGGGCGGCCAGGGCGGCGCCGAGGACAAGATCGCGGCGATGGAAGATGCCGGCATCCGCGTCTCCCCTTCCCCCTCGCTGCTCGGCGAAACTCTTGTGGAACTGCTCAAGGTCCACGCCTGACATATCCTTCGGTTGGGATGCGGAGCTTAGGGGTATTCCCCTATCCGCGTCCCACCCGGAACTAACCACAAGGCGTTCAGACGCCGAATTGCCTCAGCGGACAGCCGGCTACCTCCTTCGGGGAACCGTGCCGCCCGAGATTGATTGCTCGACTGCGGCCACCTGGCCTCCGGCGCGCGAAAGGTGCTTGTGATGGGCAACGAGAATATGGATTTCACGCCCGATATGGGTCTTGACGAACCCCAACCCGGCCCGAGCTGGCAGCGCGCCAATTGGCCGCGTGTCGGCGCCGAGTTCGAAGATGATTGGACTCAGGGTCTAGACCCCACCGCGCTCAAGGCCAAGATCGAGAAGGCCGCGGCGAAGGGCGGCAAGATCGATCAGTCGCGTATAGACGAAGCCGCTGCTGACGCGGTGCGCGCGATGATGCTGATCCGCACATATCGCGTGCGCGGGCACCTCGCCGCCGACCTCGACCCGCTGGGCCTCAATCAACGCCAGCTTCCGGCCGACCTGACTCCCGAATACCACGGTTTCATCGGCGCCGCGCAGGACCGCGCCGTCTATGTCGGCGGCACGCTGGGCCTGGAATGGGCGACCGTGCGCGAGATCGTGCAGATCCTGCGCGCCAATTATTGCGGCAAGGTCGGCCTGGAATACATGCACATCTCCGACACGGACGAGCGCCGCTTCCTGCAGGATCGCATGGAAGGCGCCGACAAGGAGATTGAGTTCACGCCCGAAGGCAAGAAGGCGATCCTGCGGGCCGTGGTCCGTGGCGAGCAGTACGAGAAGTTCCTGGGCAAGAAGTACGTCGGCACCAAGCGCTTCGGCCTGGATGGCGGCGAATCGATGATTCCCGCGCTGGAATCCGTCATCAAGTATGGCGGTATGCTTGGCGTGAAGGAGATCGTTTACGGCATGGCCCACCGCGGCCGCCTGAACGTTCTCGCCAACGTGATGGCCAAGCCTTACAAGGTCATCTTCCACGAATTTTCGGGCGGCACCGCCAACCCGGAGGACGTTGGCGGATCGGGCGACGTCAAATATCACCTCGGCACTTCGACGGACCGTGAGTTCGACGGCGTTAAAGTGCACATGAGCCTGATGCCCAATCCCAGCCACCTTGAAACCGTCGATCCGGTGGTGCTGGGCAAAGTGCGCGCTTACCAAACCATTCACGACGACATCGGTGACGATATCGGTCCCGGTGCGCGCCACAAGCAAGTTCTGCCCGTGTTGATTCACGGCGACGCCGCTTTCGCCGGCCAGGGCATCATCTGGGAATGCTTCGGCCTGTCAGGCGTAAAGGGCTACAACACTGGCGGGTGCATTCACTTCATCATCAACAACCAGATCGGCTTCACCACCAGCCCGCAGTTCGCGCGCAATTCGCCTTATCCCTCCGACGTGGCCAAGGGCGTCCAGGCCCCGATCCTGCACGTCAATGGCGATGATCCGGCGGCGGTGACTTTCGCCTGCAAGCTCGCGATCGATTACCGCCAGACCTTCGGGCGCGACATCGTGATCGACATGTGGTGCTATCGCCGCTTCGGTCACAACGAAGGCGACGAACCCGGCTTCACGCAGCCGCTGATGTACGAGCAAATCCGCAAGCATCCGTCCGTCAGCCGCATCTATGCCGAGCGTCTGAAGGCCGAAGGCGTGATTGACGACGCCTTCCTGCCTGAGAGCGAGGCGGCCTTCAACGCGCACCTCGAAGAGCAGTTCGAAGCCGCGAAGACATACAAGTCCAATCATGCAGACTGGTTCAGCGGCCAGTGGAGCGGCTTCAACAAGCCGGCCGATCCCGAAACAGCGCGCCGCAACGTGCCCACCGGGATCGAGGGCAAGCTGTTCGACAGCCTCGGCCGCGTGCTCACCACCGTTCCCGAGGGCCTGACGATCCACAAGACCCTGGCTCGCGTGATCGAGGCGCGGCGCGAGATGTTCGCCAGCGCCGAAGGCTTCGACTGGGCCACCGCCGAAGCGCTGGCCTTCGGCTCGCTGTGCTCCGAAGGCTACGGTGTGCGCCTGTCCGGCCAGGACTGCGAGCGCGGCACTTTCTCGCAGCGCCACGCCGTATGGGTCGATCAGAAGGACGAGCACAAGTACACACCGCTCTCGACCCTGCCGCATGGCCGCTTCGAAGTGCTGAACTCCACGCTTTCGGAATATGGCGTGCTCGGCTTCGAATATGGCTATGCCAGTGCCGATCCCAAGACGCTGGTGCTGTGGGAAGCGCAGTTCGGCGATTTTGCCAATGGCGCGCAAATCGTGATCGACCAATATGTCGCCGCCGCCGAAGCCAAGTGGCTGCGCGCCAACGGTCTCGTCATGTTGTTGCCGCACGGTTATGAAGGCCAGGGGCCGGAGCATTCGTCCGCTCGCCTGGAACGGTTCCTGCAGCTTTGCGCGCAGGACAATATCCAGGTCTGCAACATCTCGACGCCGTCGAACTATTTCCACGTGCTGCGCCGGCAGATGCATCGCCCGTTCCGCAAGCCGCTGGTCATCATGACGCCCAAGTCACTGCTGCGCCATCCGATGGCGAAGTCGCGCGCTTCGGATTTCATCGGCGACGGCCACTTCTTCCGCATCCTGTCCGACCCGAAAGCACCGGCCGACAAGGATACGAGAAAAGTGATCCTGTGTTCGGGCAAGGTTTCTTACGACCTGTTTGAGGCGCGCGACGCCGCCGAGATCACCGATACGCAGATCATCCGCATCGAGCAGCTCTACCCCTTCCCCGGAGAGCCGCTGACCGCGCGTCTAAGCCGGATGACCGGCCTGGAAGAGATCGTGTGGTGTCAGGAAGAACCGCGCAACAACGGCGCCTGGTTCTTCGTGGAATCGCAGATCGAACAGGCCGCGCAGGAAGCCGGGGTGAAAAGCCCGCGTCCGCGCTATGCCGGCCGCCAGGCTTCGGCCTCCCCGGCCACCGGCCTTGCCAAGCGCCATAACTCCGAGCAGGCGGCGCTCGTCGCCGATGCGTTGCATCTTTCCGTCCGTTCAGAACTCCGTCGCAAGCAGAAGGCTTGAGATAAATCATGTCCACCGAAGTCAAGGTCCCCACGCTCGGCGAATCCGTCTCCGAGGCCACTATCGGCCAATGGCTGAAACAGCCGGGCGAGCCTGTCGCCGCCGATGAACCGATCGCCAGCCTGGAGACCGACAAGGTCGCCATCGATGTCAACGCGCCGCACGCCGGGGTGATGGGCCAGCAACTCGTCAAGGAAGGCGATACCGTCACCGTCGGCGCGCTGATCGCGACGATCGAAGAAGGGACCGGTGCCGTCGCCCCGAAGGCCGCCGCGCCCAAGGCAGCGGTGGCCGCTTCCGCTCCCACCGCTGCCCCGGCGTCAGCCCCTGTTCCCACCGCAGAGGAAGCTTCGGGCGCAGCGGCCGTGCTTTCGCCGGCGGTGCGCCGCGCGGTGCTGGAACATGGCATTGATCCGGCGTCCATCAAGGGCACCGGCAAGGACGGACGCATCACCAAGGACGATGTGGTCGCGGCGGCGCAAGCCAAGGCGGCCAGCCCTGCCCCCGCCATCTCGACCGCGGCGACCGCTTCAGGCCCCGAGCGGCGCGAGGAACGCGTCAAGATGACGCGCCTGCGCCAGACGATCGCCAAGCGCCTCAAAAGCGCACAGGAAACCGCCGCGCTCCTCACCACCTTCAATGACGTGGACATGTCCGCCGTCATTGAGGCGCGCGAAAAGTACAAGGACGTCTTCGCCAAGAAGCACGGGATCAAACTGGGCTTCATGTCGTTCTTCGCCAAGGCTTCCGTCCTGGCGCTGAAGGACATTCCGGCCGTGAACGCACAGATCGACGGCGACGAGATCGTCTATCACGATTATGTCGACATCTCGATCGCGGTCTCGGCCCCGAACGGCCTGGTCGTGCCCGTGGTGCGCGATTGCGACAAGCTTTCCTTCGCCGGCATCGAGAAAGCCATCGCCGACTTCGGCGCGCGCGCCAAGGACGGCACCTTGACGATGGAAGATATGAAGGGCGGCACTTTCACCATCTCCAACGGCGGCATCTTCGGCGGCCTGATGTCCACCCCGATCATCAACCCGCCGCAAAGCGCCGTGCTCGGCCTGCACCGGATAGAGGAACGCGCGGTGGTGCGCGACGGTCAGATCGTCATCCGCCCGATGATGTACCTCGCCCTCAGCTACGATCACCGCCTGATCGACGGCCGCGAAGCAGTGACCGCGCTCAAGACCATCAAGGAAGCGATCGAGGACCCGACGCGGCTGCTGATCGACTTGTAAGAGATTACGCGCTGCTCCCTTCGCCAGGCTCAAGGACGTAGGGGAGAGATTTTGATTGAATACCCAAGTCCGCTCGTGCTGAGCTTGTCGAGGCACGCTGGCACGGAGTTCGAAATGGCTGAATACGATTACGACGTCCTTGTCATCGGTGCCGGTCCCGGCGGTTATGTCGCGGCGATCCGCGCCGCCCAGCTCGGCCTGAAAACCGCCTGCGCCGAAGGGCGCGAGACGCTGGGCGGCACGTGCCTCAACGTCGGCTGCATTCCGTCAAAAGCCCTGCTCCACGCTTCGGAATATTTCGAAGCGGCCAAGAGCGGCGCGATGGCGGCAATGGGCATCAAGGTCACCCCGGAGCTCGATCTTGACGCCATGCAGGGCCAGCGCAAAGACGCGGTGAAGGGCCTGACCGGCGGCATCGAGTTCCTGTTCAAGAAGAACAAGGTCGATTGGCTGAAGGGTTACGCGCAGTTCAAGGACGCACATACCGTCGAAGTCGCGGGCAAGAGCGTGACGGCGAAGAACGTGGTCATCGCCACCGGGTCCTCGGTCACACCCTTGCCCGGCGTTGAGATCGACAATGTCAAAGGCGTCGTCGTCGATTCCACCGGTGCACTGGAACTGGCCGCCGTGCCGAAGACGATGGTGGTTATCGGCGGCGGCGTGATCGGGCTGGAACTCGGTTCGGTCTGGCGTCGCCTGGGTGCGGAAGTCACGGTCGTCGAGTTCCTCGATCAGCTTCTGCCCGGCATGGACGGCGAAGTGCGCAAGGAAGCAGCCAAGATCTTCAAGAAGCAGGGCATGGCGCTGAAGCTGGGCACCAAAGTGACCGGCGTTTCAGTGAAGGGCAAGAAAGCCACTGTCACTCTGGAACCGGCCGCGGGCGGCGCGTCCGAAAAGCTGGAGGCCGATGTCGTGCTCGTCTCGATCGGCCGCCGCCCCAATACGGAAGGGCTGGGCCTCGACAAGATCGGCCTGGAGCTGAACCAGCGCGGCCAGATCGAAACCGATCATGACTTCGCAACCAAGGTCGAAGGCGTCTGGGCCATCGGCGACGTAATTCCCGGCCCGATGCTGGCGCACAAGGCCGAGGACGAAGGCATCGCCGTGGCTGAGAACATCGCCGGCCTGACCGGCATCGTGAATCACGATGTAATCCCCGGTGTGGTCTATACCCAGCCCGAGATCGCCGGCGTCGGCCTGACCGAAGAGGCCGCCAAGGAGCGCGGTCCGGTGAAGGTCGGCAAGTTCCCGATGCTCGCCAACTCACGCGCCAAGACCAATCATGAGCCCGACGGCTTCGTGAAGGTGATCGCTGATGCCGAGACTGATCGCGTGCTCGGCGTCTGGTGCATCGCCTCGGTCGCCGGCACGATGATCGCCCAGGCTGCTCAGGCCATGGAGTTCGGCGCCACCAGCGAGGATATCGCTTACACCTGCCACGCTCACCCGACGCATTCCGAGGCGATCAAGGAAGCGGCAATGGCGGTGACGGGCAAGCCGATCCACATCTGATATGGGTGAACTTCTCTTCCTGCGAGAAGAGAAGTCTCCCCCTTTACTTGGCCACGTCGGCCTCGTGCCAGACAACGGCCTGCGCCGCCTTCATGCAGTTCTCCGCCGTGTCCCAGGCCAACGACGGAGAACCATAAAGCCGCCAGCCCTGTGCCAGCGCCTCGGACACCCGTTCACAGAAAGCGCGGTCGTCATGGCCGGTAAGGAGGCGATAGATCGGGCGGTCTTCAGGCGTCTGGTACATGATGGCTCCTGTCCGTCCTCCCCACCTTGGGGATGACTTCTAGATCAGCCTAGCAACAAAACAGCGTTTTTCGAGGCCCCAAACCAAGGCGAGCGCGCGTGGAAGTTCCGTCAAGGAAGAAGCCCAACGCCGGAGAAGGCGATGATAACCCTTCTCCGGCTATTGCGGCGCACGGTCCGCCGTAAGCGGCTTAGAGGACTTCAATCCCCGGTCAGGATCCGGTCCACCAGCTCCCGCACCGTGGGCGTGAAGCCGTTGGAATAGAACGGGTCCTGCTTGAACTTAAAGGCCGCGTGGCCCGCGAACATCAGGTTATTGTCGACCGAGCCGCCGTGAACGATGTCCTGCAGGGTTTTCTGAATGCAGAAGCTGCGCGGGTCGGCCAGGCGGCCGGTCGTGTAATCATCATGGTCTTTCCATGAGGAGAAACCGCAATGCGAAAGGCAACCCATGCAATCCGCCTGATCCTGCCGGATCGTGTCCCGCTCTTCGGGCGAGACGAAGATGATCGTGTCGTCCGGCGTCCGCAGGCCGTCAGTGAAACCTTCGAGCGACCAGCTGCGGGCCCTGTCAAGATCGCGGGGCGTCACCCAGAAGTTCTTGCCCTTCACACCGACGTCAAGCCGCACGGTATGCTCCCCGGCCTCCACCTTCGAATAGGGGATCTGCCGATCCGAACGCGCTTCCAGGCCGCGCAGGAAGGTGTTGCGCACCGCCGATGAATAGAAGCCCGTGGGCGAGAAGCGGTGAAGCAACACATCGCCCGGCTCCAGCGTGCGCAGCGCGTCCTTCCATTGCTGCGGGATCGGGCTTTCATGCGTCAGCAGTGGGCGCGTGCCGAACTGGAAAGCGATAGTGCCCAGTTCGGGATTGTCGATCCATTCGTTCCAGTCGCGCAAATACCACACGCCGCCGGCCATCACGATCGGCACTTCGTCGGAAATGCCCTCGGCCCGCATGGTGTCGCGCAGCACTTTTACCCGGGGATAGGGATCCTCCGGTTTGAGCGGGTCTTCCGCGTTCGACAGGCCATTATGCCCACCCGCCAGCCACGGGTCTTCATAGACCACGGCGGCCATCAGGTGGGAAACCTTGTGGTAGGCCCGCTTCCACAGCGCGCGGAAGGCGCGGCCGGAACTGACGATCGGCAGGTAATTGACGTTGAACCGCGCCGCGATCTCGGAAAGCTTGTACGGCATGCCCGCGCCGCAGGTGACGCCGGTGACCAGACCCTTCGTCTTTTCCAGCACGCCTTCGAGCACCGCCTGCGCGCCGCCCATCTCCCACAGCACGTTGATATTGATCGCGCCCTTGCCGCTGGCGACCTCGTAAGCGCGGCGGACCTGTTCCACGGCGCCGTCGATCGCATAGCGGATCAGTTCTTCGTGCCGTTCCTTGCGAGTCAGTGCCTTGTATATCTGAGGGATGATTTTCCCTTCGTGATCGTAGCTATCGGCATTGACCGCGCTCACCGTGCCGACGCCGCCCGCCGCCGCCCATGCGCCAGAGCTCATGTGGTTGGTCGCGGAAACGCCCTTGCCGCCTTCGATCAGCGGCCAGACCTCGCGGCCACCATAGACAATCGGCTTGAGACCCTTGAAGCTCATATTCTCTTTCGTCTTTCCCCTGGCATTGCGCGCGACCACGGCCCGTCAATGTAAATCCGCCTTAGCGCCGCCCAAAACGCGGCATGGTGCAATGTCCCCAGGCGCAGGCCGTGCACCCACGGCTTCGAATTGCGCATAATACCCCTGCAGTTCCGGCTTACGAACAAATTCCGTCAAACGAAAGCCCACTGCGTTCAATTCGCAGAACAGAAGCGCCGGCGGAATGCCGTGCGCGTCTGTCGGACGGTCGACATCGACCACGATCACTCTGCCTCCCGGCCGCAGCGCCGGGCGCAAACGCCACAGGAAAGCGTACGGTTCAATCACTTCGTGGTACATGTGCACCATGAAGATGCGGTCAAAGCTGTTCGGCGGCAGGCTGGGATCGTCCTCCGTGCCGAGTTTGATCGACACGTTCTCCAGCCCTTCGCGCAGGACGCGGTTGCCCAGCCGTTCATTGGCCGCAGCATTGATATCCTCAGCCAGCACCCGCCCTTTCGCACCGACTCGCTGCGCCAGGCGAACGGTGTAATAGCCTTCGCCCGCGCCGATGTCGGCCACGGTCATGCCCGGCCGGATGGCGGCGAGGTCCATGACGACGCGCGCCTCATTCTTGCTGTCGCGTTGGACTTCAGAGGAGAAGGCGGTGTCCGTGGACCGGGAAACTGGCCGGTCAGCGACGGGAAAATCGCGCGAAGTCTCCGGCCTCCGGCCATCGGCGGTCTTCGGCTGGCACGCGCAAAGGGCCAGCAGCAGGACGACCGGGAAAGGGCGGCGGGACGGGAACATGCGGCCCCTTAGCGCCTTGTATCGCGCTTGGCAAAGTATCGCGACTGGCTGCGCAAACGGATTGGACTATCCAATCCGGTGAACGCGATCGCTCCGGGCAAAAGCGATCCGGTCGGCCTCAGTCGACGTCCTCGACCTCCACCTTCTCGCCGGTTACGCGCTGCGAAAGCGCGGCGGCCATGAAGGCGTCCAGTTCACCGTCCAGCACATCGTCCGGCGCGGTGGAAACCACGCCCGTGCGCAAATCCTTCACCTGCTGATAAGGCTGAAGCACGTAAGAGCGGATCTGATGCCCCCAGCCGATATCGCTTTTGCTGGCGTGCTCGGCACTGGCGGCTTCCTCGCGCTTGCGCATCTCTTCCTCGAACAGGCGCGCTTTCAGCATGCCCATCGCGATTTCCCGGTTCTTGTGCTGCGAACGGTCAATCTGGCTGGCGACGACGATACCTGTCGGCTGGTGCGTGATACGCACCGCCGAATCAGTGGTGTTGACGTGCTGGCCGCCCGCGCCGGAAGCACGATAGGTATCGATCTTCAGGTCCGCCGGATTGACCTCGATCTCGAAGCTGTCGTCAATCACGGGATAGACCCACACTGAGGAGAAGCTGGTGTGGCGGCGTGCGGAGCTGTCATAAGGACTGATCCGCACCAAGCGATGCACACCGCTTTCGGTCTTGGCATAACCGTAAGCGTTCTCTCCCTTGATAAGCAGCGTCGCGCTTTTTATCCCGGCAGCTTCGCCCGCGTGATAATCGACCAGTTCCACCTTGTAGCCATGGCGTTCGGCCCAGCGGGTATACATGCGCTGAAGCATTTCGGCCCAGTCCTGGCTCTCCGTCCCGCCCGCGCCGGCGTGGATTTCCAGATAAGTGTCATTGGCGTCAGCCTCACCCGCGAGCAGGGCCTGGACCTTGTCGGCGTCGGCGCGCTCCGCCAGCGCGGCGAGCGTGGTCAGCCCTTCGTTGACGGTGTCCTCGTCCCCTTCCAGTTCGCCCAGCTCCACGAACTCGACGGCGTCGGCCATCTCCTGGCTGATCTGGTTGACCGCGCCGATGGAGGCTTCCAGCCGCCGACGCTCGCGCATCACCGCTTCAGCTTCCTTGGGCTTATCCCACAAGGTCGGGTCCTCGACACGGGCGTTCAGTTCATCGAACCGACGCAGCGCGCGATCCCAGTCAAGAAACTTGCGAACCAGCGCGAGCGCCTTCTCGATCCGATCAATATGGGCCTGCCCTTCGGCACGCATGGCGAAAAACTCCAGTGATGCAGCGGCACGCCGACAAGACGCCTCCCGTTCAGGGGGCCCCGCGCAAATGGCTCCGTGCGGAAAGGGAGGCCCTTACCCGCCAAAGGCAGGGTGATTCAAGAGCAGCGTACTGTCAGGGTTTATCCGCGAGCTTCTTCACCGCGTCCAAAGTCAGTTTCACATGATCGCGGTAGTCCATATCGGAATGGACGAGCACAATCCTGCCGTCGCGCGCGATCACATAACTGGTGCGCGTGGTGAGGCCCGCGGGCGCCCCTGGCCTGGCGAGCGCCACGTCGTAATCCTTGACGATACCGGGCGAGGCGACGCCGACGGCGAACTTGCTGCGGCACGCTTCGGTCGAGAATTTCCGCAAGGTGGGCAAATCATCGGCGGACATGCCAATCACCGTAGCCCCCATCACCTTGAACTCGTCACTCGCCTCAGCGAATGCATGTGCTTCCAATGTGCAGCCCTGAGTGAACGCCTTGGGGTAGAAATAGAGCACCACCGGTCCGCGCCGCAGCGCCGCCGGCAGGCTGAATGGCATCGTCTTGCCGCCAAGCGCCACTGACGTGCTGAATGCCGGGGCCTTGGCTCCGACCGGCAGGTCAGCGAAGGCGGCGGCAGGCAGCGCCAACGCGCCCGCCGCAACGAATGTGGTAAGAAATCTGCGCATTAGGCCAGTCTGGACTGGCCGAGGCTGATTGTCCAGCCGGGCCGCGCGAGAGCGCATAACTGAAAAACGGTTGTCCGCACGATCAGCCGAACCGGGCGCTTGACCACGCGGCAGCTCGCCTTGCAAGAAAGCGCAAGCCGAAAAGGACACGATCCAGCATGACCGCCGCCTCCGATCGCCCGCGCCGCAGCGCGCTTTACCTGCCCGCCTCGAACGCCAAGGCGATCGCCAAGGCACGCACTCTGCCTTGCGACGTGGTGATCCTTGATCTTGAGGATGCGGTGGCGCCCGAAATGAAGGCCCAGGCACGAGCGGCGGCTGTTGCGGCGGTGCTGGAAGGGGATTTCGGGAACCGGGAAGTGGCGATCCGCGTCAACGGCCTCGATACCGAATGGGGCGCGGACGATCTTGCCGCCGTCGCCGCTTCCACTGCCGACGCGGTACTGGTGCCCAAAGTCAGCTCGGCTCGAGACATCGGCCGCTATCAGGATGCATTGGCGCAGGCCCCGGCCGCGATGCAGCTCTGGACGATGATCGAGACCTGCGAGGCCGTGCTGAACCTTGACGCCATCGCCGCGAGCGCCGCCTCGACCCGCCTGTCGCTATGGATCATGGGGACGAACGATCTGGCCAAGGAAATGCGCGCGCAACTCACGCCCTGCCGCACGCCGTTCCTGCCTTTCCTGTCAACGGCCGTCGCCGCCGCCCGCGCACATGGGCTGGCGATCCTTGACGGCGTGTGCAACGAGTTTCGCGATCTGGATGCGTTCGAAGCGGAGGCCAGGCAGGGTCTGATGTTCGGCTTTGACGGAAAAAGCCTGATTCACCCCGCGCAGATTGCTCCCTGCAACGCCGTGTTCAGCCCGAGCGAAGCGGATCTTGCTTGGGCGCAAGCGGTGATCGAAGCCTTCGAACAGCCCGAAAACCAGGGCAAAGGCGCTATCCGCGTGGACGGCAGGATGACCGAACTGCTTCACCTGGAACAGGCGAAACGGCTGATCGCGATAGCGGAAAGGATTGCCGCGCTGGGATGACGGCCACGCGCCCGCAGCATCAATCCTTGCCCGCCTTCGCCTGCGCGATCGGCCCCAGCTCATTGGCGATCACCTTGAGCACAGCCGCCCAGGCATCGACATTCTGCTGCAGCATCGCTGGGTCCACTTTGTCCAGCGTATCATCGGCGGTGTGATGCAGGTCGAAATAATGCGTACCGTCCTGCCCCAGATCGATCACCGCAAGCTTCTGCGCCGCGATGATCGCCTCAATATCCGAACCGCCGCGCGCCGGCTTCGCGTGAGGCACCACGCCCATCGGCCACAGCGCGGCGGAAACCTTCTCCGTCAGCGCCTTATTGGCTGGCGCCATGGCATAGCTGACCGCCCACACCCGGTCGGCGCCGAAATCGCTTTCCATGGCCAGGGCGTGGGCCTCGCCGCCGTGCCGTACCGCGTAATAGGCGCCACCACCGCCTTCCAGGCCCATTTCCTCATTGCCTGACCACAGCACGCGGATCGTCCGTAGCGTCGGCCCGCCCTGCTGCGCCGCCAGCGCCGCTGCGGTGACGATGCTGCAGCCGGAGGCATTGTCTATCGCCCCCGTCCCCAGATCCCATGAATCCAGGTGGCAGGCGACGAGGATGATCGGCAGCGAAGGATCTCTGCCCGGCAGATCGGCCACGACATTGCCGGATGTGGCATTGGGGGATGGCGTGTTCTCCAGCATCAGGTCGATGCTCATCGGCTTTCCACGCGGGGCGATCCGGGCGATCAGGTCAGCATCCGGGTTCGACACAGCGCCCGCCGGGATTGGAGTCACATCTTTGTCCCATGTAGTGACTCCGGTGTGCGGATTGCGATGGCTGTCCGTCCCGACTGATCGAATGACAACACCAGCCGCCCCTTTGCGCGCGGCGATGCTGGGTCCCTTGCGGCGCACATCGCCATAGGGGCCGTACCCGGACCCGTCCTGAGCCGGTCGCATGGCATGATCGATGAAAGCAATCTTGCCTTTGAGCGCACCCTCAGGCACCGCCTGCAGCGCAGCCAGGGTCGGGAAATAGATCAACTCGCCCCTGAGCCCGCCCTTTGGTGTGGGCGCGGAAAAGCCGAGGGCGGTGATCGCCAGCGGTTGATCGTAAGGCGCCGCCAGCCGCGCATGTTCTTCGCCGCGTCGCCAGGCCAGCGTCTTGAACTCTTCCACCCGCACGTTGTGGAAACCAAGCGACTTGAGCTTCTTCGCCCCCCATGCGCGTGCACGAGCCTCTGCCGCGGAACCGGCCAAGCGAGGGCCAATCTCTGTTGTCAGCCCTTCGACGATATCCCACGCTGCACCAGTGCCTTGCGACGGGGTGGCGAGGGCAGCCGATGGAAGGATAAAAATGGCCGGGTAGATCCAGAGGTGCCGGCCAAGATAATTTCGCTTGAACATGGCTTTGCCTATCGCGTTGCGGTGAGCTTGCCAATCTCGTGGATGCGCAGGCGCCCTCATTGCAACCATCATGGCCCGCCGATCAGACTGCGCGCCTCGCCGCGCTTGGCAAGCCGGGCCCGTCCCTGTAGAGCGGCGCGCAAACCCCGTACACGCCAGACCCAGAGGAACCCGATGGCCGCGCAATACGCCTTCGTCATGAAAGGCATGACCAAGACTTTTCCCGGTGCCCAGAAGCCGGTGCTGAGCAACATCAGCCTGCAATTCTACCAGGGCGCCAAGATCGGCATCGTAGGCCCGAACGGTGCCGGCAAATCGACCCTGATGAAGATCATGGCGGGTATCGACACCGATTTCACCGGCGAAGCCTGGCCGGGTGAGAACATCACTGTCGGCTACCTGCCGCAGGAACCACAGCTCGATCCCAGCAAAACCGTTCTGGAAAACGTGAAGGACGGCGCGCGCGAAGTCGCTGACAAGATCGATCGCTTCAACGAGATATCCATGATTATGGGCGATCCGCCGGAGGATTGCGATTTCGATGCTCTCATGGCCGAAATGGGCGAATTGCAGGACCAGATCGACGCGGTAGACGGCTGGACGCTCGACAACCAGCTTGAAGTCGCCATGGAAGCCTTGCGCTGCCCTCCGGGCGACTGGCCGGTAGACAGCCTTTCGGGCGGCGAGAAGCGGCGTATCGCCCTTACCCGTCTGCTGATTCAGAAGCCGGACATCCTGCTGCTGGACGAACCTACCAACCACCTCGACGCCGAGTCCGTCGAATGGCTGGAAAACCACCTGAAGGAATATGCCGGCGCGGTGCTGATGATTACGCACGACCGCTATTTCCTTGACAATGTGGTGGGCTGGATACTCGAACTCGATCGGGGCAAGTATTTCCCTTACGAAGGCAACTATTCGACTTATCTGGAGAAGAAGGCCAAGCGCCTGGAGCAGGAAGACCGCGAGGAGTCCGGCCGTCAGAAGGCGATCAAGGACGAGCTTGAGTGGATCCGCGCCGGGGTCAAAGGCCGTCAGACCAAATCGAAAGCCCGCATCAAGAAGTTCGAGGAACTACAGGCCGCACAGGAAAACCGCACGCCCGGCAAGGCGCAGATCGTCATCCAGGTGCCTGAGCGCCTGGGCGGCAAAGTGATCGAAGCCAAGAATATCTCCAAGGCGTATGGCGACAAACTGCTGTTCGAGGATCTCTCGTTCATCCTGCCGCCGGGCGGAATCGTCGGCGTGATCGGTCCGAACGGCGCGGGCAAGTCCACGCTGTTCAAGATCATCACCGGGCAGGAGAAGCCGGATTCCGGCTCGATCGAGATCGGCCAGACGGTGCATCTGGGCTACGTGGACCAGAACCGCGATCATCTGGACGGCAAGAACAACGTCTGGGAGGAAATCTCGGACAAGCTCGATTACATGAAGGTCAATGGCCACGATATGTCGACGCGCGCTTATGTCGGCGCATTCAATTTCAAGGGCCAGGATCAGCAGAAGAACGTCGGCAAGCTCTCTGGCGGTGAGCGTAACCGCGTGCACCTCGCCAAGATGCTCAAGACCGGCGGCAACGTACTGCTGCTTGACGAGCCGACCAACGACCTTGATGTGGAAACGCTGGGCGCGCTGGAGGAAGCGATCGAAAACTTCGCGGGCTGCGCTGTGGTTATCAGCCACGACCGCTTCTTCCTGGACCGCTTGGCCACGCATATCCTGGCGTTCGAGGGCGATAGCCACGTCGAATGGTTCGAAGGCAACTTCGAGGCTTACGAGGAAGACAAGCGCCGCCGTCTGGGCGATGCGGCAGACCGTCCCACCCGTCTCGCTTACAAGAAATTGACGCGCTGACCGCGTCTCTCAGCGGCGAACCGGATTGCCCTCGCAGGCTTCGCAGCGGCAATCCGGTTCATCTCCATTCCAGACAACCTTAACGCTAAGCAACTTTACGGTTCAGTTCCAGGACAGCGCCCCTGCCTTAAAAGCTTGCAGAAGGCCGCCCGTTGCCGTGCGGCAAATTCCGGCATTTCGGCCGGAAAACGTGGCGAAAGGCAAGAACATGAAAGCCAAATCATTCCTGTCGGCCGGCGCGCTGGCAATAGCCCTTGCGACCTTGGCCGCCCCCACCCTGGCCGCGGCGGAGGATCGTCCGCAGCGCGAGAACGGCGAACATCGCGGTAATCCTCACGAATATCCCGGCAATCGCGGCGGGGGCCAAGGCTCCTGGAGCGGCCGCCCGGCGCCGCAAGCTCCCGCGCCGACTGCCCGCCCGCCAGCGGCGCGCCCAGACGCGGAAGTTCGCAACTTCGGCGACATGCGCGCCCGGATGGAACAGGCTCGGCGTTCCCAGGCCGAACGTAGCCCGCCCCAGAACGGCGGACCGCGGACCAGCGTCTGGGGCCAACCCCTGCGCGACAACAACCGGTCATCGAACTCCGATGAAAACCGCAGCCGAGGCGGCGCCTGGAATCGCGAGGGCCGCGAGGCCGGACGCGGTGGCTGGAATCCCGCCGATCGCAACCGCGATCCTCGATGGACGGATCAGCGTCGCGACAATGATCGCGGCGCCTGGCGCGGCGACCGCGAAGGTTGGCGAGGAGATCGGGACGGCTGGCGTGACAATCGTGGCGACCGGGATCGTACCTATCGCGGAAACTATCGCGACTGGGACCGCGGCTCCTGGCGGCGGAACGACCGGTATGACTGGCGACGCTACCGTGATGCGCATCGCGAAGTCTATAGCATCGGCCGATATTACGCGCCCTATTACGGCTATTCCTATCGCCGGATCGGCATAGGCATCACGCTGGGTTCGTTGTTCTACACCAACCGCTACTGGATCGACGATCCGTGGTCCTATCGCCTGCCCGAAGTCTACGGGCCTTACCGCTGGGTCCGCTATTACGACGACGTGCTGTTGGTGAACATCTACACCGGCGAAGTGGTGGACGTGATCTACGATTTCTTCTGGTAGGCAAGGAGGAGGGCCGGGTTCAAGTCTCCTCCCCCGCCTCTGCACTGGCGCGCGCTTCGAGATATTCGAAAAGATGATCGAAGCGCTTGTGCAGCCGAATGAGTTCAAGCTGCGTGCGCAAATTCACCTCATAATCGTGGCGGGCGCTGATGCGGTCCCTTGCGGCTTGGCGGTTCTGGCTCATCATGATGACGGGGGCCTGGATCGCCGCCAGCATTGAGAGGATCAAGTTCAAGAAGATATAGGGATAGGCATCGAAGGGGCGCAGACCCAGGCTGTCCAGGATGCGGCCGTTGACGAGCATCCAGGCCAACAGCACCACGCCGAAGCCCATGATGAATCCCCACGATCCGCCGATCGCCGCGACACGGTCCGCCAGGCGATCGCCGAAGCTGGCATGGAGCGCCGCCTCCTCCAGCGCATCGGGGCCGACCACACTGCCGGAGGAAATGCGCTCAAGCACACGCTGCTCCTCCGGGTCTACATCGGCGAACTTGCGGCCGAGCAGTTCCTCGCAGAGTTCTTCGGGCGTCCGGGGAGTCTTCAGCATCGCGCCTCGCGGGTTTGGTCAGTGGGAAGCTTGTAGTGCCTCCGCGATCAACTTGCGCGTTTCAGGCACGCCGTAAAGTGCAATGAAGCTGCCCATGCGCGGACCTTGCGACGAGCCGAGCAGCGTTTCGTAAAGCGCCCTGAACCAGTCGCGCAGCGTTTCGAAGCCGTAATCCTCATTCTTGCCGATCTCGTAGACCGCATTCTGCAATTCCTCGGCCGTGACGTCAGGGCCGGCGATGTTCAGGAACGTATCCAGCGCGCGCAGCGCCTCGGCCTCATTCGCGGTGGGCGGCCGACGCACCAGCGTGGGCGCGATGAAGTCGCGATTGGTGGCAAGCGCCGCCCGGACCAGTTCGGCAAGGTCCGGATATGCCTCAGGTGTGGCTTCGGCGGCATAATTGCCGAGGTACGACCAGACCTGCTCGGCCGTCGCCTCGGCCCCCAGCACCCCAACCAGGTTGAGCAACAATGAGAATGTGACGGGCAGCGCGTCCCCCGCTCCGGCCCCGTCGCCATTCACTCGCAGCAGGTGCCAGACCGGATTGCCGAGCTGCTTGTCGACCGGCTGTTCCGCCAGGTTGCCGCGGAATTGCCAATATTCGTCCACCGCCTTGGGAATTACGCCGACATGCAGCTGCTTGGCGCTCTTGGGGTCGCGGAAAAGGTAGAAGGCCAGCGACTCTTCAGTGCCGTAAGTCAGCCATTGCTCTATGGTCAGGCCGTTGCCCTTGGACTTGGATATCTTTTCGCCGTTCTCATCCAGGAACAGCTCATAAATGAGACCTTCGGGCTTCCGTCCGCCAAGGATCTGGACGATCTTGCCCGACTGTGTGACCGAGTCCGTCAGATCCTTGCCGCACATCTCGTAATCGACGCCCAGGGCATACCAACGCATCGCCCAATCGACTTTCCATTGCAGCTTGGCCTGCCCGCCGAAGACCGATTGCTCGATCACGGTCCCATCGCTGTCGGCAAAGCGGATCATGCCCGTCGCCGGATCCAGCACCTCGACGGGAACCTGCAGCACCACGCCGGACTTGGGCGAGACCGGCAGCACGGGCGAATAGGTCTTGCGGCGCTCCTCGCGCAGTGTCGGCAGCATGACGCCCATGATCACATCGTAATGCTTCAGCACTTCGCTCAGCGCCGTATCGAACGCACCCGAATTGTAGCGCTCGCTGGCGGAAACGAACTCATATTCGAAACCGAAGCGGTCGAGGAAGTCGCGCAGCATCGCGTTGTTGTGATGCGCGAAGCTTTCGAACTTGCCGAAGGGGTCTGGTATGCGGGTCAGAGGCTTGCCGAGATTGGCGGTGAGCAGTTCCGGGTTGGGAACATTTTCAGGCACCTTGCGCAGGCCGTCCATGTCGTCGGAAAAGGCGACGAGGCGCGTCGGCGCGCCGCCCGTCAGCGTCTCATAAGCGCGGCGCACCAAGGTGGTGCGCAAGACTTCCTGAAAAGTCCCGATATGCGGCAGACCCGACGGACCATAACCCGTCTCGAACAGCACCTGCCCCCCAGGTTTCCCATGGGGATACCGCTTGAGCAGCTTCTGCGCCTCCTGAAAGGGCCAAGCCTTGGACACGCGGGCGGCTTCGATTAGGGCCTCATCGGACAATACGTCAGTCATGCCGCGCTCTTTGGCGAATTGCGCGGGTTTCGCAAGTGTATAGCAGCGGGGAAGAACTCAGCCCCCCGATCAGCCGGTGGTTTCCTGCCAATTCCAGTCGTAGGCCATGGGCGCCTCGCGGAACGCGAAGCGGTCAAGATGGCTGGCGACCACGTCAGTCAGCCGCTCCAGATCAGCCCGGCTCTCTCCGGTAATCGCGATGGCGATGCCGTCGGAATCGGCGGTCATCCTCGCAATCGCGGTGGGGAAAGTGACCGTCCCAACGTCGCCTTCCGTTTGGGTCTGCAACCTGTGGCTCCAGTGCTTGCAGAGTTGCTGCACGTACTTAGCACCGTTCGGCGTTTTCACTTTGGCGGCGATGGTGTTCACGGCTCGATCCTTTCGATCTTGCGGGTAGCTTCGTCGATGACGTCTGCGATCTGCAGGATCAGCTCGCGGTCCGCGGCGCCCCGCGAGAGACGGTCGAACACCGAGGTCTTGAGCGCATGCATGGCCCGGCGCACCGGCGCGGGATCGACCCGGTCGCGCGCTTCCGCCAGCGCGGCCAGCCGCGCCTTGAGCGCCGCTGCGGTTTCTGAATCGGTTTCGGCCTGCCTGCGCCCCTCCTCGGTGGCCCGGTAGGACTTGCGGGCGCTTTCCTCGGCGGAGACCTCGATCAGGCCCGATTCCTCCATATAGGTAAGCGCAGGATAGACCACGCCTGGGCTTGGCGCATAATCGCCCCCCGAAAGCGCCTCGATCTCACGGATCAAGTCATAGCCATGGCGCGGCGCCTCCACGATCAGCGCGAGCAGCAGCGTCTGCAACTCGGCCTGGTCGAACAGCCGCTTGCGACGGCCGCCGCGCATCGGGCGCCCTCCGCCCGCGCCGCCGTGGCCCATGCCCCAGCCGCCGCCGGGAAACTCGCCGCCGACGCCACCCCGACCGGGACCAAATGCCGCTCGCATCATCATCGCGCGCCGGCCGAAACCACCGCGCATGCCACGAAAGCCGTCAGCGCCATCATGGCTTTCATCACCCTGGCAACAGTCATGGCCATGAGCGCGCCAGCGCTTGAACATTCTGTTTCGCATAAGAGCACCCTCCTATCACACGATGCTTTTAAGATATATCTTGAATGTTCTTATACAAGACTGAAAATTGTATCAGCGCGATTTTTCGGACGAACCGCCATCGTGCAGGCGTTTGCAAGCCGGGGCCCGACGCCTAAGACGGGACGATGATCGCCCTCTCCGTCTCCGCCCTGCACGCCAGCCACGGCGGCTGTTGGCTGCGCGAGGCGGACGGAACCCGCACGGTCTCGAAGGGCGACGCGGTGATGGCGGCGGCAGACACGCCGCTGCTGATCCTCAACGCCCCGCTGGTAGCGACCAGGCTCGGTTATCCTGACCTCTCGGGCCTGGACCTGCTCGAACTGTTCGCATTCGTGCATCCTGCCCGTTTCATGGTGCCAACGCCTGGCGGTGTGGCTCGCGCATTGGGCCTTGCCGAGCCGCAAGGAGACGCGGACGTCCCGCGACTGCTGCAGGAAGCCGCCGGCGCGCTGCTGGAAACCTGCGGATCAGCGGATTGGCCAGAGCGAGAGGGAGCGTGGACGGCGCTGCAGTCCCTCACCCGGATGCGCTGGCCCTGGGCCGCCCTGCTCACCGGACGGATCGCCAAGCCGCCCAAGGCCGAGCGCTGGCTCTTCACCCGCCTCCCCGAATGGGACGAAAGCGCCGAGCCACTGCAGCCGCGCCAGGTCACGCTGAACGAAGCGGACGTGCTCCGACGCCTGGAGCACCTTACCGGAGCAAGCGCGGAACAGCGCCTGGGCCAGCGCGATTACGCGACACAGGCCGCCTTCGCTTTCGAACCCCGCGAGAAATCTGGCCAGCCGCGTCTGCTACTGGCGCAGGCCGGCACCGGGATCGGAAAGACGTTGGGCTATCTTGCCCCGGCTTCGCTGTGGAGCGATCTGGCGGGCGGAACAGTCTGGGTCTCCACTTACACCAAGGCCCTGCAACGTCAGCTTCGCCGCGAAAGCCGCCGCGCCTGGCCCGATCGCCGCGCCGATGGCAGCCAGCCCGTCGTCGTGCGCAAGGGTCGCGAAAATTACCTGTGCCTGCTCAATCTGGAAGATGCGCTGCAAGGCGGCTTCGCCGGACGCGCCGCAATTCTGGCGCAACTTGTCGCCCGCTGGGCCGCTTATACGCGCGACGGCGACATGATCGGCGGCGACCTACCGGGTTGGCTCGGCACCCTGTTTCGCCAGCGCGGCATCGCTTCGCTTACCGACCGGCGCGGCGAATGCGTCTACGCCGGTTGCCCACATTACCGCAAATGCTTCATTGAGCGCGCATCGCGCGCCAGTGCCGGGGCCGATCTGGTGATCGCCAATCACGCCCTCGTCATGGTCAACGCGGCGCGCGGACGGGACACGATGGCCCGCCCCACCCGCATCGTGTTCGACGAGGGGCACCACGTCTTCGACGCCGCCGATTCCACCTTTGCCGCCGCATTGACCGGCGCGGAGACGATCGAACTGCGCCGTTGGGTAATCGGCCCGGAGAAGAATGCCCGTGGACGCCGTCGCGGACTGTCCGCAAGGCTGGCCGATCTCGCCAGTTATGATGAGGCCGGCGCCAAGGCCATCGCATCGGCGTGCGCCGCTGCCGAGCGATTGCCGGGAGACGGTTGGATGCAACGCCTGGCGGAAGGCGCGCCTTTCGGTCCGCTGGAGGAATTGCTCGCTGCCGTGCGCGCCGCCGTTTACGCGCGCGACGAAAGCGGCGGGCAAGAGGCAGGTTATGGCTTGGAAACCGAGGCGGCCGGCCTTGACGGCTCTTTCGTCGAAACGGCGCAGGCGGCGCGGGAAGCCCTGGCAGACCTGCGCCAGCCGTTGATCCGGCTAGGGGTGCGCCTGGAAGCGCTGCTTGAAGAGCCGCCAGATTGGCTGGACGGTCCGGGACGCGCGCGCATCGAAGGGGCGCGCCATTCGCTTGCCTGGCGCATCGATCTGCTTTCCGCCTGGGAGGCGCTGCTCGAACGGCTCGGGGGCCCGGCCGATCCGCAATTCGTCGATTGGCTGGCGGTCGAGCGTAGCGAGGCTCGGGAGTTCGACATCGGCGTTCATCGGCGCTGGCTCGACCCGATGCAGCCCTTCGCCAAAACGGTGCTCGAACCCGCCCACGGCGTCATCATGACGTCCGCGACGCTGCGGGACGGAGAGGATTGGGACGAGGCGGTGGCGCGCTCCGGCGCTCCCCACATCGGCATCGCGCCACGCCTTTCGGCGCACGAAAGTCCATTCGATTATGCGGCACAGGCTGAGGTCCTGATCGTTACTGATGTGCCGCGCGGCGACATTCCAGCCCTAGCCGCCGCTTATGCCCGCCTTGTCGAAGCCTCGGGCGGCGGCGCGCTTGGCCTGTTCACCGCTATCCGCCGCCTGCGCGCGGTTCACGGCCGCATCGCCGATCGCCTCGCGCGGGCGGGTTTGCCGCTCTATGCTCAACACGTCGACCCGATCGACACCGGCACGCTGGTCGATATCTTCCGCGACGATCCCTCCGCCTCGCTGCTGGGAACCGATGCCTTGCGCGATGGCGTGGACGTGCCCGGCCATTCGCTGCGTCTGGTGGTGATGGAGCAGGTTCCCTGGCCGCGCCCCTCGATCCTTCATCGCGCCCGCCGGCTGGCGAACGGCGGCGGCGCTTATGACGACACCATCATCCGCGCGCGGCTCGCGCAAGCCTTCGGTCGTCTGATCCGCAGCCGCGAAGATCACGGCTATTTTGTCGTGCTCTCGTCCGCCTTCCCTTCCCGCCTGCTTGGCGCCTTTCCCACGGGAACCCCGATTCGGCGGATTTCGCTGGAGGAGGCTTTACAGCGCGTGGCCGCCCATGCTTCAGAGAATGCTGCGCAGAAAAGGGAAGAGGTCCACCGGACGCTCTGACCCCTACACTGGAACATACCGCCGAAAGCTGCCCGTCCGAATGAAGACTCTGGGAATTTTCCGCCACGCCAAATCGGACTGGAATGACGCGCGGCTTCGCGATTTCGACCGGCCACTCAACAAGCGTGGAAGGTCGGGTGCCGCCGTCATGGGCAAGCATATCCGCGACCACACCGTGAGCTGGCAGCGCGTGCTCGCCTCACCAGCGGTCCGCGTGACGCAGACGCTGGAACTGGCGGGCGAGGCGGCGGGCGAGCCTCCGCCGATTACCTGGGACCGGCGGATCTACTTGGCCAATTCAGCGACGCTCATGGATGTCCTGCGTGAACAAGACGACGATCCGGCCTCCGTCATGCTGGTCGGGCATAATCCCGGCCTTGAAGACCTTATCTTCGATCTCGTGCCGGATGATGGTAGCAGCCCCTTGCGCGATGTCGTCGAAGACAAGTTTCCCACCGCCGCGTATGCGGTGCTTGAACTGGATATCAACCGCTGGGCCGACCTGGAGGAAAATTGCGGGCGCCTTGTTCACCTGACCCGGCCGCGTGATCTGGATCCCGCGCTGGGCCCCGGAGTGGATTGATCGGTCCGACGTGATCGCTTAGGCCGCAGCCAACGCCTCTGCCAGTTGCCTACGAATGTCCATAAGACGGCGCCGCAAGTCGTCATCGGCGGCGGGCGCACCGTTCGCGGGCGCCAACCCTTCGCATTCCACGGCCTTGTCCTCGATCGCCTTGCGAGCGCCGCGAAGGGTGTAGCCTTCACGGTGCACCAGCCGATCGATCTCCACGATCAGAGCGACATCTTGCGGCCGATAGTATCGGCGGCCCCCGCTGCGCTTGATCGGCTGCAGTGCCGGGAACTGCTCTTCCCAGTATCGCAACACATGCTGGCGGATGCCAAGAGCACCGGCCACTTCGCCGATGGTGCGCAGCGCCTGCGGATCCTTTCCGTCATCAAACTCGAAAACTGGCGATCCGCTCATGCTGACTCCGGTTTCAGGTTCCGGCGATGCGGTCCTTGAGCATCTGGCTGGCGCGGAATGTCATGACCCGTCGCGGAGTGATGGGCACTTCCACACCGGTCTTGGGATTGCGGCCGACCCGCTCGCCCTTGTCGCGCAGCAGGAATGTGCCGAACCCCGATATCTTAACATTCTCACCCTTGGCCAAGGCCACGCACATATGCTGGAGAATAGCCTCCACCATGGCAAGCGACTCTGACCTGGAAAGCCCCAGCTTTCTGTGGATTGCTTCGGCGATTTCCGCCCTAGTTAACGTTTCCCTCGAGCGCATCACACCCGCTTCCCCTTCGTGCGCCGACCCCAAGCGCAATCATAGGAAAATGTGGGAAGAAAGCAATGGTGCGTACAATTATGAAACGAAGTGTGCCGTGGCGGGATGGTTATCAGATTCGGATCAGGCTTGCGCCCCAGGTGAAGCCACCACCCATCGCCTCAAGCATGACCAGGTCGCCGGCAACGATCCGGCCGTCACGCACCGCCTGATCGAGCGCCAGCGGAACCGAAGCAGCCGAGGTATTCGCATGCTGCCCCACGGTCATGACAACCTTCTCTCGCGGCATGTTCAGCTTTTTGGCCGTAGCATCGAGAATGCGGGCATTGGCCTGATGCGGCACGAGCCAGTCGATATCCTCGGTGGAAACCCCCGCCTCTTCAACGACTTCCTTAAGCACCTCTGCCAGATTGACAACGGCGTGCCGAAATACCTCGCGCCCCTTCATACGCAGCTTGCCTACCGTACCGGTAGTAGAAGGGCCGCCGTCGACATAGAGCAACTGGTTGTGTGCCCCGTCAGCGTGAAGCCGCGTGGCGAGCACGCCGCGAGGCGCATCGCCCGCCTGTTCCTGCGCCTCAAGAACCACGGCGCCCGCGCCATCGCCGAACAGGACGCAAGTGGTGCGATCTTCCCAATCAAGGATGCGGCTGAAGGTTTCCGAGCCGATCACAAGCGCCCGTTTGGCCATTCCGGTCCGCAACATCGAATCGGCAATACCCAGCGCATAAAGGAAGCCCGAGCAGACGGCCGCCACGTCAAAGGCGATTCCCCCCCGGCAGCCGAGGCTGTTCTGCACGAGCGTGGCCGTGGCCGGAAAAGTCTGGTCCGGCGTGGCCGTAGCCAGGATAATCAGGTCAATCGACGCGGCCTCTATCCCCGCCGCCTCGATAGCGTTTCGAGCAGCCTCGGTCGCGAGGCTTGCGGTCGTCTCGTCAGGCTCGGCGATGTGGCGATTGGAAATGCCGGTACGCTCAACGATCCACTCGTCGCTGGTGTCCACGCGCTCGGCAAGCTCTGCATTGCTGACCGAGCGGCGGGGCAGCGCGGAGCCTGTGCCCAGAAGAACCGAACGAAGCATCACGCGCGCTCTTCCTGCGATTTCGGCATGCGCCAGTTCTCCCCGCCTACGCGGGCGAGGTCGGCCGTTATGCGCTCGGTCACATTTTCCTCCAGAAGCCGCGCGGTCACCGCGACGGCATTGGCGACACCCGCGGCATTGGCGCCGCCATGGCTCTTCACGACGATGCCGTTAAGGCCAAGAAAGACCGCGCCGTTATGATTGTTCGGGTCAAGATGATGCTTCAGCAGTTCCGTGGCGGGCCGCGAAATCAGGAAGCCGATTTTCGATCGCAACGAACTGGCAAAGCTGCGCCGCAGCAAATCCGCAACGAAACGCGCCGTTCCTTCCACCGCCTTGAGGGCAATATTGCCGGAAAAACCGTCCGTCACCACAACATCGACATCGCCCCTGCAGATCTTGTCCGCCTCAGTGAACCCGTCGAAGGAAATCGACAGGTCGGCGGCCGCCCGTTTCAGCGTGGCCGCCGCGTCGCGCAGCAGGTCAGTGCCCTTGATCTCTTCGGTGCCGATATTGAGCAGGCGCAGGCGCGGCTGTTCGCGCCCGGTGGCCACACGAGCATAAGCCGCGCCCATGATCGCGAATTGCACAAGGTTGCGGCTGTCACACTCGGTATTGGCGCCGAGGTCGAGCAGGATCACGTCGTTGGCGCCCAGCGTGGGCAGCAAAGCTGCGAGTGCGGGCCGATCGATGCCCGGCATGGTGCGCAGCGTCAGCTTGGCGATGGCCATCAGCGCGCCGGTATTGCCCGCGCTGACGGCGGCGCCGGCGTCACCCTGCTTCACGGCCTCGATCGCGCGCCCCATCGAGGTGCCTTTGGCGCGGCGGAGGGCCTGGCTGGGCTTGTCCTCGCCGCTGATGACACTGTCAGTATGCAGAATTTCCGAGCTTGCCCGCAAGTTCGGGTGATTTTCGAGCGCGGCCTTGATCCGCGGTTCATCACCGACCAGCAGGAATTTGAAGCGGTCATGCCGGCGGCGCGCAAGAGCCGCGCCCTCGACCATGACGCGCACGCCCTCATCACCGCCCATCGCGTCAACGGCGATACGCGGCAAGCTCATGGGCGATCTCCGAAACTCGTCCGGGGTCTTAGACTTCGACCGCGACGATCTCGCGACCGTTGTAGTGGCCGCAAGCGTTGCAGAGGTTATGCGGGCGCTTCAGCTCGCCGCAATTCGGGCATTCATGGAACGCTTCAGCCTTGAGGGCATCATGGCTGCGGCGCATGCCCCGACGCGACGGGGTGGTTTTTCTCTTAGGGACAGCCATTTCGGCACCTGTTCCTGGAAATACGGTTTTGTCAAAAACGCCGCCGGTGACCGTTACGGGCACGGCGGCTTGCGAAGGCGCGCCTATACCCGATTTCTCGCCGGTTGCAACCCGTTCGTCCCTCCCTCATATACGCCGCCGCCAATGATGGAGACCAACCCTATGATTCTGCAGACCACATTAAGCCTGGCTGCCGCCGCCGCGGTAATCAACCTCTGGTTGATGACACGCATCGCCCGGCTGCGCGTGGGCTCGAAGGTTTTGCATGGCGATGGCGGCAATCCATTGCTGGCGCAGCGCATGCGCGCGCAGCTCAATTTCATCGAGAACACGCCTCTGGTGCTGATTCTCATCGCGGGGATCGAGATGACCGGCAAAGGCGGCGCCTGGCTGGCGATCGTCGGCGCTGTCTATATGCTCGGCCGCGTGCTGCATCCCCTGGGCATGGATCGCACGGACGCAAACGTCCTGCGCGGCGGCGGCATCCTCATCACGATGTTGACGCTGCTCGGCCTTTCGGTGATGGCCGTCCTGATTGCGCTGGGACGCTTCTGAGCCCCTCGCTTATCGACCGTCAGACCGGAAGCCCATTCTTCAGGGCGGCGTCGCTCACGTAAGGGTTAGTGCGGCGCTCATCGCCGAAAGTGCTGATCGGGCCATGGCCGGGGACGAAAGTCACATCGTCCCCGAGCGGCCAGAGCTTTCCCGTGATCGACGCCACCAAATCTTCCAGATTCCCGCGCGGAAAATCCCAGCGGCCGATCCCGCCTTTGAACAGCACGTCGCCCACCATGGCGAACTTGCTGGGCGCGTGATGGAACACGACGTGTCCGGGCGTGTGCCCCGGACAATGCACAACGCCGATCTCCAGTTCTCCGACGCTGACCGTGTCGCCATCCTGCAGCCAACGATCCGGCTCAAAAGTGCGCGCTTCCATGTTCCAGCGCGGGCCGTCATCGTTAAGCGCCGCGATCCAAAACCGATCCTCCTCGTGAGGCCCTTCGATCGGCACCCCCATTTCCTTCGCCAGGATGCCGGCCTGGCCGCAATGGTCAAGGTGGCCGTGCGTGACGAGGATCTTCTCCAGCGCAACGCCTGTGTTCTCCAGCGCTTGTTTCAGCTTGGGCAAATCCCCGCCAGGATCGACGAGTGCCCCGCGCATGGTCTTGGTGCACCACAAGAGCGAGCAGTTCTGCTGAAGCGGCGTGACGGGGATGATGCCGACGCGCATCGGCTGGCTGGACTCGGTCATGGCAGGGGAAATGGCCGCTGCATGCGGCGAATGCAACGCATCAAATGCGTCCGCCCTTCCAGACCACTCTGCCAATCACCTGCACTTCATCAGGCCGACATTCGATTGAACGATAAGCAGGATTATCGCTGAGCAGCACGACAAGGCCAGGCCGCCCGGCGTCGATCCGCTTGACCAGCAGGTTATCCTCCAACCGGACGACGTGAATGCCGTCGCGCAGCGGGCGCGGCGTGCGGTCGACCAGAATCTCGTCCCCGTCGCGCAGCGTCGGTTCCATCGAATCGCCCGTCACCGCGATGGCGGAAAGCATATCCACCTGCAGACCCATGCCGCGCAGCCAGTGCAGGGAAAACCGGATCGTGCCGAACACCTGTTCATCTTCCGGTCGGACGCCAACACCCGCGGATGCCCCGATCGTGAGCCGAGGAACATCGAACCAATCCCCCCCTCGGTCGAATGAGGTATTCTCGAAGGAATTTTCCTTCTCCCTACCCAGTTCCACCTCATCCACACCAAAGAAGCGCGCCAGCATTCCCCGGTCCACCTCTTCCAGCTTGCGCGGGCTGCCCTTGCGCACAAACTGCTGAAGATAACTGGCATTCTTGCCAATCATACGCGACAGGGCCGCAAGGCTCACCCGCCGTTCATCGGCCAGCTCGAGCAAACGCTGCGGGACATCGCGGTTTTTCATGCAGCAATCGTTATACGAAAGAAATTTCCTAGACAAGTAGGATTTCCGATGGAACATAAGATGAACATAAGGAATCATCATCCACGGAGAACCGCACTCATGCTGCTGCGCCAGATCGAGCGCTTTCTGCGCAAGACGGACATGCCTTGCACCAAATTCGGCAGGCTTGCCGCACGTGACCCCCGATTCGTGGCCGACTTGCGCAACGGCCGAATCCCGAGGGAACGCACCGCCGCCCGCATCGAAACCTTCATGAACACCTATCTGGCCGGCCAGCAGGAGGGCAGCCATGCTTATTGACCTCGCACCTCGAATGTTCGTCGCGTCCCCTTCGCTCACAAGACCACGCGGCGCCTCGCACCGTCTTTTGAGCGAGGTGCTCGACCTCGCCGGACCGGAAACCGCACTGGTGAGCCACGCCGAGAGAGCTTGGTCCAGCGCCACATTCTCAGGCGCGCGGCACACCATTATCCTCAAATTCGCGGGGGCCGAGGCAATCGAATGCGGCGAAGCCTTCATCGCGGCCCTGCCCGACCACGAATTTACCGTGCCAGGACACCTGGTGGCCGACGCCACGATCGCTTCGGTCGAACAGCAATATGTTCCCCATCCGCGCCTTGCGGTGGAGGCGGAACTGCTTTTGCTGGAGGATTGCTGATGACGTCCGCCGCGCCCTCAAAGCGCTCGCGACATCTCCTTGATCTCTACATTGAGAATGCGGTCGTTCTCGGAATAGTCGACAGGGCAATCGATCAAGTGGACGCCGGGGGTATCGCGACAATGGGCCAGCAGTTCGCGCAGATGCCCCGCGCTTTCGACGCGGTAGCCATTGGCGCCATAGCTGCGCGCATAGTGCACGAAATCGGGATTGCCGTAAGTCAGCCCGAAATCGGCGAAGCCCATGTTGGCCTGCTTCCACCGGATCATGCCGTAAGCGCTGTCATTGAGGATCAGCACTGTGAGATTGAGGCCCAGGCGCACTGCGGTTTCCATTTCCTGGCTGTTCATCATGAAACCGCCATCGCCGCAGATCGCCAGGATCTTGCGGTCGGGATAGACCATCGCGCTGGCCATGGCGGAAGGCAGGCCCGCGCCCATGGTCGCCAAGGCATTATCCAGCAGAACGGTATTAGGCCGGCACGCGCAATAGCCCCGTGCGAACCAGATCTTGTAGACACCGTTGTCGAGGCAGATGATCGCATCGTCGGGCAAAGCGTCACGCACTTGCTGGACAAGGTGGGGCGGGAAGATCGGAAAACGCTCGTCGGCGGCCAGCCCGGTGGTGTGCTTCACTTCGGCCCGGCGATACCGCAACATCTCGTCAAAGCTCCAGTTTGCCGAGGGCGTGACGGCTTCCTTGATCTGCCAGATGGCGTTGGCGATATCGCCGATCACTTCGATGTGCGGGAAATAGACGGGATCGACTTCCGCGGTCTTGGTCGAGACGTGAATGACCACGCGTTCATCGCGCTCACCCGCGTTGTGCATGAAGAACGGCGGCTTTTCGATCACGTCATGACCGATATTGAGGATGCAGTCGGAATCCTCGATCGCACGGTGGACGAAATCGCCGGCGGAGAGCGCGGCGCAGCCGAGGAAGCGGGAATGCCGCTCATCGATCACACCCTTGCCGAGTTGCGTGGTGAGGAAGGGGATCCCCGTCTTCTCGACAAATTCGTTCAGCATGTTGCTGGTCATCTTGCGGTTGGCGCCGGCGCCGATGATGAGCAAGGGGCGCCTTGCCCGCTCAAGCGCTTCGACCGCCTGCACTACGGACTTCATATCCGCCGTGGGTCGCCGGACCATCGAACGGGGGATCGGCCGTGAATCCGTCTGTTCGTCAGCAATGTCCTCCGGCAATTCCAAATGCGTGGCGCCCGGCTTTTCCTCCTCAGCGATGCGAAAAGCCTCGCGCAGGCGGCTCGGGATATTGTCGGAGGACGCCATCTGGTGCGCATATTTCGTGATCGGCTGCATCATCGAGACCACGTCCAGGATCTGGAAGCGCCCCTGCTTGGACTTCTTGATCGGCTTCTGCCCGGTAATCATCAGCATCGGCATGCCACCCAACGTCGCATAGGCAGCTGCGGTCACCAGGTTGGTCGCGCCCGGCCCCAGCGTAGAGAGGCATACACCGGCCTTGCCCGTATGCCGTCCGTAAGTCGCCGCCATGAAGCCAGCGCCCTGCTCATGGCGGGTAAGGATCAGCTTGATCTGCCGCGAACGCGACAGCGAATCGAGCAGGTCGAGGTTTTCCTCACCTGGAACGCCGAAGATATATTCGACGCCCTCACGCTCAAGGCACTCGATAAAAAGGTCCGACGCCTTGCGCTTGCCGTTTTCCGCCACGATTGTCTTCCCCCAATCCACTTATTCCATTGCGGATATAGAAGAACCGGCGCGCGCGTCACATGCAAATTCTTATCGCAACGGCATCGTCATCCAGATCATGCTCGCGGTTTCACCCCAGCTTCCACTCCCAACCGAGCGGATCGCCGTCCATCACTTCGACTCCCTGCCC
>NZ_DAIMZT010000026.1:19715-40624 GCF_036733805.1 Novosphingobium sp. | reverse complement strand
CCTCGTCGATCACGTCGATCGCCTTGTCGGGCAGCTTGCGGTCGTTGATGTAGCGGGCCGAAAGCTCGACCGCGGTCTTGATCGCATCGGGCGTGTACTTGACCTTGTGGTGCTCCTCGAAGGCGGTGCGCAGGCCCTTGAGGATCTTGATCGTGTCCTCGATCGTCGGCTCGTTGACGTCGATCTTCTGGAACCGGCGCAGCAGCGCGCGGTCCTTTTCGAAGTGGTTGCGGAACTCCTTGTATGTGGTCGAGCCGATGCAGCGGATCGTCCCACCCGAAAGCGCGGGCTTAAGCAGGTTCGATGCGTCCATCGCGCCGCCACTGGTTGCCCCGGCGCCGATCACGGTATGAATCTCGTCAATGAACAGGATCGCGTGCGGCATTTTCTCCAGTTCGGAGACGACCTGTTTCAGACGTTCCTCGAAATCGCCGCGATAGCGCGTACCGGCCAGAAGGCTGCCCATATCGAGTGAGTAGATCACCGCCTCGGAAAGCACTTCAGGCACTTCCCCTTCGACGATCTTTCGGGCGAGCCCTTCGGCGATGGCGGTCTTGCCCACGCCGGGATCGCCCACGTAGAGCGGATTGTTCTTGGAGCGGCGGCAGAGGATTTGGATGGTTCGATCAACCTCCGGCCCGCGGCCGATCAGTGGATCGACCTTGCCCAGCAGCGCCTTCTCATTGAGATTGACGCAGAACTGGTCGAGCGCGGAATCCTTCTTGCCGCTCGCATTCTTGGCGTCCGCCTTCTCTTCCGGGGTGGGCGTATGATCCTCGGCGCCCTTGGGCGTGCGATCCTCGATACGCTTGCCGCCCTTGCCAATGCCGTGGCTGATATAGCTTACCGCGTCCAGACGGCTCATGTCCTGCTGTTGCAGGAAATAGACGGCGTAGCTGTCGCGCTCGGAAAACAGGGCCACCAGCACATTGGCGCCGGTCACCGTGTCTTTGCCCGAGGACTGCACGTGAAGGATCGCGCGCTGGATCACCCGCTGGAAACCGGCGGTGGGGGCGGGATCGCCCTTTTCCTCGGTCTTGAGCGACTGGTATTCCTGGTCGAGGTACTGCCGCACCACGTCGCCCAGATCGCCGAGGTCCACGCCGCATGCCTGCATGACCTGGGCCGCATCCGGATCGTCGATCAGCGCAAGCAGCAGGTGCTCGAGCGTCGCGTATTCGTGGCTGCGCTCCGACGCATGAGACAGAGCCGCGTGCAGGGTCTTTTCAAGGCTTTGGGCGAAACTGGGCATTTAGATCACTCTCGTTGGGAGGGCGAACTCTCCTTGAGGGAGGTTGTACGCTGGATAAGGTTTCCGACTAATATAGGTGTGCATAGGATGCTTGCGAGGTGCCTTGGGCGTGGAGGGGCACCTTGCCCTATTCACGGTGTCCGACGCCTGAACAATGCGTCCGCCGCGGCCATATGCGCGGACGATTTACGCCGGTGCTCCCGGATGCGGGCGATCTCTGCTTCGAGAAGAGCGATGCGTGCGTCAAGTTCGTCCAGCGAATAGCTTTCCAGGCTTTCGCTGGCGAGAAGGCTGGCGGCTCCGAGCTTATCCTCGGACGACCGCCGCCGCGGTCGATCGTCGTCGTCCATCGGATGCAGCATCGGACGGGAATGCTTTACTGTCAATGGCCTCGAAAACGGTTCCCCTCAGGTGGTACAGTGTGGCAACAGGTGAAATCATGTTAGCTGATCTCCCCGCGATGATGACCGCTGTCGGGTTCGAGGCCCCCGGCGATCCCGATGTCTTGCAGCCGATCACGCTGCCTGTACCCAGGCCGGGTCCGGACGAAGTACTGGTCAAGGTGGCGTTCGCCGGCGTCAACCGGCCCGACGTGATTCAGCGCAAGGGTCAGTATCCGCCGCCTCCGGGCGCGTCCCCGATTCCCGGACTGGAGATCGCCGGCACCGTCGCGGCGCTGGGCCAGGGCGTTACGGCACTGATACCGGGCCAAGCGGTCTGCGCGTTGGTGTCGGGAGGGGGTTATGCACAGTATTGTCTGGCGAAGGCCGGGCATTGCCTTCCCGTGCCTGAAGGCTTGTCGCTCGCCGAGGCTGCGGCATTGCCCGAGACTCTCTTCACCGTCTGGCATAACGTGTTCGAGCGTGGCTATGCCCGCGAAGGTGAAACCGTCCTTGTCCATGGCGGGACCAGCGGCATTGGCACCATGGCGATCATGCTCGGCATACACTTCGGCTTGCATGTGATCGTGACTTGCGGCTCGGCGGAAAAATGCGCGCGCGCGCTGGAAATCGGCGCGGCGCACGCGATCGATTACAAGGCTGCCGACTTTGTGGAGGAGGTGGCGCGGATCACCGGCGGCAAGGGGGTAGACCTGGTGCTGGACATGGTCGCGGGAAGCTATGTGCCCCGCAACCTCAAGTGCCTGGCCGAGGACGGGCGCCATGTGACCATCGCCGTGCAAGGGGGCGCCACGGCGGAGATCAACATGGCCGTGGTGATGCGGCGCCGATACACGCTCACCGGCTCCACGTTGCGGCCGCGTTCGGACGAGTTCAAGGCCCTGCTGGCGCAAGAGCTTCGCGCCAATGTTTGGCCGCTGGTGGAGCGGGGTGAACTGCGCCCGATCATGGATGCCTGTTTTCCGCTCGCCGAAGCCGCCGCCGCGCATGAGCGGATGGAAGTGGGCGCGCATGTGGGCAAGATCGTGCTGGAGGTGTAAGATAGGACGTGGTGGACACGCCTATGGAAGACCTGATTCTTCATGAGGATCCGCGCAGCGGCAACTGCTACAAGATCCGCCTGACCGCGGCGTTACTGGGCAAGCCGCTGCGGCGGGTGCAATACGACATCATGAACGGCGAAACGCGCACGCCGGACTTCCTGCGCAACGTCAACGCCAATGGGCGGATCCCGGTTCTGCAGATCGGCAATCGCTTCTTACCCGAAAGCAATGCGGCATGCTGGTATCTGGCGGAGAGCTCTCGCTTGATCCCGAGCGATCGTTTCGACCGCGCCGATATGCTGCGCTGGATGTTCTTCGAACAATACAATCATGAACCGAACGTCGCGACATTGCGCTTCTGGCTGCTCTTCGTGGGAGAGGCGCATCTCAACGAGTTCCAGAAAGGGCAGATCATGGCCAAACGCGCCGGGGGCGAAGCGGCGCTGGAGGTGATGGAGGAGCATTTGAAAGAGCGTGAATGGCTTGTGGGCAAGACAGTCACGCTCGCTGACATCGCGCTTTATGCTTACACTCATGTCTGTGAGGCGGGCGGCTTTCGGCTCCATGATTATCCGGCGATCTGCCGCTGGCTCGATCGCGTGTCGGGCCTGCCTCGATATGTCTCGATGGATTGATGCCGGGGCGCGCTTTGCAGGAAGCGTGCGTTTTGCTTGCCGAATCCGCAAAGCTTCCCTAAATCGAGCGCGAACGGCCGCTCCGCGAAGGGGCGGCCCTTATTGTTTCCGCCGGAGATAGAGACATGAGCCAGCCCACTCCGCTGATGCCGCACGCGACCGCTTCATGGCTGGTCGACAATACCGCGCTGACTTTTGAGCAGATCGCCGAGTTCTGTGGCCTGCACATGCTTGAGGTCCAGGCCATGGCCGATGACCTGGCGTCCAGCAAGTATACCGGCCGCGATCCCGTGCGAGCCGGTGAACTGACGATGGAAGAGATCGAGAAGGGGCAGGCCAATCCCGATTACAAGCTGCGGATGCACAAGGCGCCCGTCACGGTCAGCCGCACCAAGGGGCCGCGTTATACGCCTGTTTCCAAGCGCCAGGACAAGCCGGACGGCATAGCTTGGATACTGCGCAATCATCCCGAGGTGTCGGACGCGCAGATCGGCAAGCTGATCGGTACGACCCGCAATACGATCGCCGCGATCCGCGACCGCTCTCACTGGAATATCGCCAACATCACACCCAAGGACCCCGTCACGCTGGGCCTCTGCTCGCAGCGCGAATTGGACGCCATCGTCGCCAAGGCCGCCAAGAAGGCCGGTATCGAGGAAGACGCCGCGGGCGACGAGCGCCTGGTCGATGATCGCGAGGCCCTGATCGAGGAATTGCGGGCCGAGCGTGAGGCGGCCGCCAAGGCTGCCAGCGAGGCGGCGCAGGAGGCCGAGGCGGCCGCGTGGCTCCAGGCGAAGCGTGCGGCGGAAGCGGAAGAGCGCGGAGAATAATCCAGGCTCGCTTTCGCGTCCGGGCAGCTGGGCTCCGTGACTGTCGGCTGAGTTAACAACGGCACACAAGTCCCTTGCCGGGCGCCGGAGTTGCGCCCACAACCGCTTCATGGAGGAGCGGATTGGTCCGGACGCATGGCGGGAGCGCTATGCACATCCCTGCGATTGGGCGCAGGATTTCACGCCGCTGGCGATGACCGACATGTTTGCCGACAGCGTTGCGCGCTTCGGCGATCGCGCTCTGGTCGATTTCCTCGGGCGTGAATATACCTATCGGCAGATCCAGGCGGAGGCGCGCCGCTTTGCCGCCGGACTTCAATCGCTCGGACTGCGCAAGGGCGACCGCATCGGACTCTATCTGCCCAATGTGCCCATGTATCTTTCCGCCTATTTCGGCGGTCTGATGGCCGGGCTGACGCTGGTTAACTTCTCTCCGCTTTACACCGCCGCCGAACTAGAGGCGCAAGTGGCCGACTCGGGAACCCGGCTGTTGGTGACGCTCGACGTGCGATCGCTATTACCGGTAGCAGAGCAGGTGTTGCGCGATTCACCGCTGGAATGGTTGGTGGTGGGCAGTCTGGTAACGCAATTGCCGTTCTGGAAGGGCGTCGGGATGCGTCTGTTCCAGCCGCGGCAGGTCATGCCGGTTCCCGCCGATGCGGACATGCTGAAGTGGCAGGACCTGCTGCTTGACCGGGCACTTGAGCCGGTTGCGATCGATCCGCTCAAGGATATCGCCTTGGTGCAGTATACTGGCGGCACCACGGGCACGCCTAAGGGGGCGATGCTGAGCCACCAGAATCTGACCGCCAATGCCCGCCAGATCGAGGCGATCGATCCGCATGCCCATGCGCGCGACGTGATCGTGGGCGTACTGCCGTTTTTCCATGTCTTCGCCAATGCCTGCGTGCTTAATCGCACCGTTTACGACGGCGGGATGATGGCGATTCTGCCGCGCTTCAGCGCCGGACAGACGCTGGCGACGCTTCAGCGGGTCAAGGCAACGGCCATGCCGGGTGTGCCGACCATGTATCAAGCGATGCTGGATCACCCGGCAATGGGACGGACCGATTTTTCCAGCCTTTTCACCTGCATATCCGGCGGCGCCCCTTTGCCGGGACCGGTGAAGACCCGCTTTGAAAAGGCAAGTGGAGCCAAGCTGGTGGAAGGTTATGGTCTCACGGAAACCGCGGGCGTAACGTCCACCAATCCTTTCGACGGGCGCGAACTGCCTGGCTCGATCGGCCACCCGCTTCCCGGCACAGACCTGCGCCTGCTGGACAAGGATGATCCCGCACGCGATGCGCTACCCGGCGAACCCGGCGAACTGGCGGTGGCTGGACCGCAGGTCATGCTGGGCTACTGGAACCGGCCGGAGGTGGCCGCATATGCTTTCGTTGAGCGAGAAGGCAAGCGATGGCTGCGCACCGGCGATATCGCGACGATCGATGAAGATGGCTATGTGCGAATCGTCGATCGCAGCAAGGACATGATCGCGGTGAGCGGTTTCAAGGTGTTTCCCAGCCAGGTCGAGCGCGTTCTGCTGGGGCACCCGGCCGTTCGCGAGGTCGCCGTCCTGGGTGTGCCGGATTCCTATCACGGCGAGGTTCCGCGCGCCTTCATGGTGACAGATCCCGCCGCCCATGCCGATGCGGAGGAGATTGCAAGCTGGGCCAACGCCCGTCTGGGCAAGCATGAGCACGTGGACCGGGTCATCCTGCTTCCATCCTTGCCCAAGACCATGGTGGGCAAACTCGATCGCCGGGCCTTACGGGTGCAGGTGGGACTTACTTCTGCCTGAGCGCCGCCACGCAGGCAGCGCGGTCGACATCTTGTCCATCCGATGAACGGCGCGCGTCGGCGTAAGTTGCCAAGGGCTCCTGGGAGCTGGAAGTCGGATAGAGATAGACATCGAGCACGCACGCCGTGCCGATGAACTGCAGCTTGCGCGCATCGCCTTCCCACACGTCCAGCCGGGGTTGGCCGAACTCGCGAACGAGTTGATTCTGTGTGGCGCCGATCACGCCTTGTAGTCCGGGCGCCGACTGGAATTGCGGGTCATGCAGAGTTGTGCGCGCGGGCTGGCGCACGGATGGCATCGCCGTGCTTCGTCCGGTCGGGCGCGGTGTGCTGGCCACTTGGCCGCCGCCGCAAGCGGCAAGCAGCAGCGTCAGCAAGCAGATGGCCGGCACACAGGGGATGCGGCAGTGGGGATTCCCCGCGTAAAGGTCTTTCATGGTCGATCCCCGCCTTCGCGTGCCACCTGCACGCTGTCAACGGTCTCTGGTCGGCGGATGCTTGCGGAGCGGCGGACCGCGCGCTACTCGCGCCTCATCGCGCTATTTGCGCATCGGCTTTTCAAGGAAACCACTTTCTCATGACGCAACCCAGCCTGGACGTCATCGCTATCGGCAACGCCATCATCGACGTTATCGCCAATTGCGAGGAAAGTCTGATAGAGCAGCTTGGACTGGCGCGCGGCGGCATGATGCTGATCGACGCCGATCAGGCCCGGATGCTTTACGATGCCATGGGCCCGGCGCGCGAGGTTTCCGGCGGATCAGCGGCGAATACGCTGGCCGGGCTGGCGGCGTTGGGCGCCAAATGCGGCTTTATCGGGCAGGTTGCGCAGGACCAGCTTGGCGAGGTTTTCACGCATGATATTCGCGCGGGCGGCATTCAGTTCACCGTCCCCCCGCGCGCGGGCAATCCGCCGACCGCACGCTGCCTAATCTTCGTCACGCCGGACGGCCAGCGCACGATGAACACCTTTCTTGGCGCCTCGCATTACCTTCCGGCGGCGGCGCTAGATGAAACGGTGATAGCCGACGCCGAGGTGCTTTATCTGGAAGGCTATCTGTGGGATCCGGAAGAGCCGCGTGCGGCCATGCGCAAGGCGATTGCCGCGGCGCGCAAGGCGGGCCGCAAGGTGGCCTTCACCCCATCGGAGACTTTCGTGATCGACCGTCACCGCGCCGATTTCATAGACCTGATTGAGGCCGGCCAGATCGATGTGCTGTTCTGCAACGAACATGAGATGGCGGCGCTGACTCAGCAGGATGATTTCGAAACCGGGGTCGCCACTCTGGCCCCTAAAATTCCGGTTCTCGTCGTGACGCGCAGCGCTCAAGGCGCGATTGCGATTGCCGGCGGTATGCGTGAACAAGTCGCCGCCGAGCCGATCGAGAAAGTGGTTGACACCACCGGCGCCGGCGATCTGTTTGCGGCCGGTTTCCTGTTCGGCCATGTCCGCGGCATGAAACTGGCGGATTGCCTGCGAATGGGGGCTATCTGCGCCAGCGAGATCATCTCGCATTATGGCGCCCGCCCTGAAACGAATCTCAAGGCGTTCGTCGCCGAGCGGATGAGCGACCTGGCGATTTGATCTGAGGGCGGGCGATGGTGCCCGCCGCCATGAAGTGCGCTAGACGCCGGCCGGATCATTAGGCGGCAACGGTGGGCCGCCTTCCTGCTCGGTCCGCATCCGCGCCAGACACTCGGCTTTTCGCTTGTCGCGCGCGTCAGTCAATTCTTGCGCCATCTGGCCCGGCAGGGCGCAGTCTCGTTCAGGACGGATCGGGTGCTTGGCCAGGCATCCGGCCTGCGTGCTGAAGAGATTGTCGGAGCAGTCCTGAAATGCCGCTTGGTCGGCATCGTGCAAGCTCTGGCAGCTCTGCGTCCAGCGCTGCTTATAAGAAAGCTCGGCGAAGTTGACGCAGTCCTCGTATTCGGTCTGCGCGGCCTGCATGCGCTTCGCTCGATCAGCCAGCGCCTTTCCCTGGGCGTCGGCTGCAGCCTTCTTTTCGGCCATGGCTTGCGTTTGTCGGCGGATCTCCTGCGATGGCAGGAAGATGCCATAATAGAATCCGATGCCGCCTCCGGCGAGCAGCACCGCCAGCGCCAGCGCCAGCTTCAGAATGGCGTTCGAATGCTTAAGCATGGGCCTTTTCGCGGGCCACTTCGCGCCAGCCGATGTCGCGTCGGCAAAAGCCGGTGGGGAAGACAATGGCGTCGACCGCCGCATAAGCGTTGCGTTGGGCCTCTGTCACCGAAGCGCCCCGCGCGGTGACGTTGAGCACGCGGCCGCCATTGGCCACAAGCTGGCCGTCTTTCAGTGCGGTGCCGGCGTGGAAAACTTTGGCGCCATCGGCCTCGGCCGCGGCTATCCCGTCAATCGCGCCGCCCTTTTCGGGTGTGGCGGGGTAGCCGTTTGCCGCCATTACCACTGTCAGCGCCGCGTCGTCCGAAAAGCGCGGCGGTTCGACCGCGGCCAGCCGGTTTTCCGCGCAGGCGTGAAGCAGCTCGACAAGATCCGATTCGAGCCGCAGTAGCATGACCTGGCATTCGGGATCGCCGAAGCGGCAGTTGTATTCGATCAGTTTCGGCCCCTCTCGCGTCAGCATCAGGCCCAGGAACAGCACGCCGGAATAAGGCATGCCCTCATCGGCGAGGGTTTTTACAGTTGGGGCGATGATCCGGGTCATTGCTTCGCCCGCCAGCTCGGGCGTCAGCACCGGGGCCGGGCTATAAGCGCCCATACCCCCGGTATTCGGACCGGTATCGCCGTCACCCATCCGCTTGTGATCCTGCGCTGAGGCGAAGGGCACGATGGTGGAACCGTCAGTAAGCGCGAAGAAGCTGGCCTCTTCGCCTTCCAGGAACTCCTCTATCACCGCCTCGGCGCCAGCATTGCCGAAACGGCCGGCGAAGATGTCGCGCACGGCGTCTTGCGCTTCAGCCATGGTCATCGCCACGGTCACGCCCTTGCCAGCGGCCAGGCCATCGGTCTTGATGACCACGGGCGCGCCGAACTTTTCCAGTGCCGCCATGGCGTCAGCCTCGTCGGCAACGCGCACATAGCCGCCGGTCGGGATATTGGCGCGCGCGCAAAGGTCTTTGGTAAAGCCTTTTGACCCCTCAAGCTGGGCCGCTGCTTTGCTGGGACCAAACACGGAAAAGCCCCCGGCGCGCAGGGAATCGGCCAGCCCATCCACCAGCGGGGCTTCGGGACCGATAACGATCAGCCCGATGGACTTTTCCTCGCAGAAGGCGATCACGGCTGCATGGTCCGACGGGTCGAGCGCAATGCAGGTCGCATGCTCGGCGATCCCCGGATTGCCAGGCGCGGCCCATAGCGTGTCGCAGAGCGGGGATTGCGTCAGCTTCCAGGCCAGCGCATGTTCGCGGCCGCCGGAGCCGAGAAGAAGGATGTTCATTTGCCGCGCTCTTTCAATGACACTTCCGAAAACGACGATGATGGCGATGATCGCATGGGGGCGCTGGTAGCGAAGGCAGCGGCCGGGGACAACGCCGCGCCGCTTTCCATTAGCGAGATTTCAGCGCTGCTCAAGCGCACCGTGGAGGACCAGTTCGGCTTCGTGCGTCTGCGCGGGGAGCTTTCGGGCGTGAAGCAAGCCGCTTCGGGACACCTTTATTGCTGCCTCAAGGATGACAAGGCCGTGATTGACGGCGTCATGTGGCGCGGGGGTGCCCAGCGTCTCGCCTTCCGGCCTGAAGACGGGATCGAGGTGATCGCCACCGGTAAGCTGACCACTTATCCGGGCCGCTCGAAATACCAGATCGTCATCGAAACAATGGAGATCGCCGGCGAAGGCGCATTACTGGCGCTGTTGGAAAAATTGCGCGCGCGCCTAGCGGCGGAAGGGCTCTTCGCGCCGGAGCGCAAGCGGGTGCTGCCGTTCCTGCCACATGTGATCGGCGTCGTGACGTCACCCACCGGAGCGGTGATCCGCGACATCCTTCATCGCCTCGCCGATCGCTTTCCCAGCCGCGTGCTGGTTTGGCCCGTGCTGGTGCAGGGCGAAGGCGCAGCGCAGCAGATCGCAAATGCGGTGCGAGGCTTTTCCGCCATGACACCGGATGGGCCGGCGCCGCGCCCTGATCTTGTCCCTGATCTTGTCATAGTCGCGCGCGGTGGCGGCTCGATCGAAGACTTGTGGAGCTTCAACGAGGAGATCGTCGTTCGCGCCGTAGCCGAATCGCGCATTCCGGTGATCTCGGCCGTCGGGCATGAGACCGACACGACGCTATGCGACTACGCCGCGGATCGCCGTGCGCCAACGCCCACCGCCGCGGCCGAGATGGCGGTCCCGGTGCGCGCCGAATTGCAAGGCCAGCTTGACGAACTAGCGTTGCGAAAGCGCCGCTGTGCGCTGCGGCCAGTGACCTTGGGACGCGAACGACTGGAAGCGCGCATGCAGCGCTTGCCGAAACCGGAGACGATTCTTGCAGCCAAGGCGCAGAAGCTTGACGAATTGTCGGAGCGGCTGCGGCGGGCGCTCCAGGACGAGGCGCGTGGCAAGCGCGAGCGTCTTCAAGCGATCGCCGCCAAGTTGTCGCTTCCTTTGCTGCGCCATCGCATTCAGGCCAGCCGGGAGCGTCTTGAGCGCGTCGGCCTGGCGCGGGGCTTGCTGGTCCGTCGCTGGGGTCTGGCGCGTGATAGCCTGGCGCCGATGGCACGCGTACTGCCGCAACTGGACCCCCGTTTGCCGCTTCGGCGCGGCTATGCCTTGGTCACAGACAACGAGGGCCGGGCGCTGACCAGCCGCGAACGCGCCGCTCGCGAGAGCGCGTTGACGCTTGAATTTCGCGACGGCAAGCTGGCGGTCACGGTTAGTTCAGGCGGGGGCGAACATAGTGCGCCCGCACCGTCCCCGCGCAAGGTCCCCCGGTCCAGGGTCGGGGAATCTCGCCAAGGAGATTTGTTCTGATGGCCAGCTTTTGCTAGATTATGCCCATGCTTATGTCCTTCACCGATCGCCCCGCTTCGCTCAGTTACGGGCCTAACGGCTTTCGTGTGCTTAGCCCCGGCCACTATGTGACTTGTGCCGTGACGGGCGAGAAGATCGCCCTCGAAGCGCTGCGTTACTGGAGCGTCGAGCGGCAGGAGCCTTACGCCAGCGCGGATATCGCCACGCGGCACCTGCTCGATCAAGCATGAGGCGTGGCACCGCCGCGTGCTCGGCGGTGGTCTGCGCCGCGGCGATCGGTACGCTCTTAGCAATTCCAGGCGGCCCGTTGTTCCCCGATCGCGCCTTCGCATCCAGCGGCAGCGCTGAGCGGCCTGCCTTTTCGGGCGAGCTGACGCAGGGCGGGTGGATACGCGGCACCGTGCCAGCGGGGACGCGAGCGGTTTTGCTGGACGGGACGCCGGTGCCTCTCGCGACCGATGGCGCCTGGTTCGTCGCGTTCGATCGCGATGCGGCGCGAAGCGCGGTCCTCACCGTTACCGCTGTTGACGGCAGCGTGGCGTCATGGCCTCTCGCGATCACGCCGCGCGCCTGGCGGATCGAGAATGTTGACATTCCGCGCAAGCCCGAAGGCCCCACCGAAGCGTTCATGGCTTTGCGCCGGCCCGAGCTTGCCCGCATCGATGCCGCCCGCGCGATGGTGACGGACGCCCAAGGCTGGCGTCAGCATTTCATTTGGCCGCTGAAAGGACGCATCTCCGGCCGCTTCGGATCGCAGCGCATTTATCGCGGGGAGCCGGGTGCCTACCACTCCGGGGTCGACATCACGACCGGCCAAAGCGGGACCCCTTTTGTCGCGCCGGCTGATGGAGTGGTAATCCTGGCGGCACAGACCCCGTTCACGCTGGAAGGCAACCTGTTGATGATTGACCATGGCATGGGCCTTAACAGCGCCTTTCTGCATTGCTCGCAGGTCCTTGTGAAAGAGGGCGATCATGTGAAACAGGGCCAGGTGATCGGCCGCGTAGGGATGACCGGGCGCGCCACCGGGCCGCACTTGCACTGGTCGCTCAAGTGGGGGGAAGCACGGCTCGATCCCCTGCTTTTTACCGGGCCGATGAACTGACAGCCCTTGCAGCGTCCGGCAAAGGGACTAATCACGCCTTGTGCGCCGCAACATAGCCCTTTCGACCCTGCTGGCGGTGCTGCTGGTGCTCACATGGGGCAGGGGACATATGCCCCGCCCGGATGAGAACCTGCGTATAAGCGCGGTTCCAGTCGCCATGCCGCCCCCGCGCGTTCTGGCCCGTTATCTCGGGCCTTTCCGGTTTGAGGGCGCCTGGCATTTGATTTCCCGCGATTGGCGGTTTTTCGGTTATTCTTCCATGTTGCCGCAGCCGAATGGGGATATTCTCGCCGTCAATGACGCAGGGGGATATCTGCGCTTCTCGCCCCCCGCCGCCGCCGCCCACCGGCCTCAGGCGGGGTGGTTCAGCTTCCGGGACGACAAGACGGACAAGCTGGCGCACGATTCCGAATCGGTTGCATATGATTCCAGGACCGGCCGATACTGGCTTGGCCTGGAAGGGCAGAACGCCATCGTCCGTTTCGACGCGCGGATGGAGGAGGAGGCCAGGGTCCGCCCCCGCACAATGGCCAGATGGGGCAATAATACCGGGCCAGAAGCGATGGCGCGGCTGCCTGACGGGCGTTTTATCACGATTCGGGAAGTGACACGATCATGGGGGGAGGCCCGTCTGCACGAGGGGGTGGTGTTCGATGGCGATCCCACCGTGCACCGCGACGGACATAAGTTCCTATTCGACGGGCCAGACAATTTCTCGGTCGTGGACATGGCTTTGTTGCCGGACGGGCGCGCGCTTATTCTGATGCGCCGCTTCCTCTGGCCGCTTCCGATGCGGTTTGCTGGGCGGATCGTGATCGCGGACACGGCGCAGTTAAGGCCCGGCCGCATTTGGCATTCCATACCCCTGGCTTCGCTCGCCGCCGTGCTGCCCGTCGATAATTTCGAGGCGATCGGGGTGGTGCCCCAATCGGATCACCGGATCGTCATCTGGCTGATGTCAGACGATAACGACATGCGCGTCTTGCAGCGCACCCTGCTGTGGAAGCTTTCAGTCGACCCGCGCCAGCTGCCTTGGCCGGCCCGATAACCGGACACGCGAAAAGGCGCGCGGGAAATCCCGCACGCCTTTTCGCAGTCGACTTGCCAGTTTCTCTTGAAATCGGCTCTCTCGAAAGAGAGAGCCCGAAATCAGGCGGCCTGCTTCTTCTTCAGCTCGCGCTTCACCTTGACGGCGCGGGCGCTCAGCTTGGCGTCAGCGGTCTTCAGCAGCCAGTTGTCGAGGCCGCCATTGTGCTCGACCGAGCGCAGGCCATGCGTCGAGACGCGGAACTTGAAGCTGCGCTCCAGCCCTTCCGACATCAGCGTTACGTTCTGCAGATTGGGCAGATAGACGCGCTTGGTCTTATTGTTGGCGTGGCTGACGTTGCAGCCGACCTGGCGGCTCTTGCCGGTCAGTTCGCAGATGCGGGACATGGTCTTTCTCGCTCGAAAATTCTGTGGCCGTTTGCACGGGAAGGCGCGCCCTTACCGATTCACCCCGGCAAGGTCAAGTTTCCAGCGGCAAAGTTGCCTGCGCATTCTCCAAGCGCTAGCGCAATGGCATGAACCGCTGGCCTCTTCCCGAATATATGCAAATGGCTCTGGCGCAAGCGCGCGAGGCCGAGGCTGCCGGTGAAGTGCCGATCGGTGCGGTGGTGGTCAAGGACGGCCAGGTGATCGCGACCGGCCGCAACGGTCCGCGTGAGCGCTGCGACCCCACCAGTCACGCCGAGATGGAGGCGATTCGCAGCGCGGCGCGGGCCTTGGGCAACGAGCGGCTGGAAGACTGCGATCTTTGGGTGACGCTCGAACCCTGTGCCATGTGCGCCGGGGCCATCGTTCATGCGCGGATCGCAAGGCTCTATTACGGTGCGCCCGATCCCAAAGGTGGGGCTGTCGAACACGGCGCCCGCGTGTTCGAACAGGAGCAATGCATGCACCGGCCGGAAGTCTATACGGGTATCGGAGAAGTCGAAGCGGCCGAACTGTTGCGAAAGTTCTTTCGCACGCGGCGGTGATTCGGCGCTCGTGCGCCGACGTCAGCGGCCCTCGACTTGCGCAATCCAGTCAGCAAGGTTGTAGTGGTTGGAAACACGCCGGATCAGGCCGCTTTCCACCAGGAAGAAGGCGCCCACTCGCAGCTTGTACCGCTGTCCGCTCGCGGGCGGCAGATCGGCGTCGGTTTGCAGATATTCGCCTTCCAGCATGAACTCGGCTGCCGCCCGCGTTCCGTCAGGCGTGCCCATCAGCACGGGATCGATCACCTTTTCGCGGTAGCTGCGGTTCATATGCTCAAGGAAAGCGGCGAACTGCTGCTTGCCGTGGCGCGGTGCGCTCTGACTGGGTTCGTGCACGACGTCTTCGGCGAGCAGGTCAAGCATGCCTTGCGCATCGCCCTTGTTAAAGGCGTCGTAATAGGCGCGGATGAGTTCGATCGTGTCAGTCATGCTGTGATCCCGCTGTGATGCTTCGGAAAAAATGCGGCAGGGCCTGTTACAATCCACGCCAGATTTTCAGCATAGTCGCATCCGATGGCCCGAACCGCTCAGGCGGGCAACGGGCCGGACGAAAGCGCTTGTCGTAACAGAGACGTATCTCGCGCAGCCAGCCCGTGGGGTTGATGTTCAGCCCCACGGCTTCGCGGCGCCAGCCCTTGTTCAGGGCCAGGAACTCGTCGCGCAGGTCGCCGGCAGTCAATCCGTCCTTTTGCGATAGCGTGTCCGCGTCGGGCCAATGAATCGATTCCCAGAGAACGGCGCTGACCTGGAAGAAAGTTTCGGGGCGTCGGGTCATGCAAGTGCCGTGCTTGGCCCATTCGTGAGCGAGAAGCTGAGGTGATGGCGTCAGGCATAAGTGCCGGCGCAGCAGGGCTGGCGGTGGCGGTGGCGCAGACCTGCACCACTGCGGCGGAGGGTCGCGCCTGCCCTCGGGCCAGAGGCCGTGAAGAATGAAGCCGAAGCGGCCGTTGGTCCCGGAGCACTGCATCGAACGGGTATCGCCGCTGGTCTTGCAATAGTCCGGCGACCAACTTGCCGTCAGGGTATATCCCGCGACCGGTGTTTTGCGGGGCGCGCCGTCCGGTTTAATCGGGGCTACCGATGCAAGCGTCTGCGGCAAAGTGCATTGGTAGGCTTGCGCCATGGCCGGCGCCGGTAGCAGGCCAAACAGCGCCGCCCACGCCTTCACAGCGGCGTGAAGTCCAGGCCGATGTCGGCGGCCGGCGCGCTCTGTGTCAAGCGTCCCGCGGACACATACGTAACGCCGGTCGCCGCGATCGCGCCGATCGTCGCCAGATTGACTCCGCCGGAAGCTTCGGTGGGCACTCGGCCGGCCACCAGTGCGACTGCTTCCCGCAGCATTTCCAGCCCCATGTTGTCCAGTAGCAAATGATGTGCGCCGGCCTGGATGGCCGGCTCGATCTGTTCGAGATGATCGACCTCGCAGATGATCCTGGCGACGCCTGCGGCTCTCGCGCGGGCAACTGCGGGACCCACGCCGCCGGCGACCAGCACGTGATTGTCCTTTATCATCGCCGCATCCCACAGGCCCATCCGGTGGTTCTGAGCGCCGCCCATGCGGGTTGCGTATTTTTCCAGGTGCCTCAGGCCGGGGATAGTCTTGCGCGTATCGAGCAGAATGGCCGAAGCCTGTCCGTCGGGGTCGCGCATCGCATCGACATATTGCCGCGTCATGGTCGCAATGCCCGACAAGTGCTGGATGGTATTAAGCGCGCAGCGCTCCGCCGTAAGCATTGCGCGCGCATTGCCGGTAAGGCGCATCAGGTCCGTGCCCGGCTCGGCCCGTTGTCCTTCCTCGACGAGAAGCTCGACCTCCATGTCGGGATCGAGCTTGTGGAAGAAGGCGGCGGCAATCGGCAAGCCGGCCACAGTGATTGCGTCGCGCGAATCCATCACGCCGGAGAATCGCGCGTCAGCATCGATCACGCTTTCCGAAGTGACGTCATGGCCGCCGCCGGGAAGACCGACGCCCAGATCTTCCGCCAGCGTCGCTTCGACGAATGCGGCGAGGTCGAATCCCGGGAGCGAATACCGGCTCATCATTGCGTTCCAGCTGCTGGTCGAGTTCAATCCACGATCCCCGCCGCCGCAAGCACGGCGGAAGTCAGCAGATCGGGTGCGATCGAGGTCATCGGCACGATCTGCACCGGCTTTTCCATGCCCAGCAGCATCGGTCCGATATTGGTCGCGCCGCCAATCTCGCGCAGGAGCTTCGCGGAGATGTTGGCGGATTGCAGGCCGGGCATGATGAGGACATTGGCAGGGGCTGATAGACGGCAGAACGGATAGAGCGCCATGATCTTCGGGTTAAGCGCGGCATCCGGCGCCATGTCGCCGTCATATTCGAAGCCGGGGTTCTGCGCGTCGAGGATGTGGACGGCGTCACGGATGGTGTCGAGCCATTTGCCGGAGGGGTTGCCGAATGTCGAATAGCTGAGGAAGGCGACGCGTGGCTCGTGGCCCAGCTTTCGAGCGACGGCTGCGGTCTCGGTGGCTATCAACGCGAGCTGTTCCGCATTCGGGCGTTCGTTGATGGTGGTGTCGGCCATGAACACCGTATGCGTCTTGCCAACCAGCATATGAATGCCGAAGGGCAGCTTTCCTTCCGCCGGATCAAGCACGCGGCGCACGTCCCGCATCGATTGGGCGAACGGACGGGTCATGCCGGTAATCATGGCGTCGGCCACGCCCATCTTGAGCAGCCCGGCCGAGAAGACGTTGCGATCCGTGTTGCACATGCGTTGCACGTCGCGCTGGAGGAAACCGCGGCGCTTCAGACGTTCGTAAAGCATTTCCACCATCGGCGCGACGTGGATCGAAACCATCGAGTTCTCGATCTCGTAGCTCTCGGGATCGGCAACGCCCAGCTCCGCCATCCTGTCGAGGATCACCTGGGTTCGCCCAACCAACACCGGTTCGCCGTAGCCGAACTCGCGATACTGGATGGCGGCGCGCAGCACCACTTCGTTGTCCGCCTCGGCGAAGATCACGCGCTTGGGGTTCGCCCTGACCTGGGCATAGACGCCGCTCAGCACCGAGGTGGTCGGATTGAGGCGCGCCTTGAGCTCGTGGCGGTAGACGTCGAAATCCTCGATCTGCTTGCGAGCTACGCCTGAATCAATTGCCGCCTTGGCGACGGCGGATGGCACCACTTCCATCAAGCGGGGGTCGAACGGCGCGGGAATGATATATTCATGCCCGAACTGCTGCACTTCGCCATAAGCGGCTGCTACTTCTTCGGGCACTTGTTCGCGCGCAAGCTCAGCGATGGCGTGGGCGGCGGCGATCTTCATCTCTTCATTGATGGCGGTGGCGTGAACGTCCAGCGCGCCGCGGAAGATGAAGGGAAAACCCAGTACGTTGTTGACCTGGTTCGGATAGTCCGAACGGCCCGTAGCGACGATCGCGTCGGGCCGGACCGACTTGACTTCCGGCGGGGTGATCTCCGGATCGGGGTTGGCCATCGCGAAGATGATCGGTTGATCGGCCATGTCCTTAACCATGTCCGGCGTCACCGCACCCGCGACGGAAAGGCCAAGGAACACATCAGCGCCCTTGAGCGCTTCGGTAAGCGTGCGCCTGTCTGTGGTGACCGCATGCGCCGACTTGAACTGGTCCACGTTATCGCGGCCGCGGTAGATGACGCCCTTGGAATCGCAGACGATCACATTTTCGTGGCGGACGCCTATCGACTTGATAAGGGCGGTGCAGGCAAGCGCCGATGCGCCGGCGCCGTTGACCACGACTTTGACCTTGTCCAGATCGCGCCCGGTCAGGTGGCAGGCGTTGATAAGGCCGGCGGCGGCGATGATTGCGGTGCCATGCTGGTCGTCATGCATGACAGGGATGTTCATCCGCTCGCGCAGGGTCTGCTCGATGATGAAGCACTCGGGCGCCTTGATGTCTTCCAGGTTGATGCCGCCGAAGCTCGGCTCCATCATCGCGATCGCCTCGATCAGCGCTTCGGTATCCTCGCTGGCAAGTTCGATATCGATCGAATCGACGTCGGCAAAGCGCTTGAACAGCACGGCCTTGCCTTCCATCACCGGCTTTGAAGCCAGCGCCCCCAGGTTGCCCATACCCAGGATCGCCGTCCCGTTGGAGATCACCGCAACCAGATTGCCCTTCGCGGTATAATCGTAAGCGGTCTGCGGATTGTCCGCGATCGCCTGCACCGGCACAGCAACGCCGGGCGAATAGGCGAGCGAGAGGTCGCGCTGCGTCGCCATCGGCTTGCTGGCGATAATCTCGATCTTACCGGGGCGGATGGTCTCATGATAGAACAGCGCCTCACGCTCAGTGAATTGGACCTTGCTTTTCTCGGACAAGCTAAATCTCCCGCATCCGCTGCAGGCCCTAACGAATGTTGGGGCGACGCGATAGGGGAAAGGATCGAAAACCGCGCTTCACAAACGCGGAAACGGGGCGCTAACGCTGACATCCATGAATCCCGGCGCAACCCCGATGATGGCTCAGTATCTCGCTCTGCGCGAGGAAGCGGGCGATTGCCTGCTGTTCTACCGGATGGGAGACTTCTTTGAGCTGTTTTTCGATGATGCAAAGATCGCAAGCCAGATTCTCGACATTGCACTCACGACGCGTGGTGAACACAATGGGGTCGCCATCCCGATGTGCGGCGTGCCGGTCCATTCGGCAGAAAGCTATCTGGCTCGCCTCATAAAGGCCGGTTGCCGGGTCGCCATTGCCGAACAAGTGGAAACGCCGGCGGAAGCAAAGAAGCGCGGCGGTTCGAAGGCGTTGGTCGCGCGCGACATCGTGCGTTTCGTCACGGCCGGCACGCTGACCGAGGAAGCCTTGCTGGAGCCGCGCCGGGCCAATGTGCTGGCCGCCGCCTGCGAGGTGCGCGGGGTTGCCGGGATCGCCGCCTGCGATATCTCGACCGGCCGAATGGAACTGGAGGAATGCCCGCCGGAGCATCTGTCCGCCGTTCTGGCCCGGCTCGGAGCAATCGAACTGGTGCTGCCCGATGGTTGGGAAGGGGCGCCCGAGGGCGCCATAAGCCGTTCGGGCCATGAGTTCTCCTCGGAAGGCGGCGAAGCGCGATTGAAGCTGATCCATGGCGTCGCCACGCTTGATGGCTTCGGCTCCTTCACCCGCGCCATGCTGGCCGCCGCCGGCGGGCTCATCGCTTATCTGGATCATGTCGGTCGCGGGAAGCTGCCGCTGCTCTTGCCCCCTGCTTCGCGCTCAGGCGAGGCGACCCTCGCTATGGATGGAGCGACGCGAGCGAGCCTGGAAATCCTCGAATCCTCGACCGGCGGTCGTAAGGGTAGTCTGATCGATGCGATCGACCGCTGCGTCACTGGCGCCGGCGCTCGCCAGCTTGCGGAAGATTTATCCGCGCCGCTGACGAACTGCGCGGCCATCGCAGAGCGGCTGGAACTGGTCGAGTGGTTCCACGAAGATGCCCTGCTGCGTGAGGACGTGCGTGCCGCCCTGCGTGCGCTGCCTGACGTGGGCCGCGCGCTGGGCCGGGTCGTTGCGGGCAGAGGCTCTCCCCGCGATCTCGGTCAGCTTCGCGATGGTCTTTCCGGTGCGCGCATGGCTGCGGATTGGCTTGCGCGGCGGGAGGATTTGCCGATGTTGCTTAAAGCGCTGCTGCCCGATCTCGGCGGCCATGGCGCGCTGGTGGATCATTTCGAACGGGCGCTGGTGCCGGCGCCGCCCACTGAGCGGGGACAGGGCGGATATATCGCCGCCGGCTATGACGCGGCGCTGGACGAATTGCGCCGGATCGCGGGCAATGCGCGCCGGGCAATCGCCGCGCTTGAAGCAAAATATCGAGAGCAGACAGGCGTCGCCGCCCTCAAGATCAAGCACAACAACGTCCTCGGCTATTTCATCGAAGTGCCCCAGCGTCACGCGGATAAGCTGCTGGAACCCGACAGCGGCTTCTCCCATCGTCAGACTATGGCCGGCGCCATGCGCTTCAACGCGCTCGCCTTGCATGAGGAAGCGAGCCGCATCGCCGAAGCCGGCGTTCACGCGCTTGCCGCTGAGGATGCGCACTTTGAGGAGTTAGTGAGTGAAGCGATGGCGGCTCGGCACAAGATCGCTCGCACCGCCGCTGCGCTTGCGCGCATCGACGTTGCGGCCGGGCAGGCGGAACGGGCGGCGGAAGGCGGATGGGCGCGTCCGCAGGTGGTGGAGGGCTTCTCGCTCGATATCGAGGGTGGCCGTCACCCCGTGGTCGAGGCAGCGCTTGCAAATCAGGGTGAGCCCTTTGTCGCTAATGATTGCCGGCTCGGCACGCATGACCGGCTCTGGCTGATCGGCGGCCCCAATATGGGCGGCAAATCGACTTTTCTTCGGCAGAGCGCGCTGATCGTGCTGTTGGCGCAAGCCGGCGGCTTCGTGCCGGCCAAGGCGGCGCGTATCGGGATGGTCGACCGTCTGTTCAGCCGCGTCGGCGCTTCGGACAATCTTGCGCGCGGGCGTTCGACCTTCATGGTCGAAATGGTGGAGACCGCCGCGATTCTTTCGCAGGCCACTGAACGCAGCTTCGTGATACTTGACGAGGTGGGGCGCGGCACTTCCACGTACGACGGCCTCGCGCTGGCCTGGGCCGTGGCCGAGGCTGTCCACGAGACGAACCGCTGCCGCTGTCTTTTCGCCACGCATTACCATGAACTGGCGCGATTGGCGGAAACCTGCGAGGCGCTGTCTCTGCATCACGTTCGCGCGCGGGAGTGGAAGGGCGACCTCCTTCTGCTTCATGAAGTGGCGGAGGGTCCGGCCGATCGCAGCTATGGCCTTGCCGTCGCGCGGTTGGCGGGGATACCGCCGAAGGTCATCAGTCGCGCAAAGGCGGTGCTGGATAAGCTGGAAAAGGGTCGTGCCGAAACCGGCGGGCTGGCGGCGGGTCTTGGCGAC
>NZ_DAIMZT010000026.1:0-19615 GCF_036733805.1 Novosphingobium sp. | reverse complement strand
TCGCAGCACCAGGACACCTCGTCCAATGATCCTGGCGCACAGGTTGCCGCCGCTGCGAATATCCTGGGCAACGCGACGCCGGCTCCGCAGAAGCCTGTCAATCCGTGGGCCAAGACGCCTTCAACCGATCGCTGAAATTTCCGTCAAAGTCCCTTGCGGCCGAATCCGGCGGGGCGTGAGGCCGGAGCCTTGGGCCGGACGACGGCCGAACTGTTGCGATAGGCTTCCAGCGCGCGGGCGATCGCGGCATCCTCGCGCAAGCGGGCTGTTTCGGGTCCTTCCTCCATCTCATCGGGGCGATAAGTCACCGCGGCCCTGGCTTTTTCTGCACCATGCAATTGAGCATCGCCGAAGACCTCGCGATAATCGAGGACATCCCTGCTGCCGATGCAGCCGAGCGTAATGACGAAAACGAAATCGACAAAGGCGATCAGCAGCGAGCCCGAAGAGGTCGCGCGCAAGGCCGCGGTGCGGCCGGTCGCGGCGCCAGATACGATCATGAAAAACATGAGAATTTGCAGGGCTTGCGCGGTCCAGGGCAGCCAGGCCGGCCAGCCGATGTCGCGGCACCGCCGCATCATCACGAAGCGGAACCAGATCGCCAGCGGGAAAATGCCCAGGATCGAAAGGATGCCGAGGGCGAAACTGCGTGTGAGCAGCGAATAAGCGCCGACGAGAAGCAGCACCGGCACGCCTATCATGTAGACGGCGAAGCGGCTCCAGTAACCGCTTTGACCGAGGAGGCGCCTTTCATCTCCGGCTGCGCGCACGCTACTGCTCCCAAAAAACATCGGGAGAAATACCGGCGCGCAACTAAGAATTGGTTACACGGATCGTTCGGCGAATTTAACTGTCGTCGTCTTTGAAACGCTTGTCGGCCACGCCGGCTCGGCCATACTTCCCTTCGAAATCGTCCATGGTCTCTTCGCCATTGTAGGCGCTCATGTCGATGGTGCCGCTGGTGTCCATCTGATTGAGATGATCTACCAGATCCTGCGCGTCGACCGGACCGAAGCTGCCGGAAAGCTTTTTGCTCTGTTCAAGGCCGAGAATGGAAATTGATCTGGTCCTTGCATCATCCGTCACGGACTGTGCCTGGGTTTCCGCTTCCTGCTGCTCGTCATTGACGGTTTCGGGGGCCAGGTCGTGGGGGCGTTCGGTCATCGGACTTCTCCTTCGACCGGATAACGGTATGAAGCGACATGCCGTTCCCACGAGCCCGTTCAAGGCAAGCCGGACGCGATCTTACCGCGTCGGGACCGGTTTCTCGCCTGAATAATCGTAAAAGCCCCGGCCCGTCTTGCGACCATACCAGCCCGCTTCGACATATTTCTGCAGCAGCGGCGCCGGCCGGTATTTCGGATCGCCGGTGGTCGAATGAAACACCTTCATGATCTCGTAAAGCGTGTCCAGACCCACGAAATCGGCCAGCGTCAGCGGCCCCATCGGATGATTGAGCCCGATACGGCAGCCCGCATCGATATCCTCTACCGAGCCGATGCCGGCGCCAAGTACGAAAATCGCCTCATTCAGCATGGGGCAGAGGATGCGGTTGACCACAAAGCCCGGTTCGTCTCCGGCAAGCACCACGGTCTTGCCCAGCGTCTCACCAAAAGCCTTCATGCGTTGGATCGTCTCCTGCGACGTCGCGAGGCCGGGGATCACTTCCACCAGTCCCATGACCGGGACCGGATTGAAGAAATGGAGGCCGCAGAACCGCGCTGGATCAGGTGAGTTGGCGGCCATGCGCGTGATCGGAATCGAGCTGGTGTTCGAAGCCATTATCGCATTCGCGCCAAGCACTTTGCCGGCCGCCTCGAAAATCTTTGCCTTGATGTCCTCGCGCTCGGTGGCGGCTTCGATGATGAGATCGCAGCCGGACATCGCGGAATAGTCGGCGGCAGGCGTGATCCGCGCCAGTAAGGCGTCGGCATCGGTCCGGCTCATCTTCTCCCTGGCGACCAGCTTGGACAGACCGTTGGCGATGCCGGATTTGCCCTTTTCCGCCACTTCCAAACCGATGTCCGTAAGGACTACGTCCATGCCTTTACTCGCCACGGTCTGCGCGATGCCAGAGCCCATGATGCCCGCACCGATGATACCGACTGTCCGCACGATTTTACTCCCTCTCTCGAAATCCTGAATCAGCGCTGGTGGCTAGCGGTCTGCGTCCGGCGAAGGAACCACGCGGTTCGCGCCGGGCACCCAAAGCACGTCGCCGCCGCCATTCTCGTTCACGGCCCTGGCAAGGACGAAGAGGTAGTCGCTCAGCCGGTTGATATACGCGAGGGCGGCCGGGTTCACCGGCTGCGCGGCCGCGAGAGCCGTCGCCCTGCGTTCGGCTGCGCGAACTGATGCGCGGGCGACGTGAATGCGCGCTGCGGCTTCGCTGCCACCGGGTAGGATGAAGCTTTTAAGCGGCTGCAGGTCCTCGTTAAGGGTGTCTATGGCAGCTTCCAGCCATTCCACCTGAGCGGAAACGATCCGCAGCGTCATCTCGCCGGGAGCAAAGTCATCTCCCGGCGTCGCGAGATCGGCGCCCAGATCGAAGAGGTCGTTCTGAATGTGCGCCAGAGCCGCGGCGTGCGGCGCGCCTTGCAGGGTGCAAATGGCAAGCCCGATGGCGCTGTTCACTTCATCGATCGCGCCGATCGCCTCCATGCGCGCGTCATGCTTGGGAAGGCGTGATCCATCGACCAGGCCGGTCGTGCCGCCATCGCCGGTACGGGTATAGATCTTGTTGAGCCGGACCAATGCTATTTCCAGTCAGCGCGAAAGTGCGGGGTACGGGCGACGGGTCCCAAGTCTAACGCGTCATCGCCAGCAGCAAGGCGCAGACGAGCACTGCGGCGGCCTGATACTTGATGCGGTTGAACATCATCTTGTTCTGCAGGACCTGGTTGGGCGTCGGCCCGGTCATGCTCGGATCGCGGTTCAGGTCTTCCTTCGTACTGTTCATGAACGCCACAATGCCGCGCACCAGGCTGTAGACGACCATTATCATCAGCACGACGATGATGGGGACAAGAATGTAGCTCATGCCGCATCATGTAAGACCTGCGACAGTGAAATGCCAGCGGGGAAGCGGTGCGCGCGCAAGGTGTCAGCGATCGCGCGGCCGTCCGCTCCCGCGCGGCGCAGGTCTGCCAAGGAGGGCGATCCGCGCCGTTTGGCTAGCTTGCGGCCGTCCGCCTCGATTAGCAACCCGTGATGGTGCCAGACCGGCACCGGCAGGCCGAGCAGGGCCTGGAGCAGACGGTGGACATGGCTCGCAGGGAACAGATCCATCCCGCGAGTGACCAGTGTGATCCCGTCCGCTGCGTCATCCAGCGTGGCGGCCAGATGATAGCTGGCGGGAAGATCCTTTCTCAGCAGCACGACGTCCCCGAAAATCTGCGGGCTCGCTCTCTGCGGGCCGGCAAGCGCATCGACCCATTCAAGCGGCCCTGCGATTTCCATCGCCTGGGCGACATCGAGCCGCCACGCTGCGCCGATGGGGTCGACTGCGCGGTGCCGGCAGGTGCCGGGATAAACCGGGCCGTCCGGTCCCGCCTCATTCGCGGCGGCGGCGATCTCGGCGCGCGTGCAGTGGCAGGGGTAAAGCAGGCCCATGGCCTTGAGCCTTTCCCCCGCCTTGATGTAGCAGTCGAGGCGAGCGGACTGGAACACCGCCTCGCCGTCCCAGGCAAGGCCCAGCCATTTCAGATCAAGGATAAATTCCTCTACGAACTCGATGCGGCTGCGCTCTCCGTCGATGTCCTCAATACGCAACAGAAACGATCCGCCCTGCTCGCGCGCCAGGTCATGCGCGACCACGGCGGCATAAGCATGGCCCAGGTGCAGCGGGCCGTTAGGACTGGGGGCGAAGCGGGTGCGGACCATTGCCGCGTTTTAGATGTGGGCCTGTGGATTGTCAGCAGTCCGTCGCACTGATCGCTTGACGGCGAGTCTCCCAAATGCTGCATATAAGCCTATGCATTGCCATCAAACCGCAATGGCGGCCTGCGACAGGAGGCCATGCTCAAGTCGGAGCTGATTGAGCGCGCGGCCCGGTTCCGCAGCGCGGAGGATGATCCCTCCCGAAGTCTTTCAGACTGCCCTGCCTTGGTGCTGAATGCGGACTACACGCCGCTGTCCTATTACCCGTTAAGCCTTTGGCCGTGGCAGACGGCGATCAAGGCGGTGGTGCTCGAACGGGTGGATATCGTCTCCAGCTATGAGCGTGCGGTGCATAGCCCCAGTTGGACGATGCAGATCCCTTCGGTGATTGCGCTGCGGCAATACGTGAAACCTAGCGAGTTTCCCGCGTTCACCCGCTTCAACCTGTTCCTGCGGGACCGGTTCTCCTGCCAGTATTGCGGCAGCCCGCATCACCTGACATTCGACCATGTGATCCCCCGCCGCCTGGGTGGGCGCACCTGCTGGGAAAATATCCTCACCGCTTGTGCGCCCTGCAATCTCAAGAAGGGCGGCCGCACGCCACAACAGGCGAAGATGCCCCCGCTGGTGCAACCGATCCGCCCGACCAGCTGGCAACTCCAGGAACGCGGCCGGGGCTTTCCACCCAATTACCTGCATGAGACGTGGCGCGATTGGCTTTACTGGGACATCGAGTTGGAGGAGTAGGGCTGGAGTTGCCCCTCCCAATCGCGTCATCTCGCGGTGACCGCTCGAAAAGAAAAGAGAACATTGCGGAAACATCGATGAATGCGTATATGCGCTGCATGGTCTGACGTGATTTGCCTAGAAATTGTCTTAGAAGGGTTCGAAATGGCTGATGCACGCATCGTCGCGAACCGCTTTCTTGAACTCGCGAGAGAGCAAGGGCGGTCGTTGACCCCCATGCAAGTCTTGAAGCTTGTATACATAGCTCACGGTTGGATGCTGGGGTTGAACGGCCGCCCACTTATCGCACAGCCGGTTGAAGCTTGGCAGTATGGGCCCGTTGTCCGCGACGTTTACAATGGCGTTCGCAGTTTCGGACGGGGGCCAGTGTTGGCTCCCATGTGGGCACCGCAAGGTCAGCTGGATTATTACGAGAACGATATGGTACGTCAGGTGTTCAACATCTACGGCAATATGGATGGCATTGCCTTGTCAAACATTACCCATATGCCGCAAACGCCTTGGGCGCAGACTTATCGCCCAGGCGCATTCGGTACCGTAATCAACAACGACCTAATTGCCGCTCATTATCAGCGTTTGTCGCGTGAACGAAACGGAACCGCCGCCTGAGCAGGGCGGTGGAATACCGCCGCAGATACCGGGCTTACCACCTGTTGAGCAAGACGCTTCGAACGAAAGTGCTTCGGTTCATAAAGCCTGGGCCGAAATGGAGTTGTTGTCGCAGAACTCGACGCCCGAAGAATTGGAACAGGACGCAGTTCAGCGTGAACTTGACCGCAACCAGCGGTTTCGTCATCATTTTGAATTGATCGCCATTATAGCGCTTTGGCTCACCGCCGGATTTATCGTAGCAATTGGTGCGGTTTGGCTCTGGCATATGGCCGCGCCACTTTGTTGGCGCTGGCTGAGCAGCGAAGATGTGTCACACCTTCAAAGCATTATGACCGCAGGTTTATTGGTCGGTGTTATTGGAAATCACTTTAAGAAGCGGATGGGTTAACTGCCCATCCCCTCGTCTACCGCACTCGTTATCGCCACGTCCATTGTCACGTTGGCTACCGTGCGCATCACGTCAGGCAGCATTTCCACCGCCACCAGCACGCCAAGGGGCCAGAGCGGGGCGCCCATCGCGGCCGTGATCGGGCCGGTGGAGGCGATGAAGCTGATCGTGCCGGGGAGGGAAACGGTGCCGAAGGTCGTAACGAAGGCAACCAATCCGCCGGCTGCGATGGCGGTCGGGGTGAGGGGATAGCCTGCCATGTGCGCGGCGTAGATGGCGACGCCCATGTTCATCGCCGGGCTGGTCGCTCGAAACAGGGTGACAGCCAGCGGCAGCACGAACTCGGCCGTCGCTGGCCTGACCCTCAGGTCCCGGCAGGATGCCAGCATGGCCGGCACGCTGGCGAGCGAACTCTGCGTGGAAATTGCCACGACCTGTGCCGCCAGCGCAGCCCGCGCGAAGGCGGAGGGGTGCTTGCGCCCCGCCAGCACCGCCAGCGGATAGGCGCTTAGGAGGAACACCGCGCCCAGGGTGGAGACCAGCACGATGTAATGCGCCAAGGTTCCGATGGCCGCCGCCCCGCTGCTGGCTGAGAGGGACAGGCCAAGCGCGAAGACGCCGAGCGGCGCTGCCATCAACACCCAGCCGATCACGACTATCATCGCGCCGGCCAGTCCTTCGAACAGCAAAGCGAGTTGGCGGCGCGGCGTTTCGGCAAGGCGCGTGGTTGCGGCGGCGAACAAGGCGACGAAGACGATTACCGGCAGCATGGCGTCGTCGGCCGCGGCGGCTACGATGTTAGACGGAACCAGGGATGCGAGGAAGTCGCCAAGTCCCGGCAACTGCGGGGTGAGCCGCATAGCCAGGGGCGTGGCGATGGCGGGGGCCGGGGCGGGGGCCGGAAACAGATGCAGCAGCAGCGGCATCAGCGTGCCCCCCAGCATCGCGCTTGCCGCCAATATGCCGACGATCAGACCGAGCGTGCGCCGGGCCATGGCGCCGGCATTGGCTGCGGCTGCCGTCTCGACAATTCCGGTGAACATCAGGCCGGCCGCCAGCGGCAGGATCGTCATTTTCAGCGCCTTCAGCCAGAAAGCGCCGAGCGGTCTCGCGACTTCCAGGAGTGTCGGCAGCGCCGCCGTGCCATTCAGGGCCATGCCCAACGCCAGCCCGGCGATAAGTCCGCACAGCGTCAGCGTGCCCGGAACGCGGATTTCGGGCATTCGGGCGGCAGTGCTGGTTTCGTTCATGCGGGTCCTGGAAAATTGAGGCCGTGACATTAGCAAGCCGGCGCGACATAGCAATTCGCCACTGGTTCCACGCGCACACGGTTCGATCATGAGCAAACAGTTCTTCGGTACAGACGGCATTCGCGGCCGCACCAACCAGGGCGCGATGACCGCCGCTACCGCCATGAAGGTCGGTCAGGCGGCTGGCACCCGCTTCCTGCGTGGAGCGCATCGCCACCGCGTCGTGATCGGCAAAGATACGCGCCTTTCCGGCTACATGCTGGAGAATGCGCTGGTTGCCGGGTTCACCTCGGTCGGGATGGACGTGGTGCTCACCGGCCCTTTGCCGACCCCCGCAATCGCCCTGCTGACGCGCGAACTGCGCGCTGACGTAGGTGTGATGATCTCCGCCAGCCACAATCCTTATGAGGATAACGGCATCAAGCTGTTCGGCCCCGACGGCTTCAAGCTTTCCGACGAAGATGAGCTGGCGATCGAGAAGATGCTGGGGGAGGAGCTGCCGCTCGCGGCGTCCGCTGACATCGGCCGGGCCCGCCGCATCGACGATGCGCGGGGCCGCTATATTCATGCGGTCAAGGGATCGCTGCCCTCTACCGTACGGCTCGATGGCCTGAAGATCGCTGTCGATTGCGCCAATGGCGCGGCATATCAGGTGGCGCCATCGGCCTTCTGGGAATTGGGGGCGGAAATCATCTCGGTCGGCATCAATCCCAACGGCAAGAACATCAATGAGCGGTGCGGATCGACGCATCCCAGCCTGCTGCAGGAGACGGTGGTGTCCTCCGGCGCCGATATCGGCGTCGCGCTGGACGGCGATGCCGATCGGCTGATCGTGGTAGATGAAAAGGGCCAGGTCGTGGACGGTGACCAGATCATGGCCCTGATCGGCAGCCAGCTTGCCGCTCGCGGCGAATTGCGCGGCGGCGGCGTAGTGGCGACGGTGATGTCGAACCTGGGGCTGGAGCGCTTCCTTGGCGGGCGGGGCCTCGCGCTCGAACGCACGAAGGTGGGTGACCGCTATGTGCTGGAACGCATGCGCGAAGGCGGCTTCAACGTCGGTGGTGAGCAATCGGGGCACATGATCCTGCTTGACCATGGCACCACCGGTGACGGCACGGTGGCGGCGCTGCAAGTGCTGGCCGCGCTGATCCAGTCGGGCAAACGGGCGAGCGAGCTGCTGCACTTATTTGATCCGGTGCCGCAATTGCTGCGCAACGTGCGCTTCGCTGGCGGGAAACCGCTGGAGGCGCAAAGCGTCAAGGCCGCGATTGCCGATGCAGAGGCTTCGCTGAACGGCAGGGGGCGGCTGGTGATCCGTCCTTCGGGCACCGAACCGGTGATCCGCGTCATGGCGGAAGGCGACGATGCGGGGGAAGTGGAAGCGGCGGTCGCGTCGATCTGCCGCGCTGTTGAACAGGCGGCTGCCTGATGGCGCTGGAAATGCGCCCGGATTGCGAACGCTGCGGCGCTGACCTGCCGGCGGAGGCGCCGGGCGCTTTTATCTGCAGTTTCGAATGCACCTTCTGCGCCGAATGCGCGGACGATCTGGACGATCTTTGCCCTAACTGTGGGGGCGAACTGGTTGATCGGCCCACTCGTGCGAAGCGGCATCAGGATGCCCATCCGCCTTCGAAGCTTCGCTATTACAAGGGATAGCTGACTTCCGTTCGACACGAACAGGTAGGGGAGTGTGATGTCCAATCAGATACCTCGCATCCTTTCGATCGCCGGTTCCGACAGCTCTGGCGGTGCGGGCATTCAGGCCGACATCAAGACGGTCACGATGCTCGGCGGCTATGCCATGACTGCGATCACTGCCGTCACTGCGCAGAACTCACTGGGTGTGAAAGCGGTGGAAGTGCTGTCGCCGGAAATGGTTGCGGCGCAGATTGACGCCTGCATGTCTGATATCGGCGCAGATGCCGTGAAGATCGGTATGCTCGGCTCGGCGGCGATCGCGCATGTCGTCGCGGACCGGCTGGAGGACTTTGGCGTCCCGGTGGTGTTCGATCCCGTGATGGTCGCGACCAGCGGTGCGATGCTGGCGGACGAAGAAACGATAGGGGCGTTTGGCCGACTGGCACGGATCGCCACAGTCACGACGCCCAATATTCCTGAACTTGAAGCTCTGTCGGGACGGGCGATCTCATCCGATGACGCCTCTTTGCAAGACGCCGCTGAAGAATTTTTGCGTGCGACCGGCGCGCCGGCCGTGCTCGCTAAGGGAGGCCATTGGCCGGGACGGGGAGGCGAAGCACACGGCAGGCGGCTGGACGGTTCGTCATGGTCGGCTTCGGCAGAAGCTCTGGTTTGGGACCGTTTGTATACCCTGTCACACCAAGGGCATTGGGCAGAGTGGGTGTTTCACCACCCCCGGATCGAAACGGTGCATTCACATGGCACCGGTTGTACCTTGGCCAGCGCTATTGCGGTTGGTTTGGCAGGCGGCAAAACCCTTCCGGATAGCGTGAAGGCTGCCGGCGATTTCGTCCATCGGGCTCTCAAGGCTGCCCCAGGCTTCGGCGCGGGGCATGGCCCGATGGGGCACGCGCAGGCGGGCAGTCAGTAATTGCTGGCGCTGGGGCGCCACGCGGTGCAGACATGGCCTATGCGCGGCGTTCTTACTCTTCTCTGCTTCGGCCTCGCCCCGGCTTCCACCGCTCTTGCTGACTCACTCGATCTTGCCGGGCGTTACCGACTTGCCGAAGACCATGACGCGGCGGGTGAGCTGGCGATCTCGGCCGATGGTCGTTTCGACTATGGGCTTGCCTATGGCGCGCTTGACGAGGAAGCGCATGGCCGCTGGCAGCGGCAGGGCGATGCGATCTGCCTCTATACCGAGCCCAAGCCGATGCCGCCCGTCCTCTCGAAAGCGCCGGCCGCAAAGACCGCGAGCCAAAGCGCAACGCTCATGGTCGTCTCGCCTGACGGCCACGGCATCCCCGGTGTCGATTTCCGCATCGGTTTCGACAGCGGCGAGCCGGTTGACGGCTATACCCAGGAGTACGGCTTTACACTTGATCCCAATGAGCGCCGTACGCCGCGTTGGGTCGAACTTTACGAGCCGATCAATCGCATCAGCGCGCCCCGCTTCACGCTGACCTCTGAGGACCACGGTAAACTGCTGGCGATCCTAACCCCCAATGATCTGGGCACGGTCGATTTCGAAGGCGCTTGCCTTGAGGCCATGGAGAAAGGCGTGATCCTGCATCGCAAGGAGGGCGACATGCATTTTGTGCGAGATGGTGGCTGATTCGCTCCCGCGCCTTCCCGATCCTTACCCGCAATCCAGATCGTAGAACTCGCCGATCACCTTCCAGCCCTCGTCGGCCGTTTCACACCAATGGAACAGGTCCAGGTCCTTGCGGTTGATCGTGCCCTCTTCGGCCAGCGCTTCAAAGTTGATGATGCGGGACCAATAGTCGCGCCCGTAAAGGAGGATCGGGATCGGCTTCATCTTTCCGGTCTGCACCAGGGTCAGCAGTTCCAAAAATTCGTCCAACGTGCCGAAGCCGCCGGGAAATACGGCCACCGCGCGGGCCCGCAGCAGGAAGTGCATCTTGCGCAGCGCAAAGTAATGGAACTGGAACGAGAGGCGTGGGGTGACATAGGGGTTGGGCGCCTGTTCATGCGGCAGCACGATATTGAGGCCCAGCGATTCTGCGCCGACTTCCGCCGCGCCGCGGTTAGCTGCCTCCATGATCGACGGGCCGCCGCCTGAGCACACCACGAACTGGCGCATACCGTTTTCCACGACTGCGCACTGGCTGGCTAGCTGAGCCAGCCGCCGCGCTTCCTCGTAATATCTGGACTTTGCGACCAGCCGCTCAGCGATCTGCTTTTCTTCGTCGGAGGCCGCCAGAGCGACCAATGCCTGGGCCTTTTCCGGCGCGGGAATGCGCGCCGAACCGTAGAACACCAGCGTAGAGCCGATCTGGGCCTCTTCCAGCAGCATTTCCGGTTTCAGCAGCTCAAGCTGGAAGCGCACCGGCCTCAGCTCGTCGCGCAGCAGGAAATCGGTGTCGCGGAAGGCCAGGCGATAGGCCGGGTGTTCGGTTTGCACCGTCCCGATCTGCTTGTCGGCAAAGCTGACTTCCTGCTCCGCCTTGTAGAAACGGCGCTGAGTGAGATTCTTCTCTTCTTCTTGGGTCATCTGCACTCCATGGCCGCTCTCGAGGGTGGCGTCGAGTGGAGATAAGCGCACTTGCACTTGCGCAGAATTGAACAGCCTATAGGTTTTGACCCGATGCTTTCCCGACGCCAGACCGTCGCGGGGCTGGGTGCCGCCGCCGTTTCGCTTTCCGGGTTCTGGCCGATTGCGGCCGCTGACCGGGCGGCCAGGCCGCCGCGTCTGCGGCAGGGGGATGTGCTTGGTCTTGTCGCGCCGGCCGGTTTCATCGGCGATCGCTTTGGTTTGGCAGAGATTGAGGCCACGGTGCGCGCCATGGGCCTGGTTCCGCGCGCCGCGCCGCACATGCTTGAACGCGCAGGCTATCTCGCCGGCTCGGACGAGACCCGCGCGCGAGACCTGATGGCGATGTTTGCCGATGATGAAGTGCGAGCGATCATGGCGGTGCGTGGAGGATGGGGATCGGCCCGGCTGCTGCCTTATCTCGATTTCCACGCGATCGCGCGCCGGCCCAAGTTGTTCGTTGGGTTCAGCGATAACACCGCACTTCATCTGGGGCTGGCCGCGCGCGCGGGCGTGCCCAGTATCCATGGGCCGAACGCTGCCGCTTCGTGGCCTCGTGCGGCCTGGGATTCCTTTCACCAAATCGCTTTCGAAGCGGCTATGCCCACGTATGCAGCGCCGGTCGGCACTGGCCCAAATCTCTCCGGCCGAGGATCGGACTTGCGCACGTTCCGAGGCGGAAAGGCCCGCGGTCGGTTGCTTGGCGGCAATCTGACCGTGCTTTCAGCGCTGGTCGGCACGCCTTACCTGCCCGATTTCAGCGGTGCGATCCTGTTTCTTGAAGACACCAACGAAGCCGAATATCGAATCGACCGAATGCTCACGCAGCTTGCACTCGCAGGCATTCTTGGAAAAGTGGCCGGTGTCGTCTTCGGCCAATGCACGCATTGCGAGAATCCTGATGGCGGCTATTCGAACTTCACGATTTATGAAGTGCTCGATCGCCAGTTCTCCGGGCTTGGAGTGCCGGCGTTCCAGGGCGCCATGATCGGCCATATCGCCGCTCAGATCAGTATACCGGTGGGCGTTATGGCGGAAATCGATGCGGATGCCGGGACGATCCGCCTGCTTGAGCCGGCGGTGTCCTAACGGTTAGGCGATCTGGCGTATCGTGCCGCCGGGGCTGTCGTCGTCGCGGCCGAGGCCGTAGCGCGCCACCAGATCGGCAAATACGGAGTTTTCCAGCGGTTCGGCAAATTCCAGGCCGGCGCAATGCTCGTTGGCCCAGGCTACGAACGCCATGGAAGGACGGCAGCCGGGCAAGGCAAGGCTGACTGCCTCGTCCAGCTCAAGCTGGCCCACTCCCTCGATCCGGGCGCCGAAGCGAGTCAGATCCTTGAGCAAGACCGTGGTGCTGACGAGATCGCGCCGGAATTTGGCCATCATTTCCACTTCCGCACGTTCATGCTGGCGGTCGCGTGGTAAAGATGCGGACGGATCGAACATAGCCATTTCGCGCCTTTCCTGAACAATTAACCAGGAGCGTTCAGTACATCATAGGGTAATCGGTTTCCGATTTGCCTCTCAACCGCATCGGTGTTTCCCCTTGGAACCGTGATGCGGCAAGAGCAAAGACGGTAAACCACGCGGTAATTTCAGCGACGCCGCGTTCCCCAATCCCGCCTTGACGACGGCCTTATAAACAATCAACCGCAGCTTCCGCAGATTTTCGCGACCACTTATCCGCTCGGGCCGAAGCTTGAACACTAATGCAAACTGTATACGGAACAGGAAGTTAAAAATATTTATATGCATTTTCCCGTATCATTTTGACCGGATTGCATCAACCAGGAAAGCGTAACTTGCCCTCGTCTCCGGAACATCCCGGAGCGCATATCTCAGCGAGGGTTCCAGCGTGTTCACGGCCTCCCCGGCAATCGATGCAGACTTTGCCGGAACCGCCCCACCCCTCTCGCAAGAAGCGGCCTTTCGGGATCCGCGCGACGAACTGAAGCGCCAATCCGCACTGGCCCGCTCGCTCGGGTCTCCTTTCGTGAGCGAGGTGCTGGCCGCCGCCGACCGGCAACTGAGCCGCGCGCCGCGCCTCGAAGCGCTGATCGCGGCATGGCCATTTGATCCCGCGACCAGCGCCCTTGCGTTGCGGCTTAACGCCGGCCTTCATGCATTGGCCCGCCGGGGCACTTTCAAAGACCTATCAGCTCTTTATGAAGAGCGGCACGGCGCGTTCGACCGGGCAGTGGGTGAAGCGCTTGAACAAGGTGAACTTACGCTGCTGAACTGGATGAGCCACCCCACCCAGACGAACGAAGTTCGCCGGTCGAGCGCGTTCATGGCCGCCTTGTCCATGCTTGCGCATGAACATGCCATGCCTTTCGAACTGCTCGAAGTGGGAGCCAGCGCGGGCCTTAATCTGCTGCTTGACCGCTATCGTCACGATCTTGGCGGCACGCTTTGTGGAAATCCCAACTCGCGTTTGCGTCTTGCGCCGCGCTGGCAGGGGGCGCGTCCGCCGCAGGCTGCGGTTGACATCATTTCGGTGCGCGGCGTCGACTTGAGGCCCTTGAGCCTTGGCGATCCGCACACGCGCGAGCGTCTGATGTCCTACATTTGGCCCGGGGATGATGCCCGTGCCGAATGCCTTCGCCGCGCCATGATGATCGCGCGCCACGCTCCTCCGATGGTCGATCAGGCCAGCGCCGCGCCTTGGCTCGCCGAACGCCTCGCGGAACCGCAGAGTTCAGGGGTGATGCGCGTGGTGCAGCACTCGATGGTGCTGCAGTACCTGCCAGATAGCGAGTTGCAGGCGCTTACCGTGTCGATGCGCAAAGCGGGCGGGCACGCTTCGCCGGTGCGTCCGCTTGCCTCCATCGGACTGGAATGGAACGCGGAGCGCACGCTGGTGCAGCTTTCGATGATCCGGTGGGCCGGCCGCGCCGACGACGGATGCAGGACCGTGCTGGCAACGTGCCATCCTTATGGCGCGTCCATTGAATGGCGCGGGCCGGCAAGCATCGTAGCCGCGGCTTAGAACATCTTGCATTCCATCTGAACCGCCCTTCATTCGTGTCGCGCGAAGTCGAGACACGTGAAGGCCCCAGGGCACACACCCGAGACAGGCGCCGGCAGGATTTCATCTGCACGGTCGATTGTTGACATGACCGTTGAAGAGACGTTCAGGCAGCAGTCGACCCGCCACATCTTCAGGTAAGGCTCGGATGCCTTCTAACTAGCGGCTGTTGGCGTTGCCCGCGTCGCCCTAAGCCAGTCGCCAGAAGGTGCCGCCGCCGCCCGGCCGTCCACACCTCTTCTGCAAAGAAAAAGGGCCGCGCAAGCGACTATGCTTGCGCGGCCCTTTTCAAATCTTCGGCGACGGACGAAGAATTACCGGCAGATCAAAATTCCGACCAGTCGTCCTCGCTCGCATGAACCGCAAGATTGCCCACCACCATGCGTGGGGCTGGCATCGGCGCAGGCTGCAGGCGTCGCGCCGGCTGGGTGCGGGGCGTCGCCACGGGGCCGCCTCGCGAGAGCCCGTCCTCAACCTTGAAGATCGAGAATGCTTCGAACAGTTGTTGCGCCTCGCGTGCGAGCATCTCTGTAGCGGCGGTGGTCTCTTCGACCATCGCGGCGTTTTGCTGAGTCATTGCGTCCATCGCGCTGATGGCGTCATTGACTTTCAGCAAACCGCTTGACTGCTGCTCGGCAGCTTCGGCCATGGCTTCGATCGATTGGCTGACGCTGGATACGCGCTCAATGATGCGGTTGAGCGAGCCGCCGGTGTCATTGACGAGATCGACACCCGAAGTGACATGCTCGGTCGCGGACAGGATGCGCGATTTCACATCGGAAGCGGCATCCGCCGCTCGTTGTGCGAGTGCCCGCACTTCGGAGGCGACGACAGCGAAGCCTTTGCCCGCGTCGCCGGCGCGCGCGGCTTCCACGCCGGCGTTGAGCGCGAGGAGGTTGGTCTGGAAGGCAATGCCGTCAATCACGGTGATGATCTCGGCAATTTCCTTGGTGGCCTGATCGATGCCGTGCATCGCCGCGATTGCGCGTTGCACGATCGCGCCGCCCTGCTCTGCCTCACCGCGGGCCTCGCTCATGGCCCGGTTGGCCTGAGCGACAATGCCCGCGCTTTCGCCCACCTTGCGGGTGATCTCGTCCATCGCCGCGGCAGAGGATTGCAGTCTTGCGGCCTGCTGCTCACTGCGATCGGATAAGTCGGCGGTAGCCTGGCGAATTTCCGATGAACCGGTCGAGATAGAATTGATGCTGCCCCGCACAGAGCTCATGACGGTGCAAAGCTGGTCAAGCGCGTTGTTGAAATCGCGAGAGACCGAGGAAAACGCGGGGGGGAGGTTTTCCAGCCTGGCGCGCAGGTCAGACTGGGAGAGGTCATGCAGTTTGCGGCCAATCTCCGACATCGCACGTTCGCGATCCTGATCCGCCGCCACTTTTGCCACGGCCTGGTCCCGAAAGACCACTACGGCGCGCGCCATGTTGCCCAGTTCGTCCACGCGCTCCGTGCCCGGCGCGGATACGTCATTGCGACCGGCTGCAAGCGCGGCCATTGTCTCGGTCAGATCGCCGATCGGGGCGGCGATGTCGCGGCTCAACTTGCGCTGCAGGCTCACGCCAAGAACGATAAGGGCGATGCCGCCGACCGCCAGCGCAATCCAGGCCATGGTGATGGCTTTCTGCTGTCCCGTCGATTCCGATTTGATCCGTTCCTCCTCGTGATCGCGCAAGTCGCGCAGAGGCAGCACCGCATCGCTGACCAGTGCGGCCTTGCCGGCGTCGCGCACCCGGTCCATCGCCGCTTCGCGTTGCCCCTGCTTGACCAAGGCGATTGACTTGTCGCCCCAATCCGCACGCCACTTGAGCGTTTTTTCACGGGATTCCAGAAGTTTGCCGTGCATGGTCGGATCGACGATCAGTTTTTCCAGCTCGGCCGAAGTCGTATCGTAATCGTCGCGGCCCTCGTAATACGATTTGAGATAAGTGTCGTCGCCGGTGACCAAATATCCCCGCATCTGACTGTTCTGGCGCAACAGCGCGGTCTCCAATCCCAGCGCCTTGGCGTGAATGGATTGGCTGAAGTTCGTCCGCTCGGTTGAACCGCTAATCATCGCGATGTTAGTCGCGAAGACCGCCATCATGACCGCGGCAGAGAGGTTGATCGCGATAAAGGCGACCGCCAACTTCTTCGGAATGTTCAACGAGTAGAGCATACTTTATTCCAATCTGCTATCGCCGGTCCGGCCCGTATGCGGCGCCTGGCCGCCACGGGTTTACGTTGGTCGAGCGCATTTACCCGCACCTGGACTGCGCCGACTTCAACAAGATCCTAGAACGTCGAACGCGGTGTTCGTGTTAAGCATCAATGAGTTCGCAATGCCGCGATACACAGCCGGGCTTAATTCCCGCATTCACGCACTTAGGGGTATTTGCGGGGGCGTTGGCGAACTTACCGCCCGGCCTGCAGACGCGCGCGCTCTGCAGTTCGCGGGCGATTCTGCATTAAGGTTCGGCGCCAAGGGGGGCGGCAGCAACGCAACGACGCCTCGCCCAATCGGCGCGAAAAGGTTCAGCTTCTCCTGTTGCCAGGCGCCTTTGACGCTTTCAGCGGCGGGCCTTGGCCGTTAATGCGGCGGTTCTACGTCCACAGGCGTCACCAGCCGGCCTCGGAAAAGGAATCTATATGGCGACGATCACTCTCCCGAATGGAATGGCCTTCGCCAACGACCGCCCTTTCGTGCTTATCGGCGGAATGAATGTGATCGAAAGTCATGCGACGGTGATGGAAGTTGCCACCGCCTTTGCCGAGGTGACGCGAGAGCTTGGCATTCCCTGGGTTTTCAAGGCCAGCTTCGACAAGGCCAATCGTTCATCGATGAAGTCATTTCGCGGGCCCGGTCTGGATAAGGGCTTGGAGATCCTTGCCCAGGTCAGTGATCGGTTCGATGTGGCCGTGCTGACTGACGTGCATGAGCCGTTCCAGGTCGGTGCAGTGGCGCAAGTGGCGGATATCATTCAGATTCCGGCCTTCCTAGCGCGGCAGACCGACCTTGTTGCGGCGGTCGCCCGCGCGGGCAAGGTCATTAACGTCAAGAAACCGCAGTTTCTGGCCCCGCACGAAATGCGTCATATCATGCGCAAGTGCGAGGAGGCCGGAAACGATCGGATTCTCCTGTGCGAACGAGGAACGTCTTTTGGTTACAATAACCTTGTCGTCGACATGTTGGGCATGGACGAGATGAGGGCGATGGCGCCCGTGGTCTTTGACGCCACGCATGCATTGCAGAGGCCCGGCGGTCGAGTTGACAGCGCCGATGGGCGGCGCTCGCAGGTTGCGGCGCTGGCTCGTTCCGGGCTGGCCCTCGGCATCGCCGGTCTGTTTCTCGAAGCTCACCCGGATCCGGAAAAGGCGCTTTGCGATGGGCCCTGCGCCCTTCCACTAGACAAGCTGCGGCCGTTTCTGCAGCAGATGCGCGCGATAGATCGGTTGGTCAAAGAGTTCGCGCCGTTGAAGACCGGATGAAGCAAGCGACATGGGGCCTTTGCGAAAAGGCATTTTTGCCGCTCCGCTAAGCGATGCCTCTCTCTCTCAGGACGCGTTCGATGATGGGCCTGTCCTCCGGATTGTTCAACTCGACGACGTCCCAATCAAGCGGATCGAGAGTGACGACGGAGACCGGCAAGCCCAGGTCAAGGAAACGCAACTGTTCAAGTCCCTCAAGCCGTTCGAGTTCGCAAGGCGGCGCGGCTGCATAGGTTTTCAGCGCCTCCAGCCGGTAAGCATAGAGGCCAAGATGAAGGTGCACGGGAGGCACCTCCGCCTCCGCCGCCTTCGGAGGCAGATACGGCAGGACGCGCTTGGAGAAGTAAAGCGCCCGGCCTCGACCGTCGATTACCACCGACGTACCCCCGACACGGCCTTCAGCCTGATCCCTGACCAAATGCTCGTAGACGCCGCGAGAAGTCCGAACAGCGGGTGTAGCCATCACCGCCCCACCGTCTTCCGCAAGGCGCCGCACAAGGTGGGAGACGATGTCGGGGGGCGAAAGCGGCGCGTCGCCTTGCAGATTGACCACGATCTCCGCAACGGACCCAAGTTGGGCAATCGCCTCTGCGCACCGTTCGGTCCCGTTGGCGCAATTTGGCGATGTCATGATGACTTGGCCGCCGAAACTTTCGACTTCGCGTGCGATCCGCTTATCGTCCGTCGCCACCCAAACGCCCACCGCGCCTTCAATGCTGCGCGCGCAGTCCCAGGTCCGGCGGATCAGGCTACGCGCCTCTCCATGCGCTCCGACAAGCGACACTAGCGGTTTGCCGGGATAGCGGGTGGATGCGTAGCGCGCCGGGATGATGATCGCGAAGGAGGCGGCCGTCACAGGCGTACTTTCACGAAAGTCCCAGGCGCAGGAAATCGTGAAGGTGGATGATGCCTATCGGCTTCTGCAGGCCGTTAGCGATCGCGCCGCCGCCCACTGCGGGGTACGCGCTGTCAGGCTCGGCAACGATGAAAGCGCAAGTGACCTTGGAATTGTTGAGAAAACGCAGCGCATCCTCTGCCGCCATGCCCGCGCTCAAAACCTTCGGATGGGGCGTCATCACTTCGTGAGCGGTAACCTTGTCCAATATCTTGAAGTGGCGCCTTATATCGCCGTCCGTAATCATACCCGCGAGGTGGCCTTCTTCATCGATGACCCCGGCGATGCCAAAACCCATCTTGGTCATCTGCGAGATGACGGCGTCCATAGGCAGATCGAGTGGGACCAATGGCAGCTTGTCCCCCACGTGCATCAATTCGCCCACGGTCGCAAGACGCAGGCCGATGGTGCCGCCCGGATGCAGGGATTTGATGTCGTCGCGTCCGATGTCCCTCTTGTCCATCAGCACCATGGCCAGGGCGTCACCCAGTGCAAGCTGCTGCGCCGTGGAACTGGTGGGAGCAATGTTTACCGGGCAGGCTTCTTCCGCTGGCGGCATCAATATGCAAACGTTGCAGGAGCGTCCTACCAGCGAATCCAGAGCGGAAGTCATGCCAACGGTCGGAATGTCAAATTTGCGTGCATGATCGAACAGCACGCGCAATTCGGCCGTGTTGCCGGAATTGGAGATGACGATGATGACGTCGCCGGGCACGATCATTCCAAGATCGCCGTGCGCCGCTTCGCCGGGATGAACATAAATCGCGGGCGCGCCGGTGGCCGAAAATGTCGCGGCCATCTTACGTCCGATATGCCCGGATTTCCCAACGCCGGCGATGACGATTCGCCCGGTTGCGGAACTGAGAAGATTACAAGCCGAGACGAATGCATCGTCGAGCGACGCCGCCAGAGTCAGCAGCGTTCGTGCCTCCAACTCGATAACCTCTTGTGCTCGGGCGATGATATCGCCTGAGAAGTCGAACGCTCGACGGGTCGCTGGTGAGGACAATGTCAGAACCTATTACTAATGGTCACGCACGTCGCCCTCCGCCGAGTTTGCCGCACGTGCGCTATTCTGTCGAGGCATTTGCCGCCCTAATCAGCGAATGCTTGTAGGACTGCGTATTAGCGCGAGGACGGTCAATACCTA
>NZ_DAIMZT010000025.1:33904-41412 GCF_036733805.1 Novosphingobium sp. | reverse complement strand
TGGGTCCGGCATGAGCGCCAAGCAGCGAGAAGGGGTCCGGGTGCGTTCCCTGATACAAGGCTTCTATGGCGCTTCCAACGGGTTTCACAGGACCTTCCAGATATCCCTGGCATATTCCGCTATGGTGCGATCGGAGGAGAACCAACCCACATTGGCGATGTTGCGGATCGCTGCCGCGCGCCAGGCCGCCTTATCCTCCCACCGCGCGTCGATGGCGCGTTGAGCGGCGGCGTAGCTGTCGAAATCGGCGGCGCACATAAACCAGTCGTGATCGTAAATGCCGCCGATCAGCCCGGCATAACGATGCGGATCGTCGGGCGAGAACACGCCCGAAGCGACGGCAGAAAGAGCCTGGCTCAATTCTCGGGAGCTTTCGATCACGGCGCGCGGATCGTAACCGTTCGCGCGTTTTTCGGCCACCTCATCGGCGGTAAGACCAAAGATCACGATATTTTCGTCCCCCACCCGGTCCTTGATCTCGATATTGGCGCCGTCCAACGTGCCGATCGTCAGCGCGCCGTTAAGAGCAAACTTCATGTTGCCGGTACCGGACGCTTCCATACCGGCTGTGGAGATTTGTTCCGACAGGTCGGCGGCGGGAATGATCCTTTCCGCCAGACTGACATTGTAATTCGGGACGAAGACCACCTTGAGCAATCCCCCCACCGAGGGATCGCTGTTCACTCTACGGGCAATGTCATTGGCTAGCTTAATGACCAGCTTGGCATTGTGATAGCTCGACGCCGCCTTGCCGCCGAAGATTTTCACACGCGGGACCCAATCCCGTTCAGGATGGCTGCGGATCTGGTCGTAAAGCGCCACGGTCTCAATCAAGTTGAGGAGCTGACGTTTGTATTCGTGAATACGTTTGATCTGCACGTCGAACAGCGCATCGGGGTCAAGGCGCACCCCCATCGTCTTCCTGATGTAATCGGCCAGCACCACCTTGTTGGCGCGCTTGACCTCGGCAATATGTTCTCCAAACTGCGGGTCATCAGCCAGGACGTTGAGGTCCGAAAGTTTTCCGGCGTCATTCAGAAAGGCATCTCCGATCGCGTCGCGTATCACGTCGGTTAAGCCGGGATTGCATTGCTGCAACCACCGACGTGGGGTCACGCCGTTGGTCTTGTTATTGATCCGCGTTGGATAAAGCTGGTGGAGATCGGCAAAGACCGTCTCCTTCATCAGTTCAGTGTGAAGCGCGGCGACCCCGTTGACCGAATGCGCGCCCACGAAGGCCAGGTTGGCCATGCGCACCCGTCGCTCGCCGCTTTCGTCGATGAGCGAAATCGCTGCGATCCGCTCCGCATCGCAACCGGCCTTACGCGCTTCGCGCAATATGCGGCTATTGATCGCATAAATGATCTGCATGTGCCGGGGCAGCAGCCGTTCGAACAGCGGCAGCGGCCAGGTCTCCAGCGCTTCGGGCAGCAGCGTGTGATTGGTGTAGCTGATCGTCTGCTTGCAGATTTCCCAGGCGTCGTTGAACTCCAACCCCTGCGCATCGACCAGCAGGCGCATCAGCTCGGGAACCGCCACGGACGGATGCGTGTCATTAAGCTGGATCGCGGCCTTTTCCGGCAAAGTGCGGATATCGCCGTCATACTGGATGTGACGGCGCACGATGTCCTGGATGGAGGCGGCCGTGAAAAAATACTCCTGCCGCAGTCGTAACTCCTGTCCGGCGGGGCTGGAATCCGCCGGGTAAAGCACTCGCACGAGGCTTTCAGCCCGGACTTGCTCGGCCAGGGCACCGAAATGATCGCCGGCGTTGAAGGCATCGAGTTGGATGGGATCGAGCGGACTGGCGCTCCACAAACGTAGCGTATTCACGCGCCTGCCCCGCCAACCTACCACCGGAGTATCGACCGCGATGGCTTCCACCTGCTCGGCCGGATTCCAGATCACCCCTTCTCCATCGGCCACTACTTCGCCGCCGAAACCGATGCGATAGGAGCTTTCCAGTCGCTCGAACTCCCAGGGGTTGCCGTGAGCCAGCCAGGTCTCGGGAAGTTCCACCTGCCAGCCATCGTCGATACGCTGGCGAAACATGCCGTTCACATAGCGGATGCCATAGCCGTAAGCCGGGATGTCCAGCGTCGCCAGACTTTCCATGAAACAGGCGGCCAGCCTCCCCAGGCCGCCATTGCCGAGCGCTGCGTCGGGCTCCAGTTCCTCGATCGCGGAAAGATCGAGACCATGCGCAGCCAATGCCTGTTCCATCTCCGCCGTCATGCCCATGTTGGACAGCGCATCGCGCAGCAGGCGACCGATCAGGAACTCCATGGAGAGATAGTAGACCCGCTTCGCATTCTCATCGTGCGTTCGCCGGGTGGAGGCTATCCAGCGATCGATGATCTCATCACGTAAGGCGAAGATCGAGGCATTGTACCAATCATGCAGCTTGGCCGCGCGCTCGTCCTTGCCGATGCGGTGGCGCAGCACCCTGATGATATGTCGATCAAATTCCGAGGGAAGAACGATATGGGAAGCGGGACCCGAATCGCTGGCCACGAGAGCACTCCTTGATTGACCGGCGCAAGGACGATCATAGCCCCACGCGCGGCCGGTTCATCCCCTTTCAGGCTGCAGCGCCTTTCCCATCTTCCGCATCATGGCTACCACAGGCCGGGAAAGCGGCAAGAGCCATTATGCGGCGACGCGGCAAGCTTCGCGAGACGAGAGCCTGGCCGGGTCAAGCTCCCAAAAGACGAAAAGGCAGTTAATACTCGATTTTCCAAAGGCATATGCAATCCGTTTAGCCCGCCCGCTTAGCCGGATTTTCGGTAGTCGCTGGTGGTCGCATGGCATTGAAACAGATATCCGCATCGCAGATCGAGTTGGGAATGTTCATTCACAGCTTTCGGGGGAGCTGGCTCAGCCATCCCTTCTGGCGGGCCCGTTTCCTGGTCGATGAGGAAAAGCTTCAAACCCTGCGCGAAAGCGCGGTGGAAGCGGTCGTGATCGATACCACGCGCGGGATCGACGTGATCGCGAATGACGACGCCAGGCAGCTGTCCGTGCCAACGCCGAGGTCCGTCCGCGCCCCAACGCCGCGTAGCCTGGAAGCGTCGCCACCGGACATGCGGCGGGCGGGTCCGATCGGCATGGCGCGTCCGGCACAGATCACCCTGGCGCGCGAGTTCGGCAATGCCCGCCGGGTCGCGGGAGAGGCGCGCAAGGTCATTTCGAAGGTGTTCATCGAAGCACGGCTGGGCAAGGCGCCGCGCGTCGCGGAAGTAACGCCGTTGGTCGAAGATATCCATGCCTCCATCGAGCGCAATCCCCACGCCTTTTCGGGCTTGATGCGCTGCAAGTCCGAAATGGAGGCGATGTACCGGCACATGCTGTCAGTCAGCGCGCTGATGGTCTCTCTGGCGCGGCAGATGCGGCTTTCACCGCAGGAAACGCGCTTGGCCGGCATGGCCGGACTGCTACTGGACATCGGCTTGAGCCAGATTGAAATCGACGCAGCAACGGGCGGTGCGGGCACCATGGACCCCGGATTGTGGCAACGCCACTGCTACGTGGGACGCGATCTCCTGGCGGCAGCAGACGACGTGCCGGAAGAGATTCTTCACGCTGTGCTGCGCCATCACGAACAAATGGATGGCGCAGGCTTTCCTCAGAACCTGGAGGGGCGCCACCTTGATCTCTTCTCCCGCATGGCGGCGATCTGCGACAGGTTCGATCATATCGTGTCCGGCGTGTTCACCGGCGAGACGGCTGACCCAGCGGAAGCCATGCGGATCATGATGCAGGCGGAGAACGCCTTCGACCCGGAAATCCTGGCGCACTTCCAGGAGGCCCTGGGCGTCTATCCGGTGGGGTCCTTCGTCGCCCTCCGCTCCGGCAGGATCGCCATGGTCGTCGATCAGAATCCGTCCGATCCGGACTTGCCCACGGTGAGGACTTTTCATTCCGCGATCACTGACAAGCCGGTAGCGGTAAAGACCATCGATCTGGCCAATTGCTACGGCGTGGACGCCATCAACGCCGTAGCCGACCTGGCCGGACTAAATCTACCGCCGGCAAGCGAACTGCGCGAGCGGCTGTTCACGGCGAGGTGAATCGGCCTCATTCTTCGCCCCTCACCCCTGCGCCTGCGTCCATTCCACACGGTAAAGATCGAAGCGGCGATCCTTGAGGTTTTGCACCGCGCCTGACTGGCGGGCGGTGAGCAGAGCGTCGAGGCTGAGGTCGGCGATGGCGATCGTCTCCGTATTGGGCGCCGTGTCTGCCGCCACCCCGTCGCGGGAGAACGGAAAGTCCGAAGGCGTCAGGATCGCGCTCTCGGCATAATGCACGTCCATATTCTCGACATTCGGCAGATTGCCGACGACGCCGGATGTCACGACATAGCACTGGTTCTCCACCGCCCGCGCCTGGCAGCAGTAATGCACTCGCAGGAACGCGCGGCGCTCATCAGTGCAGAACGGCACGAACAGCAGGAGTGCGCCTTGATTGACAAGGTGACGGGCCAGTTCGGGAAACTCGCTGTCGTAACAGATCATGACTCCGATCGGCCCGCAGTCCGTGGGGATCACGTTGGCGCCATAACCGCCGCGAATGTTCCACCAGCGCCGCTCCGAAGGCGTAGGGTGCAACTTCTGCGTCTCGTGGACGGAACCGTCGCGCAGGAAGGTATAAGCGATGTTACGGATTTCGGTCTTGTTGCCACCGATCTTCACCTTCGTCGGATGCGAACCGGCTATGATGTTGATGTTGTAGCTGACCGCCATCTTCTGCATGAACTCCACGAAGCGGTCCGTATACATCGCGACCTTCTCGATCGCCTTCGCAGGCTCTAGCTTCGTCTCCTCGATCGAGAGCAGTTCCAACGTGAACAGTTCGGGGAACACCACGAAGTCGCTTTCATAATCCGCAGCGACATCGATCCAGTATTCCGCCTGTTCCTCGAAGTGGTCGATGGTCTCGATCTTGCGCATCATGAACTGCACCGTCGCCACGCGCACGCTGGACGGCACGCGTTCCTTCAGGCCGGGCACGGCCTTGCCGGTATCGCGCGGCGCGAGTGGATTGGTCCAGTACATCAGCACGGCATTGCCGCCGCTTTCCTTATCGTTGGGAATGTAGTCCGGCAGGATTCCGCGCGGCTCATAGCCCTCGTTCATCTGGAAATTGATGACCTGATCGCGCACCTTTTTGTCAACCACTGCCTGCAGATAATCGGCGGGATTGGGATACTGCCGCCGACGGCGGGCATAACCGGGCATGCGCCCCGCGAAAGCGATGCCTTTAAGCTCGAAATACTGGCACAATTCCTTACGCTTGCGATAAAGGCGCTGACCAATTCGCAGACGCCGGTAATCGGGGTCAACGCAGACCTCGAAACCGTACAGGACGTCGCCATCCTCAGCCGGAGGGCGTCCGTATCCGCCGTTGCTGATCTCTTCCCAGGTATGCGGCTTGAAGGCGAGAGCTGCGGTAACGATCATCGTCGCGCAGTGCCCCACAACCTTGCCTTCGTATTCCGCAACGAACTGCCCGTCCGGAAAATTAATCAACTGACCGCGAATCTCCGCCCTCGTAAAGGAGTCGACTTTGCCATAGACCTTGACGGAAAGGCGCGCGATGGCGGGAGCGTCGGCCACGCTGGCCTGGCGAATTATGAGCTTGGCTTTGGTCTGATCCATGGCGGCCTATTTGGCGCGCGGCGGCGTTTCATTCCAGTGCCGATTTCGAAGGGTGCGCCTTGATCGAATGACGCTTGAGTACCTGCCAGAGAAGCAAAAATGCAATCGTTGCGCTGGCTCAAGATTTTTGGCGCGCATCACGGATAGATTGGCCTTCTCGCTCGTTCTTATGAGCGAGCAAGGAGTACCGTTATGAGCGCCACAGTGTTCGCTCTCGCCCTCTTCGGCTGCTCGGACGATGGCACCGCCTGCCAGCGCCTGGACACGCCGATCCAGACCTATCGCAACCGCGCCGAATGCACGGCGCAAATCGATCCGGCGCTCAATTCCGATGCCGCCATGCGGGCGGAAGCGCCAACGGTCTATGCCCAATGCTTGACCAGCCGCCAGATGGCAAGGCTGGGCACCGGTGAAGTCGACCTGGCAAAGATGAACGGCCCCTCATTTGCGGCGGCCGGTTATTAGCCACGCCCCCGATAGCTCTGAACTCCCTGATCCGGCACCCATAGGTCGTCAGGCACCGGGCCCGATTGCCAGAATACATCAATCGGAATGCCCCCGCGCGGATACCAATATCCGCCGATCCGCAGCCAGCGGGGCCGCATTTCATCAAACAGGCGCTGGCCGATCCCAACCGTCACGTCCTCATGAAAGCCACAATGATTGCGGAAGGACCCAAGAAACAGTTTCAGGCTTTTGGATTCGACAATCGTTTGGTCCGGCGCATAGTCGATCACCAGATGCGCGAAATCCGGTTGGCCGGTGACTGGGCAAAGCGAGGTAAATTCCGGCGCGGCGAAGCGTACAAGGTACAGCGCACCGGCGCGGGGATTGGGTACATAATCCAGCACCGCTTCTTCCGGCGAGGAGGGCAGCGTGCTGCTGCGGCCAAGGTGCAGGGGTGCGGGAGGAGTTTCACTCATCCCCCGGCCATGCCGCCATCGCTTCACCGAGGCAAGGGGCAAGTCGCCGCGTGTTGGGCCGCACATCATTAACGGTTGGTCGCACCCCTGGCCTGTATTAACATGCGGTTCAGCGCGCACGCGGCTCTGGTGGTTCGATCATGAGGGGCAGAGGCAAGATCATTTCATGCGCGGTGCTGCCAATCGCGCTGGCGATATCATCCGTTGCGGCGCGGGCACGGGCCGTTAATGGGTGGAGCCTTCCCAGCCCAGAACCGAGCAACACAGGCCCCGCCGCACAAGGGCCGGTTGATGCGCAGAACCCGGTCGTCCGTTCGACGGGCACCGAAACGGTGGCGCCCGCCGCTCCGCCTCCCTCTGGCGCGCCGCCGCCAGCGCCGATCATCAAAGCTCCGCCTCCTCCGCCCGCTCGCCCATCATCCGGCTCCACTCCCACGACGCGTCCCGGCAAGCAACCGGCTCCAGCGCATAGCGTCGCCCCCGCCGCAGCACCGACACCAACTGCCGAGGCCGCGACGCCAGTTCTCGTGCCCTCTCCTTCTCCGGCACTCCAGCACACCGAACCGGGCGCAAGCGCTCCGTCCGATATCGGTCGGAATACCGCCTGGCCGCTCTGGTCGTTGGCAATCCCCGTGGCCCTCGCGCTTCTTGGACTGGCGTTTGTGTTCTTGCGCCGTCGCTTGACCTACTCAGCACAGGAAAGCGCCTCGACTAAGCAGTGGCAGGACGAGCAAACCCCGGTGGCGGAACGTTCGCCGCCGGTTATTGAAAGTCCGCCAGCGCCCCCCGTTCTGCCCGAGCCGGTCATTCACTATACCACACATCCCGCCCAAGAATTGGCACGAGCCCGCGTATCGATCGCGTTCCGGCCCCTCGCCATGCGGCTTTCGCTGGTTTACGCGACGCTGCAGTTCCGCCTCCAACTGAC
>NZ_DAIMZT010000025.1:9297-33804 GCF_036733805.1 Novosphingobium sp. | reverse complement strand
TCGGCATTCCGGGGGACGGCGCAGGAATGACACTGTTGCGGCTTGACACCGGACCGCGCGATTTCGCCAACCTTTCCGCGCGTGAGATCGAGACGGCGAGGCGAACGACGCTCTTGCCCCTCGACCATATCCGTGCGGCGGGCTAGTTTCTTCCGCTGACAGCGGAGAACACCTTGAGCAATACGGACAAATCGAGAACAGCAGCAACCGGCACACGGATTGTCAGTGCTGGACGTCGCAAGGAATGGACCGGCCCGGTCGTCAATCCGCCGGTCTGGCGCGCCAGCACGCACCTTTACGAGAATACCGCGGCACTGGCCGAGGGACCGCGCCGCAATGAGGATGGGCGTTTTTTCTATGGCCGCCGCGGCGCGCCCACGCAATGGGCGCTTAGCCAAGCGTTGACCGAGCTTGAAGCGGGCGCGGAGGGCACAGTGCTTTATCCCTCCGGCGTGGCGGCCATTGCCGGAGTCATGCTGACGCTGCTGAAGCCGGGTGACGTCGTGCTTATCAGCGACAATGCTTATGATCCCACGCGCACAATAGGAAAGGGCCTGCTAAGCGATCTGGGCATCGAACCGCGCTTTTTCGACCCCTTAGACATAGGCGCTTATGAAGCGCTGTTTTGCGAGCACACGCGCGCCGTGCTGCTGGAAGCGCCCGGCAGTCTGTCCATGGAAATCTGCGATCTGCCGGAACTGGCCCGGATCGCCCGCAGCCGCGGCGCGGTGTCGGTGCTGGACAATACCTGGGCCAGCTCGCTCGGCTTCCGGGCGCTGGAGCAAGGCATCGACATTTCGGTGATGGCCTTGACCAAGCATGTCGGCGGCCATTCCGACCTGATGATGGGCAGCGCCAGCGCGGGGCCGGAGCTTTACGGCCACCTGCGCCAGCGTGCGCAGCAACTGGGCACAGTGGTTTCACCTGACGACGCGGCGCTAGCCTTGCGCGGCCTGAGAACGCTGCACTTGCGCCTCCAGCACGAAACCGAGGCGGCGCTGCAGATCGCGCAATGGCTGTCGCGGCGGACGGAAGTGGCGCAAGTGCTCTGCCCGATGCTGCCCGGCGCGCCGGGGCACGATTTGTGGAAACGCGATTTCATGGGTGGATGCGGATTGTTCAGTTTTGTCTTCAAGGGTGGGACAGCGGCGGCACGCAATCGCTTCGTCGATGCGCTTAAACTGTTCGGCATCGGCTATTCCTGGGGTGGTTACGAAAGCCTCGCATTGCCGATTGAGCCAGCGAATTACCGCAACCGGATGGCCTGGCCGCCCGCGCCCGGCGATGCGCGTGACCGTCATGGCGTGCGACTGGCGATCGGGCTGGAAGACGCCAATGACCTGATCGCCGATATCGAGCAGGCGCTCATCGCTTGGGCGGCCGGATGATCGGTCTGCTGACCGCCGCGGCCAGCCAGCCGCCACCGCTCGATACCGGCACTGCAGTCCCCGCGCCGACCGCCACCGTAACGCAAGTGGTGGTCGAACAACCCGTCGCCGGCGCTGAAGGACTGAAGAACGTGGTCGCGGCGCGCAGCGAGTCGATAGGCGATGTGATCGATACGCTGGATAGTCTGGCGGTGAAGGTCGGCCACACGCGCGTCTCGGTCTGGGATATGGTGGTGATCATGCTCGTCCTTGTCATCGTGCTCACGGTGGCGTGGACGGCAAGCAAGCTGGCTCACCGCCTGATCTCGCGCGCTACCCGCCTTGATCTGACGCAGCGCTTGCTGATCGAGAAGATGGTGGGTCTGTGCATATGGGTCATCGCCATCCTTGTCGGCATTGACGTGCTCGGCATCGACCTGACGGCGCTGACGGTATTTTCCGGCGCTTTTGGGCTGGCGATCGGCTTCGGCCTGCAGAAGACTTTCGGCAACCTGATCGCCGGCATCATCCTGCTGATGGACAAGTCGATCAAGCCGGGCGACGTGATCGCCATAACCGACCAGGGCGGCAAGTACACCTTCGGCCAGATCCGCCGCATAGGTATCCGTGCCGTTTCGCTGACCACGCGCGATCAGAAAGAATACCTGATCCCCAATGAGAACCTGATGATTAATCAGGTGGAAAACTGGTCCTATTCCAGCAAGAACGTGCGCATCCAGGTCCCCGTGGGCGTGGCCTATTCCTCAGACATCGCCAAGGCCGAAGAACTGATGCTGGAGGCCGCGCGTGCCGCAAAGCGGGTGCTCAAAACTCCACCGCCCACGGTATGGCTCGATTCCTTCGGCGAGAGCAGCGTCAATTTCGTCATCCATTGCTGGATCACGGACCCGGAAGAAGGGATCGGCAACGTTCGCTCGGAAGTGCTCAAGGCGCTGTGGCGCCTCTTCCACGAACACGGCATCGAAATCCCCTTCCCCCAGCGCGACCTCACCCTGCGCAACAGCGAAGCCCTGCGCGCGCTGCTAAAGGCGCTGCGGGAAGGTTAGAGCGGCGGCGAAAGGGGCCTTTTCCTTACCAAACAAGCCAGGACAGAGCTGGCCTATTCCGCCGGGTCGGCAGGCAGGTAGAGTTCGTTGCCCTTTTCCTTGTAGATCTTGCTCATCTCTTCCATTCCGGCTTCCGCATCCTCGGCGGCGAGGAAGCCGGTGCTTTCCTGGTTCTGTTTCGCCGCGAAGTCGCGGACTTCCTGAGTGATCTTCATGGAGCAGAACTTGGGTCCGCACATCGAGCAAAAGTGCGCGGTCTTGGCGCCCTCGGCAGGGAGGGTCTGATCGTGATACTGCTCGGCGGTGTCGGGATCGAGCGAGAGATTGAACTGGTCGCGCCAGCGGAACTCGAAGCGGGCGCGGCTCAGTGCATCGTCGCGAACTTTGGCGGCGGGGTGGCCCTTGGCGAGGTCGGCAGCGTGAGCGGCGAGTTTGTAAGTCACCACGCCGACCTTCACGTCATCGCGATCGGGCAGGCCCAAGTGCTCCTTAGGCGTGACATAGCAGAGCATCGCCGTGCCGTACCAGCCGATCATGGCGGCGCCGATGCCGCTGGTGATGTGGTCGTATCCCGGCGCAATATCCGTCACGAGCGGCCCGAGAGTGTAGAATGGCGCCTCCCCGCAAGCGGCGAGTTGCTTGTCCATGTTCTCCTTGACCTTGTGCATCGGCACGTGGCCAGGGCCTTCGATCATCACCTGCACGTCCTGTTCCCAGGCGCGCTTCGTCAATTCCCCCAGCGTGTAAAGCTCGGCGAACTGCGCCTCGTCGTTAGCGTCGGCGATCGAGCCGGGACGCAGGCCATCGCCCAGCGAGTAGGCGATGTCGTACGCTTTCATGATCTCGGTGATCTCATCGAAGTGCTCGTAAAGGAACGACTCCCGGTGGTGTGCAAGGCACCACTTGGCCATGATTGAGCCCCCGCGGCTGACGATGCCGGTTACGCGCTTGGCGGTCAGCGGGATGTAGGGCAGCCGAACGCCAGCATGGATCGTGAAGTAATCGACACCTTGCTCGGCCTGTTCGATCAGCGTGTCGCGGAATATCTCCCAGGTCAGTTCCTCGGCGATGCCGCCGACCTTCTCGAGCGCCTGGTAGATTGGCACGGTGCCGATCGGAACTGGAGAATTGCGCAGGATCCACTCGCGGGTGTCGTGGATGTTTCGCCCCGTCGAAAGGTCCATGACAGTGTCGGCGCCCCAACGGATCGCCCAGACCATCTTGTCGACCTCGTTCGCCACATCCGAAGCGACGGCCGAATTGCCAATATTGGCGTTGATCTTGACCAGGAAGTTGCGGCCGATCGCCATCGGCTCGCTTTCGGGGTGATTGATATTGGACGGAATGATGGCACGGCCGCGTGCGACTTCCTCGCGCACGAATTCGGGAGTGACGTAATCGGGGATGGCCGCGCCCCAGTCCTGTCCGTCGCGCACGTAATCCTTGAGCATCTCGCGGCCGAGGTTCTCGCGCGTGGCGACGTATTCCATCTCGGGCGTGATGATTCCACGCCGTGCGTAATGCATCTGGCTGACGTTCATGCCCGCCTTCGCGCGCAAAGGACGCTCAACCACATTTGGAAACGCCGGGACGCCGCCCGAGCGGTCCGGTCCGAGCTTGCCGTTGTCCTCCGGCCTGACTTCGCGCGCGCCGTATTCCTCCACATCGCCGCGCGCCATGATCCATTCGCGACGGAGCTGCGGCAAGCCGGCAGAAATGTCGATCACGGCTTCGGGATCGGTATAAGGGCCGGAGGTGTCATAAACCCGCACCGACGGTTCGCCGCTCGAAGGCTCGAGGCTGATCTCGCGCATGGCGACGCGCCGGTCGCCGACGTGGATCTTGCGCGATCCGCGGATGGGGCCGGTGGTGACGCCGATCTCGAGCTTTGAGTTGATGTCCGCCATGCGCTTCTCTCCTGGGGCGGATCGAAAGCGGATTGCCCGCACGCGGCGGTCCACTCCCTCCGCCCGTGCTAACGGGTTCAGGTTCGACGGGTCGTGCGGAGCATACCCGCACCTCTCAGGCTTTCTGCCCACATTCGAAACGTCGATGTGGGCGGCTGCCTCCCCGGGGTTCGACGGCGGACAATAGACGGGCGATTGCTGCCCGTCTAGGCTCATGCGCAAAGATGCCGATGCTCTATCGCCTGGATGCCACTGCCGACGCGGTTAGCCGCGCCTTCGGCGCTCGGGCGGGAGACGATCCATGGGCGGGCGGGCATGTCGCACCCGGCCGCTTTGCGCCCGTCATAACCGCCGGCCGTGAGTTCATCGCCGGTCCGCGTCCTGCCGGTCGCCCCCTGGAAGCACGCATGGTTCCCCGCCTCTGGGGCGTGCCCCCTCCGTTCTCCATGCTCGATGCGGGAGGACAAAACATCTTGACCGTGCGCAATCCCGATAGCCCGTTCTGGATCGGCAATCTTAGGAACAGCGAGTTTCGCTGCCTGGTCCCCGCCACGGCATTTATGGAATGGGGCCGCTCTTCGCCTAAGGACGGCAAGCGGCGCCAGTGCTGGTTTTCCTGCACCGATCAGCCGGTTTTCGTCATGGCAGCCGTATGGAAAGACAGCGAGATCCCCGGCTTTGCGCTTCTCTCCTGCAAGGCGAACGCAACGTTGCGGACGGCGGGACGAGAAACTATGCCGGTGATACTCTCGCCCGATCCGACCGCGCGCGACCTTTGGCTGCATGGTAGCTGGGACCGGGCTCAAAAATTGATCGCGCCTTATTCCTCCTCGCTCATGGAGATGTCAGAAATGGAGCGCGCTCATCGCGATCAGCGCAAGACCAATCAGGATCGAACACCAAGTCCATAGCTTCGACAATGGCCCGAAGCGGCGCACCCAGAAAGCCAGATACACATCGGAAAAGGCGACGACTACCAGCGCTTCGACGCACATCAGCCCACCCACAACACTGAGGAGACTGGAAAGCCAATCGTAGGAAGCCCACGGGTTGGCGAGGTAGATCACCGCGCCCAGAAACAGTTCGAGCAGGCCGGTCACCAATTGCAGCGCCGGGGAAGCCGCGATCTCCTCGATCAGCTTCTGCCAGTGTCCAGGCTTCCTGAGTTCCCCCACCCCGGCGAAAAGGGCAAAAAGCCCGAGGAACAATGCAGTCCATGCCGGCGCTAATGACAGATCAGGCATTCAGTCCTCCAATCCCCTTTATCATTCGGGAAAGAATGGACCGGCATCAGCATCTCGTAAAGGCTGGGTTTTACCCGGATCTTCGCATCACCGGCCAAACCTTGCGTCCGCTTTCACGCGGCGCCATCTCCAACCGATGTCATCCACTCTGGAATCGCTGCTGACAGAAATTCGCGGCTGCCGCCTCTGTGCACCGACCCTGCCCCATGGCCCCCGCCCCGTGGTTCAGGCAGGCGAAGAAGCGCGCATCCTTATCATAGGCCAGGCGCCGGGCAGCAAGGTTCACGCCAGCGGCAAGGCATGGGATGACGACAGCGGGGACAGGTTGCGCAACTGGACCGGTCTTTCACGAGAGGCATTCTACGACCCTGCGCAGGTCGCCCACATGCCAAGCGGATTTTGCTATCCGGGCAAGGGCAATGGTGGCGACCTGCCGCCACGGCGCGAGTGCGCGCCGCGTTGGCACGGCGTGTTGCGCAGCGCACTGCCTGACGTGCACCTCACTCTACTCGTCGGCCAATATGCCCAGAAACTCTATCTTCCGAAGGGCTTTGCGCCGAACCTGACGGAGGCGGTACGCTGCTGGTCTCAAGCTCCAGAGGGACTGTTTCCGCTGCCACATCCCGCTTGGCGCAGCCGAATGTGGATGATCGCCAATCCGTGGTTCGAGAAGGAAGTGCTGCCCGCCCTGCGCAAGCGCATAAGCGCGGCGCTTCAGAAGGTATAAGCAGCGCCTACGCCGCCGAGCCATTGATTGGGATCGCCCCGAACGGATGTGTAAGGGGTGTCCCTGCCCGCGTTCAGCATGTGCGTGTATCCGGCGCCGGCGAAGAGCGAAACGCCGCCGTTGCGCATATCGCCGGAGAGGTTCCAGCCTGCGATCACGCCGGCGCTCAGGCTGTCCCATCCACCCTTTGCCCGATATTGAGGCAGCCCGCTCGCAGCGCTTTGCGCCGGGCTTACCGAATAATAATAGCGCGCATAATCGCCATCAGCGTGATGTGCGCTGACGGTAAGCATCACCAACACAGCCTTGTTCACCGGGGTGACGTAACTGACCGCGGGAGACCAGGTCATGCCTTTGTAAGCACCGTTCACGTCCCATTGCACGTCAGCCGACAAGGTCAGCGAATCGTGATCGCCGAGCAGCTTGCGAGCTGTCACGCCTCCGCTTGCACCCAGTTCGATCGCAGCGCGTAGCTTGCCCGCGGCCCGAACCACAGGATCCACGATCCGCCGGTTGCGGTTGAATGACACTGTCCCCATCGGCCCGAACGAAAAGCCGATCTTCGAATCGTGGCTATCGGGAATCAGATCAAGCGCCACCCCCGCGGGGCGCGGCGTGATGGCGATGCCGTGAACCTTACCCTCCACCATCGGAACGGGGGAAAAGACGTAATCGTTGGAACCATCATAGCTCGGCGTATAGACGCCCGCGACCGCCACCGTAAGGTGATCGCGGTCAAATACGTTGGCGGGCTGGTCCTGCGCGGCTGCGGGCAAGGCATGAACCGTAGCTATTATCGCGATCGATGCTGGCAGGGCGCGCATGGAAGCTCCTTGTTGCCAGCCCCAACGCCCCGGCTTATCCAAAAGTTGCCGAAGCGCTCCCCGATTGTCCGGTATCAACCCGTCCCTCCACTGGGCAAAGTCTCATTGCCCAGCCCCAGCTTGCGCTGCATAAGGAAAACATCGATCCATTGTCCATGTTTCCACCCCGCCCCGGTCAACGTACCAACGGGAAAGAACCCTGCCCGTGCATGCAGGACGACCGAGGCCGGTTCGGAGGCCGCAATCACAGCGAAAGCCTGGCGGTAGCCCCGCTCCTCGCAAGCGTCGATTACCGCCGCCAACAATCCGCTGCCGATGCCACGACCCAGACAATCCGGCCGGACATAAATCGATGTCTCCACACTATAGCGATAGCCTGCGTGCGGACTGTAGGAACGGGCAAATCCGAACGCCAACACTTGTCCAGCACCGTCCCGCGTGACCAGAAAGGGATAACCGCCACCAAGCACGTCGCGAATCCGTTGTCGGCATTCGGCTTCATCCGGCGGTTCGGTTTCGAGCGTCGCCGTACTTTTAAGTACATAATGCGCATAGATTTTCGTGACGGCCGCAGCATCGTCGAGCAACGCGTCGCAGATCATCAGTTCGTCCATCATCAAATATGACAATGCCGCAAAGCAACATGGAAGCCAAGTTGCAGCATGGCCACGCGATCCCTAAACGAGAAAACAATGCAACCGGACACCTGCGATATCGCGATCCTGGGAGGCGGGCTGGCGGGAGGGTTGATCGCCCTGGCCCTGTCGGCGCGGCGACCCGACTTGCGCGTGATGATCGTGGAACGCGGCGAAAAACTGGGCGGCCATCATATCTGGTCATTCTTCGCCAGCGACCTTCCATCGACCGCCCAAGCCCTGGTGGAGCCGATGATAGCTGCACGGTGGGACGGATATTCGGTGCACTTTCCCAGCTTTTCGCGCGCGCTATCGACCCCTTATCGCAGTGTGACCAGCGAACGCCTCGATCTGGCCGTACGCGCCACGCTGCCGCCTGGCTGCGTGCTGACGGGCGTGGAAGTGGTTTCAGCGACGCCGGTGACGGTCGCGCTTGGCGACGGACGCAGGATCGCCGCCCGAGGCGTGATTGATGCGCGCGGCAGCAACGGCCTGCCGCATATGGGAGGAGGATGGCAGAAATTCCTTGGCCGCATGCTCTGCCTGAGCACGCCGCACGGACTTACCGCACCCATCGTGATGGACGGGCGGGTCGAGCAGGCAGACGGCTACCACTTCATTTACTGCCTGCCTTTTTCGCCCACCGAAATCTTTGTCGAGGACACGTATTACTCGGATTCTCCGATGCTTGACGTTCCCAAGCTGGGCCGTCGCCTTGCCAACTATGCCGCACTACAAGGCTGGCAGGTCGAGACGATCAGCTATGAGGAAACCGGCGTACTGCCCGTAATCGCATCGGGCGATTTCGACGCCTTCTGGGCGGCTGGAGGTAATGGAGTGGCCCGCGCCGGCGCGGGCGCGGGCCTGCTTCATCCGTTGACCTCATATTCCCTTCCCGAAGCGGTAAGATTTGCCCTGCATCTTACAACGCTCGACAACTTCTCCGGCAGCAGCCTAGAAAGGGCCAGCCATGCATGGGTCGCGGATCACTGGCGCCGGGGGCGCTTCTATCGAATGTTGAGCCGTATGCTCTTCGGCGCGGCCCGCCCCGACGTGCGCTGGCGGGTGCTGGAGCGTTTCTATCGCTTGCCGGAGCCGTTGATTGAACGTTTCTACGCCGGTCAATCCACTCTGACCGATCGGTTGCGCATATTGGCAGGCAAACCACCGGTGTCAGTGACCGCCGCGTTGGCCAGCCTGGCGGGATACGGGCGTCCACTGGCGGATCTTGCATGAAGCGGGCCTGCATCATCGGCGCAGGATTTGGGGGACTAGCGCTTGCCATCCGCCTGCAGAGCGCCGGCATTGACACCACTCTGATAGAGGGTCGCGACAAAGTGGGCGGGCGCGCTTATGTGTGGCAGCGTGACGGCTTCACTTTCGACGCCGGCCCCACTGTCATCACTGACCCGGATTGCCTGCGCGAGCTATGGGCCCTTTCCGGCCATGAAATGGCGCACGATGTCGAACTGATGCCGGTTTCGCCCTTCTACCGGCTCAACTGGACTGACGGGACCGTGTTCGATTACTCGAACGACGAGCCTGCTTTGCTTCGCGAAATCAGCCGCGTCGCGCCGCAAGATCTTGCTGGTTACGATGAATTCGTGCGTTATTCCGCCGCCGTCTGGCAGGAAGGTTACGTCAAACTCGGGCACGAAGCATTCCTCGATTTCGCCAGCATGGTAAAGGCGGCGCCCGCGCTGGCGCGTTATCAAGCCTGGCGCTCCGTCTATTCGATGGTCTCGCATTTCGTGAAGGATGAGCACCTGCGCCAAGCGCTTTCGTTTCACACACTGTTGGTGGGCGGCAATCCGATGACCACCAGCGCGGTCTACGCACTGATCCACAAGCTGGAAAAGGACGGCGGCGTGTGGTGGGCCAAAGGCGGCACTAATAAACTGGCGGAAGCTATGGCCGGCCTGTTCGAGCGGTTGGGGGGTGAAATCCGGCTGAGCGACAAGGCTGTGCGTATCGAGACGCTGGGCGACCACGTCACCGAAGTGGAAACCGAAAGCGGCTGGAAACAACGTTTCGATGCCATCGCCAGCAATGGCGATCTTATGCATACATACGCCGATCTGCTCGCGGATAATCGGCGGGGGCAGGATATGGCGAAGCGGCTGGCGCGCAAGCGCTTCTCCCCCAGCCTATTCATCGTCCATTTCGGACTTGAAGGAACGTGGCCCGGCATCCCCCACCACACCGTCCTGTTCGGTCCGCGTTACAAAGGGCTTCTGGACGACATCTTCGAGCATGGCGTGCTCCCGCGCGATTTTGCCGTTTATCTCCACCATCCCACCGTCACTGATCCATCGATGGCGCCGCCAGGCAAGAGCACGTTCTATGCGCTGGTGCCAGTCGCCAACCGGGGCAAGCTGCCGATCGACTGGGGCCAGGTCGGCCCGGAGTTGGAACGTCGCGTGCTGGCGGAAGTGGGTCGCCGCCTGATTCCCGACATCGATGACCGCATCGTCACCAAGTTCCATTACGCCCCGCCCGACTTCGAGGCGGACCTTGGCGCATGGAAAGGCAATGCCTTCAGTCTCGAACCGCTCCTTACGCAAAGCGCCTATTTCCGCGGCCACAATCGCGACGACAAACTCAAGAACCTGTATCTGGTGGGCGCCGGAACGCATCCCGGCGCCGGGATTCCCGGCGTCGTGGGAAGTGCCAAGGCGACCGCGAAACTCATGCTGGAGGACCTGCGTTGAAACGTCTTGCCGTCTATTGCGGCTCTGCCACCCCAGCCGATCCATGCTACATTGACCTGGCGCGCGAAGTCGGGGCAGCGCTGGCCCGGCTGGGCATCGGGATCGTCTATGGCGGTGGCAAGTTAGGACTGATGGGGGCGCTGGCTGAATCCGCACTGGCGGCGGGGGGCGAGGTCATTGGAGTGATTCCCGAAGCCCTGGTGCGCGGTGAAGTAGCTAACCATGATTGTGAATTAACGATCGTTTCCACGATGCACGAACGCAAGGCGGCCTTCACCCGACTTTGCGAAGGATTCCTCGTTCTGCCCGGCGGGGTCGGCACGATGGATGAGCTGTGGGAAGCGGTAAGCTGGGCGCAGCTGGGTTATCACAACAAGCCGATCGGCATTCTCAACGCCTGCGGCTTTTATGACGGATTGCTGGAATTCAATCGCCACATGGCTGAAGTCGGCTTCGTGCGACCTCAGCACCAGGGCATCATCATGGCCGAAAGCGAGCTGGACCTCCTGCTGACGCGGATGCGCGGGCATGAGCCGGTCACATCGATTGCGCAAATGAACCCGGATACACTCTGATAGTCATGGTGAAATATGACCGCGCCGCTCTGGTCGCCGCCGCGCGTGGTTCCATCCGCAAGGGCTCGAAGAGCTTCGCAGCCGCCAGCCGATTGTTTGATCGCACCACGCGTGAGCGGGTCTGGCTGCTCTACGCCTGGTGCCGCGCCTGCGACGATATCGCCGATGAGCAGGAGCACGGCCGGACGATAGTTCATGCGACAGTTGGCACAAGGCTCGCACCCGAAAACCGGCTTGCAACCATCCGTACGCTCACGGAGCTGGCCCAGGCCGGAGAGGAAACCGGCACCGTCGCGTTTGACGCGCTTGGCCAGCTTATGCGCGAAGTACCGCTATCTCCTGCCATGGTGGAGGATGTGCTGGCCGGCTTTGCTCTGGATGCGGCCGGATGGCGCCCCCGCACGGAGGCAGACATGCTGCGATATTGCTATCATGTCGCCGGTGCGGTGGGGGTAATAATGGCGACTGTCATGGGCGTCCCCCCGGACGACGAGGACGTTCTCGACCGAGCCTGCGATCTCGGCATCGCCTTCCAACTCACCAACATCGCGCGGGACGTATGGGAAGATCATGAAACGGGGCGCTGCTATCTGCCGGCGGAATGGCTGGCCGAGGCGGGCATAGACCCCTGCGCAATCGCCAGTCTGCGCAATCGCGCGGCGCTGGTATCAGTAGTGGCGCGCGTTTGCGCTCTTGCGGGCCAATACAGGGCTTCGGCCCGCGTCGGTGCCGCCCGGCTCGCCTTCCGGCAACGCTGGGCCGTGCTTTCCGCCGCTAACATCTACGGTGCGATTGACCACAAGGTTAAGCAACTGGGCGCGCGGGCCTGGGACCAGCGGATCGGCACCGGCGCCCTGGAGAAAATGGGCCTTGTGGCCGCCGCCTTTACCGAATCCCACCGGCAACCGCTTCCCGCACCCCGCCTGCCACTCTCACGCGGGGAGTTGGCGAGTGCGATCGTGGCAACGGTTGATCCCTGAACGGCAAGGATTGCTCGCTTCGGGAGCCGCAAACGTTGCGATGCGTTGTGCTTCGTATAAAGAACCCGGAGGATGCCATGCTTTTCACCATCGCCGCCATTCTGTTCATCCTGTGGCTGCTAGGTTTCCTTGTTTTCAAGGTTTCTGGGGCGCTGATTCATCTGCTGCTGGTGGTTGCGATCATAGTCGGCCTCGTGCAGCTTTTCAGAGGGCGGCGCGTATAGCGCCCCCTTCAGTGCGTGGTCGAAGACAGCACGTTCTTATAAAAGCCTGGAGGGTTCACGCGGCGGAACAGCCGGCCCCGCTCAGAATAGACCACCAGCGCCAGAGCGATGATCCCGCAAACAAGCATCGCCGCCATTAACGGACGCGGTGAGCCGTCGAAGGCTTGACCGATCGCGGCGCCCAGAACGGCCCCTACTATCACCCGGACGAATGCCATTACCGAAGCCGCCGCCCCGGCATAGCGAGCGAAAGGCTGCAACGAGATGGCCTGAAAATTCGCGCCAATGAAGCTCATCATGCACATGCTGGCCGTCATCAATGGAGCGAATGTCCAGAAACCTTCTCCGCGCTCCGCGAGGATGAGGTGCCCTACGGCAATGACGATGTACATCAATAGGGCCGTATGCGAGACGCGCCTGGCGCCGAACCTTTCGACAATGCGGGAATTGGCGAAATTCGTGCTCGCCATGACCATTGCCATCATGCCGAAAGCCACCGGAAACAGCAGACCCAGGCGAAAATGTTCGCCCACTAGCTGCTCAGCGCTGTTGATATACCCGAACAGCGCCCCCTGCACGAAGGCCGCCCCCAGATAATAGCCGAAGGCATCGCGCTGCATAAGCGCTTGGACCATGTTGCGGCCGATGACGGAGGGTCGGATCGGTTGACAGAACTCCGTTCGCAGTGTTTCGGGCAACCGCGCGAGGGTCCAAAGCCATACCACCGCGCCGACCACTGCCATGATCCCGAATATCCACCGCCAGCCGGCTATGAACAGCACGGTCTGACCCAGCATCGGCGCGATCATCGGCACAATCATGAAGATCATCGATATCAGCGACTGCGTGCGCGCCATCTGATCGCCCTCGTAACGATCGCGCAGGATCGTCATCGGCATGACCATCATCGCCGAACTGAAAAGCCCCATCAGCGCGCGTGCCGCGAGAAGGAGCGTGAAACTGCCGGCGACCGCGCAGACAATCGAGCACAGGGCGTAGGCGCAAAGCCCCGTCAAGACGACCGGCCGGCGCCCAAAGCGATCGGCCAGGGCGCCGGGCACCAAAGTCCCAATGCCGCTGCTTATCATGAACACGCCAATCACAAGCTGGCGTACGTTGGGATCGACAACATTGAGATCGCGCGCGATCACGCCCAGCGCGGGCAGCATCACGTCGATTGCAAGCGATTGCAGGGCCTGAAAAGCCGCCATCATCGCGAGAAACTCGACTTGATGTAAAGGAAAGTCGACTGGCCTGTCCGTAGGGGAATCCATTCGCGCCCGCATGCCGCAAGCTGAAACGCTTGGCCAGCGGTTTGAGCCGAATGATAGCGCTTTTTCCTCACGCGGGACTATGTTGGACCATCATGTCGACGCGCGAGGCAGAATCGGACGGGGAGGGAGAAGCAGGAGGGCTGCGCAAGATCATTCATATCGACATGGATGCCTTCTACGCCAGCGTCGAGCAGCGCGACGATCCTGATCTGCGCGGCAAGCCTGTGGCGGTGGGCGGCTCGTCAGGGCGCGGTGTGGTGGCAGCGGCAAGTTATGAAGCGCGGGCATTCGGCGTGCACTCTGCCATGCCTTCGGCGCGTGCGGTGCGGCTGTGTCCCGACTTGATCTTTCGCAAGCCTCGCTTCGACGTATACCGGCAAGTGAGCGAGCAGATCCGCGCGATCTTCCTGGAATACACCCCGCATGTCGAACCGCTCTCGCTTGACGAGGCATATCTCGACGTGACCGCCGACCTGAAAGGCATCGGCTCGGCCACTCGCATCGCGGAGGATATCCGCCGCCGCATCAAGGCCGAGACGGGCCTGACGGCCAGCGCCGGGGTCAGCTACAACAAGTTCATCGCCAAGCTCGCCAGTGACCAGAACAAGCCCGACGGTCTTTGCGTGATCCGCCCCAACGAGGGTGCGGCTTTCGTCGCCGCGCTGCCAGTACGCCGCTTTCACGGCGTGGGGCCGCGCGGCGCAGAGAAGATGGCGCGCCTGGGCATAGAGACCGGCGCGGACCTGGTCGCCAAGGACCTGGCCTTCCTGCGGGCCCATTTCGGCAGCTTCGCCGAATACCTCTATCGTGCCGCCCGAGGCGTGGACTTACGGCAGGTACGAGCTAACCGCCCCAGGAAATCGATCGGCGGAGAGCGCACGTTCTTTGAGGACATCGAAGAGCCGGAAGCGCTGCGCGAAACCATGGATCACATTGTCGATGTAGTATGGGAACGTATCGAGCGTGCGCAGGGACGCGGCCGCACGATCACGCTCAAACTGCGCTACGCCGACTTCAAAACTCTCACCCGCGCCCGATCGCTGCCCCATTTCGTAACCGAAAAAAGCGAGTTCTCCACGATCGGTCACGCCTTGCTGGAGGACCTGATGCCCCTACCCCAGCCGATCCGTCTTATGGGTCTGACCCTGTCGGCGTTGGAACAGGGCGAGCGACAGGTAGCGCGGGAAAAGGATGGCCAGCTGTCGCTGCTGTGAACCCGGAATATCTCCATTATCTCAGCACTGCGCACACCTGCAGATATTCGGACACGCGCATGGACATCGGTTCCGGTAATGCGTCGCACGCGAAGAAGCCCACTTGAACGATTTCCCGACCATCCGCTTGCGGCCGATCGAACGTCGCGCCGATGACAGCGTGCACTCGGTTGACGGCGCCTTGCAGATACTCTTCGGTTACCGCAAGCAGACGTGGATCAAGGAGGGCACATCCGGTCTCCTCCCTCAATTCACGCACGGCGGCACCCAGCGGATCTTCGCCGCGGCGCAGGCCGCCGCTGGGGGGCATCCATGTTCCCGATCCATAGGAATGACGGACAAGCAGGATGCGGCCGCATGCATCGAATGCCAACACGCGCACGCCCTCGACCTTCCGACGTCGCACGCGCCATATCCGTCGCCTGACCCTGTACGCGAGCCGATAGAGCGTCTGGTGGACCGGTGCGGGCAGCTGCTTTAACAGAAACACGTCACCTTGTGTCGTGCCGCGCGCAGTAGGCGTGCGACTGGCAGGTCATGTTTACCGTCCGCCGCTGCTTCGAACGTGGCCCGCTTTTCAGGTCCCCGAATCACAAAAACGATCTCGTCGCTGTCAGTAAGCGCGGGGATGGTCAGGCTCAAGCGATCAAACGGCGCCTCAGGTGGAAGCGGATCGGGAGTCAGGCGACGCACCGGCCAAGAATCATTGGCTTTCGGATCGGTGTTCGGAAATAGCGAGGCCACGTGTCCGTCAGCGCCCATACCCAGCCAGGCGATCGCAAAGTGCGGCGGCTGCGCATCCTCGGACAGCGCAACGGTCGTGGCCCCCAACGGCTCAAACCGGGCGCGAATCCTCCCGATGTTGCTGGCAGGATGATCCTCATTGACCATGCGATCATCGCCCGGCCAGATGGATACCCGCTCCCATGGCAGGTCCTCCCGCACCAGCCGGTCGAAGATCGGGAACGGCGTCGAGCCGCCCGGCACTGTCACCGCGATTTCCGGCGAGGTAGCCAGGGCGGCACGCAAACGTTGGGCGAACCATGCGGCGATCGCCGCCTCGTCGGCATTTTCAATCATTTCCAGCCTGGGCATGCGGGAGATGTAGCACTCCCCCACGCCGCGCGAAACGCTTCAGGCCAGAATTTCGCGCAGGAACCAGGCGCGCTGTTCGGCCTGATCGGTCCAATCGTCGATAATACCGTCCGTGGCGTTATCTCCCGCCTCGCCGGCCAGTTCCTTCGTCGCCTTCAACCTCGCCACATAGGCGGTATTATCCTCGAACAGCTGGCGGACCATCTGCATGGCATTAAGGTTCGTATCATCCTCGTCTTTGACGGTGGTCTTGGCGCTGATGGAACCGATTGACGTCAAGGTCCTGCCGCCCAGCTTGCGCACACGTTCCGCTATCAGGTCAGTCAGCGCGAAGATTTCTGTGGCATGCGCGTCGAACAGAAGATGGAGATCGTGGAATTGAGGGCCGCGCACGTGCCAGTGGAAGTTCTTGGTCTTCACGTAAAGCGCGAAGGTATCCGCCAGCAACCCGTTGAGGCTGTCTATAAGCGCGGCTTTCGAGTTGTCCTTAGCAGCCATGGTGCGTGTTTCCTTTGTGGTGCGTCGTGAACATTCTGGCGATTCACAACGCGGATCGGAAGGACAGGTTCGATAGCAAATTCCGATCAGACAAGGTTGAATATCTCAAGGACCGCCGCCAAAGCCGCAAGCACCAGCGCCGCACCGACGATCCGCCGTGTCCACCGCGCTGCAGGCGTGGAAAACAGATGTGGCTGAAACCACGCGAAAGCTACCAGTGCCGATCCTCCCAGCACGCCGGCCAGACCGGCTGGAACCGGGCCTGCAAGCCCCACTCCCATGCCGAAGACCAGAAAGCGCGGCGCATCTGCGATCTGGTGCATCAACAGCACCAGCAACAGCGCCCCGAGCGAGTTGGTCGGTTCGCGTGGATCGGGGCGCGGCGCCCACGCCATCGACTCCAATCCGGCCAAGCCAAGCGCAATGGCGGCGAAGATCTGGCGAGCCGGCGGTGGCAATTCGGCCAGCATCAACGCCGCCGCCCATCCCGCGAGGGCCCCTGCCAAGACTGCCGACAGCAGGGCCACAATCAGCACGCCCGGCCGCGCGCCTTGCCTTTGCGTCAGTCCGGCCACGATGACCTGATCGCGCGCGCCGATGCCCGCCAGAAGCACGGCCATCAGCGTCAGGTAAAATGCCGGCACCGCTTCTCGCCGTGCCTCAGGCGGTCTTTTGACAGGCGACGATCGTAGCGATGACGTTGGCGGTATCGCTGGGGTCCCGAACGCAGATGGTGTCGAGCCCCATGGCTTTGGCCGGATAGTCGTTGCCGCCGGGGAAGATTGCGTCGCCTATGAACAACATGTCGACATGTGCCACGCCGCTGTGTTCGGCTAAGCGCTTCAGCCCCCAAGCCTTATCCACGCCTGGTTGAGTGACATCCACTGAGGTCGCCCCGCCCAGATTGATGGAGACATCCGGTAGACGCCGGATAAGGTCGGCCTGAATCACCTTGCGCTTCGCAAAGTCCGGGTCCCAGACTTCCTTGGCATGGAGCGGCGCCTGCTGGCCCAATGCCGAAAAGGTGATCTGGCTGCCGCGGTCCTCTATCCGCTCACCCCAAGTCTCTTCGGGTGTAAAGCCCGTGGCGGCCAGAGCCGCATCGAAAGCATCGAGAATCTTGCGCTTCTGCGCTTCGGTGAAAAGCTCTGCATAAACGGGGTTCCATCCGCCCTCGCGATGGACATAGAGCTTAGCGCCGCTGGTCGGCATCATCCAAAGGCGGGAAAGGTCGGCGTGAGCCGGCAGGCGGCTGGCCACCTGCTTGTCAAACTGAGGCCAATCCCCGCCCGAGATTACCGCGACTTGCGCCACGGTCAGAAGCTGGGCCATCAGTTCGGCCATCTCATCCGTCAACGGCTGCTTGCTCAGCGCCAGGGTTCCGTCGAGATCGAACGCCACGATATTCTTCATTCAAAACCTTTCGCGTAAAAAGCGATTCTGTTGCCGACGCACTTCAGGCGTAGCGCAATTGCTCGCGCGATCCACCATCTCTGGCAGGCTCAGATGTCATGCCGATTTCGGATTCGCAACCGTGACACTCTGGAACCTGTCCGCAGACGGATCGTTCGATCCATCGCCCGGTCCCACAGGTCGCGCAAGACATCGCAACTGCCATCATCGCGGGACCCTCGGGGTGGCCATTCATTATCTAAGGTGCAAGACTAACTGCAATGACCGATCCGAGCGATAGCCTATCGCTGGCGGAACAAGCCACCGCCCAGCGTGATCTTCCCCCGCCCCCGCCATTGCGAATTGCGCCTCAAACCGCGCTTTTCCTCGATTTCGACGGCACTCTTGTCGATATTGCCGACAGGCCGGATGAGGTCGTGGTGCCAAACGGTCTGCCCAAAATGATAAAGGAGCTTGCCGACCGCCTGGACGGCCGGCTCGCGATCGTTACCGGCCGCTCGCTCACCGCGCTTGATGCCTTGTTGGGCCCCTTGCCTGTCGCTGTGGCCGGTTCTCACGGGGGCGAGTTTAGACCAGCGGGCTCCAACGCAGTGCGCGCACTCGCTGAACCGCTGCCCGCGGTGGTCGCGGAAGCGCTGGTGGCTTTTGCGAAGGCGAACGGTGGCCTGTTGGTCGAGGCCAAACCCTTCAGCATGGCCGTCCATTATCGGCGCCATCCATCCGTGTTCGACAACCTTCTCACCTGTGCCGAAGGTATCGCATCCGAATATGGCCTGGCGGTGAAGCACGGCAAGCAGGTGATCGAACTGGTCATGCCTGGATCGAACAAGGACAATGCCGTAATCCAGTTCATGGAGCGCCCCGAGTTTGCGGGCACTTTGCCGCAGTTTGTCGGCGACGATATGACCGATGAGGACGCGTTTCACGCCGTCATAGGTTTCGGCGGCGGAGGCGTGCTCGTAGGCCATATGCGGCCCACCGCGGCACGCTGGCGCCTGGAAAACGTCGCCGCTGTGCACAGCTGGCTAAGCTCAGCCCTCATTGCGGGCGAAGAGGCATGAACGAGCCTTATCGCAGCAGTCTGGAACTTTGGCCGATCGGCAATTGTCAGGTCAGCGGGCTTATGGACCACCGCGGCGCACTGGTATGGGGCTGCGTCCCACGCGTCGACGGCGACCCCGCTTTTTGCGCATTGATGCGAGGGGATGATGGGCAGGATGCCGGGACATGGCGTTTCGAGCTGGAAAACCAGATATCGGCCACGCAGCAATACTTGCGCAACACCCCTGTCCTCGTCACGAAGCTCGAGGATGCCAGCGGCGGCGCCGTGGAAATCTTTGATTTCTGTCCGCGCTTCCAACGCGGCGGACGCGTGTATCGCCCCGTCGCCTTCGTCCGCATCGTACGGCCCATCTCGGGCTCTCCCCGCATTCGGACCATCCTGACGCCGATGAGCGGCTACGGCGCACAGCTTGCCCAGACAACGCATGGCTCGAACCACATCCGCTACCTTGTCGAGCGCAATACCATGCGCCTGACCACGGATGCCCCGATCGGCTACCTGCTTGACGAACGCTTTTTTCGGATCGAGCGCGCGCTGCATTTCTTCCTGGGTCCGGACGAGCCGTTCAGCGGCAACGTCGAACATGATCTGGAGACCATGCTGCAACTGACCGGCAATTACTGGCGGCTTTGGGTGCGCGGGCTCGCAACACCGCTGGACTGGCAGGACGCGGTGATCCGCGCGGCCATCACACTGAAATTGTGCCAACACGAAGAAACGGGCGCCATCGTCGCGGCGCTTACCACATCGATCCCGGAAGCGCCCGGCTCCCTGCGCAACTGGGACTATCGCTACTGCTGGATCCGTGACGCCTATTACACCGTGCAGGCGCTCAATCACCTGGGCGCGCTCGACGTGCTGGAAAAATATCTCGCGTACTTGCGCAACATCGTCGATGACGCTGAAGGCGGGGCAATTCAGCCGCTCTACGCCGTCAGCGGCGCCAGGGAGATCATTGAATGGGAAGCGGCTAACCTGGCGGGCTATCGCGGCATGGGACCGGTGCGCGTGGGCAACGCCGCCTATTATCAGGTGCAGAACGATTGTTATGGCCAGATTGTCCTGCCATCGATCCAGGCATTTTCCGACCAGCGCCTGCTGCGCATCGCCAACATGGACGATTTCGCAAGCCTTGAACAAGTAGGCGAGATGGCCTGGAACACACACGATCAGCCTGACGCCGGCCTGTGGGAGTTGCGCACGCGCACCGCCGTTCACACGTATTCCGCCGTAATGAGTTGGGCTGCCTGCGACCGGCTCGCCAATGCCGCAGAACATCTTGGCCGGGCCGAGCGCGCAAAGATCTGGCGCGAACGCGCTGACGTCGTTCGCCGACACATCGATGAAGCAGCCTGGTATCAGGGACAAGGACATGACGCTTGCGGGCATTACGTCGCCACCTTCGGCGGATCGGAGGTCGATGCCAGCCTGCTGCAAATGGTCGAATTGCGCTATCTCGCGGCTGACGACCCGCGGTTCCAGGCCACGCTCAGAGCGGTGCAGAAAGCGCTGAGACGAGGCGAACACATGTTGCGCTATGATAGCGAGGACGATTTCGGATTGCCGGAAACTGCGTTCAACATCTGCACCTTCTGGCTGATCGAGGCGCTTCACCGCAGCGGCGAGGACGAAGAGGCGCGCCGCTTGTTCGAGGCGATGCTGCAACACCGGACACGATCCGGCCTCTTGAGCGAAGACATGGATTTCGAGACCGGCGAACTGTGGGGGAACTTTCCGCAGACCTATTCGCTAGTGGGCATAATCAATTGTGCCGGACAGCTGTCCCGGTCTTGGCGGGACTGGCGCTAAATTCGCCGAAAAGCTGAACGGGGAACTCGTGAATGAGCAGGCTGATCGTGATTTCCAACCGCGTGTCCGTGCCCCAGGCCGCCGGGGTGCCGGGCGCGCAGGGCGGGCTGGCTGTAGCGCTAAGTTCCGCGCTGCGCGAGCATCGCGGCATCTGGTTCGGTTGGTCCGGTCAGGAAACGGAAGAGTTCACCGGCCATCTCAATATGCAGCGGAATGAGGATGTCACCACCGCCACCGTCGACCTGGAGCCGCAGGATATAGAGGAATATTACAACGGCTATGCCAACCGCACCCTGTGGCCGCTATTTCACTACCGCATCGACCTTACCGAATATGACCGCAATTTCAGCGAAGGTTATGAGCGGGTCAACGCGCGCTTCGCGGATTCGGTTTTGCCGTTGATAGAACCCGATGATCTGGTCTGGGTCCACGACTATCACCTACTACCCTTCGGCTCGATATTGCGACAAAAAGGGGTGAGAAACCGGATCGGCCTTTTTCTCCATACGCCGTGGCCCCCCGCGCGCCTGCTGGTCTCCCTGCCGCTGCACGAGCAACTGGTCTCCTCAATGCTCGAATATGACGTGATCGGTTTCCAGACCGACGAATGGCTAGGCAGCTTTCTGCATTATGTGGAAAGGGAAATGGGGCTCACGGTGGATGAGGATGGGTCCATCGATTATAACGGACGCAAGATCATCGCCCGCGCTTTCCCGATCGGCATCGATTACACCGAGTTCGTCGAGGGTGCGAATAGCGATGAAGCGAACGTCGCGCATGATCGCCTGCGGGCCAGCATCCGCGGCCGCAAGATGCTGATCGGTGTCGACCGGCTGGATTATTCCAAAGGACTTGGCGAACGCTTCGAAAGTTTCGGACGGTTCCTTTCCGACAATCCCGATCAGGCCGGCAATGTGGTCCTTTTGCAGATCGCGCCGCCATCGCGGGAGGACGTTGCCAGCTATCAGCAAATTCGTGAGGACCTGGAACGTCGTACCGGCCACATCAACGGCGCCCATGCCGACGTGGGCTTCGTACCGATCCGCTATGTCAACAGGGGTTATTCGAGAAGAGAACTCGCCGGGTTTTACCGCGCCGCCGATATCGGACTGGTCACCCCCTTGCGAGACGGCATGAATCTGGTCGCCAAGGAATATGTCGCGGCCCAGTCGCCGGAAAATCCGGGCGTATTGATCCTTTCGCAGTTCGCTGGGGCCGCGCTTCAGCTCACGGACGCGCTTCTGGTCAATCCACACTCGGTCGAGCATGTCAGCGAAACGATCAAACGCGCCTTGGAAATGCCTTTGGCCGAGCGGCGCCAGCGCCATGAAAAGCTGCTCGCCTCCGTGCAGAACGAAGATGTCGTTCATTGGCGCGAACAGTTCATAGCCGCGTTGTTTGGAGAGGCAGGTTCCCTTACCGCGGAGCGCCCGACGCACGATCACCTCGTGTGAAGTTCCTGCGTTCCCGTCGATTTCGGGCCGCCGTATGAAAAGCCCATCTCAGGCCAAATCCCGCAATCGTCACGCAATTAGCACTCGTCTGCCACTGTTCTGACCTCTAAACCGGATACAGGAGTGGAAGCGGCACACCCGCACGTCAGACGGCAGAAGCCGCGGCGATTTACTGACAGGATTAGGGACCCGGCCGACGTCGGGCAGTGTGAACGGATATGACAACGGTTCTCTACGGCGAATGCATAGGATCGCGCGAAGCGGCGGCAGTGCGCATTTCCGAACTTGCTGACCGGGGCTGCGACCTCGAAACAGATGGCCTCGCTGCAGTTACCGACGGTGACGTTGCTTTGTGGATCGGCGCGATTGGCCCTCTTCCCGCGATCGCCATACGCAAGGATTCCTGCCACTTAGTTGTGCGGTTCAAGGAACCGCTCGATGGCCGAATCCTGGCGCATTTCAGAAGCTGATCGCCACCTCACGCCATCCATCGCCGCTCAAAAATCCTACATCCACTGCGGTACAAACGAAAGTATCCCCCAGACAAGAAAACTGTATAAGCCAGCCGGCACCGCTCGCTGGGGCGGTGTTATGGGATTTTTGGGGGCCATCAAACGAATGGAATTGTCTTTCTCGTTAGCGGGCGCGGTGGTCGGCTTCCTGGTAGGCATGACCGGCGTTGGGGGCGGCTCGCTGATGGCTCCTATCCTGATCCTTGCATTCGGCTTCGCTCCGACGGCCGCGGTCGGCACGGACTTGTGGTTTGCCGCGATCACCAAAAGCTGCGGCGGAGCGATGCACCGCAAGTTCGGATCACCGGACTGGACGATCATCGGGCGGCTCGCCGCAGGAAGTGTTCCAGCCGCTATCCTTACCGTGATCTGGCTTCATTCGCGCGCTGGCGGCAAGTTCGAATCCGTCTTTCTGCTCCGGCTGCTCGGCATCGCGCTGCTGGTGACCGCAGCGATCACCCCCTTCAGGAAAAGCATCCGAAAGCCGCTATTGCATGTGCGCAACGCGCTGGGTCCTGGCGTGCGGCGGCATCAACTCGCCATCACGGTCGCTGCCGGTGCGGTCGTCGGATCACTGGTCACTCTGACTTCGGTTGGGGCTGGGGCAATCGTGGCCCTGATCCTCACGGTTCTCTATCCGCTGCGCCTCAATACCCGCTCCCTGGTCGGCACGGATATCGTCCATGCCATACCCTTGGCTTTCGTCGCCGCGCTCGGACACCTCTGGCTTGGAAACGTGGATTGGCGCGTCCTCGCATCGCTGCTCATCGGCTCCATTCCCGGAATAGCTCTGGGATCCGTGATGACGGGGCGGATCAACGAGGCCATTATCCGCAATCTTCTGGCGGTTATGCTCGCGCTGTCAGGTTTTAAGCTGCTGCAGAGTTAGAATCCGAGGCGGCGCCTTCTTGTTCATGAATCCGGCGGGTCGGCCTTGAGAACCACGTTACGCCCGGCTTCCTTGGCCCGCAGCAAGGCATCGTCGGCCGCCCGCAAGGCTTCACGCGGGCCTGCATAGGCATGAACATCGGCGATGCCCGCTGAAAAGGTGATGCGGCCGAACGGCACGTCAGTCATACGATTGACTAGCCGGCGAGAGGCAAGCGCGGCACGTGCCTCGTCAATCAGGGCGTAAGCGTCCTCTATCAACTTGTCGCGCAGCAGGACCACGAACTCCTCCCCGCCATGGCGGGCAACGTGGCACTTGTCATCGGAAATCTCGGCCAGTGAACGCGCCACCGCACGCAGCACGCGGTCACCGGCCTCATGTCCATGTTTGTCGTTGATCCGCTTGAACTCGTCGATGTCGCAAAAGGCCACGCAAAGCGCTTCCCGGCTTTCCCGTGTCGCGGCATATTCCTGGCTGTATCGTGTTTCAAAGGCGCGACGGTTGGGCAGACCGGTCAAATGGTCGATTTCTGCCTCGGCCCGCGCGTCCGCAAGCTGCTTCTGCAACGTGCGAGTTTCGCGTTCTGAACGAGTCAATTCGCGAGCGACCTCGCGCGTGCGGGTAAGCATGTCGCGGGCAAGCGCAGTGATTTGTCCGATCACGTCCGCGCCGTCGTCAATCGCCGCAAGTCCATCGACATGCGCTTCAAGCGCAGAGTTGTAGTCGCGCGTGGCCGTTTGCGCGAGGCTTGAAGTATTCGCAAATTCATCCACCATGGTTTCGAGACGCAGAATGAGCGTGTGAATCTCCGCCGCTCCATTTTGCAAACCTTCCGTTTGGACAACGTCCTCCAGCCACGGCATGGTCACCGGACGACCTTCCGCCACCTGCACCGCGACAAGCGCACGAAGGCCGGGGTTGGCGCCTGTTACGATATCGTGAGCTGCATCCAATGTGAACGGACAGACCGGCAGATCGTGATCCATCAGGAATGTGGAGATCGCCGACAATCTCTCGAACCTGTC
>NZ_DAIMZT010000025.1:0-9197 GCF_036733805.1 Novosphingobium sp. | reverse complement strand
AACCCCGCGCCTGGGTCCTGCCCATTATTTGACGGCTCGGCATCAAGCGCCGGCATGTCGGATATCAGGATCATGAAATCGGCAGTCGCCGTACCGGGCGCGAAGCGAGCCATCGAAATTGTTCCCGCCTTGTGGAGAATGCCGGTGCGGTTGGTCGCTTCGTGCGGAATTGGCGGGAACAGTTTTGCTCCGTTGCGAACACCACCCTGCAGGAGACCGGCGGGCGTATCGCTGTAAGGCAAGTGCATGGCGCGATAGAACACCGCACCATCCATACGCTTGCTGTCCACATATCTCAGGAAGTTGGCGGTCGTTAACGGAGCATGCGTCTTGTCGAGATCAAGCGTAATCACGCCTGCCGAGGTCGTTAACGAGACGTAGACATGCTCCACAGGTTCAGCAGCTGCCGGCGGCGCGGTCTCTGCCGCGAACACCGGAGCGATGCTGAAAGGAAACCCCAACAACAAGGCGAGACTGACCGCGAACCGGCCGCGACGCGCCGCACCCATTGACGGTTCAGCGTACCCGTGGGCCGCCGAAAGGCAGCGGCGGAGGCGGTCTGCGTGCGCCGCGCGGCAACTGCGCCTGATAAGCACGGCCGCAATGCTGGACGCAGTAAGGAAAACCGGGGTTCACCTTCTCACCGCAAAAATGGAAATCAGGCTCACCCGGATGCCCCATCGGCCAACGGCAGATGCGGTCATTCAGATCGAGAAGGCTGGTCTTATCCGCAACCTCCGGGCTGGGCTTGGCCGGAACAAGGCGCCTGGGCGGCGCAGGAGGGATCGGCTGCTGCTGGTCGCCGGGGCCCTGTCGCAAGAAGCCACCCGGACCGACGGAGATAATCCGCGGCTGCTCTACGGCAGGCTTGTCCGGAACGGCCGCGGGTGCCGGGTCAGCCCCGCGCGCGGCCGGCGCTTCGGCGGCGAGCGTCATGGGACGAGCGGGCGTTTCCACCTCCGGTTCGGCGGCGCGAACAGGCGCTTCGGCAGCCGGCTTCACTTTTCTGGGCGCGGCTGGACGCGACGGCTTCTCGTTCGCTTTGACCGGAGACGGTCGCGCCTTCAGGCCGAGGCGATGCGCTTTGCCAATCACCGCATTGCGGCTGACACCACCAAGCTCATCCGCGATCTGGCTGGCGGTCGCCCCGCCCTCCCACATCTTGGTCAGCTTCTCGATCCGCTCGTCCGTCCAACTCATCTCAGTTCCATTTTCCACGCCGGAGCAAAAAAGAATCACCCCGAATTTGAGACACCCCGCTTGCCTCACGAAGCCGCAGCCGATAGTCGCCGGTCCATGGCCGATCAAACAAATTCGACCGAACTGCTGACGCCCACCGCGATACCGCAGCCTAGCCGGTTTCCCGCAAAGGGCGAGCCCCTGATTCACCAGATAAACTGGGTGGGGCTCAAGACCCTTTATATGAAGGAGGTGCGGCGCTTCTTCAAGGTGCAGACCCAGACCATCTGGGCGCCGGCGATCACGACGATGTTGTTCCTGGTCATCTTCACCGTGGCGCTTGGGCGCGGCGGGCGCGAAGTGCTTGGTGTGAACTTCGCGACCTTCGTGGCTCCCGGCCTCATTGTCATGGGCATGATGCAGAATGCCTTTGCGAACTCAAGCTTCTCTTTCCTGGCCGGCAAGATACAAGGCACCATCATCGATTTCCTGATGCCGCCGCTGAGCGAAGGCGAACTGATGTTGGCGATGGTCGCGGCCGCCGTGACGCGGGCGCTGCTGGTGGGCCTGGTGCTGGCCGGCGCGATGCTGCTCTGGCCCGGCGTTCATCTTTCGTTGGCGCATCCCTGGGCGGTCGCCTGGTTTGGCCTGATGGGCGCGGTATTCCTTGCACTTCTGGGCTTCCTGTCGTCGATCTGGGCCGAAAAGTTCGATCACAACGCAGCGATCACCAACTTCATCATCGCGCCGCTCTCCCTCCTTTCGGGAACCTTCTATGTGATCGACAATCTTGCGCCGGCCTTCCAGGCTGTCAGCCGCGCCAACCCGTTCTTCTACGTGATATCGGGTTTCCGCTTCGGCTTCCTCGGCGTAAGCGACATCGGCGATACCAACCTGGCGGTGCTGCACGGCGCGCTTGGGCTTGGACTGCTCAACGCCATATTCGCATCAGCAGTCTATCTGGTCCTACGTTCGGGGTGGAAACTGAAAGGCTGAAGCTTTCGTCCCCTTGCGCGCTTCAGGCGGTGTCGAGAATATAACCGCAGGCACGCACCGTTCTCGGCACGTGCGGCACGCCGTGTTTCCGTAAAGTGCTGCGCAGGCGGCTCATCCACACATCGACGGTGCGCTCGTCATTCACATCCTTGCTCTTGCCCAGCACCCCTATCAGGTTACCGCGTGTGAACACGCGGTTCGGATGGCGGGCAAAGTGCGCAAGCAGACGAAACTCATTGACATTGAGCGGCAACATCCCCCCGCGAAAGCGCACTGAGTAGGCGTTGGTGTCAATGACCATCTCCCCGATCTTAAGAACAGCTTCCTCGGACGACGACACACCACCTTGGTATATACGCATCCGGTCCACAAGGGCCGTCGGCGTCAAGGGGCCGATGATGTAGTCGTCGGCCCCCGCCGCGATCGCCCGCATCTGCATGTCGTCATCGGCGTTAGGCAACACCATCGAAATTCGCGCATTTCGCCCCAGCCCTGACTCGCGAAGCAGCCGAACAAGCTGTATTCCGGCCATAGACGGCAGCAGCCAGTCAACGAAGATCCAGCTTGAATCATCCAGCGATTGGGTCAGCAGCCCGTCCGGCTCAACGATCTGGACCTGTATATTATAAAAAAGGTCTGAAATTGCATTGATATAATCGGTTCCGCCCGATGTCAGCAAAAGACGATTAAGCTTCAGCATTGGGATGATTTTCCATGGATCACGCGCGCACCGACGCGTTCCTATAACGCCGCCGGGCGAAATTTCCGCAGGTTCTTTTTGAAAGAAAATAGCAATATTTCTACAAAATTTTAGCCGCGAATCTGACATTCGACAGGAATAGAGGCCGCCGTGACCGCGGGGGCGGAAGGCAAGAACGCTAACCAAAGACCCTTCGGCACATGCCATCAGGGAGCACCGTTGTGCGTACTCGTGCTATTTCTTTATCTCTTTCCGCCTGCATTCTCGCGATCGCCGCGTCCGCGCCTGCGTTCGCTGAGGACGCTACCAGCCCCGCCGCAGTCCCGGCTGACGCCGCTGCCGAATCCGGCGAAGGGCTGAACACGATCACAGTCACCGCGACCAAGCGCGAGACGGATCTGCAGAAGACCCCGATCGCCATCTCGGTAGTCGATCCCACGATGATTAAGGATCGGCACGTCCAGAGCCTGCTTGATCTTGCCGATGGTTCGGTTCCGTCGCTGCGCGTCGCCACGTTCGAAGCACGCAAGTCCGCGCTGACCGTCGGCATCCGCGGCATGGTGCCGTTCGACCAGAACCAGACCGCGCGCGACACGCCCGTCGGCGTCTATGTCGACGGCGTTTATCTCGGCCGTTCGCAGGGCCTGAACGCCGCATTGTTCGACGTTGCTCGCATCGAAGTCCTTAAAGGTCCGCAGGGCACGCTCTTCGGCCGCAACACCGAAGGCGGTGCACTCAACATCGTCACCAAGGAACCGACCGGCGAGTTCGGCGGCCGCATCAGCGGCGGCTTCGGCAACTACGGCAGCCATGACGCGCAAGTCCACCTTGACTTCCCGGCCTTCGCCAACCTTGCGATCAAGGCTGACGGTGTGATCCAGCATCAGGACGCAACGGTCAAGAACCCGCTCGCCGGCCAGTACGGCTGGAACTACGACAATGCCGTGGGCGGCCGCATCACCGCCAAGTGGACCCCGGTCAGCGGCTTCACCGCCCTTCTCTCCTACGATAAGTCGAAGGATGAGAACACGCCGAACTACAGCCAGCTCATCAGCTACAATCCGAACAACTATCCTGTTGGCTCTTACGATGCCGCCGGTTCGCTGGTCTGCCCGACAGGCTCGACCTTCTGCGTCCGCCCCTTGTCGCCGATCGTCCATGTCAGCGGTGACAAGCGCCAGGATACCGCCGAGATCGGCGTGCCCCAGCAGCTCAGCACCGACAAGACCGAAGGTTTCGCCTCCACCCTCAAGTATGAGGTGACGCCGGACCTCGAACTGCGTTCGATCAGCGCCTGGCGCACCGTCACCACTGACCAATGGGACAACTCGGGCGGCGCGCACCGCACGGTTTTTACGCCCAACACCGCTTTCAGCCGCTACAGCCTTTCGCACTTCAATCAGCGTCAGTTCAGCCAGGAATTCCAGGCGGTCGGCAGCATGGCGCATCTCGATTATGTGTTCGGCGCTTATTACTTCAACGAGAAGGCCCACGAACTCGCCGCCACGCCGTCCAGCAACAAGTGGAATGCTGACGGCACCGGCTATACGATCAACAGCGAGAACGCGATTGGGCCGATCACATCGGGCAACCAGGGCTGGGATCCGGCCTCCTGGTTCGTGCAGCGCAACAGCGTCGCTCACGCCAAGAGCTATGCGCTCTTCGGCCAGGCGACTTACAGCCCGATCGACATCGTTCACCTGACTGTGGGTGCCCGCTGGACTCATGACAAACGCAATGGCTTGCTCTTCACAGTCCAAGGCAAGCCTACCGCCTTCCCATTCACGTATGACAAGAAGCGGGTTGATCCGCTGGTCGTGCTCGCGGTGGACGCGGCACCGGGCGTCAATCTCTATGCCAAGTACTCCACCGGGTATCGGGCGGGGGGCGCCAACGACCGCTCGCAGACGTTCACCGCCTTCCTGCCGGAATCGGTGAAGGCATATGAAGTGGGCGCCAAGACAACGTTCTGGGACAATCGCGCGCGCTTCAACATTGCGGGTTACATCATGGACCGCAAGGGCACGCAGACGGACTTCGACAACGTTGATACCAACCCGTCGAGCCCCACCTTCAACGCGCATACCGAGGAGACCCGCAATGCCCCTGGCACCACCAAGGTCCGCGGTATTGAGGCTGATCTGACGATTAAGCCGGTCGAAGCTTTGACGCTGGGCGCCTCTTATGCCTACACCTACTTCAAGGTGCCGGCGACGCCGAATCCGTTCCTGAACAATCAGCCGTTCCAGGTGAACATCGTCTACACGCCGCGTAATGCTGCTTCGGGCTTCATCGATTACGAGATGCCCGTTTCGAGGAACGGCACGACGCTGCGTGCGCACATTGACGCCAACTACGCCAGTTCGCAATACAGCTTCCAGGCGGAAAACACGAAGACGGATGCCAGCTTCGTGGTCAACGGCAGCGTTGCTCTGGCGGACATCCCGATGGGCCGGAGCGGCACCAAGACCACCATCTCGTTCTGGGTTCGCAACCTGTTCGACACGACGTACATCTATCGTCGCTCGTCGGCCAACTCGATCCCCGCCCCGGTGTTCGCGAACGGCGTTCAGCAGCTCAATGCGGACGGCACGCCTAAGCTGAGCTATTCGGGCGTGCTGGGTGACTACGGCAACCTGAACCCGCCGCGCACCTTCGGCGTCCAGGCCCAGATCCAGTTCTGAGCCCTCCCTGACGCAAATAGCAAAGGCGCCGTCCTTCGGGACGGCGCCTTTCGCATTTATGGTTCAACAAACAGTGTCCGGCGGAACCGGCCCTCCTGCGCGACGTTAAAGCGCCGAAGCCTCACTCCCATCGCTGGTGGGGGCAGGTTCCTTGGCCTCAGCGGGGTAATCGACCGTCGCAAAAACGTCGTCATAATTTATCAAACCGCTATCCAGCGCATAGAGGCCGACATCAAGCACAGCGTCAATCACGGCAGGACAAGCGAAGAAAGGACGCACATCCTTTGCCCCGTCAGTCGATGCAAACTGCGAAACATCCGCCGCATTCCAACGGTCATCCCCACCGCGATCAGAATTGTGCCGGCGGGCAATCCTTCCCGACTGCCAGTAGTATTCAGTCATCATCGCCTTCCCCGGAAGGCCGGTGAGTTCGCAAGCGTAACCGTCGCTTGTCGCAAGCCGATCGAGATCGTCCTGCGTTGCCGGCAGCGCGGCGGCGCGGAAACGGAAGAACCCTATCTTCTCCGGCGCCCCCGGTATCACGTCTTTCATGCCGAGCGATTGAGCGACCAGGCAATCATATTTGCCCTGCACATTCCAGCATCTGATGACTTCGTGATCGCGACGATGCGCAATGAAGCTGCGTTCATCCCCGTTTCGCCACTCAAATGCAGGACGGGCGTATCGCGTCTCCTCCATAGCATCAGTATGACGGTCTACCGGAGAAGCCCCACCGCAGGCCGTGAGCAACAGCGCGAGCGTCGCGCCGAACAGGGAACCGACATGACCGGACGGCGCCAAATATCGTTGCGGGATGTCAGGCATCCGCGACATCGTAGCGCCATTGTGTGTCCTTGGCCACATTGCTCAAGAAACGAAATGCTCATCTCGTCTCAAAGCGTGGCTCAGACGCCCTTATCTGATACCGGCTCCACCTACCACTCCGTGCTAAAGTGAAATTAACCGGCTCATGCGATAAGCACTTCTACAGGACAACACGGGTTGCTTTCATGTCTTTCTTCAAGGCCCTGATCCCCGGCTTTCTTCTGACTTGGATCGTATCCGGCATCATAGGATCGAACGGATCGCAAGCCGGCATTCTCGCCATCCAGCACAGCTTTATCGGAGAGCATGTCTTTTACTGGTCATGGCCACTGTTCCTGGCCGGAACCGGGCTTTTCTGGGCCTTATTCTGGATGATGGATTCCTGAACGCGGCAATTGCATTCGCGTCCATTGCGGCAAATAGTACCTCTCCATGTTCAAGGGGGATTTTCCGTAGTGCGAATGCCGATGCGCGACGTGCTGGCCGGGCTGTCAGTGGCCGGGTTGATGGTTCCGGAAGCGGTCGCTTACGCCGGAATAGCCGGTCTTGCCCCAGGCCGCGCGCTGATCGCCGGAATAGCTGGCGGACTGGCTTATACCGCATTCGGCCGGAGCAGGTTCGCCATCGTATCGCCCACTTCGTCCTCGGCGGTTATTCTGGCCGCGGCCCTCAGCACATTGAGCGCCACCGCGGACATGCGAGATGCCATGGCCACGGCGATGACCCTTGCGGTAGGCGTGATGTTCGCGGGCCTTGCGGCATTCCGGCTCGGCAGCCTCGCCGGCTTTATCTCCCGCCCGGTGCTTCGGGGATTTGCATTGGGTCTTGCCGTCACGATCATCATCAAACAACTTCCCAGGCTGGCGGGGGTGCCGGCGCCGTCCGGTCCAATCGCTTTTGTCGTTCTGGCCCTGGTGAGGGAAATGGCCGACTGGCATTGGGGCAGCATAGCACTCGGCATAGCCGCGCTGGCCGCCTTGCTTGCTGTACGCCGCGTTCGCGCGATACCGGGTGCGTTCGTCGTGATTGTCGCGGGGATAGCGTTAAGCTCCTTTGTAGATCTTCACCGTTTGGGAATAGCCTTGGCGGGACCGGCATCGCTGGTTTCCCCGCATATCGCTTTGCCATACGGCTTCGACACCTGGACCCGGATTGCGCAACTGGCAGCGCCGATCACGCTCATCATTTTCGCTGAAAGTTGGGGCACGGTAAGGGACCTAGCTTTGCGACATGGAGATTCGCTTTCGCCCAACCGCGAACTGGGCGCGATCGGGATAGCGAATTGCGCGGCTGCGCTATTCCAGGGCATGCCGATCGGAGCCGGCTTTTCTGGCTGTTCCGCCAATGAGGCTGCGGGGGCGCGGAGCCGGTGGGCCGCCATCAGCGCCAGCCTCTGCGTTCTCGCGCTGGCGATGATGGCAGGAGGACTCATCGCTCGCATTCCGGAGCCTGTGCTCGCCGCCGTCGTCATCAGCGCGCTGACCCATGCTTTGTCCCCAGCGCCGCTGCTGCGCCTGTTTCGCCTGGGCCGAGACCAATGGATCGGCCTTGCGGCCGCATTAGGAGTGCTTGGCTTGGGCGTGCTGGACGGGATGCTGGTGGCGATCGCCTTGTCAATCGCGGAATTACTGTATCGCCTTTCTCACCCTTCCGTCAGCGAACTCGGCCGCGTTGACGGCGGACATGATTTCATCGACGTAGCGCGTCATGGCAACGCGGCACGGATTCCCGGCGTGGCTATTTTCAGACCCAATGCCCCCCTCTTCTTTGCAAATGCCGAAACCAGCCTGAGGGCGATCAACAACGCCGCACGGGAGAGGGCCGAGCCTGTGCTCGTCCTAAGCTTGGAAGAAAGCAACGATCTCGACAGTACCGCGGTTGAAGCGCTCTGCGAGTTCGCACGGCTGTTACAATCGGAATCGCGCCGCCTGATCCTCGCGCGTGCCCATGATCGGGTGCGCGATGTACTCGTGGCGGCTGGACGGGAAGATCTGGCGCGTGGCTCAACCTTCAGCGTGGCGGATGCCGCTGCCCTCGCATTGAGAGATCTCTGACCATGGCGATCAGCAATTCGATCCAACCGATCCTTCACCCGGTTCGCATCCGGGATCTGCGGCCTACTCAGCTCACGGTCGGCATCCGTGAAGTCCATCGCAAACGTGAACAATGGCGCCAACGCCCACGCGATGAGGCGGGCGGATTTCTCGGTGCGCATATGATCCCCGCGGTGATCGGACCGGACGGGAAGCCTTGGATCGTCGATCATCATCACCTCGTGCTCGCGCTTCATCTGGAGAGCGTGGAAGAAGTGATGATTTCCGTGCTCGCGAAACTGAACCACCTGCCCAGAAAGCGCTTTTTTGCCTTCATGGATGCGCACAACTGGTTGCACCCTTATGATGGCGACGGGAAACGCCGCGACTGGCACGAACTGCCTCGGCGCATCGACAAGCTCATCGACGATCCCTATCGCTCACTCGCGGGGGAGGTGCGCCGTGCCGGCGGATACGCAAAGGTTCCCACTCCCTATTCCGAATTTCTCTGGGCGGACTTCTTCCGCGATCGCATCAAGAGAAAGCTGATCGAAACGCATTTCACAAAGGCGCTGGATCGGGCACTGCGCCTGGCACAGACCAGCGCCGCCGCTCACCTCCCCGGCTGGGCGGGTGTGGACGGTGAGGACTAACGATCAGACACTCCCGAACGCCCCTTCCCAACTGCCCCTTCCTCGCCATGGAGCACTTCGAGGGACCGTACTTTCGATTGTGATTGCGCGGCGGAAAAATCGATTATATCGTCGAGACGGGCTGCGC
>NZ_DAIMZT010000024.1:24030-42066 GCF_036733805.1 Novosphingobium sp. | reverse complement strand
CTGATCAGAGCACTTCAAAATTCCCCTTGCAAACGGGGCGGGCCATACGTTTTTTTGAGTAATCTGCTCTGAACGTTCGACGATCAGCCGCAACGGACCCTTTGTCGATAAGTCACATTCACCCTATTCGACAGGATCAAGTAAGGCAGCCACACCGCTGCGCTTATCAGCACCTTGTCGATATTGCCCCGCAGCAAGGTCTGAAGTGCATCGGCAACTTCCGCGGGCAGTCCGGCGGTGGCGGCCACTTGCTGCGCGATCAACAATTGCATCACCACGTCCAGGCCCCAGGCGAAGAGCAGCATGCGCGGGAAGTAAGGCACGCTGCGCAGCGCCAGCACGAAGCAGACCATGTAGAAGAAACCCATCACGATCACGTCGGCGGCCATCATATGGAACAGCGCCTGCCCCCATGGCGGGGCATGGCCGTTAAGCGGCGGCACGGCCACGAGAAATTCGAAGCTGCGCACCACCACATTCAGCAGCAGGCCGATCAGCAACGACGCCATGAAGCCCGTGGGGCCAAAGGCGGGATCGGCGCGCGCCTCTGTAACCGAAAGGCGGCGCCATTTGCCGTAAAATGCAAGCCTGATTTCCGGCTGTGCGGTCAGGGTGCCTGCGGGAAAGCTGCGCTCCGCCAGGCACAGGCCGGCCAGCGGCGCCGCGGCGATCAGCAGGTAGGGCAGGGCCAGTGCGGCCAGGTCAGCCGCGTCATTAACCGGGACCGGAGCAAATATCACGCGCGGAATACTGCCCAGCAGGAATACGATAGCCCATGCCGTGGCAATTACCGCCACGCGCCGGTTCAATGTTCGGGATATGCCGATGCTGCGGCGCGAAATACCCGCCGCGTAATCATTCGCCCCTGACTGAATAATGCGCCCCATTTGTCCCGCCACATTTGGCAGCCAGTTCGTGCGTCCGGCTTTCGGAATGGCAGTGAATACCTGCATCTGGCACCTGTCAAGCTTCGTCGCATCTGCTTCCACGACCAGCGCGACTCGGTTCTGGATCGAGTCGAGGGCTAACGGATTGTCCTTAGGAAACCGTTATTAACCGCTTATCTTTAGAAACTCGTCAGCCAATATATTGTAAAATAAGGAAATTTTTTTGATATACTTTTTCGTTTGACCGTTAGCTCGATTAGTGAACAATAAAAGGCGTTCCGGGGGGAACGGGGGAGTGGCGCCGGCGCAACTGTCGGTTAAACAACCGGAAACAGCTGCGCCGGCCCCGCGTCCCGCACTCCCCGAGCGGCTAACCGGAAATAGAGGCCGGGGCCATTGCATCAGGGCTCCCATGCGACAAGTGAAGGCGTGGGAGGAACGCAGGGGTGTTATCTCATGAAGACCTTTCTCAAGACCTTCCTCAAGGATGAGTCCGGCGCGTCTGCCGCCGAATATGCGCTGATCCTCGCTATCGTTGGCGTCGGCATTGGCGCGGCTGCTCTAGCATTGGGCAGCAACGTCAAGACGGCGATCACCCGCGCATCCGATAGCGTGTACGCTTGTAACGGTGGCGGTTCCGGTTCTGATTTCTCCAACTGCAAGTGAGTGTGTAATTTTCCAAGCGGGTAACCGGAAAAGGTTCCAGGGCTTTGGATCAGGTCTCCCATGCGAGGGGTGAATGCATGGGAGACCACACAGGGGGTGTATTATGAAGACTTTTCTCAAGACCTTCCTCAAAGATGATTCCGGGGCTTCGGCGGCGGAATATGCGCTGATCCTCGCCATCGTTGGCGTTGGCATTGGCGCGGCTGCTCTGGCACTGGGCAGCAACGTCAAGCAGGCGATCACGCGCGCTTCCAACAGCGTGTATGCTTGCAACGGCGGGGCGGACGGTAAGACGTTCACCGGTTGTCAATAAGTAATTAAGCTTAAAGACGATCTCGTCGATATATCTGGCGAGATCGTCCTACTACCAATCTTTTTAAGATGACCTTCACTTTTCTAAAATAGCTTGCATATTCAGGTGGGTTTCAGTCCACAGGGGGGCGGTAAATGCAGGGGCGTAATGTCCTGATCGTGGTCATCGCGATCGCCATTGGTCTGGTGGCGGTGGTGCTTGCCAACGCCTGGTTCTCAGGCGTGCAGCAGCGCCAGGTGCAGCAGGCCGAGCAGCAGAAGCTCGCACGTATCGTCGTGGCGGCTCAGCCTCTCGATTTCGGCACTAAGCTGACCGAACAGAACGTTCAACTGCAGAACTGGCCAGCGGGATCGGTGCCTGAAGGCGCCTTTACTTCCATTGCCGCCGCGCTGCAGGACAACCGCGTGGCGCTGCGGCCGATCGTGCCGGGTGAGCCGGTGTTGGCCAGCAAGGTCAGCGGCAAGGGCGGCCGCGCCACGCTGGCCGCGGTGCTTCCCGCCGGGATGCACGCTTATTCCATTCCCGCCAGCGCGCTGGACAGCGTGTCCGGCTTCGTCCTTCCCGGCACCATGGTCGACGTGCTGCTCACCCGCAAGATCGAGGGAGACGGCGCCATGTCGGAAGACATGCGTTCCGACGTGATCCTGCGCAACGTGCAGGTGCTGGCCGTCGATCAGTTCGCCAGTGACAAGGACGGCGATCCCAAAGTGGCTAAGACCGCCACGGTCGCGGTGACGCTGGCCGATGCCCAGCGTCTTTCGATCGCGGAGAAGATCGGTACGCTCAGCCTCGCGCTGCGCAAGGTGGAAGACGCGACGGGCGCCAACGGCGTCTATGCCGATGCGACGTCCACCGTCACCAACCGTCAATTGGGCGGCGGCCGCATCATCATCGGCAAGCGCCCCACGGCCATGGCGGCGGCCTCGCCCATGCCGGTGGCGGCGCTGGCCTCTGCCGCGAGGGCGTTCAAGAGCGCGGCGACGCATTCCGGCCCGAGCATGACCGTGGTTCGCGGCGTCGAGCCGACACTCTATCCGCTAAGCGGCGGCTTCTCGGGGAGCAAGTGACATGAAGTTTCTGACCGGCAGCATCGTCGCCCTTCTCACGGGCGTCGCGATGGCCGCGCCCGCCGCCGCCCTGGCCGCGATGCCGATGGCCAGCGCCGCGCGCCCCGGCGACATGGACGGCGCATCGCTTCATGCCGGCGAGCTTGAGGTTCCCGTCAACAAGAGCCAGGTCATCACCGCCGATCGGCCGATCGCCCGCGCAATGATCGGCAATCCGGATATCGCCGATGTGCTGCCGATCTCCGGTCGCTCCGTCTATGTCCTGGGCAAGAAGCTGGGCACCACCAGCCTGACGCTTTACGATGCCGGCAACCACGTGATCGCCATCATGGACGTGGCCGTGGGGCCGGACGTGGAGGGCCTGCGCCGCCAGCTTGCGCAATTGATCCCCGGCCAGCAGATCGACGTGCGGCTTTCCAACGGCTCCATCCTGCTTTCAGGCATGGTCAGCGATCCGGGCGCGGCGGACCGCGCGGCGCAGCTGGCCAAGGCGTTCGGCGGCGAAAGCGTCGTCAACCTCGTCAGCGTAGGCAGCAGCCAGCAGGTCATGCTGGAAGTGAAGTTCGCCGAAGTGAACCGCCAGGTGGGCGAACAGCTTGGCGTCAGCGGCTTCGGCGTCGCGCCGCGCGGCAATTTCAGCTCAGCGGTGGGGGACGGCGCCAGCTATACCAACACCAACGGCGCCAATACGCTGGGCCTGGGCGCGATCAGCAACGCCTTCGGCATCTTCAACCAGGCGTTCCACATCGGCGGCCTGAGCATCGATGCGACGCTGAACTCACTGGAAAAGCACGGCATGGCCAAGACCCTGGCCGAACCGACGCTGATCGCCCTTTCGGGAGAGCGCGCCTCGTTCCTGGCGGGCGGCGAGTTCCCGATCCCCGTGGCCCAGAACAGCGCGGGCACCGGCACCGGGACCGGCGGCAACGCCATCACCGTCGAGTTCAAGCCCTTCGGCGTCAGCCTGGGCTTCACCCCCACGGTGCTGGGCGACAAGGTCATAAGCCTGCTGATAGAGCCGGAAGTCAGCTCGATCGATCCTTCCGCCTCAGTCACCATCAACGGCCTGGTGATCCCCGGTCTGCAGACCCGCCGCGCCAGCACGACGGTGGAACTGCGCGACGGCGAAAGCTTCGCCATCGCCGGCCTGCTGCGCCGCGATTTCCAGACCACGGTGCGCCAGCTGCCGATCCTGGGCTCGATCCCGATCATCGGATCGCTGTTCCGTTCCTCCAGCTTCCAGAAGGGCGATACCGAGCTGCTGATCGTCGTTACGCCGCACCTCGTCTCGCCGCTGCGGCCTGAGCAGGTGCGCTTGCCGACCGACCGGGTGGAAGACCCGCGCGCGCTCGACGTGCTGATCGACGGCGAGGGCTATCGGCCGAAGGCGCTGGCACCGCAGGCGACGGCGGCCGCGCCTGCCGCTCCGCCGGCCGCGCCTGCCGCCGCTCCGGCTCCTGCTACGAATACTTCCGCCAAGAAGGGGCCGGGCTATGAATATTGATCGCGCGCGCTGGATGGCGCTGGCCGCCACGCTCCCCCTCCTCGCGGGGTGCGAGCAGGGGATCAACGGGTCAGTCAAACCGGCCTCCACCTTCGGCGAAGCCAATCGCCAGACGATGATGGCGCAAGTGATCGATCCCGATCCTCAGTACGAATACCTCGATCCTGCCACCAGCGCCGATCACGCCGCCCAGGCGGTCGAGCGCTATCGTACGGACAAGGTGAAGAAGCCGCAGACCATCCGCAGCACCCAGATCAACGGCGGCGGCGGCGGGGGCGGCGGCGGGGGCGGCGGCGGTGGCGGAGGCAGCTGATCCCGGACCCAGAGGCGCTTCGACGCGGTTCATACCCCCTTCCCCTTCAGGGGAGGGGTCGGGGGTGGGGGTTTTTGCACCGACCCTGCGTTTGCGGAAATCTCCCACCTCGACTTCTTCTTTGAAGAGAAGCGGCATGTTGCGTTCTTTCGCCCGCGATGAAGGTGGAGCGATCTCGTCGCTTTACGCCGTGGGCATCCTCGTCCTCGTCGCCATGGCGGGCATCGGGTTCGACTATGGCCGGTTGATGACGCTTAACAGCGAGTTGCAGAACGCCGCCGATCAGGCCGCGCTCGCAGCAGCGACCCAGCTTGACGGTCGCGATGATGCGATGACGCGCGCGCGCAGCGCGGCGACCAACGCCTTCGCGACGGCAACCAGTTCTTATGTAAACCAGACCCGCATCGCCAATGACGGCAGCGGGCGGCCGATCACGAACCTGACGTTCCAGTTCTACGACAGCTACAGCAGCGGCGGCGATACGCTGGGCACTGAACTGACGGACGACACCAAGGGCGCGCAGGCGCAAGTCGTGCAGGTTACGGTCAATGCTCGCAAGGTGTTCTACGCCCTGACACCGCTGATCGGCGCGTTCAACTCGGGCAATGTGATCGGCAAGGCCACGGCGATACTGCAGCAGGCGACCTGCAACGTTACGCCAATGTTCTTCTGTGTGCCTCACGATGCCAACGGCAATAACATCCTCGATTTTCCAAGACCAAGCGATGTGGGTAAGGAATTGAAGCTGCATTTGCGGAATAATGCGAGCGAGGCTTTCACTCCCGGCAATTTTGGCTTTCTCAATGTGCCGTGGGGCACTCCCCCTCAACAAAACAGGCAATTGGGCTTGAATACGGCGGCGGCGGGATGCTTTGTTTCCACGCCCGATCAGCAAACGAGTCCCGGTTCGGTTACCCCCGAGGGTAATTCGCTGAACACTCGCGTGGATATTTATAATTCGCCCGTGAAGACAAGTGATTGTAATACGTCTACGGGGGATTATTGTCCTTCTGAAAACGTGACAAAGGACTGGGTAAACGTTCAAACATTCAATAACAGCCAGACCGCAAATCCCGGTTGTTCCAGTACCCCTTCGAACACATGGTCCCGATATAACCAGGTTTCCGGGCTGACGAATCCAGGTTATCCTGACGATTCCACTTTCAGCGGGCCGTTGGGAGACGGGAATTGGTCACCTTCGACATGGCTCGCAAACAACCATCCGACAAAACAATTGAGCAATATTCCCGACTCAGACGGAAATGGTTCAATCAGTCGCTACGAAGCGTTCTTGTGGGAACTGGGGGACAAGACCAATCTGCTGCAATCACCACGGGCCATCTCCGGGGGCCCCGCACCCACACAGGGTAAAAACGGCAAATGGTCCGGTACGCTCTATTGCGCTTATCCCCAACCGGCCAACCTCCCCCAAGCGCCTGCTTTCCCGGCCAGCACTAGCCAAAAGGATCGCCGTATTCTGACCGCAGGTGCGGTGGCCTGCGAGAATGGTTATCCGAATGGATCGGCGCCAGTGCAAATCTTGCGGTGGGTTGACCTGTTCCTTGTCCGCCCCGTCAATACGGGGAGCGAGACGGATTTTAATACGGAAGTTATTGGCGGAGCTCGTCAAGCCAACGGCAACTCTGGGTTCCAGTACTTCGGCAAGCGCAAGGCGGTGCTGATCCGATGAGCTTGCGCGGCTTTCTTTCTTCCGACAAGGGCACCGCTTCGGCCGAGTTCGCGCTCGTGCTGCCGATGCTTGTCGTGCTGATGTTCGGTGGGTTTGAAGCGGGCTATTTCATCTGGATGCAGCATAAGCTGACAGAAGCTGTGCGCGATGGTGCGCGCTTTGCCTCGCGGATGAACATTAACGATTTCTGCAATGGAGCGACGCTTAAAAGCGATGCGACCTACACCACCGATATCACCAACATCAAATTGCTCACTCGTACGGGACAATTGGCCAGCACCAGCGCGCCGGCCAAAGTGCCCGGCTGGGCAGACGGGCAAGTCACGGTGACGGTGACCTGCGAGGGTTTCGTGAGCACCGGCATCTACAACGATCTCGGCAATGCCGGGCCGGTGGTCACAGTTTCGGCCACTAACGTCGCTTATCCCTCGCTGTTTCACGGGCTGGGCGTTCTGAAATCCACCATCAACCTCAATGCCACGTCCAACGCGGCGGTGATCGGCGTATGAGGGTGCTGCGATCTTTCCTTTGCGATCAGCGCGGCTCGACAGCGGCGGAGTTCGCGCTGGTATTGCCGGTCGCGCTGTTGTTCCTGCTCGGCATCATTGATGTGGGCCGCTATGCCTGGACCTTCAACCGGCTGGAAAAGGCGGTGCAGATGGGCACGCGCTATGCCGTGGCCACAAGCGTGGTGCCGGGCGGGCTGAACACCAAGAACGATTTCGTCGGCATCACTTGCAACGGCAAGACGCTTGGCCCTGGCGATCCGATCGCTTGCACGGACGCCATCGGCACGATCTCGTGCACCGGGGGGGCATCGGTATCCTGCACCTGTGCGGCGACCACTCAGGCGAAGTCGTGCACGGGATTGCCGGGTACTGTGAACACCACGGCATTCACGGACATCGTTTCGCGCATGCAGGTTATCCTGCCGTCGATCCAGCCAACCAACGTGACCGTGAAATACAGCGGCTCGGGCATCGGCTACGCGGGTGATCCCAGCGGGCTGAGCCAGGTGGCGCCGGTGGTGACGGTGCAGGTGGCGAGCGTGGCGTTCAGGGCCTTGGTACTTTTCGGGGGGAGTGTGTCGCTGCCGGCCTTCAGCTATTCGCAGACGCTGGAGGATGGCGATGGGGCAGTGGCTTATTGAGGGGCGATAATGGGCAACTTCGAAACTCTCTCTGATCTGAAGGTCGACATGGCTTTTTCCCTTCCCGGTGACCTCTACGTCGTCGCGAGCGAGCATGAGATCGAACGGCTGCGCATGGCGCGCCCGGTTGACGGCTTCAACCGAGCGACGTTCGTTGCGCTAAGCTCGGCCGCGCCGATGCCCGCAAGCGTCATCGCCGCCGCGAAAATCCTGGTGCTGGAAGTCGATCCGGACAATGAGGCTTCGCTGCGCCGCATCGCCTCGATCCGCAAGGAACGCGCCGACCTGCCGATCATCGCGGCGCTGGCGCGTGCGGATGTCTCGGTGGTGAGAATGCTGATCCGGCAGGGCGTGTTCGACGTGGCGACATTGCCTTTCCATCCGGAAGAGCTTGCCTCGCAAGTGCTGGACGCAACCGCCAGGCTGGCGGAACAGGCGTCCGAGGTCGAGCTGGCGCCGCTTTTTACCGTGGTCCGCAGCATCGGCGGTTGCGGTGCGACCTCGGTTGTCACCCATCTGGCCGCCGCGCTTTCGCAAGTCAGCGATGCATCTAGGGGCGTTTGCGTCGCCGACTTCGACCTGCAAGGGGGCGACGTTGCATCGTTCCTGGGGCTTGAGCCGAAGGATACCGTTGCCGCCCTTGTGGAAGCCAGTGAGCGGCTTGACAACGATCTGCTGAAAAGCGTCATCACGCCGACCCGGCACGGCTTCTCGGCCATCGCCGCGCCGGCCGCGATCACGCCGCTGGATTCGCTCGATGTCGATCAGGCGCTGAAGATCCTGAAATTGCTGCGCCGGCAATTCGATTACGTGCTGCTGGATTTGCCCGCCGACTGGACCAACTGGGCCCTTTCCGCCGCAGTGGCTTCCAGCCGGGTTCTGGTCGTGACCGATCTTTCGATCGCCAGCCTGCGCCAGGCCAAGCGGCGCTTGCAGTTGCTGGATTCGATCGGAGTGGAGCGCTCTCACGTGCAGGTCGTGGTCAATCGCGTCGAACGCCGGTTGTTCAAGACCATCGGCGTCGACGAAGTGAAGGAAGTGCTCAATTGCGAGGTGATCGCCAGCCTGGCCACTGAAGGGCCGGCGCTGCGCTCCGCACAGGATCAGGGACTGCTCATCACTGAGGTTGCAGGCAGGAGCAAGTTCTTCAACGATATCCGCGAGCTCGCCACCTCGGTTGCCCGGAAGGAAGGGTAGGCTCATGACCATCTGGAACGTTCGAAGAAGCGACGATGCGGCCAGGTTGCGGCCCGGCCTTTCGGAAAGCATAAGAGCGGACGAGCCCTCGTATCCGCAGGAGAACGACCGCAAGCTGGCGCTCAAGGTCTCTATCCATCGCAAGCTGCTCGACAAGATCAATCTGGCCGCGCTTGACCAGTTCACGCGCGAGCAGATCGAGGCCGAAATCAAGGATATCGTGCTGGAGCTTCTGGAAAGCCAGCGCGAATTGCTGAATGCCCGCGAGCGTCAGGAACTGGTGACGGAGGTTCTTGACGAACTGTTGGGCCTGGGCCCGCTGGAGCCGTTGCTGAAGGACCAGACGATCACCGACATTCTGGTGAACGGACCGGACACGGTATTCGTCGAGCGCGGCGGCCTGCTGGAGAAGGTGTCCACCCGTTTCCAGGACGACAAGCACTTGCTGCGCATCATTCAGAAGATCGTCAGCGCGGTGGGCCGCCGCATCGACGAATCCTCTCCTTATGTCGATGCCCGCCTTGCCGACGGTTCACGCGTGAACGCGATCATTCCGCCGCTGGCGATCGACGGTTCCACATTATCCATCCGCAAGTTCGCCAAGCAGCGCATCAGCATGGAACGCCTGGTCGAGCTGGGCAGCGTGCCCGTGCCGATGGCGGAAGTGATGAAGGCCATCGTCAGGGCGCGCCGCAACGTGCTGATCTCGGGCGGCACGGGGTCGGGTAAGACGACCCTGCTGAACGCCATGTCGTCTTTCATCGACCACCGCGAGCGGATCGTGACGATCGAGGATTCGGCGGAACTGCAATTGCAGCAGGAACATATCGTGCGCCTGGAGACGCGGCCGCCCAATCTGGAAGGCAAGGGCGAGGTGTCTCAGCGCGATCTTGTGAAGAACGCGCTGCGCATGCGGCCGGACCGGATCATCATCGGCGAAGTTCGCGCCGGTGAAGCATTCGACATGCTGCAGGCGATGAACACCGGCCATGATGGATCGATGACTACGGTTCACGCCAATACGCCGCGTGACGCGCTGGCCCGCGTCGAACAGATGATCGGCATGAGCGGGATCGACATCACGCCCCGGTCCGCCCGCACGCAGATCGCTTCCGCGATTAACGTAGTGATCCAGGTCGCTCGTCTGATGGACGGCCGCCGCCGCGTCGTCAGCCTTTCCGAGGTTACCGGCATGGAAGGCGATACTATCACCATGCAGGAGATATTCCGTTTCAAGGCCACCGGCCGGGCGGATGACGGGACGGTGCTGGGGCATTTTGAGGCGACCGGCATCCGGCCAAAGTTGCTCAACGATGCGAGAGCTTACGGGATCGAACTTTCAGCGGAGCTTTTCCGCCCGGAACTTCAGATGAACTGACATGACCGACTTGCTCATCCGCCTCCTTGCCCTGCTGGGCATTTTCGCTTCGATCTTCCTGCTGTCACAGGTCGTGCTTGGAGCGGCGTGGCGTGGCCGTGCGCGCTATGCCGCAGTCAACCAGCGCCTTCGCATGATCCGCGAGGGGGCCAATAGGCAGGATATCGCGCTCCGGCTGCGCAAGAACATTCCTCAGAACTTCGACGGCTATCCTCTTCCTGTCGCCAGGGTTCTTCACGCGTTTCAGCTCACTCTTTTCGCTTCGGCAGCGCCCCTTTCGCTGGAGCAGGTGTTGCTGGGAATGGCGGCCCTGTTCGGCGTTACGCTGTTCATTCTGATTATGGTCACCGCCGTCACGGGCTTTGCATTGGGGGTGGGCATTTTCGTCATGCTGGCGACAGTGGCCGCCGCCGTCGGCATAGGTCTGCCGGTCATGATGCTCAACTGGCGGGCTCAGCGCCGGCGCAAGAAGGTGGAGGAACAGTTTCCCGTCGCGCTGGACGTTTTCGTTCGCGCCTTGCGCAGCGGCCACCCGGTGGCTTCCGCCATTGAGCTGTTGACGGAGGAAATGGCCGACCCGATCGGCAGTGAGTTTGGCCTGGTGTCGGATGAGGTCGCTTACGGCGCGGACCTGACTGACGCTGTCGAGGCGATGGCGGACCGATGGGATCTGGAGGATATTCGCATGTTCGTCGTCTCGCTGGCTGTGCAGACCGAGACCGGCGGCAATCTGGCTGAAATTCTCGACAATCTGGCAGAGGTGATCCGCGCGCGCGCAAGCCTTTACCGCAAGGTACGCTCGCTGAGTTCGGAAGGGCGGATGACGGGATGGATGCTGACGGTCCTGCCGGTCCTTACCTTCATCGGCATGTTCCTGGTCAATCCAGGTTTCTATCTCGACGCCAGCCACGACATCATATTTGTGATCGGCTTTCCAGGGCTGATCCTGCTTTATCTGCTGGGCGTGCTGTGGATCCGGCACCTGGTGAACATAAAGGTCTGATATGCTGGAGATGTTCGTTCAGAGTTCGGTGGCTCGCCCGCTTCTTCTGGCGGCGATCTTCTGCATTGTCGCGCTGAGCGCGAGCCTTATTCTGTTTGGCTTCAATCGGCGTTACGCCGTGCGCACGCAGCTCAGGGATCTCGCCGGCGATCTTGAAATCGCACCGACATCGCGACGATTGCGCTCGCGGGAGGTTGAAGGTGCCTGGGCCAGACTTGCGGCGGCGGTGGAGGCTGCGGGTCTCAATCTGGCGGATACGAACAGCGAACGCCTGACGCAGAAGCTGCGAGCAGCCGGGTTCAATTCGCCGTCCGCGCCAAGGATCTATACGCTGGTGCGGCTGGTCCTGATATTCGCCGTACCGCTCGGCTATGTGATGTTGTCCTATTCGGGAGGGCAGCCGCCTTCGTTCCTGCGGCTTTATGTCATCGGATCGCTTCTGGCGGTCCTCGGTCTGTTGCTGCCTGGCCTTTACGTTCAGGCCAGGGCTGATCGGCGCAAGGAAGCCATCATTAACGGATTTCCCGATTGCCTGGACTTGCTGCTGGTATGCGTGGAATCGGGCCTGGGCCTGGAAGCGGCGATGGACCGGGTGGGACGAGAGATGGTCATATCGCAGCCGGCGGTGGCGCAGCTACTGTCGATTACCGTATTGCAGCTTCGAGCGGGCGCATCCCGCGAGGAGGCGTTTCGCAAGCTGGCCAGCGCTTCGGCAGTGGACGAGATTCAATCGTTCACCACCTTGCTGATCCAATCCGACCGGCTGGGAAGCAGCATTTCCTCCACGCTGCGCGTTTACGCCGCGGAGATGCGTGAAAAACGCCGGATGCGCGCGGAAGAAAAGGCGCATCGCTTGCCGGTTCTCATTTCGATCCCGCTAGTGGTCTGCATGCTGCCGGTGATGATCGGCACTCTGATGCTGCCTGCGGTCGTGATGGTCGTAAGGCAGGTCTTCCCCCTGATGCTTGGGAGGTGAAAATGCGCATTCGTTCTTCTACGGCGATAATGCTGGCGGCGACGGCTTCCTTTCTGGGCGGTTGCAGTTCGATTTTCGGGGGGCATCACTTCACCGCGCAGGAGCAACAATGGATGCAGTACGCGTCGGAGCCTGCGGGATATGCCCAAGCGCAGATGGCGCAAGGGCGCCAGGCTCTGCAGGATGAGCAGTACGGAGCGGCCATCATCGCCTTTCGCAACGCGCAGCGCTTTCCGGAATGCGCCGCGGCGGCCGCGAACGGGCTGGGCGTGGCTTACGCCCAGATCGGGCGAACGGACGTGGCTGAACATTACTTTGAACTGGCAGTATCACAGGCGCCGGAGGACCGCCGTTTCAGCGCCAATCTGGATCGGCTCCGTTATCAGCTGGCCGCCACGCAGACCGCCAGCGCGATCCTGACCGCTGATGCTTCGCAGGGTTCGGCTAACGCCGTGCGGGCGGCCTTTCCGGGCACGGCGTTGCGCGCTGGAATCCGCGTGGAAGAACCACAAGCAAAAATGGCGCGCGTGTCGCAGACGGAGGTTCGCCTCGCCACCGCTGACGCGGGGCAACCGGACTTGCGGCGCCGCGCGCCTGCGGCAAGCGTCATGGCGACCAGCGTTGACACGGCGGCACGCCGTCGTAATCCCAACTATCCCATCCGTATCGAACTTGCGCCTCGAGCGATGGCTGATGCGGGGGATAGGCAGAACTATCCTGTGCGGATCGCCTTCTAAACAAGGCGGAGAGGTATGAACACACTTCAGTTCGCGCAGATCGGGATGCTTACAGTTATCGCCGTGACGGGCAGCGCATTCGATATCAAGCTGCGACGTTTGCCGAACTGGCTGTGCCTGTTCGCGCTGGTTATTGGCCTTGGGATGGCATTCCTGGATACCGGTTCGCAAGCTTTTACATCAAATGCTCTTCATGCACTTGTGGCGCTGGCGGTCGGGATGGTCCTGTTCGGGCTCGGCACGATTGGTGCTGGGGACGCCAAATTCTACGCAGCCCTTGCCTCATGGTTCACCATTGGAAGCGCGCCGTTTTTTATCCTGTCGACGGCGCTGGCCGGATTGGTGCTGTTGATCGTGTGGTTCCCGCTGCGGCGGCTTGCCGTTCACAAGCTGTCCGCCGGCAGCCTGGTGGGCAAAGACGCCTTCGGGAAGTTGCCGTTCGGCGTGGCGATCGGTGCAGGAGCCGTTCTGCTTCAGACGGCGTCAGCGCTGGCGGCTTAGATCCGACCGGTTTCAAGTCGGACCGGATCGGTCGAGAAGTGCCCTAACGCGATGCGGCCCTTCCCAATGGATTGACTGGTTGTCCGTTTACCCGGACTTCGTAATGCAGATGAGGTCCCGTAGACAGGCCGGTGGACCCGACCAGGCCAAGCAGATCGCCCGCGTGAACGCGCTGTCCGGCAACGACGTTCAAACGCGACATGTGGCCATAGCGAGTCTGAATGCCGCCGCCGTGATCGACTTCAACGAACATGCCGTAGCCGCCGTGCCATGATGCCATGCGCACCATGCCGTCAGACGGCGCGACGATGGGAGTGCCGATCGGAGCCGCCAGGTCAATGCCGGCATGCAGTCGGCGAACATCCAGCAAAGGATGCGAACGCATGCCGAAGCCGCTGGTCAGAGCCACAGCCGAGACAGGCAGGCGCGAAGGGAGCATGCCATTGCCGAACGTCGGCTCGCTGTTCCTCCTGCTGGGCCGCGTGGCAATATACTGCGCGAAGTCGATCGGATTTCCCAGAGCGTCTCCGGCTCTGCTGACAGTTATTCCTGCCGCGCCTGGCGTTTCGACCTGGATGGACGCCGTGCCGAATGTCTCCACGGTGACTGCCGCGGCTTGATCGACCGGCGCGCCGGCGAGGGGAGTCGCGGCAGGCAGGGGCGACGCCACCAGCGAACTCAGGAGAAGGCAACCTGCCTGCCCGGCAGCCAAACGGCGTAAGCGCCTTTTCGATGACAATTGCCCGATTGCCTTCATTGCAGCCCCCCCGGCCTCGGCGAAGTTCCGACCGCGACGAAACACTCCCCACCGAAGTTCTTTTACACTATTATCCCAAGGCAGTTCAGAAAAAAGCGCCGTCTGACCGAAAACGGCACGGCCGCTACTGCTTTCGCGATCGAGCTATGCCCGGCGTATCGTGGGCCGGAAGGTGAGCACCTCGGCTACGGGCGTGTAATCGTATCCCAGTTCGCGGGCTACGGCTTCGTAAGTCACTTTGCCCGCATGCACGTTAAGCCCGTTTGCAAGATGCGCATTCGCCTTGAGCGCCGCCTTCCAGCCCAGGTCCGCGATCGCCAGCGCGTGCGGCAAGGTGACGTTGTTGAGCGCGTAGGTGCTAGTGCGGGCCACCGCACCCGGCATGTTGGCGACGCAATAGTGGACGACACCATCAATCACGAAAGTCGGCTCGGCATGAGTTGTAGGATGGCTGGTCTCAAAGCAGCCGCCCTGGTCGATGGCCACGTCGACGAGCACCGCGCCAGCCTTCATCGTGCCCAGCATCTCGCGCGTGACCAGTTTGGGCGCGGCGGCGCCGGGGGTGAGCACGGCGCCGATCACAAGATCGGCCTCCGCGACGCATTCCTCAAGGTTGGCGGTGCTTGAAAAGCGTGTCTTGGCGCTGGCCTCGAAATGGATGCCGAGACGTTCGAGAACATCCGGGTTGCGGTCGAGAATGGTCACGTCCGCACCCAGGCCCACCGCCATCTGCGCGGCGTTGAAGCCAACCACGCCCCCGCCGATGACCGCCACCTTGCCCGGCATGACTCCCGGCACGCCGCCCAGCAATACGCCTCGCCCGCCGTGCGCCTTCTCGAGCGCCGTCGCGCCCGCCTGGATCGACATGCGCCCCGCGACCTGGCTCATCGGCTTAAGCAGCGGCAGCGAACCGCCTGGCCCAGTCACCGTCTCGTAGGCGATGGCGGTCACGCCTGATTTCACCAGGTCGGCCGTTTGCTCCGGGTCCGGGGCGAGGTGCAGATAAGTGTACAGGATCTGCCCCTCGCGCAGCAGGGCGCGCTCAGTGGCTTGAGGCTCCTTCACCTTCACGATCATCTCACAGCCCGCGAAGACTTCGGCAGGGGCGGCGATCAGTTTCGCGCCGGCGCGTTCGTAATCGGCATCGCTGGCGCCGATGCCCAATCCCGCGCCGCTTTCCACCCACACCTCGTGCCCGTGCCGCACCAATTCATGCGCGCTTTCGGGCGTCAGGCCGACGCGGTATTCGTGGTTCTTGATTTCCCTGACGGTTCCGACACGCATCGCCCGACTCCGGTGTAGTTGTCTGCCATGACAAAAAATACACCTGGCGCCTTGCAATGTTTCACCGAAAGTGGCCTGGTTCTCATTTCTGGCAGGATTATTTTCCGGAATGTGGCAGAATGGGGCGGAAAATTCACCATGGATAGAGCGGACCGCGCCTTGCTTCAGGCGCTCCAAGCAGATTCCTCACGATCGATCGCCGAACTGTCAGCGATCGTGCATCTTTCCCCCTCAGCTTGTCATCGCCGGATCAAGGCGCTGGAGGAACAGGGCCTGATTCTGGGCTATGCGGCGAGAGTGGATTCCCGGCGCTTGGGGCTTTCAGTGGAAGTTTTCGTGGAGATCACACTTAACAGCCAAAGCCGCGAGGCCATGGAACGTTTTGAACGCGCCGTGAGCGATTTCGATGACATTCTGGAATGCCACCTGATGAGCGGCGCAGCCGATTATCTGCTGCGCATCGCCGCAGCCGATCTCGATCATTACGACCGCGTCCATCGCGACTGCCTGGCCCGTTTGCCCGGCGTATCTTCGATGAAGACCAGCTTTTCGCTTCGACGGATCAAGCGGTTCGCGGGCTATTCGGCGCCGGTTTGACGGCGCCAAGAGGGTGAAGCGTCCGCGAAAATCATTCGCCTCCCTCTTCGCGTATCGGTTGCGTCAGGATACGGTCGCGCGCCGCGCGCAGATCGCCCGCTTCAAGCTGAAGGGAAAGCCTCTCCTTGTCGCGCGCGCGATAGATGTCTTCGGCCCTGTCAATGTCCTCAAGCGAAACGCCGAGCCCCTCTAGAGCATGGCGGGCCACGACGACCGCGGATTCCATAACTTCGCGGGTGATTGATCGGAGCGGCGCATCCTTGAGACGTAGCAGGCCGCCCCGATCGAAGACCCGCGCATGGATCTCGGCCTTGGGAAAGGCGTTGTGCACGGCATGAAGAAAATTCTCAGTCAGCTGATCGCCATCGATGCAGAACAGGATCAGCTCGGCGTTGGCGGCGCCCGCCTGGCGCAACAGATCTATGCGGGTGCCGTCTCCGAAGTAGACCTTGGCGCCGAACCCGCCCGCCACATCAATCATCTGCGTGTCGGTATCGATCAGTGTCACTTTGATATCGGCCGCCAGCAGGATTTGCGCCACCGTCTGGCCGAAGCGGCCGTAGCCGACGACCAGAGCATTGGCTTCCTCGTCCTGCGGCCCTTCCCGTTCTTCCTTGTTCGCGGGCATTTCTCGGATGCGCCGCGTCGCCATCATCAGGAAGGGCGTCGTCACCATCGATAGGGTGACGATAGCGCCGAACAGGCTGGCCGCCTCCGGCCGGATCAGCCAGGCTTGGCTGGCCTGCGCGAAGAGCACGAAACCGAACTCGCCGCCCTGGCTGAGCAACAGTCCGAGCGCCAGGGCATTGCGCCACTCCATCCGAAATAGCAGTCCAAGGAAGAATATCGCCGTGGATTTCACGGCGATCAGCGCGAATGCCATGGAAATCACGAACGCCGGCCGCTGGGCGATGGCGGACAAGTCCAACATCATCCCCACCGACATGAAGAACAGGCCAAGCAGGATCGACCGGAATGGTTCGACATCGGCTTCCAGTTCGTGGCGATAGGGGCTGTCCGCCAGCATGACGCCCGCGACGAAGGCGCCCAGCGCCGTGGAAAGCCCAAGGATCTGCATTAGGGCTGCCGCGGCGATCACCGTAAACAGCGCGGCGAAGACGAACATCTCTCGTTCGCCCAGATTGCCGATCAGGCGGAATAGCGGCCGGATAAGAAAGCGGCCGGCGGCGATCAGGCCGGCGATGGCAAGAACCGTGGTCAGCGCCAGTTGCCAGCCGGGCGGGCCCGCGGGCAAGCCGGGGTTGCGATTCATCGCGGCGATGATGGTGATGAGCGGAATGATCGAAAGGTCCTGAAACAGCAGAATCGCGAACGATCGTTCCCCAAAAGGCGTGTGCAGGCGTCCGGCGCTCCGCAACATCGGCAGCACCTGCGCGGTCGACGACAGGCCCAGCGGCAAGCCCAGCGCCAGCGCTGCTTCAAGACTGAAGCCGGCCAGAAGATGGATCACCGCCGTTACCGCCAGCCCGCACAGTGCGACCTGCAGTAAGCCAAGGCCGAAGATCTCGCCGCGCATGCGCCACAAGCGGCGCGGCGCCAGTTCCAGGCCCACAATGAACAACAGCAGCGTGATGCCAAGCTCCGCGATGCCGATCTTGCCCTGCGGATCGCCGATAAGATTGAGCACATAGGGGCCCAGGACCGCCCCCGCGAGCAGATATCCGAGGGTGGCGCCCAGGCCGAGCCGACGAAACAGCAAGACGAAGACAAGCGCCGTTCCCAGCAGCAGGAAACCGTCCTGCAGCAGAAAATCCTGCGCATGTTGTTCCATTGGGACGTCTTTCAGGTGAGCGACGGGGAAAGCGGCACCACTTTTGTTCCGTAGCCGCCTTCGCGGTCAAGCATTTTGCGATGACGGCGAAGGCGCCGCCGATATACTTTATAAAATTGTATATCAAAACGGAACGCTTCTTAATGCACGAGAGCCGAGCAATGGCGGCCTACAACGGATTCCCGTTTTCATCCCGATAGATGTCGCGCCGGCCCACGTGGTTA
>NZ_DAIMZT010000024.1:0-23930 GCF_036733805.1 Novosphingobium sp. | reverse complement strand
CTACAACGGATTCCCGTTTTCATCCCGATAGATGTCGCGCCGGCCCACGTGGTTAGCGGGGCCGACGAAACCGTCGTTCTCCATCCGCTCCACCCATTTGGCGGCGGTGTTGTATCCGACGCCCATCTGGCGTTGCAGCCAGGAGACCGAGACCTTCTGGTTTTCAAACACTAATTGGCAGACCTGGCGGTACTTGCGCTCTTCCGGCGCGTCGGAGGCGGTGGCGTCCAGGTCATCGAAGCCGAAGCTCCCTTCCTCGGGCTCCTCCGTAACGGCATCGACATAGTCTGGCTTGCCCTGGGAGCGCCAGTAGTCGGCCACCCGCTCCACTTCCTCGTCGGAAACGAAGGGGCCGTGGACGCGCCGGATCGGGTCGGTGTTGGGCTTGAACAGCATATCGCCCTTGCCCAGCAATTGCTCGGCGCCCTGTTCGCCCAGAATCGTGCGGCTGTCGATGCGGCTGGTGACGGCGAAGGATATGCGGGTCGGCAGGTTGGCCTTGATGACGCCGGTGATGACGTCGACCGAGGGGCGCTGAGTCGCCATGATGAGGTGAATGCCCGCCGCCCGACTTTTCTGCGAAAGGCGCTGGATCAGCACTTCGATTTCCTTGCCCACGGTGACCATCAGGTCGGCCAACTCGTCAACGATGAGGACGATCTGCGGCAGCACCTCGTAATCGAGCTGGCGGTCCTCGTAGAGTTCCTCGCCGGTATCGGGATCGAAGCCGATCTGGATGCGGCGGCCCAGCGGCTTGCCCTTGGCCGCGGCGGTGCGGACCTTTTCATTGAAGCTGGCGAGATTGCGCACGCTGATCTCGCTCATCATGCGATAGCGGCGCTCCATCTCCTCCACCGCCCATTTCAGTGCGCGCACCGCTTTGGGCGGCTCGGTCACCACGGACGAGAGCAGATGGGGAATATCGTCATAGCTTTTAAGCTCAAGCACTTTGGGATCGACAAGGATCAGGCGGCATTGAGCGGGCGTCAAACGATATAGAAGCGACAGCAAGATGCAATTGAGGCCGACCGATTTGCCCGAGCCGGTGGTGCCCGCCACCAGCAAGTGAGGCATTGTCGCAAGGTCTGCCACGACCGGCTCGCCGGCGATATCCTTGCCCAGGATGATCGGCAGCATGCCCTTGTGATGCGCGAAGGCTTCGGAGGCGATCATCTCCTTGAACGAGACCATCTGCCGGTCGGCGTTGGGCAGTTCGATGCCCATCACCGTGCGGCCGGGGATCGAGGAGACACGGGCGGAGATCGCGCTCATGTTACGGGCGATATCGTCGGCCAGCCCGATCACGCGGCTGGCCTTGATGCCGGGGGCCGGCTCCAGTTCGTACATGGTGACCACCGGCCCGGTGCGCACCGCGGTGATTTCGCCCTTCACGTTAAAATCGTCGAGCACGGTTTCAAGCAGGCGAGCATTTCGTTCCAGGCTGAGCTTGTCGACCTTGGGCTGCGAGTTGGCTGGCGGATCGGCCAGCAGATCGAGGCTCGGCAGCTCGTATTTGTCGAACAGGTCCTTCTGGCGGCTTTCCGAGCCGAGCTTGGCGGGGGTCGCGCTTGCCTTGGGATCGACGATCTCGGGGGCCTTGCGCGGCTTCCCAGCCTGGACGTTGCTCGTTTCGGCCAGTGGCAAAGCTTCGGCGCGCTCCTGAGGGGTGCCTCGAACAGGTAGTTCGCCGGGAGCAGGCAATGCTCGGGAGCTCGAGCCGATGCGCCCCGGCAAGGAGAGCAGGCGCACCCAGTCGAAAGCGAAGACCCGGCCGATCAACGCGACGCCAGCGCCCAGGCAGGCCAGCGATATCGCTAGCTTTACCCACCCTTGCAGGCCCTCTGAGACCAGCGCGGCGAGCGCCCCGATCGCTCTGGCGCCCAGGAGCCCGGCGATGCCGCCCATGGATGCGGGCAGCGTGCCGCCCGGTGCGGTGAACCATAACGAAAGAACAGTCGCGATCAGCAGCATGGCCAAACACAGCACGCCCACCGGACGCCACCAGCGCTGCTTCGAATGCTCGACCTCCTCGTCGTCCTCTTCCACCAGAAGCCACAGCTTGCGTGCGAAGACGTAGAGCAGGGGCAGGAACAGCGCGGAAACCGGCCCGAACAGGAAGAGCGCGCGCTCCGCGATCCATGCGCCCGCGGGCCCCATCCAGTTCCGCACCTCTCCCCCCGCCGCCGTCGAGGCTGACGGATCGGTCTGATGATAGCTGGCCAGCGACAGGGCGAGAAAGACCATGACAGCGAATAGCGCCACCGCGCCGGCAAGCTCGACCGCGCGTCGCAGCGATCGCTTCAGGACCGCGCGCCAGTCCGGCTTGGCGATTCGTCGACCGGATGTCATGGGCCGGGTAGCCATAGGTATTCCCTTGATTTCGGTTCCCAATAATGCGCCGTGGGGGGACTCGCCGTCAAGAATGAAGCGGGAACATGCCTGTGGGTGGTTTTGCAAGTCCTTGAATTGCAGCCCATTTGACGCCGCCCATATGGCGCGCAAGCTTAGCGGTCATGCCGCCCAGCGCGATCACTGGCGCGCGCGTACGCGCAGCCAGCAGCCGGAAACGGACGGCGCCAAGCGTCCGCGCAGTGGGGTGTGTTCGGGTGGGAAAAACCGGTGAGATGACAACTGCGTCAGCGCGAGCGCGATGAGCGGCGCTCAATTCGCGCAGGGAATGGACGGTGACGATCCGCAAGATCGCGCCGCCTCTCTTAAGCGAACCGGGCGCGCCGTAAACGCCATCGGCACCCCATCGTCGCGCTTCTTGGGTGGAGCCGGAAAGAATTGCGCGGTGGCCGTATCGCCGGGCGTGGCGGGCCAGTGCCGCGAAACGCGCACGCCGTTCGCCATGCGGCAGATGGTAATGACGAAAGATCAGCCCGTTGCCTCGCGGCAGATGGGAAAGCACGCGCTCCAGCATCGTATCATTACGCTGATCGCTGACGAGCCAGATATCGGGAAGAGGCGGCTGGCGGTTCGGCACTGGAACGCTATAGCAGCGCGCCATGGATCAACCAGACCTTACCCCGCTTCAAAATGTGCGTGCCCGGATCGCCCGCGCAGCGGCGATCGCCGGCCGCAAGGCCGACGCCATCGAGCTTATCGCTATTTCCAAGACTCATTCCGCCGATCGCATTCTGCCGCTGATCGAAGAAGGGCAACGGGTTTTCGGGGAGAACCGCGTGCAGGAAGCGCAAGCCAAGTGGCCTGCGTTGATCGCGGCGCATTCCGATGTGAAGCTGCATCTCGTCGGTCAACTCCAGTCGAACAAGGCGGAGGAGGCGGTGCGGTTGTTCGACTGCATTCATTCCCTGGATAGACCGTCGCTGATGGTGGCGCTAGCCAAGGCTATGGACAAGGCTGGACGCCGGGTGCCGTGTTTCCTCCAAGTCAACATCGGCGACGAGGAACAGAAGGGCGGCTGCGCAATCGCGGAAGTGCCGGCGTTGCTCGCTTCGGCGCGGGCGATGGCGTTGCCGGTGATTGGCCTGATGTGCGTACCGCCTGCGGGGATCGAGCCCGCGCCGTTCTTCGCCTTGCTCGCGAAGATCGCCGCGGATAACGGTCTGTCGCAGCTCAGCATGGGCATGAGCGACGATTTCGAAACCGCCATGATGCTTGGCGCAACGCACGTTCGCGTGGGATCGGCGCTGTTCGGGCGGCGGGCCTGATCCTACTTCGGCGTGGCCAGTTCGTTGCCGGTCAGCGTCACTACATGCAGCAGGTTGGTGGATCCGGGCACGCCGAAGGGGACGCCCGCGAGCGCAATCAGCCGTGAGCCCGCCGCGCCGAAGCCGTGGCGCAGGGCCATGCGCTTGCCCTTGGCGATCATTTCCTCAAAGCTGCCGATGTCCTTGGTGGAAACCGCGTGCGCGCCCCATAGAAGAGCCATGCGCCGCGCGGTTTTCTGCGACGGCGTGAGCACCAGCATCGGCGCCGAGGGACGCTCGCGGGCCACTCGCCGCGCGGTGATGCCGGAGCCGGTGAAGACGATGATGCCCTCGATCGGCAAAGTGTCCGCAATCGTCGCGCAGGATGCTGAAAGCGCGTCGGCGGTCGTGGCGTCAGGCGGCGTTTCGGCAAGGTGGATGCGTTGGCGGTAACTGGGATCGCCTTCGACTTTGGTGGCGATACGGTCCATGATGGTCACCGCTTCCACCGGCCATTGGCCCGCTGCTGTCTCCGCCGAGAGCATGACCGCATCGGCCCCGTCATAGACCGCGTTCGCGACGTCGGAAACTTCCGCGCGCGTGGGGGAGGGGCTGGTAATCATTGATTCCAGCATCTGCGTTGCGACCACGACCGGCTTGCCGTGCGCGCGCGTCTTTTCGATGATGTGCTTCTGGATCGGCGGCACGTCTTCGGGTAGCAGTTCGACACCCAGGTCCCCGCGCGCGACCATGATGCCGTCGGAAAGCTCGATGATCTCGTTCAGGCTTTCGACCGCCGCGGGCTTTTCGATCTTGGCCATGAGCGCGCCATAGCCGCCCATGAGGCGTCGTGCCTCCGCCACATCCTCGGGGCGCTGCACAAAGGAAAGGCCAATCCAGTCGGCGCCTTCTTCAATCGCGAAGGCCAGATCGCGACGATCCTTGTCCGTCAGCGCCGGCACCGGAACGATCACATCAGGCACGTTCACCCCCTTGCGATCGGAAATCGTGCCGCCAACCTCGGCAGTGCAAAGAATCCTGTCCGGCTCGGCCTTTATCACCGCCAGGCGCAGCTTGCCGTCATCGATCAGCAGTCGTTGCCCCTTCTGCAGGATGCCGAAAAGCTCCGGATGAGGCAGGCAGACCCGGTTTTCGTCACCGGGCGTGGGATCGCGGTCAAGCGTGAAATGAGCGCCGTGGCGCAAGAAAGCCCTGCCTTCGGCGAACGTGCCAACGCGCAGTTTCGGTCCCTGCAGATCGCATAAAACAGCCACTGGCCGGCCCAGATCCTTTTCCACCGCCCGAATATTGGCGATGGTCTCGCGGTGGACCTCATGATCGCCGTGGCTCATGTTGACGCGAAACGCATCGGCGCCGGCTTTGAGCAGCTTGGCGATAGTGTCCTGATCGCGGCTGGCGGGGCCGAGCGTTGCAAGGATCTTCACCTTGCGTTCGCGCTTGATGCCACGATGATGGGGAGAGCGACGGAAGGGAGTGCTGGCCAAGTTGAACGCGCCTCTTTCGGAAACCGGGCGTCATATGGCAAAGCAAAGCTTACAAACCAAGGACGATTGGCAAAGATTATGAATGAAAGTGACCGGATCGATATGTTGGACGATGCCGTGGCCGCGGCGGCGTTCCGCAGGCTTGTGCGCCATTTGCGCAAACGCCATGATGCGCAGAACGTCGATCTGATGGGCCTTGCCGGGTTCTGCCGCAATTGCCTGGCCGATTGGATTCGCGAGGCCGGCTTCGACGGCGACAAGGCGTCCGCCCGCGAAGTGATTCACGGTATGCCGTTCGAAGAGTGGAAAGAGAAATATCAGACCGAGGCTACGCCCGAGCAGATGGCTCGCATGGAAGAAAGCTTGAGAAAGAACGGCGGCGGGCACTGACAGGCGATTTGGGAATGCGTTGAAGGCACATTTCCGACGGGCACCCGTGATCCCCGGCTTCGCGGGAAACGGCCCGTCTCAGGCTTCCGTGCGAGTCCCGAAGCGGCGGCGACCGACCACGGCCGCTGCTGCCGCGCCGAACAGGATCAGCATCGGCGGGGCCGGCACGTCGGTGCCGCCGGTGCTGGTCGAGGTCGCCCCCCCCGATGACGAGGACGTGGACGAGGAGCTTGAGGACGACGTGCTGGTCGATGAGGAGGTGCTTCCGCCCGAGCTTGACGAGCCGGAGGAGGAGCTTGACGACGAGCCGCTGCTGGAGGAACCGCTCGAACTCGAGCCGCTCCCGCCCGAGGAGCTGGAAGAGCTTGAGGAGGACGAACTGCTCGAAGACGAAGAAGACGAGCTGGTGCTGGTCGAAACGTTGCCTGAGCTGGTCGAAGTCGTGGAGGTGACGCCGCCGGTTGTGGTGGTGGAAGTAATGCCGCCGGTGCTCGAGCTGGACGTGGAGGTGATGCCACCCGTCGTCGAACTCGTGGTTGAGGTCAGTCCCCCTGTCGACGTGGAGGTCGAACCGCCGGTGGTCGTCGACGTCAGCCCGCCGGAAGAACTCGACGTCGAGCCGCCGGTGCTGGTGGAGCTTATGACGACATTTCCGCCGCTCGATCCGCCGCCACCAAAGAAACCTCCGAAGAAGCCGCCGCCGAAACCGCCGATCGGGCCGCCGCCGACGATGACCGGTGCGCCGCCGCCGCCGCCCTGGTAAGGGGCCGGCGGGATATAGGCCGGGGGTAGCGGAACCATCGCCATCTGCGGCTGCTCGCAGCAGGTGCGCTTGATGATCCGGCGCAGGCGCTTCACCGTGCGCGGCTGTTCTTTGCGCACGATGCGCCTGACAGGCTTTGCCGGCCGCGCCGTCTTGGCCATCTTGAGCTTGCGGTATTCCGTTGCCGGTGACTGTGTTTCCGCCACATGGACAGCGCCGCCGCCGATGATTGCGCAGCCTGCCGCGCAAGCGGACAATTTCGCCAGGGCCATCCGAACCGACATAAGCGATGCTCTCTGTGTTACTTTCCGCCAGGGAAATCGTGGCCCGGGAAAAACAAGGCCGTCCGCTCCCATCTGACGGAAACAACGCAGAGTCCGGTTAGCGGAACAACCGTGTTAACCGGGATTCGACCGTCCTGAAGCGGGAAATTCCATGAATTGATGGGCCGGATCGGCGATGTGTCCCGAAACGGCACTGGCTCTGTGTACGTTTGTAAACGGCGTCGACACTTTCTGACGATTTTTCAGACCTGATCGTCAGGCTCCTCCGAATCGAACAAATTGGCTTGCGATCCCCCTGGAAAGACGGCGGGCGGGGTCATTCCCAAATGTTTCCAGGCCAGGTCGTTAAGGCAGCGTCCCCGTGCGGTGCGCGCGACGAAGCCAAGCTGGATCAGGTAGGGTTCAATCACTTCCTCGATAGTATCGCGCGGCTCGGAAAGGCCGGCGGCGAGGGTTTCGACGCCTACCGGGCCGCCTTTGTAGATCTCCGCAATCATTCGCAGGTAACGACGATCCTGCGCGTCCAAGCCCAGGGTGTCCACTTCCAGGCGAGTCAGTGCGTCATCCGCGATCTGCCGAGAGATAACGCCGCTGCCGCCGACATGCGCGAAGTCGCGCACGCGTCGCATCAGCCGCCCCGCAACGCGCGGCGTACCGCGCGAACGACGCGCGATCTCAGTCGCCCCACCCTTGTCGATGCCGATGCCCAGCAGCCCTGCGCCGCGCGTCACCACATGTTCCAACTCAGTCACGGTGTAGAATTGCAGCCGCACCGGAATGCCGAAGCGATCGCGCAGCGGCGTCTGCAGCAGCCCCTGGCGGGTGGTGGCGCCGATCAGAGTGAAGGGCGGCAGGTCGATCCGCACTGAGCGCGCCGAAGGCCCTTCGCCGATGATGAGATCGAGCGCGCGGTCCTCCATCGCCGGATAGAGCACTTCTTCGACCACGGGATTAAGGCGATGAATCTCGTCGATGAACAGTACGTCGCCGTGCTCGAGATTGGTCAGCAGCGCGGCGAGGTCCCCCGCCTTGGCGATCACCGGACCGGAGGTGGCGCGAAAACCCACGCCTAATTCGCGTGCAACGATCTGCGCGAGCGTGGTCTTGCCCAGCCCCGGTGGCCCGAAGAAGAGAACATGATCCATCGCTTCCCGCCGCGACCGGGCGCTCTCGATGAACACGCGCAAGTTATCCTTGGCTCCGGCCTGTCCGACGAACTCGGTCAATGTCTTGGGGCGCAGGGCGGCGTCAGCGTCCTCAGGCTGGCGGAGAGGGGTGAGATGCGGGTTATCGGTCATGACGGCGGGCATGAGGCGAAATGGATCTCGAAACAAGTTCAGCATGACGGGCCTTGAAGGGAAGCGAGAGGCGCATCACCCCGCCGCTCTCTTCAACGCCACGCGGACCAGATCGTTCAGCTCAGCGCCTTCGCCAAGCTCCCCGACCGCATGCGCCACGGCGACGCTCGCCACGGCGGGCTTGAAGCCCAGGTTCTGCAGTGCGGAGACAGCATCGGCGCTGGCGGAGCCGGCGGATGCGGCAATGGTCGGGGCGCCCGCCACGCTAGGCAAACCGCCCGCCTTGTCTCTCAACTCGTTGACGATCCGGCTGGCCAGCTTCGGTCCCACGCCGTTGGCCCGCGCCACCATGGCGCTATCTCCGCCGGCGCAGGCGCGTTGCAGTTCCTCCGTCGTCAATGCGGAGAGGATCGCCAGCGCGACTTTGGAGCCCACCCCCTGCACGGCGGTCAATAACCGGAACCAGTCACGCTCGGCCGCGCTGGCGAAACCGATGAGGCGCTGGTCAGTTTCACTAACCTGCATCTCGGTGTGGACGACCACCCGGTCGCCGCCGATGCCCAGCCGGTCCAGAGTGCGGGCCGAGCAATGGACGAGGTAGCCCACGCCGTTCACGTCGATGATGGCCCAGTCCGGGCCGGTGTCGTCAAGAATGCCGGTGAGCTTGGCGATCATGGTTTGTTCCTATGGCAGGAACGGATTCGTAGCGCCAGACCCGATTTGCGCACTCCACAGTTCTAGCGGTGGCTGCCCAGCATGTTGGCATGCGTGATGGCCACCGCCAGCGCGTCCGACGCATCCTCGCCCGCCAGTGTTACGCCTGGAAGCAGGACCTTGAGCATCGCCTGCACCTGTGTCTTTTCTGCCCCGCCCGTGCCCACGAGGGCTTTCTTGATGACCTTGGTCGGGTATTCCGCCACCGGCATGCCGGCCCGTGCCAGTGCAAGCATGGCGACGCCGCGCGCCTGGCCGAGCTTGAGAGTCGATTGCGGGTTCACGTTGACGAAAACTTCTTCCACCGCGCCGGCATCGGGTCGGTGATGGAGGATTACATCAGTGAGCGCCGCGTCCAGTTCGACCAGCCGCTCAGCCATGCCGGCCTTGGCGTCAGTGCGGATCTGGCCATTGGCGACGTGGCTGAGGCGGCTGCCGCTCTTGGCGACCACGCCCCAGCCGGTGCAAGTCAGGCCGGGGTCCAGGCCAATGATAATCACGCCTCAGACTTTCAGACCAAGGCGCGGGCCGAAATGGACCATAACCAGGTAAAGGGCGACCGTCAGCGCGCAGCCTGCCGCCAGCGCCAGCCAGAACGGCAAGCCGTGGCGCAGCAGCATTGGCATCATCAGGAACATCGGCAGCGAAGGCAGAACGTACCAGAATGTCGCTTCCGCGTGGACGGCCATGTTCTCGGCATCAGGGCGGGCATGCCACAACAGGATCATGCCAAGCACCGAGACGAGCGGCAGCGAGGCGACGAGAGCCGCAAGGGCGGGCAGGCGCTTGCCGATCTCCGCGATCGCCACGATCATCGCCCCCGACAGAAGCGCACGGACGACCAGCGCCAGCATCGTTAGCCCAGCTTTTCCATGACCTCGTCAGAGATCTCGTAATTGCCCCAGACGGTCTGAACGTCATCATCATCGTCAAGCGTGTCGACCAGCTTAAGCAGGGTTCTGGCGGTATCTTCGTCGACATCGACCTTGAGGTTGGGTTTCCACGCCAGCTTCACGCCCTCCGCCTCGCCGAGCACTTTTTCCAGTTCGCGGGCCACTTCGTGAAGATTTTCAACGGATGTCCAGACCGAGTGGCTCTCGTCATCGCTTTCGACATCGTCGGCGCCGGCCTCGATCGCAGCCTCGAGAATCTTGTCCTCGTTACCCGCGGCGCCTGGATATTCGATCAGACCCAGCCGTTCAAAGCCGTGGCTCACGGCGCCGCCGGCGCCCAGGTTACCACCGTTCTTGGCGAAAGCGGTGCGCACGTTGGTGGCGGTTCGATTGCGGTTGTCCGTCAACGCTTCGACGATCAGCGCAACGCCGCCGGGGCCATAGCCCTCGTAACGCACTTCCTCGTAATTCTCGCCATCGCCCTTGCTGGCCTTGTCAATAGCCCGCTGGATGTTGTCCTTGGGCATCGACTGCGCCTTTGCGGCGTTGACCGCGGCGCGCAGGCGCGGGTTCATGTCCGGATCGGGCATGCCCATCTTGGCCGCGACCGTGATTTCGCGCGAGAGCTTGGAAAACATTGCCGAGCGCTTTTTGTCCTGCGCGCCCTTGCGATGCATGATGTTCTTGAATTTGGAATGGCCTGCCATTGTCCGCCCGTGCTTGTTGGGTCTTTCGAAACGATGGGCGCCCTTACAACACGGGGAGGGGAGAGGGCAACGCCCTCTCCACATGCTCATTCGATGCCGAGCGCCGCTTTGTACGTGTCGAGAATCATGTCCATCTCGCGGCGGTCGTCCGGCTTCATTTTCCGGAGGCGGACGATCTGGCGCATGATTTTGGCATCATAGCCGACGGCTTTGGCCTCGTTGTAGACGTCGCGGATATCGTCCGAGATGCCCTTCTTCTCTTCCTCGAGGCGCTCCACGCGCTCGATGAGAAGGCGCAGGCGATCGTCGGTGGTTTCGGCCATGGGTCAAATGCTCCGGTCAGGATCGTAGTGAATCGGTCGGCGCCGCTGATAGCGGGGCGGTGGGATTCGGGCAAAACGATGCCTGTGGAAATTGCAGTGGCGAAAGCGCGATGACGAGCACGGTGCAGGCGTGCCGGCGCATTTCGGCGCTATGCCGCGACGCGGACGTTGTTCCGGCCGGAGCGCTTCACTTCATAAAGGGCCGCATCGGCTACATCGAACACCTGCTCCCGCGACATGTCAGGACCATACTCTGCTATTCCGCAGCTTACCGATGAGAGGATCGACAGGTTCCCGTCATTGAATACCGGCGTCTCGCGAATGGAAGCGACCATACGCTCGCAGATTTTCTGTGCGGTATCGACATCGCAACGCAGCAACAGCGCGAACTCGTCTCCGCCCAGCCGGCAGACCACATCCTCAGCCCGGGTGGCGATCTTCAGCCGCTTGGCGATTTCGGAAAGCACGGCGTCCCCGATGGCATGACCATAGCGGTCATTGATCGATTTGAAATTGTCGACGTCGACCAGAGCCAGCGTCGTCGGCCTGGACCGGTCCGCCAGAAACGCGCGCTGGTGCTTGCGAAAGCCGGAGCGATTGACGAGGCCGGTGAGATCATCAGTCTGCGCCTTGGAGAGTATCGCCACCTCCTTGGCCTTGCGCCTGCTGACATCGCGCAGGGTAACGACGGTTCCCACCCGCACTCCTGATCGCAGCAAGGCGCCGATCGACGCTTCCAGCGTCAGTTGCGGTCGAAGCAGGGGGGTAAATTCGAATGAGACCGGGTGATCGTCGCCACTGGCGCTGCAGGCGAGCATCTTTTCGGCAAGGGCCGGCACATGAAGCGCCATGTCGTCAAGCGACCGCCCCACCATGGCGCGCGGCTCGATACCCAGATAAGCGCCGAGCGGCCCATCGGCCCATCGGCAGTCTCCGGTAATGTCGAAACTCAGAATGCCATCGGGCGAATGCGCCATCATCAGCCGCAAGGCGGCCTCCCGCTCGGCGAGATTCGCAAGCGCTTCCGCTCTCGAAGAGACGGTTGCCGCCACGGGAAGAGTCGTCGCCAGGACAGTCGCAAGATAGAACTGGAAGAGGATTTCCTGAGCCGCGGGGTCAGAGCGGAGCATCGCGATCGGCCCATGCCCCATCAACGTCGCCACCACGCCGACCGCTGCCAGCACCGCGGCGCCCAATGCCGTCCCAAGCCTGCCCTGCCTGAAGGAGAGGATCAGAGTGGTGGAAACGGGAAGGAACGACAGCGGCAGGATGCTCTGAGCGAACACGCCGACGGTCACGATCAGATGCAGCGCCTGCAGGCCGATCATTTCCATCCGGCTGAGGGTGGCGATCTCCTTGAACTGGCGGATATAATCCCCGTCGAAGACCGCCATCAGAAATGGCGTGAGAATCAGCAGCCCGAGCGCGTTGCTGATGTACCAGCGCACGACCGAGGGCCAGAACGGCTCCCCATAATTGTAAGTGCTGGCTATAGAACCCGCCACCGCTCCGAACACCGGGGCTACGACACCGGCGTAAAGGACAAAACGCAGAACCGTCGGGAGATCCGCCAGCAGGTTTTCGCGCCGGCCGGAACGACAGAGCAACCAGGCGGCCACGCCGGTTTGCGCCATGTTGATGCCGCCATAGACGATCAGGCCCGGCGTCCATTCGCGGGTTACGGTATTAGCGAGGAGATTGGCCGCCCACCCGGCAGTCAGGATCACGGGCCAATTGATCCTGGCGTTAAGCAGCAACAGCGCAAGGATCAGCGCATCGGCAGGCCACATGGCCGCGTGATTGCGGCCATTGCTGGTGAAATGGATGGTTGCGACCGCCAGCGGAAAATAACCGACGCAGGCGATGATCGCATCGTCATAGCCCTTCTCCAGCGAAGATCGGAATGCGGAGAAATGGGCGACCATAACAGGTCAATGGCATATCGATAGTTAAAGGGCCGTTTCCATAATGTCTGGCGAATTGCGCAGGTTATTGGTCGCGGTGAATGCGCCGCGGTTTCTGTGCAGGGGCGCCTGCCCGGAAATGAAAGACCCCGCCCTGCAGGAACAAGGCGGGGTCTTTTCAACCACAGTTCAGCCCGGTCAGGCAGCCAGTTTGCGCAGCACGTATTGCAGGATGCCGCCGTTCATGAAGTATTCGACTTCGTTGGCGGTATCGATGCGGCAGAGAGCCGTGAAGGTGAACTTCGAGCCATCGGCCTTGGTCACTTCCACGTCCACGTCCTGGCGCGGCTTGAGATCGGCAACGCCCTTGATGGTGAAGCTGCAGTCGCCGTCGAGGCCAAGCGACGTGCGGGTATCGCCTTCCTTGAACTGCAGCGGCAGCACACCCATGCCAACCAGGTTGGAACGGTGGATACGCTCAAAGCTTTCCACGATCACGGCGCGCACGCCCAGAAGGTTGGTGCCCTTGGCCGCCCAGTCGCGGCTGGAGCCGGTGCCGTATTCCTTGCCGGCGACGACGACCATCGGCGTGCCGTTGGCCTTGTGCTTCATCGCCACATCGTAGACCGGCAGGACTTCTTCGCCATAGCGGCTCATGCCGCCTTCGACGCCGGGGACCATCTCGTTACGGATGCGGATGTTGGCGAAAGTGCCGCGCATCATCACTTCGTGGTGGCCACGGCGAGCGCCGTAGGAGTTGAAGTCCGCCTTGGCGACCTGGTGCTGCATCAGCCATTTGCCGGCCGGGCTGTCTGCCTTGATCGAGCCGGCCGGGCTGATGTGGTCGGTAGTGATCGAATCGCCCAGGATCAGCAGCGGCTTGGCTTCGACAATGTCGGAAACGGCGGCCGGCGTCATTTCCAACCCGTCGAAATAGGGCGGGTTGGCAACGTAAGTCGAACCGGCGCGCCACTGATAGGTTTCCGAACCGACCACGTCGATCGCCTGCCAGTGCTTGTCGCCCTTGTAGACATCGGCGTAGCGGGCCTGGAACATGGCGCGGTCCACGCAGCTGGCCATGGTGGCGGCGACTTCATGGTTGGTGGGCCAGATGTCCTTCAGGAAGATGTCCTGTCCGACTTTGTCCCCCTTCGTCGCGACGCCGATGGGGGTGGTGGTGAAGTCTTCGACAACGGTGCCCTTGAGCGCGTAGGCGACGACCAGCGGCGGGCTGGCCAGGAAGTTGGCGCGCACGTCGGGGCTGACGCGACCTTCGAAGTTGCGGTTGCCCGAGATCACGGCGGCGGCGACCAGGCCGTTCTCATTGATCGCCTTGCTGATCGGGTCGGCCAGCGGGCCGGAGTTGCCGATGCAGGTGGTGCAGCCGTAGCCGACGAGGTTGAAGCCGATGTTGTCCAGGTGCGGCTGGAGGCCGGCCTTGTTCAGATAATCGGTGACGACCTGCGAGCCGGGGGCCAGGCTGGTCTTTACCCAGGGCTTGGGCTTCAGGCCCAGCTCATCCGCTTTCTTGGCGACGAGGCCGGCCGCGACCAGCACGCCGGGGTTGCTGGTGTTCGTGCAGCTGGTGATCGCGGCGATCATCACGTCGCCATCGCCGATGTCGAAATCCTTGCCTTCCACCGGGACGCGAGCGGGGGTCTTCTTGTAGGTCTGAGTCATGTCGATGTTGAACACATCGTCGACCTCGGGCAGGGCGACCCAGTCCTGCGGACGCTTCGGCCCGGCGAGTGAGGGCACGACCGTAGAGAGGTCAAGCTCCAGCGTGGAGGAGAAGACCGGCTCGGGTGCGCCCGGCTCCATCCAGAAGCCCTGCTCCTTGGCATAAGCTTCGACGAGGGCGATCTGGTCTTCCTCGCGGCCGGTGAGGCGCAAATAATCGAGCGTCTTGTCGTCAATGCCGAAGAAGCCGCAGGTCGCGCCGTATTCCGGCGCCATGTTGGCGAGCGTGGCGCGATCGGCCAGCGTCAGCGAGGCGAGGCCGGGGCCGAAGTATTCGACGAAGCGGCCGACCACGCCATGCTTGCGCAGCATAGAGGTGCAGGTGAGCACGAGGTCCGTCGCGGTGACGCCTTCCTTCAGCTCTCCAGTGAATTTGAAACCGACGACTTCGGGGATCAGCATCGAGACGGGCTGGCCCAGCATCGCTGCCTCGGCCTCGATACCGCCGACGCCCCAGCCCAGCACGCCCAGGCCGTTGACCATGGTGGTGTGGCTGTCCGTGCCCACGCAAGTATCGAAATAGGCGACGGTTTCGCCGTTCTGGTCCGCGCTGGTCCAGACCGAGCGGGCGATATTCTCCAGGTTCACCTGATGGCAGATGCCGGTGCCCGGCGGGACGGCGTAGAAATTGGCGAGCGACTTGGAGCCCCACTTGAGGAAGTCGTAACGCTCAAGATTGCGTTGATATTCGATCTCGACGTTCTGTTCGAAAGCCTTGGGATGACCGAACTCGTCGACCATGACCGAGTGGTCGATCACCAGGTTCACGGGAACCAGCGGGTTGATCTTGCTGGTGTCGCCGCCCAGCTTGGCGATCGCGTCGCGCATCGCGGCAAGGTCCACCACGCAGGGCACGCCGGTAAAGTCTTGCAGCAGCACCCGGGCCGGACGGTATTGGATTTCCTCACCAGTGGTGGGGTTCTTCTGCCAATTGGCGATCGCTTTGATGTGATCGGTGGAAACGGTGAAGCCGCCGTCCTCGAAGCGCAGCAGGTTCTCCAGCAGGACCTTCATCGAGAAGGGCAGGCGGCTGATGTCGCCGATCTTCTCCGAGGCTTTCTTGAGAGAATAGTAAGCGATCTGCTTGCCGCCGACCGTCATGGTGCTGCGTGTGCCGAGCGTGTCCTGTCCGACCTGTGTCATGGTGGGCAATTCCCCTTCTTATGGAGCTTGCCTGGCTGGCGCGGCGATCCAGCGGCGAGGGCTGATCGTGCTGCAGTGCGACAAGCGGATTCGTCGGGCCGCCGATGCGCGCTAAGGCGCGCTAGGTCAAGGGGTGGATGGGTTATATGACGGTCTGCGTGCGGCGCTTCTGCACGGCGATCCAGCAACCGAACATGATGAATGCCGCGCCGGCCAATGTTGCGGCTCCCACTCTTTCACTGAACATCAGCCAGCCGAACAGCGCCGCCCACAGGAAAGCCGTATATTCGATCGGCACCAGTTCCTGCGCCTCGGCGCGGGCATAGCCCCAGGACAGGAACAGCATGGCGGACGTGGCCATGACCGCTCCGGCCAGGATCATCCATAGGCTCGAAGTGTCCGGCCACGTGAGGAACCAGGGGGAGAAAACAAGAAAGATCCCGGCGACCATGCCGTTCTGGAACAAAGCGATCTCGATTGGTCCAGCCAGCAGGGCCTGCTTGCGTTGGAGCACGAGATTGACGGCATAAAGCACGGCCGAACATAAGATCGCGCCCGTACCTTTGATCGCCTCTTCAGAATAGGTCCCTGCGCCCGTGCGCCCCGCGGCGATCGCCAGCACGCCGATAAGGCCAAGAACCGCCCCGGCGATGGCCTGACGCCGGATCTTTTCGCCCAGCATGATCGCGGCGAAATACAGCGCCATGATGGGGGCTACGAATGAAATGGCGATGCCCTCGGCCAAGGGGATACGTACAATGCCGTAGAAGAACAGCGCCGCCATCGCCGCGGCGATCGTCGAGCGCTGGGCGTGGACCCGTAGCACCTTGCGGCCCGGTAGGGGGCGGCCGATCGCCAGCCATAACGGGATCACCAGCAGCGTCCCGAAAACATTGCGCAGGAGCAGCGCGGTCAACACCCCGGTTGCGATCGATGCACTTTTGATCGCGGCGTCCATTGCACTGAACGTGCCGATCCCGGCAACCACGGAAAGCGCGGGCAAGTAGCTCCGCGAAAGGTGGAAGGAGGGCGCGCGCATGACAGCGCGTCTCGCCCGGAGCGATGTTGCGTGCAAGCAATTCATCGCAGCGACAGGACAAATCCTTGAAGATGGCGCGCCGAAAGGGCAAATCGGGCCGCCCACGGGGCAGTCCGTGTGGTGGAACAATCTTTCTTCAGCAACAAGTCGGGCAGGTTTTACAGGAAATGGCAAATTCCAGGCGGTTTGGTGCCGGTGTCGTATCGGTTTTGGTGGCGCTCACGCTGACGGCGCAGCCGGTCCTGGCGCAAAAGCCGAAGGCGAGTCTGCCTGAAGACATCCTGCCCAAAGCGCAGCCGACCGCTTCGGCGAGCCCGGCTCAGCCCAGCGATGCAAGCACAACTCCGCCCGCCGCCGCGAATGCGCAAGGGAGTCCCGCGCCGCTGGCCCTCCCGCCGATGGTGATTCCCGAGCCGGTGATGTCCTGGACCATTGCCGACGCAAAAGCGCTGCTTTCGACCATCGAATATATCGGCAAGGAGGGTCTGGTCCCGGCGGACTATCAACCCGCCGGGCTCCGGGCCGCCATCGCCAAGGGCGAGGGCAACGACCTCGACGCGTTGGCGAGCAAGGTCTTCGCCTGGCTTATCGAAGACTTGCGGGACGGACGCACGCCGATGACCGCGAGGGAGCAGTGGTTTGCCGTCGATCCCGATCAGGACGCGATGCCGACCGCCCAGATCATGGCGCAGGCGCTGTCAGACCACGATATCGCCGGCGTTGTCGACAAGCTCGCGCCGACCAATCCGGACTATGCCGCGCTCAAAGCCGAGCTTAACGCCACGCCAATGGCCAACAAGGCGAAGCGCGCGCTGATCCAGGCGAACATGGACCGTTGGCGCTGGCTCGCCCGCGATCTGGGCGACATCTACCTGATGACCAACGTACCCGAGTTTCAGCTTCGACTGGTGGTCAAGAACAGGATCATCCGTACTTACCGGACAGTGGTGGGCAAGCCCGGCCGCACCGCGACGCCGCAGCTGGCAGAAACGGTCACCGCGGTGGTCTTCAATCCCACCTGGACGGTGCCGCAGTCGATCGTCAAGGGCGAGGGTCTGGGCGTCAAGGCGCTGTCCAATCCCGGCTGGGCAAGGGCCAACGGCTACAAGGCCACCAAGGCGGCGGATGGCACCATCACCGTGGTCCAGCAACCCGGTGACAACAACGCGTTGGGCCGCATGAAGATCGACATGCCAAATCCGCATGCGATCTATCTGCACGACACGCCGTCCAAGCAATATTTCGAGGCCGATGTGCGGGCGTTCAGCCACGGCTGCATCCGCACGGAACGCGCGGTGGAACTGGGCATGACGATGGCGATTCTCGGCGCCAAGATGCCGACCGATCAAGCAGCCGAGATCTCCCGCTCAGGCACTTACACCAAGGTGGACATGACGCGGACTTTCCCGGTCTATATCACTTATTTCACGTATGCCCGTTCGATCGACGGCCAGCTCAAGCCTTTTGCTGACCTCTACGGGCGCGACAAGCCGGTGCTGGACAGCTTCGCTCAGCCGCGCCAGCTCAAAACGACGCAGCGCACCAGCAACGAGGCGATCATCAAGCTCGACAATCCGCTCTAAAAACGCCGGATTACGTTCAGGAAGGCATCCCCGTAAGCGTCGAGCTTGCGGGTGCCGACGCCGCCGATCCTGCCTAGGTCGGCCAGCGTCGCGGGGTGCTCTGCGGCCATTTCGCGCAAGGTCGAATCGTGAAAGATCACGTAAGGCGGCACCCCGGCTTCCTGCGCCAGTTCCCGTCGCAAATCGCGCAGCGCGTCGAACAGCGGATCGTTGACAGGATTGGCGCTGTCGTCGCGGGCAGAGCGGCGTTTCCTTTCTCTTTTGGGCGGCACGACGATCATTACGCTTGCCTCGCTTTTCAGGATCGCGCGGGCATCGCCGCCGAGCGCAAGGCCGCCATGCTCCGTCGGCGTGAGGCTGCCGCGAGCCTGGAGCGCGCGCGCAACGGCCTTGAGCACCGGCTTTTCGTCATCGGCGAGGATGCCAAAGACTGAAAGCCGGTCGTGCCCGCGCTGCAGTACGCGGTCGTCGGCAATGCCTGAAAGGACCTTCTCGACGTGGCCGAGGCCATAGCTTTGTCCGGTGCGATAGACAGCTGACAGTAGCTTCTGAGCCAGTTGAGTAACGTCCATCACCCCCACCGGCTCAAGGCAATTGTCGCAATTGCCGCAGGTCTGAGGCGGCTCCTCGCCGAAGTGGCGCAGCAGCACAGCGCGGCGACATTGCGCCGTCTCAACCAAGGCCGCCAATGCGTCCAATCGCTGACGCTCGCTTTGCTGGCGCTGCGGCTCGATCTCCGAGAGGCGCTGGCGAGCGCGCGCGAAATCGTCCGCGCCCCACAGCATCACCGCCACGGCGGGATCACCGTCGCGCCCGGCGCGGCCCGTCTCCTGGTAATAGGCTTCGATCGATTTGGGAATGCCGGCGTGAGCGACGAAGCGCACGTCAGGCTTGTCGATGCCCATGCCGAAGGCAACGGTCGCCACCATCACCATGTCCTCGCTCGCGACAAAGGCCGCCTGATTGCGTGCGCGCACTTCGGGGTCGAGACCGGCGTGATAAGGCAATACGCGACGGCCTGTGGCTTGGCCCAGACTTTGCGCCAGTTGCTCCACTTTGGTGCGCGTGGGAGCATAGACGATGCCGGGGCCGGGGTTCTCCTCGATCACCGCCTTGATCTGGCGCAACGCGTTCTCGCGCGGGCGAATAGCGTAGCGGATGTTCGGCCGGTCGAACCCCGCCACGATCAGCCCGTCAGCGGCAATGCCCAGCTGGGTCAGGATGTCAGCGCGGGTGTGATGGTCGGCCGTGGCGGTCAGCGCCAGGCGCGGCACTTGCGGGAAGGCGTCAAGCAGGGGGCGCAGCAGACGGTAATCCGGCCGGAAATCGTGCCCCCATTCCGAGACGCAATGCGCTTCATCGATAGCGAACAGGGCAATCCGCGCCTGGCTCAGCAATTCGCGGAAATAAGGCTGGCTGGCGCGTTCGGGCGCGATATAGAGCAGATCGAGCGCACCGGCGCGGAACCGTTCGATCGTGGCGCTCCGATCGCTATCGGCGCTGGTGAGCGTGGCCGCACGGATGCCGTTGGCGGTGGCAGAGCGCAACTGGTCGTGCATCAGCGCAATCAGGGGCGAGACGACCACGCAAGTTCCAGACAGCAGCACGGCGGGAAGCTGGTACGTCAGGGACTTGCCTGCGCCCGTCGGCATGACCGCCAGCGTCGATTGCCCGTGCAGCACCCGGTCAACCACTTGGCGCTGCACACCGCGGAAGCCGGAAAAGCCGAAGGTGTCATGCAGGGCCGCGCCGATTTGATCGGGCGAGGGCGGTTCGGCCGGAGCGAAGTGAAAGGCGGGCGCCGCCTCGTCAAATCGCTCATCCTCGCCGTAAAAAGTTGTTTCGAAAGGCCAGTCGTCTTCGTTCACCGGCGCGTTATGGCAGAGGCCGGGGGCCGGGGGAAAGTCCCGGCCCCGAAAAACGCGTGGTCAATCGAGGTTTGGTCGTAGCCAGCGCTCGGCGGTCTTCAGGTCCACCCCGCGCCGCGCCGCATAGTCTTCCAGCTGGTCGCGGCCGATGCGCGCGACGCCGAAATACTGGCTTTCCGGGTGCGCGAAGTAGAAGCCTGAGACAGCGGCGGTCGGCAACATCGCCTGGCTTTCGGTGAGAATGATCCCGGCGTTGTCCTGCGCCTTGAGCAGATCGAACAGGATCGGCTTGAGCGAATGGTCAGGACAGGCCGGATAGCCGGGCGCCGGGCGGATGCCGCGATATTCTTCGCGAATCAGCGCCTCGTTAGTCAGTTGCTCACCGGGCGCATAGCCCCACAAGGTCGTGCGCACATGTTGGTGCAGGCGCTCGGCAAGGGCTTCGGCGAAGCGGTCGGCAAGCGCTTTCAGAAGGATGTCCGAATAATCGTCGTGCGCTGCCTTGAAGCGTTCCAGGTGGGGTTCGATGCCATGGATGCCCACCGCGAAACCGCCGAGCCAATCGGCCTGAGTATCGATGAAGTCGGCCAGACAGAAGTTGGCGCGACCACGGGATTTCTTGAACTGCTGGCGCAGGAAGGGAAGGCGGATTCCTTCTTCCAGCACGACATCGTCCCCATCCCGTCGGACGGGCCAGAACGCGCAGACGGCTCTGGCGGTAAGCCATTTCTCGGAGACGATCTTCTCCAGCATCGCCTTGGCATCGGCAAAGAGATTGCGGGCGCTTTCGCCCACCACCTCGTCATCGAGGATCGCCGGATATGTGCCGGCCAGTTCCCAGGCGCGGAAAAAGGGCGTCCAGTCGAACGTCTCAATCAGGTCCTTGAGGCCCCAGTCCTCGAACACATGGAGGCCCGGCTGCACCGGGGCTGGGGCCTTCTGCGCGAAATCGGCCGGGAAGGCATTTGCGCGGGCATCAGCGAGGGACAGGAGTTCGGACTGGCCCTTGCCCTCGCGGGCGACGCGCACCTTTTCGTAATCCACCGCGACCGACTGCTTGAAGCCTTCGGCCTGCGTGTCCGAGAGAAGCTGCGAAGCGACGCCGACCGCGCGGCTGGCGTCAAGCACGTGGACCACGGGCCCTTTATAGGCCGGGTCGATGCGCAGCGCGGTATGGACCTTGGACGTCGTTGCGCCGCCGATCAACAGCGGGATGTTCATCTCCGCCCGCTGCATCTCCTCGGCCACGGTCACCATCTCATCCAGCGAGGGCGTGATAAGGCCCGAGAGACCGATGATATCCGCCTGGTTCTCGTTCGCGGCTTCCAGGATCTTCGTCCAGGGCACCATGACGCCCAGGTCGATCACCTCGTATCCGTTGCACTGCAGCACGACGCCGACGATGTTCTTGCCGATATCGTGCACATCGCCCTTGACGGTGGCCATGATGATGCGGCCCTTGGCCTTCGCCCCTTCCTCCTTCTGCGCCTCGATGAAGGGGATGAGGTGCGCGACGGCCTTCTTCATGACTCGTGCGGACTTGACCACCTGGGGCAGGAACATCTTGCCGCTGCCGAACAGATCGCCGACGACGTTCATACCGTCCATCAGCGGGCCTTCGATCACCTCGATCGGGCGACCACCGGCCTCGGCAGTCGCCGCGCGCATTTCCTCGGTATCCTCTACGATCCACGCGTCGAGGCCCTTCACCAGCGCGTGTTCGATCCGTTTCTTGACTTCCCAGCCGCGCCATTCCTCGGCGGCCTTTTCTTCCGCCTTGTCTTTACCCTTGTAGCTTTCGGCAAGGGCGATCAGGCGCTCGGTCGCATCCGGCCGGCGCATCAGGATCACATCCTCGCAGGCATCGCGCAGCGCCGGATCGATCTGGTCGTAAACATCGAGCTGCCCGGCGTTGACGATCGCCATGTCGAGCCCGGCTGGAATTGCGTAATAGAGGAACACCGAGTGCATGGCCCGGCGCACCGTCTCGTTGCCGCGGAACGAGAACGAGAGGTTGGACAGCCCGCCGGAGAAATGCACATGCGGGCAGGCCGCCCGGATTTCCTTCACCGCCTCGATGAAATCGAGCCCGTAGCGGTCATGCTCCTCGATGCCGGTGGCGACCGCGAAGACATTGGGGTCGAAGATGATGTCTTCGGGCGGAAAGCCGATGCCGGTCAGCAGCTTGTAAGCGCGAGCGCAGATCTCGACCTTGCGCTCCTTGGTGTCCGCCTGGCCCGTCTCGTCGAAGGCCATGACCACCACGGCCGCGCCATAGGCCATGCACTTGCGCGCCTGCTCCAGGAACGGTTCTTCGCCTTCCTTCATGCTGATCGAATTGACGATCGGCTTGCCGGGGACGCATTTCAGTCCGGCCTCGATCACGTTCCACTTCGAGCTGTCGATCATCACAGGCACGCGCGCGATGTCCGGCTCGGCGGCGATCAGCTTGAGGAACGTGGTCATGGCCTCGATCGCGTCAAGCAGGCCCTCGTCCATGTTGACGTCGATCACCTGTGCGCCGTTCTCCACCTGCTGGCGCGCGACTTCGACGGCGCGGGCATAATCGCCCGCCATGATGAGTTTCTTGAAGGCGGCCGAGCCGGTGACATTCGTGCGCTCGCCGATGTTGACGAACATTGAGCCACTGGAGCGAGAGGAGGGCTGGGTATTCACTTGGAAAACTCCGTTCGTGTCGAGCGAAGTCGAGACACGTTGATCGGGGCGCCGCGTTGACGTGTCTCGACTTCGCTCGACACGAACGGGGCTAAGAGCAGGTTGGGCCTCATGCCATCGTGAAGGGCTCCAGCCCCGCCAGCCGCGTCACCGGCTCCAGCGCCGGCACCTTGCGCGGGGGAAGCCCGGTCACCGCCTTGGCCATCGCGGCGATATGCGCCGGGGTGGAACCGCAGCAGCCGCCCAGCACGTTCACCTGGCCCGCGACGGCCCATTCCTTGACGAACCCGGCCGTGGTGTCAGGCATTTCGTCATAAGCGCCAAGCTCGTTAGGCAGGCCGGCGTTGGGATAGATCATGATGAGCGTGTCGGCGATCTCGGACAGCGTTTTCACATGAGGACGAAGTTGCGTGGCGCCGAATGAGCAGTTGAGGCCGATGGTGATCGGCCTGGCATGCCGGACCGCGTGCCAGAACGCCTCCACGGTGTGGCCGGAGAGATTACGGCCGGAAAGATCGGTCAGCGTCATCGAGAGCATGATCGGCACCTCGCCGCCCAGTTCACTCTCGAGCTGCTTGACGGCCATGACTCCTGCCTTGGCGTTGAGCGTATCGAACACCGTCTCGATCAAAATGAAGTCCGCCCCGCCTTCGACCAGCGCGGCGGCCTGTTCTTTGTACACGTCGACCAGCGTGTCCCAGTCGATCTCGCGATAGCCGGGATCGTTAACGTCGGGACTGAGCGAGAGCGTCTTGTTGGTCGGGCCGATTGCCCCGGCAACGAAGCGGGGGCGGCCGTCCTTCGCCTGGAACTCATCGGCGATGCGGCGGGCAAGCCTGGCCGATTCCACATTGATCTCGCGCACCAGATGCTCCGCGCCGTAATCGGCCTGGCTGATGCGGTTGGCGCTGAACGTGTTGGTCTCCGCAATATCCGCTCCAGCCTCGAAATAAGCACGGTGAATGGCTTCGGGCACTTCGGGCTTGGTAAGGGCAAGGATATCGTTGTTGCCCTTTTGCTCGTGGCTGAGCCCCAGATTGCCGGCATAGTCGGCCTCGGCGAGCTTCCAGTTCTGGATCTCGGTGCCGAAAGCGCCATCCGTGATGAGGATGCGCTTGGCGGCTTCGGCGAGGAAGGTTTCGCGCGGGCTCATGCAGCATTCTCCTTGGGACGCAGGCCCAGCAATTGACAGATCGCGTAAGTCTGCTCGGCCTTGTTGAGAGTATAGAAATGGAAGTCGCGCACGCCACCGTCGTAGAGGCGCTTGCACAAGTCGGCGGCGGCGACTGCGGCGACCAATGCGCGCGGGCCAGGCCGCTCGTCCAGCCCTTCGAACAAGGTCTCCAGCCAGGCTGGGATCTCGGTATTGCCCGACATGCGGCGGATCGCCGCGAAACTGGTCACCGGCATGATGCCCGGCAGGATCGGGACCGTTATGCCCGCGGCC
>NZ_DAIMZT010000023.1:0-42991 GCF_036733805.1 Novosphingobium sp. | reverse complement strand
TCAAGCACCGGCATCATATCCGATGCCGGAAAAAAGGGGCGGGCCATCCCATAAAAACGGAATATCTCCGTTCGCGTCGAGTGAAAGACTGTAAAGATAAACGCAGCCGGCCTACGCTCGTTTCCGCTATGACTTGTTGCAGTTTCCATAGACCGCAAGCAAGTCAGTCCGCAGTATTTCAAAGGTTTCAATCAGATCGACAAGCCTGCAATTCGTATCGACATAATTGCGAACCATCCGCCTACTGACAAAATCGGCTGGAAGATTGCGGACCACGACTGACATTACAATGGAGCCGGGACGCCGCCCTAGCACCCGCGCCAGCTCTTCGTGCGTTTTCAGGTGGCTTGCGTCCGTTTCAAGCGCGTGATTGAAATGCATCGGAAACGCCAGCGGGCTGGGCGGTTTCTCCCCAACGAAATAATACAAAAGCGGCGGCCCATCGAAAACGAACAGCCCCCCGTTCCCTTCTGTTTCTTTAACGTCGGTCGCCAGTCGATCCATCGACGCAATGGAATATTTCGTCCTCACGAAAACCGTGGGATTATAGTGATATAAAAGTGATCCGGCAGCAGCCACCAAAAGCCCCCCGCCGAGGATGCGCCTATTATACAAATACCCGGCAAGGATCGATATAGTTACCGCCAAAGGCAGAGCATAATGCTGATAGAAGTTCGGGACGGCGACAAATCCTATGATCGATGCCACCATCCAGAGGATGAAAAATGCCGCTTCGTTTCGTCTTTCATCGGCGTAAACGAGCACCATCGCAGATAGTGCCGTGAGAAGCGGCACCCATATGCTCAAATATGTGACATAACATCTCAGGACGGCGCTGAACGGTGCCGGCGGCGGCTTGACGAAATTCGATGTCACCATCGCGTGATAGAACTCGAAGAAATGACCGTTCAGAATATACGCAGCTATTATAAAGGCCGAAGGCAGCAAGCCCAGACCCGATAGCGCGAGGCATTGGAAGAACCATTTACGATTCATCCCCAAGCTCCGAAATAATAGAACAGCAACGAAGAGGCCGAAAAAGGCGCTCTCGAAAAACGCCGTCTGCTTGACGGTGATGGCGCATCCACCGGCAAGCATGGCCCAATATACACGGGCCGAAACCTGCCCCTCTTTAAGTTCCGGGATCGACAAAATCACCAGCAGGCCCGCCAGGGCGATCAGCGCATTGTAGTATACCGGGGACTGTCCACCGAACCCGTGCAGCGGGCCAAGCATCAGAATATAGACAAGGCCGGAACACACCCCGCCTCTGAGCCCGACCCAGCGAGTTACAATCTCGCTGATAACAAGCGCTGTTACGGCCGTACACAGCCAGGCGCCTATTTGATAGGCGATGACCGGATTTGGAAAGGCCGCAAAGAAGTAGTATATTATGAACAAACCCAGCGGCTTGCGATCCCATACATCGACATAAGGCAATTCGCCTTGATGCATCAAATGCCCGACAAGCAGATAAAAGGTCTCGTCGGGATGGAGATTGGGATCGCCGAAGGTCGAAATTCGGACGACCAAGGCCACTATCAGGAATATCGCCAGCCGCCCCCATATCGGCCGGAGCTGTCGAGCCATCCATTCCCCCAAAGGAGCAATGTACGTGCGCACCTCAGGGAAATTCGCAAGACGAAACCGGCTTCGGTTGGTGTCGGGCGAAGTCAAGACGTGCCCAGCCCGCGCTAACGTGTCTCGACTTCGCTCGACACGAACGGACTCGGCGTCCGCATTCAAACGCATTCTTCCCTAACTCCCCTCGCGCCATCTCCCCACCACGTCCCGCACCAGTTTCTCCTGCCCCGCGTCGCCGCGCCAGGCGGCGCTGAACGTGGGATCGTCGGAGGCGGGGCGACGGGCGGCTTCCAGGGTGTCTATCCGCACGCGCATCGGCACCGGCGTGCCTTCGCCGCTGATAAGGCATTCCTGGTTCTTGAGCGCGGGCACGATGTCGATATGCGCGCGGGCGCCCTCGGTCAGGCAGGCCCTTAGCCGGGCCTGATCTTCCGGGTTATTGAGCCGCAGCGAAATGATCGTGCCGCATTGCGAAAGCGCGGTCTCGGAGAGTTCCGAGGGACGCTGCGTGACAAGGCCCAGGCATACGCCGTATTTGCGCCCTTCGCGGGCGATGCGCTCCAACTGGTGCTCCACCCCGGCAGTGACGGCGGAATGATCGTGCGGCAGATAGCGATGCGCCTCTTCACACAGCAGCAGGATCGGCATCGATTGCCGACGAGAGGCGCGAATGGCGAAATCCAGCGTCAGGCGCGCCAGGGTGGAAACGACCACGTTGACCACCTCGGTCGGCACGCCGGCCAGATCGATGATCGAGATCGGCCTCCCCTCCCCCGGAACGCGCAGCATCTCTCCCAGGAACGCTTCCAGCGAATGGCCGGCGAGATCGGTGTTGAAGATGAAGCCATAGCGGCTGTCGCTGAAGAACTGCTCCAACCGCAACCGAAGCTGCGTGTAGGCATGAGCGTCGGCCAGCTTTTCCAGGCGGCCTGCCTCCTCGTCAATCGCGCCGATCAGGTCCTTGAGCAGATAAGGGACCGGGCTGTCCGCCGTGATCCGCGCGCTGTCGGCAATGCGCACGTTGCGGGCACGAGCCTTCTGCAGGCATTTGGCCATGATGTCCGCCTCCGCCCCGCGCCCGGCGTCGGAAGGCAGAATGAACGCCTCGCAATGCTCCTCCAGGTTCATCGCCCAATAGGGCAGCCGCAAGTTGCCCACGTCCCACACTTGCGCGGCATCGCCAAAGGCATGGGCATATTCCCCATGGGGATCGAGCACCAGGATGTGCCCATGCGGCGCCAGCTCGGCAACCCGCTGCAGCACCAGCGTGACCAGCGTGGACTTGCCCGCCCCGGTCGATCCCACAACCGCGAAGTGGCGGCCCAGCAGGCGGTCGAACAGCAGCGGCGCGCGCACGTCCTGCGTGGGGAACACGGTGCCGATGGTTACATGCGGCACGTCCGGCGGGGCGAAGATGCGGCGGAAATCCTCCGGCTCAGCCAGGTCCACCCTGTCGCCCGGATGCGGATAAGCGCTAATGCCGCGGCGAAAGTCCACCAGCCGGCCTGCCGCATCGGCCATTCCTTCCCCGACATATTCCAGCTCCGCCAGCACGAAGGCGGGGTCCGACCGGTCTTCCCGCAGCGCACCCAGAGACGCCACCAGCAGCAATGGGCCCACCGCGATCTTGCACAGCCCCCCGATGGAGGCTGCCGCCAGATCGCCCTCTGCCTCCGCCCCGCGCGCGCGGCCCAGCACTTCACGATCGAGGCGGCAGACCACTCGGTCTCCGGTCGTGTCCAGAACCCGTCCCAGCCGGGCTTGCTGTTCGTTGCCCATCTTTACCCCCTGCGCTTAACTTATAAGCCTGTGCTGCCGTACTTTGTCATAAATTGCGCGATCCAAATATAATGAAGGGCGAGGTAACCAAAGCTGTCCACCGCATGGTGACTTTGCCGGGCGAAAAGCGGTGTCATGAGAAAACACCGCCTTCTCGCCTGCGCGGCGGCCTTCGCGGGATTTCCGTTCGCGATGGCGACGCCTGCCCAGGCCATACCGATCGCCGCGATCGAGCTGCCCACCTTTGCGGTGGCTGCGTTCGGCGGAGCTCAGGACTGCGGCGCGGCGCTCGATCCGCGTCTGGGACAGCCGGTGGCGCAAGGGCCCGCAAAATCGGCGGCGATCCTGGGGGGGCAGGTCAGCCAGCTCGACCTGATCCGGCAACAGCAGGCGGGCGGCGGCGGCAGCGCCATAGCCAGCGCCGCCGCCAGTACGGTGCCCGGCGCGGGACTGGCCCCAGCCGCCGCGCCAATGAACTGCCAGCGCCTGGCGCTGCCCTTTTCCCCGCTCACCGGTTTCCAGCCGGGGTTCCGGCGCTCGCCCGTCCCGGCCAATCCTGACGATTTCCTGGGCAGCCGCCGCCTGGTGGTGCGCAAGACCGCTTTCGACAGCGCATGGAACCGGGTGAGCCATGACGGGCTTTCGCGCGGCTACGTGACCTCTCTGATAGGCAGCGCTCCCGGCGCGCCCACTGTCGCCACTCTCGCCGCCGTCAATGCCTGGTCCAACGCTCGTATCCGTTATGAGGAAGACAGCAAGCTCTATCACCGCGCCGACTACTGGGCGAGCGCCGGCGCCACTCTGAAGCGCGGCGCGGGCGATTGCGAAGATATCGCTATCGCCAAGATGCAAATCCTCGCCGCACTGGGCGTGCCGCGTGCCGACATGTACCTGACGATCGCGCGCGACCTTGACCGGCGCGCCGACCACGCGCTGCTTATCGTCAAGCTGGATGGGCGATACTGGCTTCTTGACAACGCCACAGATCGGCTGCTCGACGGCTCGCAAAGCTACGATTACCAGCCCGTCCTCTCGTTCAACAGCTCGCAGAAGTGGTTGCACGGCTATTGAACCCCTTCAGCGTTCGGTCAGCGCCTCGCTGAATGCACGCAGGACTGGCTTGAACAGATAAGTCAGAATGCTCTTGCGCCCAGTGATGATCTCCACGTCGCAAATCATGCCGGGCATGATCGGCAGGCGCTGACCGTTCTTGACGATGTAGGCGCGGTCGGTCTCGACCATGACGCTGTAATACGCCTGCTTCTCCACCTCGTCATAGATGCTGTCAGCGCTGATATTGCGCACTTCGCCGGTCAACCCGCCATAGATCGAAAAGTCATAAGCGGTAACCTTGACGTTCGCCCGGTCTCCCACCTTGATGAAGGCGATATCCTTCGGCGCGACGCGCGCTTCCACCAGAAGCTTGTCGCCTACCGGCACGATCTGCATAAGCTGCTCGCCCGCGTTCACGAAACCGCCGACCGTGGTCACTTTCACATCATTGACATAGCCAGTGGCCGGCGCGCGCAATTCGTTGCGCTGCAGGCGGGCTGCCGCGCCCTTGATCGATTCCTGATTGACCGCGATCTTGGTGGCCACCTCATTGTGTTCGTTAAGCGCTTCCTGGCGGAAATCGAATTGGGCCTGGCGCAGTTGCGCTTCCGCCTCTGCGATCGCCGCCTGCGCGCGCAAGGCGCCTTGCCGTGCGGCTGAGAGCTTACCCTGCAGATCGACAAGCTCGCGCTGTGCAGTCAGCAGCTCCGTCTGCGGCACCACCTTCTTGGCGGCCAACGGAGCCAGCATGTTGACCTGATCCTGAGCGAGCTTCACGCTGTTTTCGAGCGAGGCGACAGTGGCCTGGCCTTCGCGCAAGTCCTGCCGGCGTTGGTCCACTGCGGCCGAAAGCGCGCTTTGCTTGCTATGCGCGGCTTCCTTACGGACCAGCGCCAGGCGCGCCTCATCCTGACAGACCGATCCCTCGGCACAATCGGTGCCGGTGCCGTTGCCGTTGCCTTCGTCCTCAAGCCGCGCTGCGCGGGCCGAAAGCCGTTCATTCTCGGCCTGAAGCTGCCCCAGCGCAGAGGATGACTGCGAATCGTCCAACTTCACCAAGAGCTGGCCTTTTCTCACCATCTGCCCCGGCCGTACCAAAATCGCGCTGACTGTAGCCGGGCTGGCGGCCTGCACGAGCTGCGCCTTGCTGGAGGGCACCACTTTGCCCATGCCGCGCGTAACTTCGTCGATGTGCGCAAGACCGCCCCACAACGTCAGCAGAAGCACCGTCAAAAAGCTGAGCACGATCAACCGGCGATTGGGGTCCCAGTCGCGATAACCTACCCGGCGCCGAAGTGTTGAAATAGAAGCGTCCATCATCCGACCGGCCTATTGTCCAATTGCGCCGCGCCGACGCTGGCACGCGGCTGCGCGGATACTTCACCTGATCCGGCAGCTACATCGGTAGACCGCTTTGCGCTCCCCTCCGCTGGGCCACCCGCCTCGGCACCGATCGCCTGCCGATAACGGCTGCTGGCGGCGACGGGATCGGGAATGCTCAGGCGCCACTGCTTGGTCACGTCCAACCTACCGCCAACATCGCTTTCGGCATGCCGGTCGGAAACGAGCGGCGGCACGCTGAGGCCCGGCACCAAATTCTCCTCGTTTTGGGGCCGTTCCGCGGCGCGGGCGCGCAACGCTGTGAAATCGAGCGCCGGAATCCGTTCGAAACCGCCATAGCGCGCCAAAAAGGCGCTACCACCGCCCCATCGTCCCGGCAGTCGGTAAAAGATGTGGCGTCCGATCTGCTCGATCTTGTCGAGTTGGAACGCCCACTTCGGCAGCACATAGTCCGCATGATAATACGTTGCCGTGCCAACGCTGGGTTCGACGTACCCTGCCAGCGCGGCCCGTGCCACGTCCTCCGCCTGCCGCCATGGGCCGGCCATCGGCTGGCGCAGCAATGAGCCGTCGCAAGTGAAGCTGAACTGGCAGCCGGTGGCGCGTTCCGCGCCTTGGTACACCACGCCGCAGACGGTGTCGGGATAACCGGGATGGCGCATCCGGTTAAGCACCACTTGCGCAACGGCGCGCCGGCCCTGCAGCGGCTCAACCGCTGCTTCGTAGTAAACGGCCTGAGCCAGGCACTTGAGAGCGGTAGCATAAGTGCCGCCCGCTGCCGGAACCAGATTGAAGCCAGTCACATGGCCCAAGGGCTGACGCGACAACGGGATTAGCGCATTGCGCTGCTGCGCTTCCTGCCCCTCGACGATAAGTTGCGCCTTGTCATCGACCGTGATCGTCGAAAGGTCGATGGTGGGCTTTCGGACCACCGGCGCAGCCACCGCCTCCGCCGATCTGTGAAAGCCGAACAGCTCAAGCGCCGCGCCAAGTTGCGCGCCACTGGTCAGAAACAGCACGAATACAGTGCAGGTCAATGCGATGAATACGCGATGTCCGATGGTCCAGGGCATCCCGAAACCCGGATGGCGTTCCGCGTGATGCGTGAATGAGAGGGTCGCGCTCATGTCCGGTTCTGCAGCCCCGCGCCTGCGGAAGAAATGATTTCGTCGCGCGGACCGTCTGCCACGATCCGGCCGCTGTCCAGCACCACGATGCGGTTGCAAATGGAAAAAAGTGCCGGTCTATGGGTCGCGATAAGCAGTGTCTGTTCAGGTGTCAGGGATTGGGACAAGCGCTCGACGAAGAGTTTCTCGGTTTCGCTGTCCATCGCCCCGGTCGGCTCGTCCAGGAACAGAAGCGTGGACGGGCTGACGAGCGAGCGCGCCAGTGACAGCATCGACCTCTGCCCGCCCGAAAGGCGCGTGCCCGCTTCGCCCACTGCGCGATCGAATCCCCCCGCGTCCTTCGAAAGGACCTGATCGGCCCCCACGTTGCGCAGCGCCGCCAGCAGGGCTTCATCATGCACAACCCCGGCCCCTACGGACAGATTGTCCTTGATGGAGCCACTGAACAGCGCCGCGTCCTGACCTACGAAGCGATAGGCGGCGCGCAAGTCCTGCGGCCGGTATTGCCGGCTGTCGATACCGTCGATCAACATCGCGCCGCCGGTCGCCTGATAAAGGCCGCATACAACCCGGCCGAGCGTGGATTTGCCGGAAGCGACCTTGCCGATAATGGCGATGCGATCGCCCGGACGCACTTGCAGGTTGATTCCGCTCAGAGAGGGCGTCGATGCTTCCGGATAGCTGAACTCCAGATTATCCAGCACAACTGCCGCCGACCGCACTTGCGGGGTCAGTGAAGTGCTGCCCATCGTGCGTTCGTCCGGTTCGACCCACAGCCTTTGCAATGAATCCAGCACTTGGCGCGCCTGCTGGCTGCGGGTGAGCAGATAGGCGAACTGCGAGGCCGGAGAGAGCGATCGCGACGCCAGCATCACGATCGCGATGATCGCGCCCATCGTGATCTTGCCGGCATCGAACAGGTAATACCCGCCGATAATCAGGCCAATGCTCGAGATCTGCTGGAAAGTGGAGGCAAGGCTGATCGCGGTCGAGCTGATGTCCCGCAAGTGCCTCTGCGATTGCGAGCCCAACTCCGCCAGGCGTCGCCATCGTCCGATCATCACCCCTTCGCCGCCCAGGCTCTTAAGCGTTTCGATGCTCGACAGGGATTCGACTAGCAGCGTTTGTTGCAATCCGTGATCGATCTGCGCCTCGACCGCCACCTTGTCCATCTTGCGCTGCAGACGCAGGCCGAAAACGGCCATTCCGGCCGCGGCTGAGAGAGGGACGAAGACCAGCCACCCCGCCAAATAAACGATGATGACAAGGAACAGGAACAGGAACGCCATGTCCACCATCAACACTATCGTGGTAGAGGCGAAGAAATCCCGCACGGTCGAAAAGTCGGACACGCGCGCCACCAGATTGCCGGTCTGCCCTTTGCGGCCCGCCAGTGGCGCGGCCAGAACCTTGGAATAGATCTTCTGCGAAAGCTTGAGATCAAGCTCGCGCCCGATTTCGTCCAGCACCTTCGTGCGTGCACGGCGGATCGAAAAGTCCAGCGCAAACGCCAGCAGCACCCCGATCGCCAGTACCCATAATGTCGACTGCGCCCGGTTGGGGATCACGCGATCATAGACATTCATCGAGAACAATGGCAGCGAGAGCGCCAGAACATTGACCAGGATCGAGGCCATGAGCACCGGCCAGAATTGGCGGCGCAGCTTGTAGATCTCGCTCCAGAACCAATGCGTCTGCGCCTTCTCCCGCCAGGGTGCGCCGGCTTCGCGCAATGCTTCGGGATTGCCGAAAACGGTGGCCATCCATCCACCGAACCTATCCGTCAGATGGTCAAGCGGTTCCCAGGTGGAAGCCTTCGTCTCGGTTCGCCATACCAGCGCGTCGCCGTCCCTGATTTCGTGGATAACGATTGGATTGCCGTCGGTCTGCGAAACAATCGCCGGATAGAAGGCCGACCGCCGAGGCAGCTTGGCCGGGCGCGACACATCGCAATTGAGCGCCAGCAACTCCAGCGCCGCTTCCGCCTGATGCAGTGGCAAGCGGCCGTCTCCGCCGCGTGCCAGCGAGAGGAACATCGACGGTGCCCAGGCAACTCCGAAACGTTCGGCGATCTGGCCGATGCAGGCGATCAGTTCGTCGTCCGCCCGGGATTCATCCTTGCGCGCATCCATGATGCCGGGACTGCCGTCCATGCCTGTTGCTTTCCGTATTGCGTCCATCAGACGTCACTTTGCATGCCCATCAGGGCGTTGTGCGATACTGCGTTTCAGCTGGCGCGGGCGGTCCGTAATGGAACCGGTCGCGTTCATTCTCGCCCGCGCCGGCGCCGGGGCTCACATTCAGCCCGGAGATGAAGCGATTGGTTGAGGCGAGGATCTGGTAGCGTGCGAAAACAGCCGAGAACCGCGCCGTCTCCAAGCGGGTCTGGACGTTGTAGCGCGTGTTCTGCGCATCGAGGACGTCCAGCAAGGAACGCCGCCCCACATTGAATTGGCTGCGATAGGACAGCAACAGATCGTCCGACACCTGGCTTTCCCTGGCCAATTGATCGCTGATGCGCTGCTGAGTGTTCAGCGTGGACCAGGCGACCCGCACGTCCTCCTCGGCCTCTCGGGTAATCTGATAGAGCTTGTATCGCGCTTCGCTCGCCCGGCGCACCATCTCCTGATAATTGGCCCGGCTGATGCCGCCATTGAAGATATTCCAACGCAGGAAAACGCGGCCCTGCAGGTCTGTGGTCTCCCCACGGAACCCGTCGATGTCCTTCCCCTCGCGAGCGGTCGCGTCAACGCCGATGCGGGGATAGCCATCAGCCCTCACGCTCGAAGCCTGCGCGTTCGCAGCGTCCACATCGGCCGCTGCTTCCTTGACCAGGGGATTGTTGGTCCGCACCAATCCGACGGCGTCATCGACTGAACCCGGTAACTCAGACTCAAGCGTCGGCGGCATCGCGACTTGATCGACCGCCAGCCCGGTAAGCCGGCCCAGCTTGATCTTGGCCTCCGCCAGCGCCTGTTCGGCTTCGGACTGGCGGACCATGGCGGCCTGCAGCCGCTCTTCCGCCTGTTGCTGGTCGGCGATGGAAATCGAACCCTGCGACACGCCGGTCGCTAGATCCTTCGCCAGCAGCTGATGGAAGCTCACATTATCGGCGCTGGCAGCGACGATGCGCTGTTGGAGCAGCACGTCAAGATACTGGCGAGCGACTTGCAGACCGATGTATTCGGACCGCTCAAGCACGCGCAGCGAAGCACCGTCAACGCGCGCAGCCTGGCGAAGCAGTTCACCGTGACGCGAGCCGAAATCGATCAGGGTCCATTCCGCCCGCGCTTCAGCGTCCAGCGGATAAAGTTCCTGGTTCGCGATTCCCAGCGAACGGCGTGTAGCGTTTTCAAGGCGGCGCACACCGGCCGACGCCTCGACATCGACGCGCGGCAGATACAGTCCTTGCGCCTGTTTGCGCTCGAACTGGATCGCCTCCTTATTGTATTGCGCCTGAGCCACTTCCGGGTTGGTGTTCACGGCAGTGGTGATGGCTTCCTGCATGCTGACGCCAGGGGCGGATTGAGCAAGCACGACTGATGCCGATCCGGCCAGCAGAAGCGCCACGCTTGCAGTCAAGGTCTTATTGAACATGATAGTCCCCCTCCGTTCTCTCACTCGACCGTGATTTCGACGCGGCGGTTCTGAAGTTCACGTACGCCGTCGGCGGTCGGCACCCGCGGGTTGGTCTCGCCGAAAGCCTTGGTCGTCACATTGGCTGCGGACACCCCCTGCCCGGTCAGGAAATCGCGCACCACATCAGCGCGGCGCTGCGACAGCGCCATGTTGTAAGTCTCGCTGCCTGAGCGGTCCGCATAGCCCGAGACGCTGAACCGGCCGCTGGTGCAGCCGGCAGTTCCGGCCGCTGCGCTGTTTAGGATGGTCGAACCTTCCTCCGAAATCGCAGCGCTATTCCAGTCAAAGAAGACGATGTAGGGGCCCTTGTTGCATGGGGCCGGGGCTGCCGCCGCCGGAGGCACGAACACGGCCGCTTGTGCGGCGGGCATCTGGTTCTCCATATGCGCATAGGCATCAGCGCACTTGCCGACGCTCACCGGATCCTTGGCGCCGCTTTTTAGAAAACCCAGCGCGATGCCACACTGCGCCTTGGCCTGCGATGCCCACATATATGTGCTGGAATCGGCAGAGACCACGGTTGCATCCGTAGTCTTGGCGACGGCTCCGTCGAACCGCTTCTGGACTTCGCCGCGCAGCGCTCCCTTGTCGAGCGCCATAAGATCGCCGCTATCGGTTTGCGCCCATGCGGTGCCGGAAAGCGCGCATAATATAAGCGCACCGGCCGCGGCCGTATGCTTCCTAACCCCCACCATAATCCAGTCCCCCTTCGACTTCCAACCGCAATGCCTCTCAGGCAACCGCGTGCGCATGTACTTCCTGTGTCTGGTGCATTTCGAAACCGGCGAAGGCCATGGCCGGGTGAACGCCGGCTGCCCCCGCGCCTCCACCCGAAACCATGGCCGCAAGCAACTGCTCCACGCCCGCCGCCGGCACTTGCGCGTGAACCGCTCCATGAGCTTGCGCGAAATGCGCAACTACCGCGTCAACTGCTTGATGTGCCACGCTTTCGTGCAACGCTTCCTTGACCGCGGTCAAATCCGGCGCCTTTGGCGCATCGGCATGAGCAGCCCCGCCCTTGCCCGCGGCATTCAACAACGCCTCCATAAGGCCGGTCACCGGCGCGTTGAAGTGAGCGCTCGCGGCAGTCAGAGCCCCGGCGCCGTGACCGGCATCGTGACTCTGACTGTGCGCCCCCCCATCCGCGTGCGAAGCCGCCTGCTGCAAGCCATGCGTCGGCTCTGACGCATGATGCACTGAAGACGACGAACTATCCGGCAACTCGCTATGCTTGCCGGGTTGATTACCGCCCAGCAGATCGGCGATCACCGACTTCGCGTGATCCGATGCTTGGGCTGGCAAAGTCAGCGGCTGCACCGGCAGGTCCATCGTCGTCATCGCCGCCGGCGTCGTTTCCGGCACGGCTGTCGGCGCCGCCGGAGCCTGCGTATGCTCCACCGCCATGAGACCGGCCGCCGCAGCCAGCGTAGACGTCAGTTCAGTCGTCTGCGTCGCCAGCTTGTTCAACTGCGTGGTCGCAAGCGAAACGTCCTGCGCAATGGCCGTGGAACCATCGGCCTTGGTATAGGTGGTCTGGCCATTGATCGTGACATCACCGTTGGCAGCGCTCGACACTACGCTGTTCGACGTCAGATTGATGCTGGCGATCCCCAGCTGCGCCAGCGTCTTGAACTCGCCAGCATCGACCACGCCGTTGTGATTGGCATCCTGCCACACCCCGAAGGTGCCGAAGGCCGCATCCTTTGCGGAAAGCATGCCGTCGCCGTCGGTATCGAAAGCCATGCGGATCGCCTGAAGATCCGTCGTCGAACCCGGAGCATCCTGCGTGAAGGAAATTTCCAGGCCGCCGCTGGTCATGTGGGCCAGGAAACCATCCTGCGGACCGACCCAGGCCGTATTCACGGCACCCGAACCGTAATCATGCGTGACGCCATCGGCGAGCGACAGGTAGCTGATCTGCCCATCGCCGTTGAGATCCAGAGCAATCGGCGCAACCGGCGCGGCAGGCGTCAGTCCGTCCGCAACATGGACATTGAATGAACCGGTCGAAGTCGGATCGCCATCGCCGTCGGTCAGTTGCACCGTGAAGGGGATCGTGTGATCGACCGTGGTGCTGGTGGCCCCCACGTTGGTGAGGTTCAGCTTGATCGTGCCGCTCGATTCATACGTGTCTATCCAGGCGATCTTGGCACCTGCCGGCGAAGAAATGGTGAGCGAAGTCTGCGCCGGATCGGTCACGGTGAAGGCTTGCGTGGTGTTGTTCGTATAGTGCGCAACGAACTCGATCTTGTCGCCCGCATCGAGGTTAAAGAATGTGAAAGTCGCATAGGAAACATTGGCTATCGGCACGACGCCGCCAGGCACGGTGTAGGGTCCTGCCCCGTCATAGTCATTGAGCGTACCGAAATCGAAACGCATGAACTCGCCGCTGTCGAAGTTGTTGTTCCCAAGGCCCCAACCTTGGGTCGAACCGTTGATGTTCGACGTTTGCGTTAGCGAAGGATTGCCGCCAGCGAGCCAGTTGGCTTCGTTAAAGGACCCCGTGGGAGCCCATCCGGTAGCGTAAACCAGATGCGTGCCCGTCGCATTGTCAGTCACGATGACGCTGCTGCTAGGGCCACTGCCGAAGGAGCTGCCCTGGCCGATCTGGAAGTTCGTGGTGGTGCCGTCCAGCGGCGTTACGAGATCGAACGTGTATTGGCCCGAAGTGCTTGCCGTCGGATTAACCGTCAAAGTGAAGACCGTGGTGTCTCCGGCGTTGAACGTGCCGCTGTGATCGACATCCAGATAACCGGTCAGGACGTTGCCGGTTTGCGACGCATGCACGGCAACCCCGCCCACGGTCAGGCCGGTGACGTTCGCAGTGATGGTCATCGCGCTGCCAACGCCGTCGGCTCCCGCCGCGAAATGCAGGGTGCCCACGGCCGGCGTCTGCGTAGGATCGTTGCTTGCCTGCTGGCTTTGCACCGTGCCCAGCGTCGGCCCATCGTCATGGAACTGGATCTGTCCGGAGATATCGGCGGCGGTGGAGGTGGCGACATCGCCGTCTCCGTCAACGCGCGTCACCGTCACCCCCAGGCTGCCCGCAGCCAGGTGAACAATGTCGTCCGGGTTGGTCGTGTCCGGGTTGTGCAGCGAGAGATACTGCTCGACCGTCACCACCCCGCTCGTCGCATTGATCGACAGCGCAAAGGCCGCCTGGCCGGCAAACGCGCCGCTATCGACCCGGCCGACAATCACCCCGCTCTCCAGGTGCAGCGAGATCGTCGAACCGTCCGTCACTGACAGGCCCGAGACCGCATTGCTCACCGTCAACGCATACGTCAGCGGGTTCGTGGCGTTCGGGCCATCAGCCCCAAACACGCCTCCCGCCGTCACCACCGCCGCCAGGCTCGTCGCATGCGCAATCGCACCCGATCCCGCCACATCGGGATCGTTGCCGATGTTGCTCACCCCCAGCGTCGCCGCCGTGCTCGACGTCGCCGTCTCATCCAGCGACGCAACCGACGAAGGAGCCGCCGTCGCCGTCGCCGAAGGCACGTCATCGATGACGTTGACGCTGATCGTCCCGGTAACCGTGTTCCCGTCCCCGTCATGCGCGGTATACGTGAAGCTGTCACCGGCGACGCTGTTGGGGCCATTATTGGTCGAAGGCGTCGTCGCGTAAGGCGCGGTCAGCGTGTACGTGTAAGTACCATCGGTGTTGAGCTGGAAGATGCCGTGCGCCGTCGTCACGCTCTGAGCGACGTAGCCTGTGGCACCCGTGACATGGAGCGTGCCGGTCGTGGTCTCGGTCGCCAGCGAAGGATTGCTGCCTGTCACCGTACCGGCACCCAGGTCATTTCCGCTCACCGTGGTATCGAGCGCGGCCTCGTAGACGGTCTGCGTCTGGTTGTCGGCAACCAGCGTGACGTTCGCCACGTCGATCGTCAGCGTCGTCGTCGAGGTATCGCCGTCGCCATCGGTGATCGTGTAAGTGAACACGTCCTGCTTGTCGGACGTGATCGCGTTCGAATTGGCCTGATACGTGTAATGGCCATCCGCATAAAGCGTCAGCGTGCCGTAAGTGCCGGGGATGCCGGTCCCTACGCCGCCTGCCACCGCAACCGCCGAAGTGCCCGCGACCACCCCGGTCACCGCACCGGCGATCGCCACCGGACCATCCGCACCAAGCGCATCATTCGACAGGACACCGTTCGCCGCGTCGACAGAAAGCAACGCACCCTCGCTCACGCCGCCGGTGTCAAGATGCGCCACCGGCCCATCGTCATGGAACTGGATCTGTCCGGAGATATCGGCGGCGGCGGAGGTGGCGACATCGCCGTCTCCGTCAACGCGCGTCACCGTCACCCCCAGGCTGCCCGCAGCCAGGTGAACAATGTCGTCCGGGTTGGTCGTGTCCGGGTTGTGCAGCGAGAGATACTGCTCGACCGTCACCACCCCGCTCGTCGCATTGATCGACAGCGCAAAGGCCGCCTGGCCGGCAAACGCGCCGCTATCGACCCGGCCGACAATCACCCCGCTCTCCAGGTGCAGCGAGATCGTCGAACCGTCCGTCACTGACAGGCCCGAGACCGCATTGCTCACCGTCAACGCATACGTCAGCGGGTTCGTGGCGTTCGGGCCATCAGCCCCAAACACGCCTCCCGCCGTCACCACCGCCGCCAGGCTCGTCGCATGCGCAATCGCACCCGATCCCGCCACATCGGGATCGTTGCCGATGTTGCTCACCCCCAGCGTCGCCGCCGTGCTCGACGTCGCCGTCTCATCCAGCGACGCAACCGACGAAGGAGCCGCCGTCGCCGTCGCCGTGGGGCCATCGTCGAGGATTACGAAGGAGGAGCCAATGTTCGCGACTTGGGCGGCATGATCGCCATCACCGTCCGTGATGGTTGCAGTCAAAGTGACGAGATCAGCGGGCAGGCTGACTGGATCGTTGCTGTTCGTAGCGTCCGGATGAACCACGGCACGCAACTGGTCGAAGGTTACATCGCCGAAGGCGTCAACGCTGATCGTGAAGACGACCGTGCCACCCGAGATCTGCCCCTCGATCATGCCGCCGTTCATGCTGAGCGCGACCGGCTCTCCTGTGGCGGTGTCAACCAGGCCCGAGACGGTTGAACTGATTCCGAGTGCGTATGTCACAGCGCCAGGGCCGTCAGCGCCATAGCTGCTGGTAAACACCCCCGCGAAGCTGCTGTGCGCGGCGGTATCCAGCATCGTCTCATCGACCGTCAGCACCGGCGGCGCGGCTTCAGCCAGACCGATGCTGGGAACATCGTCGACAATCCCCACGCTGACCGTGCCTGTGGCCGTGTCCCCATCAGTGTCAGTCGCGACTATGCCGATCGCGCCCAGCGCTGCAAGGTCTGGGCCCGTTAGCGGCGAATGCGCGTCGTAATTGCTGGTTTGCGTCGCCGTGACAGTCGCCACGTTGCCATTTACCGCCAGGTCCAGGGTAACCACCGTCAGACCGGTGCCCGAGTCCTTGCCCACCACCTCAGTGTCGGACAGGCGCGTCCAGGTCAGATTGTCAGTATGCAGTCCGCTTAGATCCTGCGCGAAGACGATGGAGGTGATCGCATCCGAACCGGGCGTGAAAGTGATCGAGTGACTGTCGCTGTCCGTCGCCAGCGGCGCCGAACCATCGGGAAGGTGTTGGTCGCTCACTGTCAGCGTGATCGGCTCGCCCGCGCTCGGCCCGGCGCCGTCAGTCACGGTGATCGGCTGGTTCGCCGATGCGGTGTCGCCGTCGCCGTCAGTGATCGTGTAATGGAACGAGGCATCGACCCCATTCGCATTGTTGAGATTGCTGTTGGGCGCGAAGGTCCAGTCGCCGCCTGCCGTGATGGTGTAATGCCCCAAGGCGGTGTCGACCACGGTCGTGCCCGAAACCGCGACTGCCGTCGTCACCCCGCCGATCGTTACCGAGGTTACGTGTGCGCCATCGGCACCCGACGTGTCATTAGTCATGACATTGCCAGAAAGCGCAGCGCCACCCTCCACCACGCTTTGGGCGGCATCGTCCACCGCAATCGGATGGTCATCAACGATGGTGATGTTGAAATTGCCGGTGGCGTGATCGCCGTCGAGGTCAGTGACCGTCAGAGTAACCGGAACGGTGCTGCCATTGGTGTTCAGCGTATTATCAGTCAGCGTATAAGTATAACCGATCGAGCCAGCGCCGGTCACCGGATCATAATTGTATGAGGTAATGGTCAAAGTGCCGGTCTGGTCGGAGGCGACCACTTGCGGCAGGGACCCTGTCGTCAGCACCGTTCCATCGACGGTGACGCTCCCCACCCCGTCAGGCGAGGTGAAGCCGATCGTGCCGCTCGTACCCTCGGAGCCGGAGGTGAAAATCGAGCCTGCCGATTCGTCCATGCGGGTTGCAGTGGTTGGCGGCAAAAGGCTTTCAAAAACTGTGGTGCTGTCACCCGCCCCCGGCACCTCGGTAATCATCGGCGGACTGTTGGAGATATTGATCGCCAGGGTGGCGTTCGATGTATCGCCATCGCCGTCCGTGATCTGATACGTGAAGGTATCCGTCACGCCGCCGGGTGTGTTCACCGCGCGGGTATATGTGAAACTACCGTCTCCGCTGATGTTCAACGTGCCGTATTGGCCGACGATGGGCGAGGTGATCCCGGAGAAGGCGCCGGTCGCACCGGCATGGATTCCGGTCACCGAAGCGCCGTCCGCGCCTTTAGTGTCAGCGCCCGAAGCTCCGCTTGTAGTGCCCGCGCCGGTGATGACATTGCCCGAATGCGCCGAGAAATCATGAGCAGGGACGATCGCCGTGTCTGGTCTGGCCGTGGGCACATCGTCCGCCACATTCACAGTCAGCGTTGACGTGGCTTTATCGCCATTGGCGTCAGTAACCACCACTGTGAAATGATCGGAGGTGTTATCCCCGGAGGTATTGTCGGTAAGAAGATATGTGAAGTTCAGGTGATCGCCGCTCAGCGCGCCCAGCGTCAACACGCCGGTGCTGGTGGTGATCTGCTGACCGGCAACGCCGTTAACCGTCACGCCGTTAATCGTCAGGGAAGCAAGGCCGTCCTGCGCGGTGATGAAGATGGATCCGCTGATCTGGTCTGACCCGTTTCCGGCGCTTGATCCTGCCGACTCGACAACGCCGTCGACGCGCTGCGCCGGCAGGCCGGCTTCATCGACAGTGGCCAGCGCGTCATGGGTAGCTGGGCCATCGCCGGTCGATATGGTTACGTCCGGCAGATGATTGACGAGACCCGGAAGGACTTCGCGCTGTGGCTCGCTCGGGAAATGCAGTTCGGTGTATGGCAACAAGTTGCCTAGCCCGTACGCGGGCTGGATCGGCCCCACTGGATCGGCGAAGTTGCCGCCCGAGCTGGCGGCCGGACCGGCGGCGGGCTGCGGCTCGTTGCCCGTGAGATAAGCAGCCAGGTTCAGCGGGGGGACTTCGACCCCGGCAACGACGATGGTTGGCACGAAAACCGCCCCATCGTGTATGACGAACATCCGTCCGTCAGGCATGTCGACCACAAGATCGCGGCCATGCACATGCACATCATCCAACGTAGCGCCTGCCGGAAGCACGACGACGCCGTTGGCATCAGGGGTCAGCGGGAGGCCGTCCCCGTGCCCGGCCGTAGTTGCAACCGCCGCTTTGTGCGCGCCATGATGTGTATGATGCCCATGCGATGCGCGCGCTGCGCGGGCACCATGCGCCGCAGGAGTAGCGTCTCTGCCCGACGGATCGGATTCGAAATCACGGCCAGCTTCATGACCCGCGTTGTATTCCATCGCCTGCACCCCCGCAGCGACCGCCCGCGAAATTCCGCGCTTGGTCTAACCGGTCGCGATGGCAAGTGAGTTGGCGCGCGCGTCTGCCCGTTTCCCCCTAACCTGCCAATGCGCCCCATCGCCGGGAAGAAAAGCTAAGCTCGTGGAAACGTGGAGAGATATTCCACTGTCCGACTCGGTTTTACTCCCGGTAAACATGCACATTCCACGCGCTTAACGGGGTTGCAAGTACGTTAACTAATTGGCTTACCTGAGGAAAGTTGCGACAACGCACGGAATTAGCAAACAAAGAATTGAAAATAAAAGATTTATTTGCATTTCGTCCGGCGACGCCGTCCGCCTGCCTAGATGGCGCTGTGCCAAATCGGCACCATTCTAGTAGTTGTACTTAACTAACACCGCAGAAGACGCAACCACGTAATCGGAAAGCTCCAAAGACCCTTCGCTGAAAACGCGGACGTGGCCGCTCTACGCTCGGAAGCGCAATAGCCATCTTGTTTCGTCAAAGCTTGCGCCTATGGCCTCAGGTTACTGCGACTTTGCCAAACCTGCTGTTGGCCGCCGTCCAGTTCACTGTGCCCATAAAGGCGTCGACATACGCCGCCGCCTTGGCGCCATAATCGATCGCATAAGCGTGCTCATACATGTCAAGGACCAGGATCGGGGTGGCGTTTGCCAGCGCCATCGTATGGTCCGCGGCCCACTGGTTCATCAGCCGGCGATCACGATGGCTCCAGCTGAGCACGACCCAGCCGGACCCGCCGGCAAGCGCCTTGCCCATCCCGGCAAATTCTCCGCGCCAGCCGGAGTCGCTGCCAAAATCAAGCTCTATGGCTGCCGCCAGTGCATGGTCCGGCCGGTTGGGTGCCCCGAGGCCAGAGAAATAGAGCTCATGCAGGATCATGGAGTTCCAGGCCATCAGCTCCTCGCGCTTAAGGCCGTTGAGTTGAAAGCCCGGCGCCGTCGCGGGATCGAGCGCGGAAAGCTGCGCGCTGATCGCCTCAAGGCGCTTGACCGCGCCGACATAATTATTGTCGTGATGACTAACGAGCAGCTTCTCGGACAGGCCGGCAATGCCCTTGGGATCGAAGGGCAGCGGCTGGGGCTGCGGCGCGAAGGACGGTCCGGCTGCTTTAGGCGTCTGCGCCTGCGCAGCCTGCGAACCAACCGTGGCGAGACTCACGGTCAGTGCCGCACCAGCCGCGAGTAGGTCACGTCGATCGATCTTTGGGTCAATCATGGTCTTCTCCTGTCAGGCCGACATGGCGTTCATGCAAGAATCCCCGCAAAGTACAGCGCTACGCCCGCCGCTGAGGCGCCACCAAGAACCGTGAGGATGCCGAGGCGCAGGCGCAATGTCGCGAAGATCGCTGCGATTGCTATGACCAGAGCCCAGGGTTCGATGCTGGCGAAAGCCGGCATATCGAAATGAAGCGGCCCGATCCGTGCGGGCCGCACCTCCCGAAAAAGGGTATGAATCGCGAACCAGATGGCCAGGTTGAGCACTACGCCCACCACGGAGGCAGTGATTGCCGAGAGCGCGCCTGACAGCGCCCGGTTGCCGCGCAGGCGCTCAATGAAAGGGGCGCCAAGGAAGATCCACAAGAAGCAGGGAATGAAAGTCACCCAGGTCGCCAAGAGTCCCCCCAACGTCCCCGCCAGCAATGGCGGCAATGCGCCGGCATGGCGATAAGCACCGATGAAGCCGACGAACTGGAGCACCATGATAAGCGGCCCCGGCGTGGTCTCGGCCATGCCGAGGCCGTCAAGCATCTCGCGTGGGGCGAGCCAGTGATAATTCTCGACCGCCTGCTGCGCGACATAGGCCAAGACCGCATAAGCGCCACCAAAAGTCACGACCGCCATGGCTGAGAAGAAAGTGGCGATCTGGCTGAAGACGTGGTGTCCGCCCAGCGTCAGCAGCAGTGTCGCCACTGGCGCAAGCCATAGGAAAAGCCAGATCGCGGCCTGACGCAGCGTCTGCCCGAGGGACGGACGGGCGTGTGAGGGCAGTTCTTCGCCAAGCAGGGTATCGGCATCTGCTACGACATTCCCCTTGGCCGCCGCGTGACCGCCGCCAATCTGAAACGCAGCCATGCCGGAGCGACCGCCGCAATAGCCGATCAGGCCGGCGCTCAGCACGATGACGGGGAACGGCACGCCGAGAAAGAAGATCAGGATGAATGCCGCTGCAGCGAGGGCGCGCATTACATTGTTCTTGAGCGCACGCTGGCCTATCCGCACCACCGCCTGAAGCACTACGGCAAGCACCGCGCACTTAAGGCCGAAGAACAGCGCGGAGACCACGTTGACCCGCCCGTAAAGCGCATAGATCCAGCTGAGCGCCATGATCGATATTGCGCCCGGCAGCACGAAAAGGCCGCCCGCGACGATGCCGCCCCTGGTCCTGTGCATCAGCCAGCCGATATAAGTGGCGAGTTGCTGCGCCTCGGGGCCGGGCAGCAGCATGCAGTAATTGAGCGCGTGCAGAAATCGATGCTCACCGATCCAGCGCCTTTCGTCGACGAGAATGCGGTGCATCACCGCGATCTGCCCGGCCGGACCGCCGAAAGAGAGCGCCGCGATCCGAAGCCAGACCCAAAAGGCTTCGCCAAGCGACACGGGAGCGAGGGCCGCAGGTTTGGGCTCGTCGGTAATGACAGTGGGTGCGGTGCTCACGCAGGCACCTTTCCGGCGCGCACGCGCCTCGGTTGATGGGACACCCAGTCATGGGTCTCTCCAGTGGCGTCGCGGCACCAGCGGTAAAGCGCATCATAAATGAGCATGCCCGCTTCCAGCTGCTGATGATCGTCAGTGAACATCCGTGACAGACCTAGCGACAGGGCGACGAGGCCGGCCGCTTCGGGCACAAGATCGGGCCGTGCCGTGTCTGCGCCGCGCACAATGAGTCCAAGATGCGCAAGGGATTGAAGGCAGGACAAGCCGAAGCCGTCCAGCATAACATCGAACGTGCAACGATCGCCGTCATGGCTCCAGGCGATACCATCGCCTTCCATATCGAAAGGCGCAGCGCCAAAACGTTGAGCAACGCTCGCGACTTCAGCCGGCGGCACGAACAAGATGACGGCGTCGGGATCGACGAAGCGCCGGATCAACCAGGGGCATGCGATGCGATCTACCTTGGGTCGACTGCGTGTGACCCACGCGGTGCGGCCTTGTGCGTCACGAGCAGGAAGCGCTGCTTCGGGAACAAGCGGAAGACCGGCCTTTTCCCATGCCGCGATGCCGCCATCCAGCGCTTCCGCGTTGATGCCGGCGTGACGCAACCATGCTGCAGCGCCCTGGCTGAGATCATGACCATCCCGGCACACGACCACGACCTGGCGTTCGGAATATTGGCCCGCCCAATCGCCTATGTCATCCCAAGGGCGACGGTGGGCACCAGGTATCAGCTTCGGGTTCGCAGCAAAGTCTTCTTGCGTGCGAACGTCAATGATCGTCGGGCCGCGCGGTATGCCGACGAGCCGAATGAGTTTATCTACGGTAATGGAATTGAGAGCAGGCATAATGCGTCCTCGGGCAAGGCAGGACGCGATACTTCAGCCTTTCGCCTCATGGGGTGATCGCGATCCCCATGTCCGCAACTCTAGCGTCATCGCCAGTTGATCTCAACCGCCTTTGCTGCGGTCGCAGTTCCTCGCCAGACCCTCAGCGGGGGCGACTTCAACGTGCCGACTTAAGAGTCCGCGATCTTCAACACATCACGGAAATAAAGACGAGAGATAGGTCGGTTCGCTGCATCGCACACTTCAATGTAGTCCGACAGTCGAACCGCAATCCCTGAACAGATGTCCTCGGCAGCAATATCGCGAATGTTTCTTACCGCTTCGGCACGTACGACGTTGTCATCTACAGCGTAAATACGTTCTGCTCCGGGGAGCAACTCACCGTCGGTGTAAAGATGGAGATAATAGCCGGCCATCGTGCTGCTCCACGGGCATATCGCATGTCCGGCAGACCATAGCCTGAAAGGATTAACGCATTCGGAAAATTCTATACCGCGACCATGCGGGTTCCGCGAGTCAGCAGGTTCAGCTGAACTCGATAAAGCATGGCCAACTGCCAATGCGATTCCGCCGCTTCAGGAGAAGGAGCTTGTTCAGCCAGCTTCTCCTCACTTGCAATACGGGACTTACAATAATCGATTTCTTCGGACATCTTCAGCTCCCATTTTTCTCTTCACTAGCAGCAGAGCGACGGGCACGGATTGATCTATGATAGCTCTTCCACATCTTTGCGCGTGCTTCGGGCTAATTGTTGGTTGATTTCCTGAACGGTGTTATGGGTCCTTACCGCCGATCGATCATTTCGGGCTGTCGGCGAAGGAGAGTGAACAACACTCCCGCCTGAATAAAATTGGGGGGCGTCATGACTGACTTGCATCAGGCGGCACTCGCCCGCTTCCTTGAACGGTTGCTACTGCGCTCCCCCCTCACCTTGGATGAACGGGCCGCCATTCTCGGAATGAGAAGTTATCCATTCCAGGCCAGCGCTCAGGAGGACGTAGTGACTCCGGGCGCCGCCGTCGATCATGCTTGCCTGGTGGTCGACGGGCTGATCGGCCGCTATGACCTCATGGCGGATGGGCAGCGACAAATCACGGCCCTCCACATCGCGGGCGACTTATGCGATCTTCATTCAGTGGCCTCTCCCGTTGCCGGTTGGGGCCTCGAAGCGCTTACCACAAGCACGCTTCTCCAGGTTCCCCATGCCGATCTGCGCGCAATCGCGCGAAAATTTCCCGCGATTGCGATGGCTTTCTGGCGAGATACGATCGTAGACGCATCGATCCTTGCGAAGTGGGTGGGCAACCTGGGTCGGAAAAATACCTTGTCGCGCGTAGCCCATGTCTATTGTGAGATGGCGATACGTTCGGAAAAGGCGGGCCTGGGCACCCGACTGGATTTTCCGCTGCCGCTAAAGCAGCACCAGTTGGCTGATGTCGTGGGCGCAACCACCGTCCACATCAACCGGATCCTTCAAACGCTTCGCAAAGAAGGCATCGTAGGTAGCGGCGCCAATCATTTCGTCCATATCAACGACTGGAACCGTCTCACCGAGATCGCGGACTTCAATCCCTTGTTCCTGCTTATGTAAAGGGCCAGAAACCAGCCGGGCTTCACCGGCGCATTTCGGGCATCGCAGAACATCGAAAATGCATCGACAAGCAGCCCATCCCGATTGGGCTATAACGTATAAAAATCCACGAGCGTCGGGATATGATCGTTCAGAATTTTGATCTTCTTCTTAGCGATAAGCCAGCGATCACCTGAAAAGACAAAGGCATATTCATAGAATCCGAAGAACGTGTGCTGCGTTCTCGACCTCGGGTCAAAGACATGGACGGACCAGTTGGCGCTTCCCGTTGCCGCCCCCTCGTCGGTCGCCACGATAAGGACGTGGCTTATCGCATGCATGGTCCTGACGAGCGGTGCGGATGATATCGAATTTCCCGATCGAACGCGCCATATGCGTTCCTGCAGCCGCCTGCGCCCTTCGTAATAGATCAACGAAACCTCCCGAGACGGATCCTCAGTCAGTTCGTTCTCGTTCCTCCAAGTAGGCACCCAGAAAATCGAGTCCTCCGCGAAAAGGTCAAGCCACTCGTCCCACTTGCGCTGATCCAGATAGCGGCCATCGTTTTCGATAAGCGCGGTCAACTTCGATTGTGCTTGGCTGTCAAGGAGCGGCATTTATCGAGCCTCCTCGCTGAGCTTGAACAACTCAGGCCCCAGACGCTCTGACCATGCCTGATAATACGTCTGGAAAACGGTCTCGTCATTCAGCAGGGCGTTACCCTCCACTGAGTGAAGCGGCACGATGCCCAGATCCCGCGCGCTTTCGCTGGGGCCGTCCATGCGAGCGGCAACGCCGCGTTCATAGCCTTGCAGCCAGCCCGCGCAGCCATCGATCGCATGTCCGGCCTGACATCCTTCATAGGCTACCAGATCATCGGGCGTGGCCAGACCGGAGGGATTGAAAAAGTCTTCGTACTGCCGAAGCCGGCGGCGGCGCGCGGCAGCACTCTCCCCTTTCGGGGCGATGCAATAAGCGACCATTTCGGTAAGGTCGGGCGCAATCGGGCGAATGATGCGAAGAATGCTCGCCAGATTGTCCGCAACTTGCGCGTTGGGAAAGAGGGTGAGGTTGCGGAAATAGAACATCCATTCAGCCTTCGCCCGGCCAAATTGCGCTTCCAGTTCGAAACGCCTTTCGAACAGGGGATGGCTAGGGACCATCGGCACGGAGCCCCACGCCAGCACATGGCCATTGGCGAAGCCGAAAGAGCCGCCGCGCGCCGAATCCTCGCTTTCCTCTGTCAGCGTATTGGCGCGATCCCACACACCGCCCACACCCGTTTCATCGGCGTCCTCTGTGGCCCGATCCTGGGCAATCTTCATATAAGTGGGGTGAGTGGACGTAACGTGATAGCCGTCGGCGCTGTTTTCCAACTGGAGTTTCCAGTTCGCCCGGTACGTGTAAGTCACTGTGCCCGGCAGCACTTCAAGCCCGCCATCGCTCTGGTCAATCGCCAGGTCCAGAAGTGTTCGAACATCCCCCAGATAGCTGTCCAGACTGCTCACGTCAGCGCTGAGGCTACCGAACAGAAACCCGCGATAGGATTCAAAACGCGCTATGGGATGAAGATCATGGCCTTGCTCCAGAAAGGCCGCCGAATAAGCCCCGTTCGATTTTGCCTTGATTGAGCGGTTACGACCATCGCTATCGAACGACCAGCTATGATAAGGGCAGACGTGGAGTGGGCTGTTGCCCTGGCGCAAGGAACAAATCTGCGCGCCTCTGTGTGGGCAGGTATTGTAGAAGGCGCCGATCTCTCCCCCCCTGTCCCGCATGAGGAGGATTTCCTGCCGCCCTATCCGGGTCACCAGGAAATCGTGAGGGTTGGGAAGCTGGCTGTCCAGGGCAAGGAACACCCATCCCCCTTCGAACAGATACTTCATCTCCAGATCGAAGATCTGCTGATCGGAAAATATGCTGCGATGAACGCGAGATACGTCCTGCGCAGGTTCGAAATCCACCATTTTCATCGAACCCGTCTCTCCCTGCGGCGATGAGGCGCTTCTGTAATCGTATCGAACGCGGCGCCTTTCGGCGCCGCGCCGCTTCAATTGCGGAAATCGGGTCCGATGCGATCGACGAGGCGAAGCATGGCCTCCCAGTCGCGGGAAAAGTCACCGCCCATGGAGCTGTGAATCTCGCCAGACATAGCGGCCGCCTCGGGCGTGATGTGGCGAACCTCGCCTCCGCCCGACAAGGCGGCGACCTGGATGTCACAAGCCCGCTCGACGGCGTACATATACACCAGCGTCTCTCCGGGATTCCTTCCACATGTGAGAAGGCCGTGATTGCGCAGGATCAACACGTTGCGGTCCCCCAGATCGGCGACCAGCCGTTCACGCTCCTCCTCATTCACCGCCACGCCTTCAAAATCGTGGTAAGCCACATGCCCCGTCAAGGTGGCGGCATACTGGCTGATCGGCAAAAGACCATGCTCCTGCGCGGCAACGGCGCATCCCGCCCGCGTATGCGTGTGCATCACGCAGGTCACATCCCGGCGAGCCGCGTGAACAGCGCCGTGAATCACGAACCCGGCGCGGTTGATCCCCAAGCCTGTCGGGTCATCCAGCACCGTTCCGTCGACCGAGACCTTTACCAGCGATGAAGCCGTAATTTCGTCATAGAACAGGCCGAACGGATTGAGGAGATAAGTCTCTTCTCCATCGGGCACCCGCAGGGAGATGTGATTGTAAATCATGTCGGTCCAGCGAAAATACGCGACCATGCGGTAAAGCGCGGCCAGTTCCACGCGCGCCTGCCACTCCGCCTCGGACACGCGAGCGCGGACATCGCCTGCTATCCTGGCCTTTTCGCTCGAAGCGATTGATATGATCTGGTTTGACAGCTGCTTTGCTTCGCTGGCCATGAGACTTCCCCATTTTTCGTTATGCGGAAAGGAAATATCGTATAACGAAAAAATGGTCAAGATGTTCCCGTCCGCGAATGCACCGCTCCGGGCGTTCTCGCCGGCCACTCGCAGCGGCTTCCCAATTCCTTCGAAAGCTCCTCGGCGGTTTCCAGCAGCGCTTCGAGAAGAATTTCCGACTGGTGCGGGAAAAAGACCGAAAACCCGGCAACGGCCATCACTGCCACCGCGCGGTCCCGGTGATCCAGAATAGGAGCCGCAAGCGTGAAGATCGCGTTGGAACCATCCGTGCCGTGCTGGTCGTAAAAGGTCGTGCGGATGCGCTGGAGTCGTTCTTCCAGGGCCGCCTTGGTGGGGATGGGATCGGGATATCCTTCGCCCGCTTTCAATTTCAACGGTTCGCGAACTTTCGCTTCGGGATCGAATGCAAGCAAAACGCGGCCGCACGCAGAACCGGTCAGGGAACAAGGCATTCCCGGCGGCATGGTGATGTGAGGCGCTCCTTCGCTTTCCAGCGAAATCCAAACCAGCGCCTGGGCGCCTTGGCGACGGACCAGATAAGTCGCTTGCCCGAAACGATCACTCAGCTGGCGCAAGGCGGGATAGGAGAGCCGGATGACATTATGCTGCCTTTCGGCACGCTCCGCGAGCCGCATCAGGCCCACTCCCAGCCGGTAGACCGGTTCCCCCTCGTCCCTTTCCACCAATTGAAGCTCAACCAGCGTCGCCAGGTGACGCAGCACTCTGGACGGGGTCATCCCCAATTCGCGCGAAAGCTCAGTGAGAGAGCTGCCTTCCGGGTTCTGCGCCAGAGTTTCGAGAAGCTGGTGCGCCGTGACGACGGATTGCACCAGTTGCTGATTGTCCATCTATTGCCCCTAACCTCACTGCAGTCCGGCTTGCACCCGCGATCCGGTCTTGTCACCAGATCAGATAGCCTATCGGCCGGATGGCACAGGCCATTTTGCGGTACACAACAAAGGACAATACCGCGACGCCGATTGAGACGCCGCGGTATTATCGATCCGGGACTGGCCGTGAAACCGGGCGCGGGATCGGCGCAACCGACCTTCCCCGCGCCCGGCTCATAGGCGGTTAGATTTTCGTTCCGTCAGAAATCCTGCGAAATCGAAACGCCGTAGATCCGCGGAGGGCGATACTGGATTTCCAGATAGCCGCCGGGGTTGCCGCCGGTCGTCACGACCTTTGGCGCGTGTGCATTGGTCAGGTTCTTCCCGAAAACCGACAGGCGCGTAGTGCCATTATTCAGTTTCAGGCCGATCGATCCGCTAAGATCCACAAAGGACTTCGCCGGAATCGCCGCACTGGGTTCATAAGTATAACCGTCATTATAGGCAAAGTTCACGTTCGCATCAAATTCACCGATGCTGATCGGAGCCGTGTAATATGCGCCCGCCGTGAATGCCGCGTTAGCCGTGAACGGCAGTGGCTTGCCGCTGAGGTCGCCAAATGTGCGGACCACGCCGCCGCCTTGAGCGATTGTCTGAGGCGTCAGGATCGGGCCGTTCAAATACTTCACGAACTTATGGTCAAGAAGTTCGCCACTGAACGAGAGACGCAGATTATCGGTGACCTTTGCGTCAAAGCTGGCGTCGATGCCCTTGATCCGCGCCTTCGCGGCGTTGACGGTGGTAGCCGCTGTCTGGTTGAATATCGTAACCTGCAAATCCCGATATTCGTACAAGAATGCCGAGATATTGAGCGTTGCCCGTCCGCCGAACAGAGTGTTCTTTGACCCGATTTCATAGGCATCGAGATATTCGGGATTTGTCGGCTGTGTGTTCGGGCCGCCCGGCGGAATGGCGTTATATGAGCCTGCCTTGAACCCCCGGTTATAAGTCAGGTAGACCATGTTATCCGGCGTCAGGTGGTGATCGATACCCAACCGCCAGGTAAAGGTCTTGAACTTCTTGCTGGCGTCGGTCGGGTTCACAATCCTGATAATCGTTGTGGGATCCTGGACGGGACCACTCGGCGTTACCTGCGGGATGATCTCGATATCGCCAACGATCGAGCGCTTGTCGATCGTATAGCGCAAACCTCCCGTAATGTTGGTGTTCCCCAGCGCTTCGACCGGAACCGTGAACTGGCCGTACAAAGCGGGAGATTGAATCTTCTGCGTCATCCGGAACTGCTGCTGAATAGGTGCCACGTCCAAGCCAGTGATGAAGAAGGGATCGTATTTCACTTGCGAGCTGAGATAGTACGCACCCAAAATCCATTTTACCGGACTGCTGGGCACGGAACTGAGCTGAAACTCCTGAGAGAACTGTCGTTCAGGCTGCCTCCAACCGGCATATTGAGCGTTGATCGGAATGGGCGTCGCGTTCCATGCCTGATCGATCTTGCTCTTGCGATATGCCGTGAAGCTGCTCAGCGTCGCCCAGGAAAATTCGTGCTCATAAGTCAGGCTGGCACCCCAACTCCACTGCTTGTAGCGAGGATCGATCGCCATATCGACGTCCCAATAGCCCCCGTTTGCCGGGAACGTGTAAGGTCCGCCGTAAGGACGCGTATTCACAGGCTGGCTGGGGTCGTTACCGCCCCACTGGACGTTGGAGCCGGGAATGGGACGATAAGTCTGCCCCGAACTGCGCAGCCACGAATAATCGCCGGTCAGGGTGATCGTGTCCGAATCGCTGGGTGTGAACAGGATCTTGGAGCGGATCGTATAGCTCTTGTCCTTGTTGACCTCGTGGCCATTGAACAGGTTCTTGCCGTAACCCTTAGCCTGGTCGCGGTAATAGACCGCAAGGTCGGCAGCCAGGGAGTCTGTCAATCCACCGGTGACATAGCCGGAGGCGGTCAGCGTCTGGTACTGGTCGTACTTGACGGTCGCGTTGCCGCTAAATTCGTGCGACGGCGTCTTGGTCTTGACGTGGATCACGCCCCCGGTCGCGTTGCGGCCGAACAGCGTTCCTTGGGGTCCTTTCAGGACTTCGATCGATTCGATGCTGGAAAGATTCAGCAGGCCCGCATTCATCGACGTCAGATAGATATTGTCGAGATAGGTCGACACCGAGTTCTCATTGCCCGCCGAAGCCGTGGACGAACCCACGCCGCGAATGAAGGGCCGGAAGCCGGATGCCGAGTCATTCACGTTCAGGCCCGGCACGATGTTCTGCAATGTGGCTGTCGTATCGGCGCCCGTTTTGGTCAGCGTATCAGGCGTCACCGCCTGCACCGCCAAAGGAACATCCTGCAGACGTTCCGACCGCTTCTGAGCGGTCACCACGATCTCAGCGATGGAGTTGTTATCTGTCGCCTGGGCTTCACCGGATGCCGGCGACGTGGGCTGAGCGTACAATTGCGCCCCATAAAGCAACGCAACCGTCGCCACGCCCATGTTGAGAATCTTCGCTTTACCCTGTCGCATTCCTTGCCTCCCATTCCCTTCACACGCGGGCCGGTCTGAAGTCCCCAGCCTCGTTTCTATATGTGAACTCGTTCCAGGTACGATGAGCGACCATCGCTTGTCAAACTGCAATTGCCCAGATTTCCTCCACAGAAGTCATTGACGCGCCATGCGTCTCCTAAAAGACGCAGTTTGAGGCGAAACGAGGATCACTCGCAGGTCAACGTGCCGCGATCATTTTCATGCGCGGCATGTTTCGGTTAACCGAGCATAGTCCCGGGACTGATCCGGCGTCCGACGGCACCATCCAGCCTGCTTCGGCGTGCGTACGCTGCCGCTTAGGCATGAAATGCCCGCGGCAGCGGTTTGGCCCAACGCCGCAATCGGCGTTACCGGAACTCAGGGCTGCTGTCGTTCTGGACAATATAATCCGTGAAATCGACGATTTTCCCGGCCTTCAATGTGAACACCGCGATGTACTTGCCCGCAATCTTGCGATTCGGGGCGAAAACGATTTCATCCACCCGTTCATGCGTCACCACCGGACCGCGAGCCCAGGTCGTTCCCGGCGTAATGACCATTTTAATGCTCGACGCCCCCTGAATGAGGCCGGCGAAGTCTGGTTTTTGATAGGCCGGCATCTTGTCGATATCGCCGACAGCAAACCTTGCGCCTTCCGCAAAGAACGACATCACTTTCGCGGCATCCTTCGCATTCCATGCGCCAATGAAGGACGCGATTGTCTGGATATTGGCCTTTTCCTCGGCGTTAAAGGCGGGCCTGCGTTCGCTGGCCGCGGCAGGCGCGGCAAACAGTGTCGCTGCACCTATTCCCATGGCGGCAACCGCGACGCGACGACCAATCTTCATCCCTTTAACGGAGCGGCTCATGTCAATCTCCTCCAAGAAACCATAACGGGTAACAATCTTGCTTGGCGCGTTCTACCAGTTCGCCAACGTCTGGCGATCAATCGCGGCGACGCGGTTCACACCTACCAGCGCCATAGCAACCCGCATCTCGGCTTCCATGAGCTTTAGCATATGAGCCACGCCCTGCTCCCCGGCGGCAGCCAGAGCATAGGCCCAAGCGCGGCCCAGCAGCACCCCCTTTGCGCCAAGGGCGATCATCCGTACCACATCCAGGCCGGATCGCACCCCTCCATCGACAAGCAGGGTCAGATCGTCGCCGACCGCATCCGCTATCGGCGGCAGGGCCAACGTGGTCGAGGGCGCGCCGTCAAGCTGACGTCCTCCATGGTTGGACACTACCAGGCCGTCCGCACCGATCTTCACCGCCTCGCGCGCATCCTCGACCTCCAGCACCCCCTTGATGATGAGGGGGCCTTTCCACTCGCTGCGGATAATGTCGAGGTCCTTCCAGGAGACGCCGGGCTCAAGATTGGCGCCAATCCAGGCAAAGATGTCATCCAGTCCGGCTTTATCAGGCAAGGCCGGCGCAATATTGCCCAGCCCATGCGGACGACCGCTGACGCCGACATCCCAAGCCCAGGACGGATGCTGCATTGCCTGCCACACGCGCTTGATCGTCGGCCTCCAGCCGGTTGAACCTATCAGACCGGCCCGTATGTCTCGATAGCGCACCGCGCCCACCGGCGCATCCACGGTGAAGACGAGCGCGGTGCAACCCAGATCGCGCGCCTTGGCCATCAGATCCCGCATAATCGCCCGGTCGCGCATCATATAAAGCTGGAACCATATCGGCCGGGCCACCGCGGCCGACATCTCGTCAAGCGAACATACCGACATGGTCGACAGACAGAAGGGAACGCCCGCTGCCTCCGCCGCGCGGGCAGCTTGAACCTCTCCACGCCTTGCGCATATGCCCGAAAAGCCGACCGGCCCCAGACCCACAGGCATAGCGCTCTTTTGGCCGAACAGTTCAACAGAAAGGTCAATGTTCGACACGTCCCGCAAAACTCTTTGGCGGAGCGTGACCTGTTCCAGATCCTGCAAATTCCGGCGAAGGGTCGTCTCGCCATAGGAGCCGCCGTCGAGATAATCGAACAGGAATCGCGGCAGACGCCGGCGAGCCAGCTCACGATAATCGAGTGCCGTGGCCGCTCTCAAGCTGCCGCCTCCATCGCCGCGCCGCGCCGTTCGCAAACGGGGCCAACCCGAAAGATCAAATTGCTTCCCGGCAACATTCCAATCCCTCTCCCAATTTATTTGTCGGCCGCGCGATCGGAATCCGAATGACCGCCTTTCTCAATAATCGATTATCTGCCTGCGTGAACATGATCGGGATGTCAAGAACTCCGATGCCGGAGGCGTCCGCGCCCAGCCTCCGGACAAAGCGAGTCGTTACGCAACAGACGAAGCGGTGTGCTGTTGCCAAACAAGAACGGGGGAGAAGCCGACTCTCGCCTGACGGATCGCTAGGACCGCGGCAACGCCTTGAGCGTCTCGGTCCCGGTCTTTTCAATGTGGCGCTTAAGCAGCGCCACCGCGTCGCTCTTGCGCCGCTCGATCGCGGCCGTGGCTACCGCCACGTGTTCGGCCATGGGATCACGGGCCTTGTGCGGCGCAGCCAAGAATATCCGCCTGTATCTGTCATACAAGTCGTGCAGCGTCTGGACAAACTGCAGCAGCAACGGCATCCCGCAAGCGGACAACAGTTCCACATGCACATTACGATGTGCCTGTTCCCACAATTCGACCGCGTGAGGATCTTCGGGATCGCAGTCAATGGCCCGCAGTTCTGCGAGCCGTTGCAGCACCAGATGCTCCCAATGGGAATCGCCCAGGTCGATCGCTTCGCGAAGCGCCAGGGTCTCCAGATTAATGCGCAGCTGGATAATCTGGCGCAGGTCGCGTTCCGAAACCGGAGCCACCCGATAGCCGCGCTTATCCTGAAAAGTAAGAAAGCCTTCTGAGAAAAGCCGCGAAAGCGCCTCGCGCAGCGGGCTGAGGCTGACACCAAGTTGAGCGCGCACGCGATGAATGTTGATTTTGCTGCCAGGCGCCATTTCTCCAGCGATGATCGCACTGCGCAGACGCCCGGCCACCGTACTGGCCAAAGTCGGGCCGGTCGGCCCAAGCACGGGTTCGGAGTTGCTCAGGTCCTGAATTTTGGCTTGAAAGGTCAACATGCGCCCCCTTATCACTGCGGGACAAATCTAGTCACTCGCAATTTCCCTCCCGTGTGTAGCGTTACCGGCGAACGTTTGTCACGGCGCAGCAACGCTTCAGGTCCGCCATTCCTTGTTCGGCGTGGGCCGGGCCGGCGCAGCGATCGAGTCGAGAAACGCGGATCAATCCGTGTTTTGTAACTCAGCAGATCGCCCCCAAAAGCTTTGGGAACGGCATAAATTATATAATATAACTCCATTGACGGCAACCCGAAAAAGCCATATGAGGTCATTCAGCATATAGACCGACAGCCGGCTGTCGGCATAACCATCAGCAATATAGCCGTTATGTTTTGAATAATACTCCCTGCATTATAAGAAATTTATGGTTTAGAAATATAACCATTAATTAATAATGTAATTTATATTACATGTTATCGAATGTATTTCCAGATTATTTTTCATCGATTTTGCGGCGAAAAGGTGGAAATCGGATTGGATCCAATCGGAAAAGCAAAGCAGACTGAGTCTGCTGCCCATTGGAGGCCAAATTTCCAACCGCCCAGTGAGCGCGTTCTGACTCATCGTTGCGTCAGAACCTAAGAACAGCAAGGAGAGAGCGAGTGTCCATCAACGATGCGGCTATCGTCGGCTATGCCGAGACGAAGATCGAGCGCAATTCGGGCCGCGACATCTGGGATTTCGGCGGTGAGGTCCTGAGTTCGCTGCTGGCGTCCACCGGCATCGAGAAGGATGAGATTGACGGCATGCTCGTCAATGGCTCGATGACAGGCGCGGGGAATGCTTTCTGGTCGCAGACTACCGCGGATTATCTAGGGCTCGAGCTGAGATTCTGCCAGACCGTGGACCGTGGCGGCTCCTCCGCAGTCGCGGCAGTGGCTCGGGCTGCGGCCGCGCTGGAGGCGGGGCTGTGCTCCACCATTCTTCTGCTGAACGCCGATACCCAGTCGACGGAAAACAATCTGCGGATGCGTTCCTATCATGGAGAGTTCGTCGATCCTTTTGGTTCGATCGGACCGGCTACCGATTTCGGTCTGCTCAGCACGCGATACGACCATCTCTACGGGCTCGATCATCGGGCGCTGGGCAAGATCGCAGTGACATTGCGCGAGCATGCTTTGCTTAATGAATTGGGAAGCGACAAACTGCGCAAGCCCCTTGATATAGAGGCATATCTCAATTCGCCGATGGTCGCTGATCCAGTCCGCATGCTGGACTGCGTGATGGTTTGCGACGGCGCAAACGGCTTGCTGATGACAACCAGGAAGCGGGCCAAGGAAAAAAAATTCGACAAGTTCGTCGTCCCGCTAGGCTATGGTGAGCGGAGCAATTATCGCGCAAGCGAAAATATCGTGGACATCACGGAAAGCGGCCATCTTGTCGCCGGGCAGCACGCCTTTGCGCAAGCCGGCATCGGCCTCGCCGATATCGGATCCGCTCATCTCTATGACGATTTCATCATCGCGGTGATGTTGCAGCTTGAAATGTTCGGGTTCGCAAAGAAAGGTCAGGGCTGCGCCTTTGTGCAGGACACCAATCTCCGGTTTGACGGAGATCTGCCGATCAACACCAGCGGCGGCCAGATGTCGGCGGGACAAGCCGGCCTGGCCGGGGGCGGGACGCTCCTGATCGAGGCCGTCAGGCAGTTGTTCGGGGAAGGCGGTGTCCGACAGGTTCGGAACAATGCCCATGCGCTGGTCAGTGGCATAGGCTGGATTCCCTATGGCCGCCATTGGGGCACCACTACCGCATTGATACTCGGTTCGGAGGGGTAAGTGAGATGAGCACATCGCAAGACCGCCTGTTCCACATCGCGCGCTCCGCTCCCAGGAAGTTGCCGATTTCAGCGCCCTTTTGGGAAGGAACGCGCGAAAAGAAGCTGATGATACAGTATTGCCGCGATACCGGGCAGTATCAGTTCTACCCTCGCCCGGTGAGCGTGTTCACCGGCAGTAAAAACCTGGAATGGCGGGAAGTCTCAGGTGCTGGGGAAGTCTTCAGCTTCACCATCGCCCGAGTTGGCAGAGGCGGTTTCGCCGATGCGCTGCCATTTATCGTGGCCACCGTGCTGCTCAATGAAGGCGTAACGATTCTTTCCAACATCATCGATTGCGAGATCGATCAGGTCAAGATCGGCATGAAGGTCAAGCCTGCGTGGGCGCCGTTGGAAGACGGGACCAACCTGCTCCTTTTCGCGCCCGCCTGAAGCGTTTGGTCGAATAAGTGCGGCGTATTTTGTGGTGATAATGTGATCGAAAAAAAATTGACGTGCCGGGTCGACGGGAAAGCGCAGATCAACACGCTTTACCTGCCCGACGTGAAGGGTCCGGTTCCCGGCGTTCTAGTGCTTTCCGACATACTGGGTCTCGGCGATCATGCGCATGAGCGGGCTCGCCGAATTGCGGAGCTTGGATACGCCGCCCTCGCCTTCGATCTGCATGGCGACGGTGCGACCGTGGACATACCGACGGCACTAAGCGAGTTGGAGCGCTTCTACGCGCATCCACAAGGGCCTTTGGGCCGCGTCGAAGCCGCGTTGAAGCTGTTCCGTGATGAGCCGATGGTGGACCCTGACAAACTGGCAGCAATTGGCTTTTGCTATGGCGGAACGCTGGCGCTCGAGATGGTGCGAAGCGGGATCCCCCTTAGCGCCGTTGTGGGTTTTCACAGCGTGCTGAGGTCAAACATCACATGGACGCCGGAAAACCTCGGTGGCAAAATCCTGGTCTGTGTCGGATCTGAGGATCCGGAAATTCCGGCCGAACAGAGACACCTATTCGAAGCCGAAATGCGTCGGACGAAAGCCGATTGGCAGCTTCATCTCTATGGCGGGGTCTATCATAGCTTCACGGACTGGCGAGCCGATCAGGCTGGCCTTCCGGACTTCGCCCGCTATGACGCCTCAGCCGATCGCCGATCGTGGCGAGCCATGGAGGATGTGCTTTCAGATGCGCTCAAATGATGAAGCCTTGTTGGATCCGTCAGCGGGGATAGACAACACCGTGTCGATCAGTGAGGTTGAATACAGCATAATTTCGCTTACGTCGTCGCTGGGCTTCCTCCTGCACGCCACTTACCTTCAGCTTCGCGATTTGCTGCGCCTGTCTTCCGAGTTCGGCCTGAAACCGTCAATGTTCGAATTAATGAGGATCACGAGTGAGAATCCTGGAATCCGCCAGGCGCACGCGTCGAGAATCCTCCTTCTCCAAGAATCCAATACCACCATCCTCGTGAAGGAACTTCAAAACCTGGGTTTGATGGAGCGCGCCGAACCAGGAAAAAAAAAGCGGCCGGGCCTTTGGCTTACTAAGCTGGGCGAAGCCAAGTTCGTGGAAGTTACAAAGATTGCTCAATGCATTGAACGCGAGCACACCGCCAGCCTGCCGGATGCAGAGGTGAGCAAACTCAGAACGCTATTGAGCACGATCTATCGTGATGGATTATTGCGCAGTTTGGCAAATGACGTTCAGAAAGGGGCGGCTTCCTAGGCGGCATTTTGCGAACATGGCGCGCCTTTCCTAACAGCGGCCGCAAAGGCGGATTGAGCCTGCGGGGCTCCGGTGATCCGACAGAAGCATCTTGACATCTGCCACACACTATCTTATATTTCATAAGATAGAAAAGCGACTCTGCCACTTTTCGTGGATGATACGCCCGGTATTTCGTTTCCCGCGAAATCGCCTGGTGTAGAAGAAGAAATTGTTACGCGGTTAGGTCGATTTCCAAGCATGAAAGCATAAGAAGAATCGAAACGCGCGCGTCTCTCCTTCTTATATTCATGTTTCAATAAGTGCCGTGATTGTGTCGGCGCGTGCAGGCTAGTTCAAACCGCCGCCCTGAGAGGCGGAAAATTGAGATGGTGCAGGAGAGAAGCAGATGAAAGCAGCAGCAACCATGCGAGCGGCTCGCATGCACGAAGCGGGCGCGCGGTTGATCGTCGAAGAGCTACCGACTCCCATTCCCGGCAACGAAGATGTTCTGATTCGCGTCAGATCCTGCGGAATGGTGCCGAATCTTCTCAATGTGCTTCATCAGCTCGCCAAGATCGCGCCGGGACTGGGAATGCCCCTGCCTCCGCTGCCCGCCGTCTTTGGCCTCGATCCCGCTGGCGAAGTGGCGCAAGTTGGCGCGCATGTTAAGAATGTGGCGGTTGGCGATAGGGTCTATGTCAATCCCATGAGGGTTTGCGGCACCTGCCGGCACTGCGTGGACGGCGATTTTGCGGCCTGCCGCCATTACACATTCAACGGCTACTTCGGGTTTTCGCACAACTCTCTCGAGATTTACGACCGCTATCCCTCCGGCGGCATGGCTGAATATATGGTCGCGCCCTCCTATGCCGCGGTCAAACTCGCCGACCAGACCAGCTTCGATCAGGCCGCACGCCTGGGATATGTCGGAACCGCGTATTCGGCGCTGCGCCGCTCCAATGTGGGGCCAGAATCAACGGTTCTGATTACGGGCGCGTCAGGCACCCTGGGATTGGGAGGCGTTATCAGTGCCCTGGCTCTTGGTGCGAAGCGTATTTTCGCTGTCGCCAGGGACCGCGACCTCCTCGCCGAAGTCAAGGCGATCTCCCCCGGTCGCATCGAAACGATGTCCAGCCTGGACGGTTCGGTGCGCGAATGGATCAAGGACATGACGGCCGGCGAAGGCGTTGACGTCGCAGTGGATTGCCTGCCGTACGGCGCGCCCGTGGAACAGTTCCTGGAGGCTTATCACAGCGTCCGCCGTGGGGGCTGCGTGGTCAATGCCGGGGGCATTACAGAGGCGATACCCGTTTTCCTGCACGATCTCATGACGCGGAATATTTCGCTTGTGGGATCTCTGTGGTTTACGCCGCGCGAAGCGCGGGAAATGGCCGCGTTGGCCGAAAGCGGGCTTTTGGACCTCTCGATATTCGAAACCTGCGCGTGTACGCTGGACACCGTGAACGACGCCCTGGGCGACATGTCAGCGCGGCGCGGCGGCTTCTCGAATTACGTCGTCAATCCTTGAGATCGGCACGCGGATATTTGCATATATTGGAGCCGGCTCCTGCCCGCCGGACTCGGCGCTGAAACCCCGAATAATTCAAGTTCTATCGATTGAGTGAGGAATGAAGATGTCCAACACCGAGGAAGTCCCCGTCGACAGCCCCTTGAAGGGCGTTCGCGTCCTGGAACTGACGCAGTACATCGCGGGGCCTTTGGCTGGACAGCAACTGGCCGATTACGGTGCTGAGGTCATCAAAATCGAACGGCCGGGCAGCGGCGATCCGTTTCGGGTTTATGACGGCGGCCGAAACATACCCAATTACGGTTTCAACTTCCGTGCGTTCAACCGCAACAAGAAGAGCCTGGCTCTTGATCTTTCGTCGCCGGCCGCCATCGACCTGGTCAAGCGCCTCGCTGCCGAAGTGGATGTGGTTCTGGAGAACTTCCGTCCGGGGGTCATGGACCGTCTCGGGATCGGCTATGAAGCGCTGAAACAGGTCAATCCGAATATCATCTATTGCGCGGTGGCCGGCTTCTCTCCTGACGGTCCCTACGCGAAGAGGCCCGCTTTCGACACGGTGGGCCAGGCGTTGTCCGGCGTCCTCTATCTGTTCACCGACCCCGAAAATCCGAAGATGCGCGGGCCGACCGTCGCCGACCAGGTCACGGCGATGCAAGCCGCGACGGGGATCATGGCGATGCTGCGCGGCAAGGCGATTTCAGGCAAGGGAGGCCGGCTCGACATCAGCATGGTCGATGCAGCCACCTCGTTCATCCCGGATGTTCTGGCCGGCTATACCGACGCGGATAAGAACCCAACGCCAGATACGCGCGTGTCTGCCTCTCAGGCATTCATTGTGCGCTGCTCTGACGACAGATTGATTGCGGTCCAATTGGGCGGCCTGGACCAAGCCTTCACGACGCTGACCGAACAGTTGGGGTGTCCAGAACTGGCAACGGACGCGAGATTTGCGATCGCGTTCGACCGGCGTTCCAATTGGTCGGAATTGGTCGAATTGCTGCGGCCCTACTTCGCCACCCAACCGGTGGCTCATTGGACCGCGCTTTTCACCGAAACCGGCATTCCACATTCCGAAGTCCTTACGATTCCGGAGGTCCTCGAATGTCCAGAGATCGTTCACAGCGGCCTCTTCGAAAAACGGGAGCACCCCCAGGCGGGCCCGATGACGTTGGCCCGGCGCCCCACCCTCATCAACAAGTCGCGGGGGCCAGCCCAGGATTTCCCGCCGCTTCTGGGCGAACAGTCCGAAGAGGTGCTGCGGGACCTCGGTTTGAGTGCTGACGAGATCACCAAGATGCGGGAGAACGGACTAATCGCTACCCCCGAGACCTGATGGGGGATGGCCCGTCCTACCGAGGCCATAACCGATCGGGACGCGACGAAACCGGGATGGCCGTCGCATTACGCCACCGCCAAAATGAATGTGGAGAGTTTCATGTCAGACGACATGACGATGTTTTCGGAAGAAGAGCGTGAGTTGATCCGAACCTCGGTCAACCGGCTTCTTGCGGATAAGTGGCCGGCCCTTAAGGCGGTTGAATTGAGCGCGGAGCCCGCGGCGGTCAAGGATATCTGGACGGAACTCGAATCGCTCGGCGTTCCCGATCTCGGCCGCGACCCGGCGATGGGCGGTCTTCGAGAGATATTGCTCGTATTTGAAGAGCTTGGGCGGGCGTGCTGCCCTGCCCCGCTGATCGGCGCCGTTGTTGCCAACCTCGTGCAAAAACACGTCGAGGGTACTTCCGATACCGTCGTGCCATCGCCGACTAAAAACCTGTACGCCGCCGGTCTTGGGGCATTTGACGGCGATCTTGCGGCCGGGCAATTGACGTTTGCCGAAGGCAAAGCAACCGGGATTGCCCACTTCGTTGAGGGTGCGGCGACGGCTGACCGCTTCATCTTCCTTCTGAATGAGCCATCAGGCGTCGCCATCGTCGATGCAAGTGCGCCAGGGGTAAGCGTCGGGGCAACACCGGCGCTCTCTCTGCCGGATTTGTCCTCCGTCGAATTGACGGGAGCCGCGGCAACATTCGTGCCTGTTCCCGTCGACGAGCTGAAGAACATCGCGCAAATCGTCCGCCTGGCCACCGCCTCGCGCGCCCTTGGATCGGGCCAGAGAGGTTACGAGCTTGTGGTCGAGCATGCCGGGACAAGAAAGCAGTTCGGCAAGTTCATCGGTCAGTTCCAGGCCGTTCAGCACCGATTGGTTGACAACCTCATTCGGCTGGACGGGGCTCGACTGACCCTTGATGCCGCCGCCACCGCCTACGATCAAAAGCTCGAAACTTGGGCCACTTTCGCCGATCTTGCGCTGGCGCATCTCAATCCAGGGTTACGCCAGCTGGCAATCGACATGCATCAGCTGATGGGCGCCATCGGCTATTCCGAAGAGCATGAACTGCCCCGGCATTTCCGGCAGATCCACGGCAACGTATCCCGCTTTGGCGGAGCGTTCCGCGCGCGGGCGGAGATTGGCGCCTACCTCGTCGGCGGGGCTGACAGCAGATTGCAAGGCATTTGATCGATGACGAAACTACCTGAATTTGACCTCGATCCCGCCGCCAAGTCCTTTCGCAAGGACGTGCGGCAATGGTTGCGTGAGAACTGGGTTGACTCCCGAAAGGCTGAGCATGAGAAGCTTCCTTTCAAGGATCGCGGCTTCGACCGTGATTTTGCCCGGGCGCTTGGCGCCAAAGGCTGGATCGGTGCGGGATGGCCGAAATCGGAAGGGGGATTGGCGCTGAGCCCCGTCGAGCAACTCGTGCTCACCGAAGAGATGGAATACGCCCAGGCGCCTTATGGCCACATCGTCGCTTCCACGATGGTTGCGCCGGCCTTAATCAAGTTCGGCACCGCCGAGCAGAAGGCCGCTTATTTACCTCGCATCCGTTCGGGAGAAATTGCTTTCGCCCTCGGCTACAGCGAACCAGAGGCGGGGTCGGATCTCGCGTCGCTCAAGACGAGAGCGGTCAGGGAGAATGGCGGCTGGCGCATAAATGGACAGAAGATGTGGTCGACCATGGCTGACAAGGCTGATCACCTTTGGCTTGCCGCGCGAACCGATCCAGACGCCAAGCCGCAGCATGCGGGAATCAGCGTTTTCATTATTCCCATGGGGACGGAGGGTTTCACCATCCGGCCAAGTCTAGCCATGTATGGCAAGACTTTCTCCGAACTGTATTTCGACGATGCCTGGGTGCCCGATAGCGCCCTGGTGGGCGAGGTGAACAAGGGATGGGCGATCATCACCAGCGCACTGGCTGCGGAGCGCGTGACAATCGGCGGCACGGTTGCGCTGCTGCAACGCGCACTTGACCAATTGACAAACTACGTTGCGACAGCTGAAGTGGGCGGGCGCAGTTTGCGTGACGATCCGGTTATCCTGGACCGGCTCGGCGGGCTCGCTGCAGACATAGAGGCTGCCCGGCAATTGGCGCTGCGCAATATCCGGTTGGCCGCAATGGGACGCACACCGATTCACGAAGCATCGATGGCGAAAGTTTTCGTGGCCGAACTGCAAGGACGTCTGGGAGAAGCTTCGCTGGATATCTTGGGCTCTTCCGGACTATTATCGGAAGACGCACCTAACGCCCCGGTTGGGGAGATGGAGCAGATACTGCGGCACACTATTATGCAGATATTGGGCGGCGGGGCGAGCGAGATTCAGCGAAACATTATCGCGACACACGGAATCGGCCTCCCTCGGTAATACTAAAAAACGCGCTTTGTACGATTGATTTAAAAACTTGCAGGAGTGAGAGGCGATGAAACCCCAGTATCAGAACGGCAAACTGTTCATCGGCGGCGAGTGGGTCGAACCTTTCAGCAAGGAAAGGTTTGAAATCATTTCGCCCAGCACCGAGGAAGTTCTGGGATTTGCGCCAAACGCCTCCGTCGAGGACATCAATCGCGCCGTAGCGGCAGCGCGCAATTGTTTCGACAATACCGATTGGCCGCATCTTTCGTTCGAGGAACGCGCAAAATATCTCTATCATGCAGCGGACGTGTTTGATGCCAATCTTGCACGTGTTGCGGAAGTGTCGGCGGATGAGAGCGGACTGCCTTATCACACTGACGCCATGAATCATGCGCGGCTGATCGGTCATCTGTTCAGGACCGCCGCCGATCTCGGGATAAAATTGGGTCAGGAAGAAGCCCGGCCCGGTCATTTCACGAAGGTTACTCTGCGGCGCGAGCCGGTCGGCGTCGTTGCGGCGATCACGCCCTGGAATGCCCCTTCCGCGATGGCTCATTTCACCATCCCGATGGCGCTTATGGCCGGGTGCACGGTCATATTGAAGACGGCGCCGGAATCACCCCTTCACGGGCAGATTCTCGGTTCGATCTATGAGGAAATCGGCCTCCCGGCGGGCACGGTCAACATCGTGGCGGCAGGTGCGGAAGCGAGCGAGGCGCTGGTTCGTCACCCGGGCGTCGACAAGGTCGCTTTTACCGGCAGCACCGTCACCGGCCGCCGCGTCGGAATGATCTGCGCCGAACTGTTCAAGCGCCGCACTCTGGAACTTGGCGGCAAGTCGGCGGCGATCGTCCTGGACGATGCCAACCTCTCCGAAATCATGCCTGACCTCGTCAGATCGTCAGTGATGAACAACTGCCAGGCATGCCTGGGGCAGACGCGCATTCTTGCTCCTGAAAGCCGATATGACGAAGTCGTGCAGGCTTATGCCGCGGAAATGGCGAAAATTAAATTCGGCGATCCTTTCGCGGAAAACACCGTCGTCGGACCGCTGATTTCCGCCAAGGCGCTCAAGAAGGCTGAGGACTATGTCGAAATCGGCAAGGCCGAAGGCGCCACGCTGGTCATGGGTGGCAAGCGGCCAGAAGGGCTGAACAAGGGCTGGTATCTCGCGCCGACAGTGTTCAAAAACGTCAGGAATGACATGCGGATCGCGCAGGAAGAGATATTCGGCCCGGTCTTCGTCATCATCCCTTACAAGGATGAGGAAGAAGCCGTGAAGATCGCTAATGACAGCGAATATGGCCTCTCGGGTTCCGTCTGGACTTCCAACCCGGAGCGTGGGCGCAGGGTCGCCCGGCGCATTCGTACCGGACATTGCGGCATCAATGTCCATATGTTCGAGTTTTCCGGGCCGTTCGGCGGCTACAAGAAATCCGGCCTCGGTCGCCAGTTCGGTGAAGAGGGCCTGAGCGAGTTCTTCGAATTCAAGCAGATCAACGAGAAGCTTCCAGCGTAAGGGGCTTTGTTGCACAAATGAGCTGGTGGACAAGTTGCCGGCTTTGAAGGTTGGTGG
>NZ_DAIMZT010000022.1:10609-43972 GCF_036733805.1 Novosphingobium sp. | reverse complement strand
GGCATCATTTCGGCCAACGGTGATGTCGAAGTCGGCGAGAAGATCGCTGAGGCCATGGAAAAGGTCGGCAAGGAAGGCGTCATCACCGTCGAAGAGGCCAAGGGTCTCGAATTTGAACTAGATGTCGTCGAAGGCATGCAGTTCGACCGCGGCTACCTTTCGCCCTACTTCGTGACCAACCCCGACAAGATGACTGTCGAGTTGGAAAACCCCTACATCCTCATTCATGAGAAGAAGCTCTCGAACCTGCAGTCGATGCTGCCGATTCTTGAAGCCGTGGTGCAGTCGGGTCGTCCGCTCCTCATCATCGCTGAGGATATCGAGGGTGAGGCGCTGGCCACGCTCGTTGTCAACAAGCTGCGCGGCGGCCTGAAGGTTGCCGCCGTAAAGGCTCCCGGCTTCGGCGATCGCCGCAAGGCCATGCTGGGCGACATCGCCACGCTGACCGCCGGCGAGATGATCTCGGAAGACCTGGGTATCAAGCTCGAGAACGTGACCGTCGGCATGCTTGGCCAGGCCAAGAAGGTCTCGATCGACAAGGACAACACCACGATCGTCGACGGCGCCGGCTCGGCTGATGAGATCAAGGCCCGCGTCGAACAGATCCGCGCTCAGATCGAAGTCACCACCAGCGATTACGATCGTGAGAAGCTGCAGGAGCGTCTCGCCAAGCTGGCCGGCGGCGTGGCCGTCATCAAGGTCGGCGGCGCCACTGAAGTCGAGGTGAAGGAGCGCAAGGACCGCGTCGACGACGCTCTGCACGCTACCCGCGCCGCGGTGGAAGAAGGCATCGTTCCGGGCGGTGGCACGGCTCTGCTTTATGCTTCCAAGGCCCTGGACGGCCTGACCGGCGTTAATGACGACCAGACTCGCGGCATCGACATCGTTCGCAAGGCGATTACCGCTCCCGTGAAGCAGATCGCCGAGAACGCGGGCTTCGACGGCGCCGTGGTTGCAGGCAAGCTGATCGACGGTTCCGACGAGACGCTGGGCTTCAATGCCGCGAACGACACCTATGAGAACCTGGTCGCCGCCGGCGTGATCGACCCGACCAAGGTCGTGCGCACCGCGCTGCAGGATGCGGCTTCGGTCGCCGGTCTCCTGATTACCACGGAAGCGGCGATCAGCGAGAAGCCGGACGACAAGCCCGCGATGCCACCGATGGGCGGTGGCATGGGCGGCATGGGCGGCATGGATTTCTGATCCAGCCGACGCCGACTATCTGACCAAATACGTGGAGGGCCGGGAGAGCGATCTCTCGGCCCTTTCGCTTTGTGCGAGGCATTCAAATCGGTCCTTTCCATGAAAGGAAAGTGCCTTTTCGGGCAATTACCGCACAGGATCCGCCATTCGTCTCGGGCTGCTGGCATTTTATCGCGGTTGTGTTAACCTTCCGGGAATAGGGAAGAATCTATGGTGGGAACTGCATGACGTGGGCAGGGGACCTTAAGGCTTTGTGCCGCAATGGCAGCATGCGCCTCGCTGGGCTTGTGGCCCTGACGACGGTTGTCATGCTGCCCGCGATGTCCGCACGGGCAGAGCAGGTGGCGCCGCATCCGGAACAGGTCGTTCAGGTTCAGAATACGTTCGATTCACTGTTCGGCACTCAGCTGCGCGGGCCGCGCACTTATGCTGATCCCTTCCAGCAACAGCTTGCCGCGCTTGCCGAAGCCTCGCGCGGACGCATCGGCGTCGCCGCGATCGATTTGGCGACCGGGCGAACCACGGATGTGCTGGGCGATCAGCGCTTTCCGATGGCCAGCACCAGCAAGGTGGCCATCGCCGCGACCTTCTTGGACGGCGTCGATAAAGGGCGGTGGAGCCTGACCAGCGAGTTCCCGCTGATGATTCCGGTCGGTTCCGCGCCATTCTCCAGCGCGGTCGCGCCGGTTCGAGCCGGTGAGTACATGCCGGCGTCCCGTTTGCTCGAACTGATGCTAACCCGATCGAACAACTACGCCACGGATGCGCTTCTCAAGGTGGTGGGCGGCCCGGTGGCGGTGAATGACTGGGTGCAGCGCGCCGGCATAGCCGATTGGCACATCGATCACGACATCGCCACGCTGGTTCGCGACGATGGCGCGGTGAACCCGGCGCAAGTGATAGACAAGCGCGACAGCGCCACGCCGCTCGCGATGGCGCAGCTGTTGGCGGGCATTTATCAAGGCAAGTGGCTGAGCCCCTCCAGCCGCCAGATCCTGCTGGACACCATGGGCCGCTGCGTAACCGGCCGGAACCGCATCCGGGCCGGCATGCCGGAAGGCGTGCAGGTTCTGCACAAGACCGGATCGCTGAACAATACGTCCAGCGATATCGGCATTATCCAGACGCCTGACGGCCGCGTCTTCGCGGTTGCCATTTACGTAACCGGGCAAGGCAGCCGTCCCAATCGCGAAGCGCGCATCGCCAGCATCGCCCGCGCCATCTATAACGGTTACCTGACGGACGCACCGGATTACCGCCACACCGCCTCGCGTTGAGGCTGCCGACATGAAAAGCGCGCCGGAAGCGATCCGGCGCGCTTTTTCATGTCTGGACCTACTGTCTCAGTCCTTCGGGCGTTCGTCCTTGGGATGTTCGTCCAGCGCCGCTTCGGCGTCCTTCGCAGCCTTTTCCGCGTCAGACGCGGTGTTGGCAACGGCATCGGCGGCATCACTGGCCGCATCCTTGGCGGCATTGGCAGTGTCGTTGGCGGCATCCTTGATCTTGTCGCCGGCGGCGTCGGCAGCCGTACCGGCGTCTGCAGCTGAGGTCTGCACATCGTTCGCGGCGGAAGAGGCAGCCTCTTCGGTCGCATCCTTGGTTTTTTGCGAGCAGGCGCCCAGCGACATGGCACCGATGGCGACGGCAGCGACGATGACGATCTTGCGCATCTTCTTGGTAATCCCTTTCCTGTAAATTTTCGAAAGGCGGCGAAACGGCGGTCTCAGAGCCAGCCCGCGTGTGGAGTAAGCGCTGGAACGTGCAGTTTCAAGCTTTGGCCGCGCATGCCCCCTTCGCCTGGTCCCGTTCACTCCCATGCTGACGGCCCGGCCCGGCGCTGCTACGGACGTCGCATGGAGCCAAAGCAGCATCTCTACCTCGTCGACGGTTCGGCCTATATCTTTCGCGCGTATCACCGCCTGCCGCCGCTGACTGACCCGCTGGGAACGCCGGTGGGCGCCGTTTACGGTTACACGACAATGCTGTGGCGGCTGGCGAAAGACCTGCACGATGCTGACGGGCCGACGCATCTGGCCGTGATTCTCGACGCCGGCAGCAAGTCCTTCCGCAACGACATCTACGATCAGTACAAGGCGAACCGCCCGCCGCCGCCAGAGGACCTCGTGCCGCAGTTCCCGCTCATCCGGGACGCGACCCGCGCTTTCTCCCTGCCCTGCATTGAGGAACAGGGCTTCGAAGCGGACGACCTTATCGCCTCCTACGCGCGTGAAGCGGCGCGGCGCGGCTGGGACGTCACGATCGTCTCGTCCGACAAAGACCTGATGCAGTTGGTGGGCAAGTGCGCCGAACCGAATGACGGTATCGAGGGCGGCTGCATCGACATGCTGGACACGATGAAGAACCAGCGCATCGACATTCCTGAAGTGATCGAGAAGTTCGGAGTGCCGCCCGAAAAGGTGGGAGACGTGCTGGCGCTGATGGGCGATTCGGTCGATAACGTCCCCGGTGTCTTCGGCGTCGGCCCGAAGACGGCGAGCAAGCTGATCCAGGATTACGGCGATCTCGAAACGGCGCTGGCGGCCGCGCCGACGATGAAGAAGTCCAAGCTGCAGGAACGCCTGATCGAATATGCGGAACAGGCGCGGCTGTCCAAGGTGCTGGTGACGCTCAAAGAAGATTGCACGCTGCCGATGCCGCTCGATCAGTTCGAGCTGGGCGCGATCCCGCCTGATCCACTGGCGGCCTTTCTGGGCAAGCATGGCTTCACCAGCCTGCTCAAGCGGCTGGACGCTGGAGGCGGCAGCCCCGCCGCGCCTACGCAGCTTCATCCCGCAAAGCCGGTCACCAGCGGGGCCAATCCGCTTGAAGGCGCAGCTCGCCAGCCCCTCCCGGAAATGCCGGCGGTGGACCGTACCGCTTACGAATGCGTGACCACCGAAGCCGCGCTGGACGAATGGATTGCCCGTGCGGCGCAGGCGCGGCTACTGGCCATCGATACGGAGACCTCGGCGCTCGATTCGATGCGGGCGGACCTGGCGGGTATTTCGCTGGCGATCGGTCCGAACCAGGCGTGCTATATTCCGCTGGGCCACGGCGGTTCGGACATGTTTGCCGAAAAGCCGCAGCAGGTTCCTCTTGCCGAAGCTCTGACGCGGCTCAAGCCCCTGCTGGAAAGCGACGCGGTGCTCAAGGTTGGGCAGAACATCAAGTACGATATCAACGTTCTGGTCCGGCACGGCATTCATGTCGCGCCGATCGACGACACCATGATTATCAGCTTCGATCTGGACGCCGGCCGCTCGTTGGATGGGATCGGCGGGGGCCATGGCATGGATGAGCTTTCGGAACGGCATCTTGGTCATACCACGCTGACGTTCAAGGACATCTGCGGCACCGGCAAGAAGGCGATCCCATTCGGCGAAGTGCCGCTGGACCGGGCGACGCAGTACGCGGCGGAGGACGCGGACGTGACCTGGCGCCTCCATTCCGTCCTCAAACCGCGCCTTGCTCAAGAGGGTGGAACCCGGATTTACGAGCGGGTTGACCGGCCGCTCATCTCCGTGGTGGCGGAAATGGAACGCCACGGCGTGAAGGTCGACCGCGATCGGCTGGCCCAGCTCTCTGGTCAGTTCGCAACGGCGATCGGGGCGCTCGAATGCGAGATATTCGGGTTGTGCGGGCAGGAATTTACGATTGGCAGCCCCAAGCAGCTCGGCGACATCCTGTTCGATAAGATGGGCTACAAGGGCGGTCGCAAAGGCAAGTCGGGACAGTATTCGACCGATCAATCAATCCTGGAGGGTCTGGCTGCGCAAGGTGCCGCAGTCGCCACCAAGGTGCTGGAATGGCGCCAGCTTTCGAAGCTTCGTTCCACTTATACGGAGGCGTTGCAGGCGGCGATCAATCCGGACACCGGCCGCGTTCACACCAGTTACTCACTGGTGGGCGCGCAGACCGGCCGGCTGTCCTCGACCGAACCCAACCTGCAGAACATTCCGATCCGCACAGAGATCGGCCGCCAGATCCGCGATTGCTTCGTGGCAGAACCCGGCAATGTCCTGCTGTCGGCCGACTATTCGCAGATCGAACTGCGCCTCGCAGCGCACATGGCCGATGTCCCCAGCCTGAAGGAAGCCTTTGCCAATGGCGAGGATATCCACGCCCGCACGGCGATGGAGATGTTCGGCACGGTCGACCGGGACACGCGCGGGCGCGCCAAGACGATCAACTTTGCGATTCTCTACGGCATTTCGCGCTGGGGGCTCGCGGGTCGACTGGGCGTGGAGGCGGATGAGGCGCAGGCGATGATCGACCGCTATTTCGAACGCTTTCCCGGCATTCAGCGTTACATCCACGAGACGTTGGAAAGCGTACGCGAGCGTGGCTATTCGCAGACCCTGTTCGGCCGCAAGACCTGGTTCCCGCGTATCAACTCAAAGAACCAGACGGAGCGTCAGGGCAGCGAACGCGCCGCGATCAACGCACCGATTCAGGGCACCAGCGCCGACATCATCAAGCGCGCCATGACGCGGATGGGCCCCGCGCTCGCCAGCGCCGGGCTGCCCCGCGTGCGCATGCTGCTGCAAGTGCACGACGAGCTTGTTTTCGAGCTGCCCGAAGGTGATGTCGCCGCCGCTTCTCCCGTGATCCGGCAAGTCATGGCCGAGGCGGCGCTGCCGTCAGTCCGGCTCGACGTGCCGCTGGGCGTCGAGATCGGCCACGGCGTGAGTTGGGGCGCGGCGCATTGAGGATGCAACCTGTGCGTGGCGTGTGGGTTCCTGGCTGCGTCCGCGATGAGCGCTCTCCCGGAACTTACGGTGCGAACCCATAGGATCATACGACAGGCAATATGACGCAATGGATTGAGCAGTTCACCGGACATCTGCCCGGCTGGTTGGAGCAAGTCATTATAGCCGTGATCGCCGCCGCGATCGGGATAGCGGTGGCCCTGCTTGTTCACGCGGTGCTGTTCCGCATCCTCCAGCGGATCGTGCGGGCCAGCGTAAGTGAGACGGACGACATTCTGGTGCACCGGCTGGCGCGCCCGACGCGTTATGCCCTGGTGGCCCTGGGCATTGGTTATGCCGCGCGGGAAACCCCGCCGCTCGCCGTGGCCTGGGGCAAAGTTTCGGATTTCGCGATGCCCTTCCTGCTCGGCTGGATCGCGCTGGCGGTGCTGCATAGCCTGGTCGATGCGATGATTGTCCGTGCCGATATCACGGTGGCCGATAATCGCGACGCGCGGCGGCGGCGTACGCGGCTGGCGATTCTCAGCCGCATCGGCACCTTTATCATCGTGTTCGTGACGATCTCGTTGATGCTGCTGGCGATACCGGGGGTGCGGCAGGTCGGCGTAACCCTGATCGCCTCCGCCGGCCTCGCGGCCCTGGCGGTGGGCGCGGCGGCGCAGCCCGCGCTCAAGGCTCTCATCGGCGGTTTCCAGATGGCGCTGACCGAGCCGATCAGTATTGATGACGTGGTCATCATCGATGGTGAATGGGGCAAGATCGAGGATATCCGCACGACTTACGTGATCGTGCGCATTTGGGACGATCGACGGCTGGTAGTGCCGACCACGCGGTTCCTGGAGGAAACCTTCCAGAACTGGACCAAGAACACCTCGCAACTCACCGGCACGGTCATGCTCTATCTTGACCATGCCGCAGATATCGCGCCACTCCGTGCGGAGTTCCTGCGGCAGATCTCGGCTGATCCGCGCTGGGACCAGCGGGCGCAGGGCGTACAGGTCACTGACATGACAAGCGAGGCAACCGAAGTTCGCTTGCTGATGACCGCCGCGGACGCCAGCAGCCTGTTCGACCTGCGCTGCGCCATCCGTGAGGGGATGCTGGACTGGATCCGCCGTGAAATGCCTGACGCCTTGCGCCGCGGCCGCACCCTTTCGACCACACCGGCCGAGCCGGTGGCGGGATCAGCGGTCAAGGATGCCGTTGCCGAAGCGGGCGAAGGGAAAGGGGCTGCGAAAAGCTGAGCCGCGCGGGTCACGAAGGAACGTATATGTTCTGCGTGTACGTCATTGTTATCGCCGAGATGCCAAAATAGCTCAGAAAGTTGTCCGGCGTATAATCCAGGACCATGTAAAAATCCGTGGCTCCGGCGACCGGGCTGGATTGTGTGGTCACGGTGGCGTCGAATTGGCTGCCGGTCAGATTGTACGGCGCCTTGACCGCGATCGCGGCTGCCACGGATTCGATCTGGTCTGAGGTGAGCTTGTCGTCTTTCTGATATTCGACCACCGTGTAGCGGTTCACGTCAGCCGCGATGGAGCGCAGGGCGTTGTATTTCTGCATTTGCAGGCCGACCCAAAGCACGCCGAGCAACATGGCGATCAGAGTCGGGCCCACGATCGCAAATTCAATCGCCGCGTTGCCGCGCTCGTCAGGGAACCAGCGTCGGAGGACGCGGAAACGGGTCATGACAATTGCACCAGGCGATCGACATTGTAATTCAAGGTTCCGGCAACGCCGATCCGGCTCCATATCGGCGTGAACGTATCCCTCAGCTGGATTTCGACATAAGTGGACACGACCGCGCCGCCGCTGCAGCTGTCCGCGGAATTGACCAATGTGGTGGCCGCGTCACAGCGGTAACGCTTGGTGACATCCACCTGATCGCTGCTTAGCGACAGCTTGGACATCAGGATGGACTTGAGCGTCGTCGTATCAGTGGCGGCTCCGGCGTTGGCGGCAAGCGCGATCGCTTCCGCATCCGAGGCGCCGCTCTGCAATTCGCTCTGGCGTGAGACCATGCGGCTTACTTCGAAACCGCCGATGGCCAGCAACACCAGGACGGGCGCGATGACTGCCGCCTCGATCAGGGCCGCGCCCCGGTTATCCGCGGCGAGCCGCCGGCATCGCGCACGAAGCCTGTCAAAAAGCGGGTTCACGCCACCAACCTGATCGTCGCCAGCGACGATCCCACCGTCATGCTGCTGTCCGTGGGGCAAAGCGTTTGCAACTGGGCGTTGCCGCTGACGGTGATCGTCTTCGCCGTGATCTGCAGGCATTGGCTTGCCACATTCGCGGTGCCCAGCACGGTCATATTGCCGGAGGGAAGGTAGATCAGCCCTTCGATCAATGAAGTGGAATTGCCGTTCAGTTGGTGTCCGGGATTGGCGGGATTGTTATTACGGTCCTCGAAGACCAGCATGCCAGCATAATCGTTGGCGCTGGCCGCATAAGGCGTGCCAGTAAAATTCGAAGCCTGGATCGGCGAGAGAACCACCTTGTTGTTATTGCCGTTGCCGCCGAACTTGATCCTTGCGCCGTTCTTCAGCACGAACATGACGTTGGTGCCGGTTACGTTGTAGTTGGCCGTCAGATCGAGATCACCGCCGTCGATCACATAGACGCCGGGCTGGAGCACGGTGGTGCACTTGACGGTTATACCCCCCTTGTAGGTCCCGGCGGAGAGGGTAGCCTGGGTCGTCTTATTGTTGCCGGTGCCCACGGTATCGCAAGAGTAGGATTGCTGGGTCGAATTGTCCGGCGGCGTTAGGTTCGCGTAAGGGTCCTTCAACCCGGTGATATGATCGCTGACCACGCTTTGATTGGCGGCGGGGACGGTCGCGGTGCCGCAAGTCGCGATCGAGTCCGTCACCACGGTGGCGGAACCGTCGATGTTAACGGCGTTGTCATCGCATGAAAGCGCCGCGAGGCCGCATTTCGCGCTGACATTGGCGTTGCCGCCGATTGCCAGCCCGGTGCCTGTATTGGATGTCGCCACCAGACAGGCGTGATAGTTCGCGCCTGCCGCAAAGTCTGCCTGCGCCTTGACGGCGATGTTAACGGCCGCTCCCGTCAGAAAGCTGCTGAAAGGCAACATCTTGGATGCCGTAGCGGTGACGACCACGCTGTTGTTGGTGCCCCCGGCGTAATTGGCGAGGGTGACCGTGGGCGTCGTTGCGAAGGTCTTCGTTATGTTTTGGTTGGCATCAAATTCCTGCTGCGCGCGCGTCTTGTATGTCGAGCTGGCGGCCGAGTTGGACAGTGCCCAGGCCGCACCGATCGCGGCCTGATCGACCGAGTGCTGCAGTTCGCGTTTCCACAAGTACCATTGCGCGGTATCGACAGCCAGACCGGCACCGCCGATCAGGGCGGGCATGGCGATCGCCATCATCATCATCGCGTTGCCGCATACGTTACGACATAACCTGTCCGCCATGCGGCGAATCGCCCGAAGCATTTCGCGCCCCCCAACCGTGTGGGAAGGGATTCTTCAGGAATGCGGCTAAGAAGCGGTTAAGGCAAAAGGCAAAAGTTTGTAAAGCATCATTACCACAGTGATTTATATTGGAAAAAAGAGAAACTTTCGGTTGCAAGAAGGCCAGTGATGGTTGCATTTTGAGAGATGGGGACGGAAAAGCCCGGTTCATTGAAACCGGGCTTTTCGTTTCTGAAGGCTCTGCAGCCGTCCGCGCCGCGGCGCGTCAATCCCCGTGCTTGCGCTCCCGCCGGCTCTCCACCATGCCCGGCGCGATGAAACCAATCGGTGTCACTTCCATGGCGCGCTTCTTCAATTCGCCTTTCATACGTGCGTATTCGGCTTCCATGTCCTCGGTGACGGTGGCGCGGCTGTCTTCCAAAGCTTCCTCGAAGTCAGCCATGGCGACCGTGCTGACTTGGGCGCCATGCTTGCGAATGGCGATCAGGCCGGCGCGGCGGACCACGTCTTCCAGATCCGCGCCCGTGAAGCGCTCGGTCCGGTCAGCCAGGGCTGATAGCGAAACGTCGGAGTCCAGCGGCATCCTGGCTGTGTGAATGCCCAGGATGTGCTCACGCCCGGCCTTGTCCGGCGTGCCGACATAGACCAGTTCGTCGAACCGGCCGGGGCGCAGCAGCGCCGGGTCGACCAGGGCCGGGCGGTTGGTTGCGCCGATCAGGACGACAGACTGCAGTTCTTCCATACCGTCCATTTCTGCCAGGATCGTGTTGACCACCCGCGCCGTGACTTGCGGCTCGCCAAGACCGCCGCCCATGCCACGGGCGGGGACCAGGCTGTCGATCTCGTCAATGAAGATCACGCAAGGCGCCACTTGCCGCGCGCGGGCAAAGAGGCGGGCGATCTGCTGCTCGCTTTCGCCGTACCACTTGCTGAGCAGGTCCGACGACTTGATCGAGATGAAGTTCGCCTCCGCCTCTCTGGCCACGGCCTTGGCGAGCAGGGTCTTGCCGGTGCCTGGCGGGCCATAGAGCAGGAAGCCCTTGGCCGGGCGGATGCCCAGCTTGTGGAACGCCTCCGGGTTTTTCAGCGGCAGCTCGATGCCTTCCTTCAGCTTCAACTGCGCTTCGTCCAGCCCGCCGATGTCCGCCCAGCCGATGTTCGGCACCTGCACCATGACTTCGCGCATGGCGCTCGGCTGCACCCGCTTGAGCGCCTCGATGAAATCCTCGCGCACGACTGAAAGGCTTTCCAGCACTTCGGGCGGGATCGTGCGCGCCTCAAGGTCCAGCTTGGGCATGATCCGGCGTACCGCCTCGATCGCGGCTTCGCGCGCCAGAGCGGCAAGATCGGCGCCGACGAAGCCGTGCGTGGTGCGGGCCAGTTCGTTAAGATCCACGCCCGCGCCCAGCGGCATGCCGCGGGTGTGGATGCCCAGGATCTCGCGCCGGCCGGTTTCGTCCGGCACGCCGATCACGATCTCGCGATCGAACCGGCCGGGGCGGCGCAGCGCTTCGTCGATAGCGTCCGGCCGGTTGGTGGCTGCAATGACCACGACATGGGCACGATTGTTGAGCCCGTCCATCAACGTCAGCAGCTGAGCGACCAAGCGCTTTTCCGCTTCGCCGTGCACCTGGCTGCGCTTGGGCGCGATCGAATCGATCTCGTCGATGAAGATGATCGCCGGCGCGGCCTTGGTCGCTTCTTCGAACACGTCGCGTAGATGCTTTTCGCTTTCGCCGTAACCCGATCCCATGATCTCGGGCCCGTTGATCGAGAAGAAGCTGGCTTCGCTTTCGCCGGCCACGGCTTGCGCCAGGCGGGTCTTGCCGGTGCCCGGCGGGCCATGCAGCAGCACGCCCTTGGGCGGGGCGACGCCTAGGCGAGTGAACAATTCGGGATAGCGCAGCGGCAGTTCCACCATCTCGCGCAGTTGCCTGATCGTGTCGCCCATGCCGCCGACATCGTCGTAATTGACATCGCCACGCCCATCACGGGCTTCCTCAAACGTCTCGCGGAGCTCCACCTCGGTATCCTCGTCAATATGGACGATGCCGCGTGGAGTGGTCGAAACGACGTTGAGGCGGATCTGCGTCAGCGCATAGGCAGGCGCGTTGAACATGCGGCGAAGCTGCGGTGGAATGTCCGCCACCTGCTGTTGGCCGGTGGTGGCGACCAGATCGCCTTGCACCATGGGGCGCCCGAAGAAGTTGCGTTTCAGCGCGGCCGAGGGGCCTTGCAGGCGCATATCCTTCTGCGCGGGCGCGAAGACCACGCGCTGGGCGGGACGCGACTCCGCCTTGCACACCGTGACCATGTCTCCGGAACCGACCTCGGCATTGCCCCGCTGCAGCCCGTCCAGGCGAATGACTTCGAGCCCTTCATCCTCGGGGTAAGCCAGCACGGCGCGCGCCACGGTAAGAGATTTGCCGGCGATCTCCAACACGTCGCCTTCCAGAGCGCCAAGCGCGGAAAGCGAGGTACGGGAAAGACGGGCGATGCCGTGGCCGCTTTCTTCCTGCCTTGCAGCCGCCACCTGCAGCTTGACCGTGCGATTTTCCATCGGGGTGCCAGCATCCGCCATGCGATTCCTTTCCATGCCCGTCCGGCAGACCTGCTGACAGGTTCCGGTGATGTGCAGTTCGGAACTAGGTATCGCCGGGGGGGATTTCAAACCATCCGAAGACACGCGGAGTGGAAAGAAAAAATGGCCCGGTCGTTGCCAACCGGGCCATGGAAGTTTTGGGAGAGGATGCCTGAAAGGCAGGCTCTATATGGATTAACCCTTGATTTTGTGCAAGTGCGAAATGGCTTGAAGATGATGCAAAATATGCAAATTGGGTTGCGAAAGCGTGAATGCCGCCCTCTCCGCGCCCAAAAACGTCAGGATTTCTGCCAGTTTCGAATGCCGATTCAGCTATAAATTGCGGTCCGATCAATCAAGGGCGGGTCATCTGCGCATAATTCCTGCTGCGCCGCGGAATCTCGCCCGGACCAAAGCAAGGGCAGCGTGCTTTGATCGCCGCGAACCGATCTTTCGCTTCAATGCGCGAGAAGCAGCGCGGGCGCGTCAGCCTCGTCCAGGAAATAAGCGGTCACGCCGCCGAACAGAAATTCGCGCATGCGGCTCTTGCCGTAAGCGCCCATGACCAGCAGTTCCGCATGGGCAGCGGCCGCTGCCTTCGCGATCGTTTCCTCGGTCGAACGCTGGCGCTCGTGCTCCTCCAGCTCGGCATGAATGTCGTGACGAGACAAGTAGCGCAGCGCGTCCGTCGCCGGAAAGCCGCCCGGTTTTTCCGTCACCGAGATCACCTTCACCATCTGGCAGCTGCGTAGCAGCGGCACAGAAGCGCGCAGCGCCGCAGCTGCCTGTTCCCCCCCATCCCAGGCGACGCAGGCACGGCGCACCGGCAATTGCAGCGTCCTGTGGTCAGGCAAGGCGAGCACCGGCGTATGCGAGACAAGCGCCAGTTCGCCCGCCAGCCCGCCGGAACGCGAGACGATCACCACATCGGCAAGCCGAGCGGCATTGGCCAGGCAGCTGATCGGATCATCTTCACTGCGCTGTAGGTCGAAGGGCACGTCATCGCGCGCCAGACGGGCCTCTATCTCTGCGGCCGCGGCGTCGTCCTCCTGCCGTGCCTTGTCCAGCGCGCCGGAAACGACATAGCTGCCTCCCATCGGGTCCATCGCGATGTAACGGGTTACGGGCGTGTCCACGATCACCGTGACATGACCATGGAAATGGCGGGCAAGGTCGAGCGCGGTGTCAATGCGGGCATCGTTGCTGGGTTTGCGATCGGCGTTGACGAGAATCGAGCGCATAGTCTTACTCCCTCTGTTCGTGCCGAACCTATCTTACCTCGCTTGGCCGGCCATGACCAAGATCAACGTCTGGTCGGCGCCGCTCATGGCCCTCGGCATCGATTTCCAGCCGGCCTGCGCGTGCGAAAAGGTCGAGGATCACCGGATCGCGCTCTCGCGTGCGGATCGCGACTTCGAAGTGGACCGCATGGCTGGGCCGGGGCAGCACTTCGTGCAGCGCGCCGGAGGCAAGGTGCTCGCGCACCATCGTTTCAGGCAGAACCGCCGCTCCTGCCCCCTGCGCAACGATTTCGATGAGAGTGCGTACATTGTCGCAAGTGTGCAGGACGCGCGGCGCCAGGCCGTGGGCGTCGAGCGTCGCCAGCGTCACGCCATGAAGCGGCGAATGATCGGGCAGCGACCACACCGGCAAGGGCCGAGCGAAGCCCCCGTCCTGGGCCACGGCAGCGCCCGCCGCCCAGACCAGCTCGACCGAGCCGATCGGCGCCGTGCGCATTCCCGGACTGGCGACAGGACCGGCCAAGAACACGATGTCGCGGGTGCCCGCAAGCAATTGCTGAAGAAGCCGGGCGGTGAGATCGAGCCCAATCTCCATCGTAACACCGGGCCGTTCCCGCTCGATCGCCTGGATGAAGGCGGGCAGGCAGCTTGCAGCCGCGATCTCGCCCGAACCGATGCGCACCGCCCCCGTCGCGCCGGCGTAATCGCTGGCTTCGAGCAGCACTTGCTCCAGCCCCCGGCACAAGGGCTCGCTGGCCTGGACCAGGCGCCTTCCCCGCGCAGTAAGGACCATGCGTCGACCCTCGCGCTGGAACAGGGTCGTTCCCAGTTGCTCCTCGATTTCGCGCACGCGCGCTGAGATCGTCGGCTGTGTGGTGTTGAGCCGCTGGGCCGCGGCGGCGAAAGTACCCAGCCGGTCGATCCACATCAGGGTTTCCAGATGGAACAGGGCAATGCGTTTCATAGATAATATATATCAAAAATGATAAAAAATTATCGTTATTCGTAATAGGATACCTTGTCTAGCTTTCGCCGAAAGTGGAGAGAATCGCATGAACAAGCTCTATCCCAGCGCAGGGGCCGCGCTTGACGGCCTGCTCAAGGACGGCCTGCTGATCGCCTGCGGCGGCTTTGGCCTTTGCGGCATTCCCGAGCGGCTGCTGGACGCGGTGCGCGATTCAGGCGTGAAGGACCTGACCTTCGCCTCGAACAATGCCGGAATTGATAATGAGGGTATCGGCAAGCTGCTGCGCACGCGGCAAGTGAAGAAGATGATCTCGTCCTACGTGGGTGAGAACAAGGAGTTCGAGCGCCAATACCTTTCGGGCGAGTTGGAGGTGGAATTTTCCCCTCAGGGCACTCTCGCAGAGCGCATGCGCGCGGGCGGGGCGGGCATACCAGGCTTCTACACCAAGACCGGCGTCGGCACGCTGGTGGCCGAGGGCAAGGAGGCCAAGGTCTTCGACGGGCAGGAATATATCCTGGAACGCGGCATCTTCGCCGACCTTTCCCTGGTCAAAGCCTGGAAGGCGGATGAGAGCGGCAATGTCGTGTTCCGCAAGACCGCGCGCAATTTCAATGTGCCTGCGGCCACTTGCGGCAAGGTCTGTGTGGTCGAAGTGGAGGAGATCGTTTCCACCGGTTCGCTCGATCCTGACAATATCCATCTGCCGGGCGTATTCGTCCAGCGCCTGGTCCTGGGCGCGCCCTATGACAATAAGATCGAGTTTATAACGACCCGTGAGAGGGAGGCCGCCTGATGTCCGAAGTTTCCCACAAGGGCTGGACCCGCGATGAAATGGCCGCGCGCGCGGCGAAGGAATTGCAGGACGGCTTCTATGTCAATCTTGGCATCGGCATCCCGACGCTGGTGGCCAATCATGTGCCCGAAGGCATCACGGTGACGTTGCAGAGCGAGAATGGCATGCTCGGCATCGGGCCGTTCCCCTACGCGGACGAAGTGGACCCGGACCTTATCAACGCGGGCAAGCAGACCGTCAGCGAACTGCCGCAAACGGCTTATTTCGACAGCGCGACAAGCTTTGGCATGATTCGCGGCGGGCACATCGACCTTGCCGTGCTGGGTGCGATGGAAGTGGCCGAGAACGGAGACATCGCCAACTGGATGATCCCCGGCAAGATGATTAAAGGCATGGGCGGCGCGATGGACCTGGTCGCCGGCGTCAAGAAGATCATCGTCGTCATGGAGCACACCAGCAAGAACGGCGATCCCAAGTTCATCCCGGCCTGCACCCTGCCCCTCACCGGCAGGAACGTGGTCGATATGATTATCACGGACCTTGCGGTGTTCCAGCGCACCGATCACGATAGTCCGTTCCAGCTGATCGAAATGGCGCCGGGCGTGACGGTGGAGGAAATCGCGGCCAAGACCACCGCGCATTATGTCAGTTGATTCTCGTTAAGGGTGACTTGTGACGGTCATGCCGGAGTTCCATATCTCCAGTCCCCGAGGTTAAATGAAAGCTCCCCTGATGGCCGATCTTGCTGCAATCCCGCTTACCCGCATCGATGGTGCCGCTGACAGTCTTGCCGAACATGAAGGCAATGTTCTGCTGGTCGTCAACGTCGCCAGCAAATGCGGCTTGACGCCCCAGTACGAAGGGCTGGAAGCGCTCTACACACAGTATAAGGATCAGGGTTTCGAAGTGCTGGGTTTTCCCGCCAACGATTTCGGCGCGCAGGAACCCGGCACTCACGACGAGATCGCGGAGTTCTGCTCGATCAATTACGGCGTCTCCTTCCCCCTCTTCGCCAAAGCTGACGTGACCGGTGAAGGCAAGCAGCCCCTTTATGCCGCGCTGACCGAAGCGAAGCCTGACAAGATCGGACCGGCCGAGGATTTCCGTGAGCGGCTCAAGGGCTATGGCATGACGCCAACGCAGGACCCGGAAGTGCTCTGGAACTTCGAGAAGTTTCTGATCGGGCGCGACGGCACGATCGCAGCCCGCTTCGCACCGACCATCGAACCGAACGCGCCTGAACTGGTCGGCGCGATCGAGACTGAACTGGCGAAGTAGGTCCTGCTACTCTGGAGAAGGGCGGTCTGGTAACGCCCTTCTCCGTTCCCATTTGTCAGGCTCCCCGGTCTCCCCGCTTTCCTGAAAAAGCGGGCGGGCGTTCTCACTCGTCCCCTTTCGCCACAGGGCGCGTCGGATCACTGATCCATTCGCTCCACGATCCGGGATAGAGCCTTGCGCCGGGCAGCCCGGCGATCTCCATCGCCAGGGCATTGTGGCAGGCGGTCACGCCGGAACCGCAGCTCAATACCGCCGGCTTGTCGCTCAACAGCGCGAGGAATTCCTGCCTTAGCCGCTCTGCCGGATGAAAACGGCCATCGGCGCCAAGGTTGTCGCGGAAGAACCGGTTTTTCGCGCCCGGTATGTGGCCGGCGACGGGATCCATAGCATTGGGCCCACCCGCAAAGCGCGAGGGATCGCGCGCGTCCAAGACTAGCGCCGCCCCTGCTTCGATGTTTGCCAGCACGGCCTCGGCATTAACCGGCGGCGCCACCAGCGGCTCACGCGGTTCGAAATCGCCGGTCAGCGCCGGGGCAGGCAGACCGCTTTCGAGCGGCAGACCGGCAGCGACCCAGGCAGGTTTGCCTCCGTCCAGCACCGCGACCTCGCGATGACCCAGCCAGCGCAGCAGCCACCAGGCCCGCGCCGCCGCCGCGCCGCCGCTGCCGTCATACGCGACGACCTGCTGCCCTTGCTTGAGGCCCTGCGCGCGCAGCCAGGCCGCCAGTGCCACCCGCGCTGGCAGGGGATGACGCCCGTTGCGGCCGTCCGGCGGCCCGGCCAGATCATTGTCGAGATGGGCATGGCGGGCGCCGGGCAAATGCCCCTCAGCGTAGATCGCCGGTCCCCTGTTCGCATCCGACAGCTCGAACTCGCAATCGAGCAACACGATGTCCGCGCCTGAGGCGAGCAGCGCCTGAAGCTCGCTCACTTCGATCAGGGTTTCAAATGCCATGCTCTCACCTCAGCAGCGAATCGACTGTGCCGTCGGCGTTATCGAAGCAGGCGACGCGCTTGTGGTAAGGTTCCCGGCCGGCCGCGTCGAGCCTTCGCGACCGGCAAAGATATTCGTTCTCAGCCCAAAGCCGTCTTTAGCGCATCAACTAGGTCTGTGCGTTCCCAGGGAAACAGATCCCCCTCGGGCTTACGGCCGAAGTGACCATATGCCGCCGTCCGGGCGTAGATCGGCTTGTTAAGACCCAGACCAACGCGAATGCCGCGCGGCGTCAGACCGCCGAGCCGCTCTTTCGCGACTCTTGCGATCGCCGCTTCAAGCCGGTCGTCCGCCACCATGCCGGTGTCGTGCGTATCGACATAGAGCGAGAGCGGTTCCGAGACGCCGATCGCGTAGGAAACCTGGATCGTACAGCGCTTGGCCAGGCCCGCTGCAACGACGTTCTTGGCCAGGTAGCGGGTGATATAGGCGGCCGAACGGTCCACCTTGGTCGGGTCCTTGCCGGAAAAGGCGCCGCCGCCGTGCGGCGCTGCGCCGCCGTAAGTATCGACGATGATCTTGCGGCCTGTCAGGCCCGCGTCGCCATCGGGTCCGCCGATCACGAAAGAACCCGTCGGGTTGATATGGAACTTCGTCTCGTCCGTGACGAAACCCTGAGGCAGGATCTCGGTTACGACGCGCTTCACGTAAGCCTTCAGCTCGGCTTCCTTTTCGCCGGCGTCGTAGCCGTCCTTATGCTGAGTGGAGACGACGATCGCGGTGGCGGCCACCGGCTTGCCGTCATGGAAGCGCAGGGTCACCTGGCTCTTGGCATCGGGCTCAAGGAACGGAGCAGCGCCGGAATGGCGATCGTTGGCCAGGCGTTCCAGAATCTTGTGACTGTAATCGAGCGTCGCCGGCATGAGGTCGGGCGTCTCGTCGCAAGCGAAACCGAACATAATGCCCTGATCGCCCGCGCCTTCATCCTTGTTGCCGGAGGCGTCGACGCCCTGGGCGATGTGCGCGGACTGCCCGTGAAGGCGATTGACGAACTCCAGCGTTTCCCAATGGAAGCCGTCCTGCTCGTAGCCAATTTTCTTTACCACGGCGCGAACGGTCTTCTCGATTTCTTCCAGCGCGCCGGGCGCCCACCGACCATTCTCGTAAACGCCCTTGCAGCGGATTTCGCCGGCAAGGACCACAAGCTGCGTCGTCGTCAACGTCTCGCAGGCGACACGCGCCTCCGGATCCTTGGACAAGAACAGATCGACGATCGCATCGGAAATCTGGTCCGAAACCTTGTCGGGATGCCCTTCCGAGACGCTCTCGGACGTAAAGACGTAATCACTGCGCATGGGAGACCTATCATATAAAGAAATCTTTATGTGAGCATGCGGTCTACTCGCGACAGCGCCTGAGTGCAACAACGGAAACGGCGGCCAGCGCAAGCAGGGCCGCCAGCGTGAGCGGCAGGACATTGCCGTAAAGGGCGAATAGGGTCGCCTCGTGCGGAGGCGGGATGCGCCCGTCAATCCGGCCGGCGACATGGCGATCGACGTGCGCGCGCACCAGGCCGTCCGCATCGATCACAGCGCTAATGCCGGTGGTGGTGGAGCGCAGCACCGGCACCCCTTCCTCGATCGCGCGCAGGCGCGCTTGCGCCAGGTGTTGCGGAGGCCCCCAGGCGCCGAACCAGCCGTCGTTCGAGGGGTTGTAGATATAGTCCGGCCGGTTCCGGGGATCGACCACTTCGCCGCTGAATATGATCTCATAGCAGATCTGGACGCCGACTTTGCCCAGAACGCCGAAGTCGTAAGTGCGTGGGCCGGGGCCGGGCCAAAAGTCAAGATCGCCGGCGACCAGCCGAGCCGCGCCCAGGGGTTCGAGCAATGGCCGCATCGGCAGATATTCGCCATAAGGAACGAGGTGCGCTTTCGAATAGCCTGCCAGGATGTCTCCCCGCCCGTCAATCGCCGAAACGGAGTTGCGCGCCGCGATGGGGGTTTCGTTCCGCATCACCAGGTCGACCGCGCCGGTCAGCAGCAGGCCGTAGGGGCCGATCACCCGGCCGATCCGCTCTCGAGCGATCACCGGATCGCCGGCGTATGTATACATACGATAGAGATAGGGCGGATAGCCGTCGCGCAAGTAATCGCCGATCCCCGATTCCGGCCAGAACACCACGCGCCGATCGCCCGGATCGAGGGGTCGAGACAGGCGGGCCATCTTGATGAAGTTGGCTTCATACCAGCGCGGGTCATCAATGATTTCCTGGCGAAGGTCAGGCTGGATCAAAGTGAAATGCACCGCCCCCCGATCGCGCGCGGCCCAGGGGTCGGGCAGGATCATGAGCGTGGCCAGAGCCGCCGCGACGATCAGCAGCGGCAGCGCCCAGCACCAGCGCCGCGTGGCCGGTCCTGCGCCAGCTGCACGCAGGCAGATGCCCGGCAATCCGGCCAGCAGCACAAGCAGGCCCGAGAGGCCGTAAGTGCCGATCCACGGCGTCACCAGCGCCAGCCCGCGCGTGTCGAATTGACCGAGCAGGGCGACGCCGAGCGGATTCCAGGCGAATCCCGTGAAGACCCAGGCGCGCATCCACTCCGTGACGATCCAGGTCGCGGCAAAGGCCAGAACGAACGCCAGGAACCGCCACGGCTCGGCGGCCGCCTTGTCCGGACGGATCAGGAGCCAGGAACCGAGCGTCGCCAGGGCCGGAAAGATCGCAAGATAAAGCGAGAGCAGAACCACCGCGATGCCGCCCAGCCAGGCCGGCATATTCGCCTGATACGTAAAGGCCGTGGCGATCCAGTTATTGCCGAGCGTGAAGTGGCCAAGGCCAAAGCACCAGCCAATCATTAGGACGAGGCGTCGGCTGCCGGTGCGGACGCCAAGTTCAAGCAACCAGGCCACGGCCAGCAGGGTAAGCGGCCAGAGCGAGAGCGGCTGAAAACCGCAAGCGCCAAGCACGCCGGCACCTATCGCGGTGGTGCCGGGAAAGCGAGCGGCCTGCTTCAGGAATCGAGGGAGGGCGCGGACGTGCCGTTCGGAGTGCATCGCCGCCCGGTTGTAAACCCGCCCGGCATTGACGCAAGCGAAGTTGCGCACGCCCGGCGGGTTGTCAGATCATTCAGCCGTTCATGGCCTCAAGCTTGTCATCCGTCCCTTCGGGCGGCGGCGCGGCCTTGCGGGTGCGGCGGCGCTTGGGCTTTTCCTCCGCTGCCGGTTCGGCCGGAACGTCAACCGGCTTCTCCGCAGGCTTTTCAGCGGCCTTCGAGAATGACGGCGGCAATGCGGCCGGATCGAAGCCGCCTTCCGGAACGGCGGCTGCTTCGGCGCTTCCGCTATTGGCAGCCTCGTCACCATCTTCACCATCCTCGCGTGGGCGGCGGCGCGGCTTGCGCTGCTTAAGCCCACGACCGGCGCGGCCATCGCGCACGAAAGGATTTTCCGCGGGTTCGTAGATCGAGCGGTTGCTTTCGGTGGCCTCTTCGTTTCCAGCCTCTTCGCTCACGGCCCCCAGGTTCACGGGCGCCTCAACGGGCTTATCGGCGGGCGCCTGCCCTTGCGTCTCGCGCTCGAAACGCGGAGCGCGATCGTTGCCGCCACGATCGCTTCCACCACGATCGTTTCCACCACGATCGTTTCCGACGCGCTCGTTCATGCCGTTGACGTTTGAGGGCGGGCCCTCGCCGTAGATGTCATCATCGATGCCATAATCGTCGCCGTACTCCTGCGGCCGGTCGTCCCGGCGCTGGTGGCGCGTTTCTTCCTGGCGCTGCCTCTGGTCGGCAATGACACGGAAATAGTGATCGGCGAACTGGAGGTAATATTCCTCCGTCACGCGATCACCGTTCAGGTGCGCGTCGTGAGCGAGCTTCTTGTACTTCTCCAGCAGCTGCGGTGCATTGCCCCGCGCCCGGCTATCAATACGATTGACCTGCTGCCCGCCCTGTTGGCGATTGTTGCCGCGGCCACGCCTGCGGTTGTTACCACGATTGTTATTCAAGGATATATGTCCTTAAAACCCCTGAGCCCGAACCTCCCCGGCCGGACTGCCCGTGTGCGATCAGATCACGGCTGGCCCCCCGGCTTGCCGAGTTTTCCACATCTGCCTTGTCGCTGCGCCCGATACCGCGACCGTTTGCAAATGACGGAGGTGAACCGGGCATGGGAATTTTCATCCATCACCGGTACGGTTCGATCAATAGGCATTCCAGGTCACAATTCCAAGTGAAATATTAAGCAGACTACCTCGACAGCGCAGAAAAAACGATGACTCGAGTCCGTCCCCCCAGATCGTGGTAAAGCGCGGAGTCAAGTCCGGTGACAGCCCCGATAGCCGCCACCGCCTCAGCCTGGCCATAGCCGATCTCAACCATGGCAAGTCCGCCGGGCGCCAACAGGCCGGGCAATTGCGGGATGAGTACGCGGTAATCATCAAGCCCTTCCGGGCCGGCGAAGAGGGCAGTGGCCGGCTCAAAATCGCGGACCGAGGGGGAGAGGGAAGCGTGATCTTCTACATAGGGCGGATTGGCCAGAATGAGGTCGAAAGGACCGCCGAGCGAGTCTGACCAGCCGCTCTCCCGCCAATCCGCCTCGATCATCCGCGCGCGCTGCTGCAGCCCCAGCGCCGCAGCATTGCGCGCCGCCACCGCAAGGGCGCCGGGGGCGCGATCGACGCCGCAGCCGGTTGCTTCCGGCAGGTGGGCCAGGACGGCCAGCAACAGAGCGCCGGAGCCGATTCCGCAGTCCAGCACGCGGCGCGCGCCGGGCAGCCGGGCCAGCGCCGTCTCAACCAGGACTTCCGAATCGCTGCGCGGGATGAGCACCTCGGGCGTGACGGCGAAGGGCAGGCCGAAAAACTCCTGGCAGCCGATGATGTATGCGATCGGTTCGTGAGCGGCGCGGCGTTCCACCAGCGATGCATAGCCATGCGGCGCGGGATCGCGCATGTGGCGCAGCAGAAGTTCCGAGCGCGTAACGCCCAGCGCATGCGCCATCAGCACTTCGGCATCGAGCCGGGCGGTGTCGCTGCCCTCGGCCAGGCGCGCGGCGGCCAAGCGGACGGCCTCTACGACCAGCATGTCCGGTCCTGACGCGGCGGAGAGGTGTTCGCGCGCTCAGTCATCCATCGCGGCCAGGCGCTTGGCTTCGTCTTCGGCGGTCAGCGCGTCGATCAGGTCATCCAGGCCCGGCCCTTCGAGGATCTCCGGCAGGCGGTGCAAGGTCAGGTTGATGCGGTGGTCTGTGACGCGGCCTTGCGGGAAGTTGTACGTGCGGATGCGTTCGGAACGATCGCCGGAGCCGACCATGGCCTTGCGCGCCTCCGCCTCCGCGCCTTGCGCTTCCTCGCGCATCTTTTCGTAAAGGCGGGCGCGCAGAACCTGCATGGCCTTGGCCTTGTTCTTGTGCTGGCTGCGTTCATCCTGGCAGACCACGACCAGACCGGTGGGCAAATGCGTGATGCGCACGGCCGAATCTGTGGTGTTGACGTGCTGGCCGCCCGCCCCGCTGGCGCGATAGATATCGATCTTGAGGTCCTTGTCCTCGATCTGGACATCGACTTCGCTGGGCTCTGGCAGCACCGCCACGGTCGCGGCCGAAGTATGAATGCGCCCGCCGCTTTCCGTCACCGGCACCCGTTGCACGCGGTGGACGCCGCTTTCGAACTTCAGTTTGGCGAAAACGCCGGCGCCCGCGACATTCGCAACCACTTCCTTGAAGCCGCCCAGGTCATTGGCATTGGCCGAGATCATCTCGACCTTCCAGCCCTGCTCGGCGGCATAGCGTTCATACATGCGGTAAAGATCGGCAGCGAACAGGGCGGCTTCATCTCCGCCCGTGCCCGCGCGGATTTCGAGCATGGCCGGGCGGCTGTCCGCCGCGTCGCGCGGCAGCATGGCGATGGCGAGGCGGTGCTCGGCCGCCGGCAATTCCTCCTTGAGGCGGGCGGCTTCCTCAGCCGCCAGGGCGCGCATATCCGGGTCGGGATCGTCAAGCTTCTGGAGCGATTCCAGCTCGCCGCGCATGGACACGACTTCGGACGCGGCCCGTGCCACCGGCTCCAGCTCGGCATAATCGCGGCTGGCTGCGACGAATGCATCGCCTTCGAGCGTGCCCGAGGCCAGGCGCGCTTCAAGCTCCGAGAAACGCACGGCGATTTGTTGGAGGCGGGTGTCCGAGACAATGCTCACAAGCCCCTCCCCTCGATTCGCCGCCCTGACGGAGAGGGGAAGACACGGCCGATACTTCCAATCCTCTTCAAGGTCGGCGCAGAATGGCGTGAATGCAAGCGAAGCGACGGATACATATCTGTCAGCCGACGACCGGGCTGATCTTCGACGGATCGACCTGCCCGGCAATCAACGTGCGGTGTCGAATTTCGACGGCACCGTTGTTGACACTCAACGAGATCGTTTCGGCGGGCTGTGATTTCAGCGCCTTATCGTAGCGTTTTTTCGGGTTCCCCGTAGTGAACAGTTCAACTGACAGTCCCGCTTTGCGAAGCTTCGTGGCAATCTCAACGGCGCTTTCTTCAAACCCACGCGTTTCGACCACCACAGCAACGTCCAGTTGCGGTGACGCCAAGTCCCCCACCAGCATCGCCATCCGCTCGATCCCCGCCGCCCAGCCGACCGCTGGGGTGTGCGGCCCGCCGAGCGCCTCGATCAGCCCGTCATAGCGGCCACCGCCAAGCACCGTGCCCTGCGCGCCCAGCCGGTCGGTCACAAATTCGAAAGCAGTGTGTCGATAATAGTCCAACCCGCGCACAAGGGCCGGGGCACGGACGAAGTCCACCGAGGCAGCCCTGAGCCCTTGTGTCACCGCGCCGAAAAAGTCCTGCGCCTCGCCTGAAAGGAAATCGTCGATCCTGGGCGCGTCGGTCGTGAACGGCTTGTCGCGCGGATCCTTGGAATCGAGGATGCGCAGCGGATTGCGCTCCAGCCGGTCCTGCGAATCCTCGCTGAGCGACGTCCTGTGGTCGCGGAAGTATTCGACCAGCGCCGTGCGCCATGCTTCCCGGCTCGGCGCATCGCCCAGGGTGTTGAGCTGCAGCGTCACTCCGTCCGCAATGCCCAGTTCCTTAAGCAATTGATCGGCCATGACCAGCAGCTCCACATCGGCCATCGGCTCGGCCGCGCCGATTACTTCGGCGTCGATCTGGTGGAACTGGCGATAACGGCCCTTCTGCGGACGTTCATAGCGGAACAGCGGCCCGTGCGTAGCCAGCTTGAGCGGAGCATACTGCTGCCAGCCGTTCGTAAGGTAAGCCCGCGCCATGCCGGCCGTGAACTCCGGCCGCAAGGTAAGGGATTCGCCGCCGCGATCCTCGAAGCTGTACATCTCCTTGGAGACGACATCCGTGGTCTCGCCCAAGGAGCGCGAGAATACCGCCGTCTTCTCGAACACCGGCATTTCGACGCAGCGGAAACGATAGAGCTTGCGCACACGCTCGAACGTCTCGACCACATGCGCGAAAGCTTCGGCCTCGGAGCCGAATATATCCTGGGTTCCGCGGATGGCCTGAGGCGTCTGATTGGGAGTGCTGCTCATGACGCGCGCGCTTAGCCGGAATGCGGCGGCTGGGGAAGTGGCACGGCATTTGCGCAGATGGAAGGATGGGCGAAGGTTGCCAGAAATGGCAACATGATTAAAGTCCTTCGTAATGAAATATCTGCCGGCGCTTGCCCCTCTCGCTGCCCTCGCGGTTCTTTCCCTTTCCGCTCACGCGCAGGACGATCCCTTGCGCACAAGGCCAGCGGCGCCCGCCCTGCCGCCGTCGGTTCCATCTGCCAGGGACGTGGCTTATCCGGGCACGGTTTCGCTGACTATCGACGCCAGTGACACCGAACGCGGCGTCTACCGTGTGACGGAGACTATTCCGGTTTCGGAGGGCGCCCGCGACCTGATCCTGCTGCAGCCCAGTTGGCTGCCCGGCAATCATTCGCCCAGCGGCCCCATTGCGCTGCTGGCGGACATTCACTTTTGGGCCGATGGAAAGGAAATACCCTGGGTGCGTGATACGGTGGCGGTCAATGCCTTCCACCTCGCCTTGCCCGAAGGGACAAAGCAGGTGACCGCCAAGTTCGCTCACACCTCTCCTCTGCAGACGAAGGAGGGCCGCGTGACCATGACGCGGGATATGCTGAACCTGCAGTGGGAGAAGATGAGCCTTTATCCCGCCGGCTACTATGTGCGGCGGTTGACGGTGCAGCCCAGAGTCAAGTTTCCCGCCGGCTGGACGGTGTTCACCGCATTGGACGGGATGTCCAGAGACGGCGACACCAACAGCTGGGCTGCCGTCGATTACGAGCGGCTGGTCGATTCGCCGATCTTCGCGGGCAAATATGCGCGGCGCTGGGATCTGGGGCATGGGGTCTACCTTGATACGCTGGCGGACGAGGCGGACCTGCTGGCGATCACGCCCGAGCACTTGCAGACTTACCGCAATCTCATCTCCGAAGCGCTGACGACCTTCGGGGCACGGCATTTCGATCATTATGATTTCCTGCTGGCCCTGACGGACCACATGGGCGCCATCGGCCTTGAGCATCACCGATCGAGCGAGAACCAGTATCAGCCCAAGTCCTGGACGGACTGGGAGACGATGGACTGGGATCACAATGTCGTCCCTCACGAATTTGTGCATAGCTGGAACGGCAAGTATCGTCGCCCCGCCGATCTGTGGACGCCGGATTACCAGCAACCGATGCAGGACACGCTGCTGTGGGTCTATGAGGGGCAGACGCAGTTCTGGGGCTATGTGCTGGCCGCGCGCTCCGGCGTGCAGAGCAAGGAGACGGTGCTGGGAATGTTCGCCGCTGCGGCCGCCAAATATTCGGAAGGCACGCCGGGGCGCGGATGGCGTTCGGTGGAGGACACCACGAACGCGCCGATCATCGCGCAGCGCAGGCCGTTGCCCTACACATCGCTTTCCCGGAGCGAGGACTACTACGTCGAAGGGGCGCTCACCTGGCTGGAGGCCGACCAGATCATCCGCCAGGGCACTGGCGGCGCGAAGGGGCTGGACGATTTCGCCAAGGCTTTCTTCGGCATGCGTGACGGCGATTGGGGCGAGCTGACTTACGATTTCGACGAAGTCGTCCGCACCCTGAATCAGGTCTATCCTTATGATTGGGCGGCCTTCCTGAAAACGCGACTTTATCTCCCCGGCCAACCGGCGCCGCTCAAGGGGCTGGAGATGGCGGGTTACAAGCTGGTCTGGAAGGAGCGGCCGAACGCCTTCGACAAGGGCGTGACGGACGGCAACAAGTCGCTGGACCTGACCTATTCGCTGGGCTTCACGCTGGATAACGATGGGGACGTGACGTCCACCTTGTGGGACGGGCCCGGATATAATGCCGGGGTCGTCAATGGAACGAAGATCGTGGCGGTCAACGGCCGGGCCTTTACCAAGGATATCCTCAAGGATGCGATCACCATGGCCAAGACGGCGAATGCCGGGCCGATCGCGCTGCTGATCCGCCGCGGCGACCGCTATGAAACGGTGGAGATCGCTTATCACGGCGGGCTCCGCTGGCCCTGGCTGGAAAGCGGCAGTCCCGGCAAGTCCAACGGCCTGGACCGTCTGCTTGCGGCTCGGCGAAAGTAAGTTTCGCATGGGCGAGAAGCCTGTTGCGGTGCAATAAAGCCGACGCTAAGTCGCGTCCCGTTCAACCGGCGTATGCTCGTGAACGTCAGTAAAGAAGGGACACCATGCGCATCGACAAGATTCCCGTCGGCGATAATCCGCCGGAAAGTCTCAACGTCATTATCGAGGTTCCGGTCGGCGGTGAGCCGGTCAAGTATGAGTTCGACAAGGAATCGGGTGCGCTGTTCGTGGACCGCATTTTGCACACGCCTATGCGCTATCCTGCAAATTACGGCTTCGTGCCGCACACCCTCTCGCCTGACGGCGATCCGCTCGACGCGTTGGTGGTTGCGCGCTCTCCGTTCGTTCCCGGCTGCGTTGTGCGGGCCCGTCCGATCGCGGTGCTCAATCTGGAAGACGAGCACGGCGGCGATGAAAAGCTGGTCTGCGTGCCGGTCGATTCGACCTTTCCTTATTATTCGGACGTGAAGGAAAGGGATGACCTGCCTGAGATCGTCTTCAAGCAGATCGAGCACTTCTTCACGCACTACAAGGATCTGGAGAAGGAAAAGTGGGTCCGCATCGGCACCTGGGGCGGCGCGGAAGATGCCCGCCAGATCGTTCTGGAAGCGATCGCGCGCTACAAAGGCGCCGTCGCGGCCTGATCCGGGTGCACTAAAGCCACTCCACCCATGTGGACCGAAGGCCGGCGGCGTAAAGTCGCCGGCCTTTTCGTTCGCGGCCGCGCCGGGGGCAGCCGGAAATCGCGCCAGGTTCCTTCGAATCGTGCTATAACGCGGCTTCCATAAGTCGCGTGGGACGACTCATGCATTGCTCATGGGGAGATGAGGCAATGACATACTGGAAGCTGAAGGGCCGCGAACTGGCCAATTGCAATTGCGAATATGGCTGCAACTGCCAGTTCGCGGGGCTGCCGGACAAAGGATATTGCCAGGCCGTGTTCGGCATGGTCATCGACGAAGGCTTTCATGGCGACACCGACCTTTCCGGCCTGAATATCGCGGGGGTTTTTCGATGGCCCGGCCCTATTCACGAGGGCCATGGCGAGTGCGCCGCCTTCGTGGACGAACGTGCGAACGAAGCGCAGCGCCACGCCCTGCTGACGATCATGACAGGCGGCGATACCGATCCTTTCGCGACCGTCTTCGCGGTGTTCGCCTCCACGATCGAAAAGATGCACGATCCGCTCTTCCTGCCGATCGAGTTCGATATCGATGTGGACGGCCGCAAGGGCAGGCTGCGCATTGACGGGCATGTCGAGATGCATGGCGAACCCATTCGCAGTCCGGTCAACGGCGCGGAAGTTCGCGCAAGGATCAATCTGCCTGACGGCTTCGAATACGAGATCGCTGAAGTCGGCTCCGGACGCAGCCGTTCCTATTTCCCGATGCAATTGGAACATAGCGCCAGCTATGGCCAATTCGCGAATCTGCACCTCGACAGCCACGGGATCGTGCGCGCCTGATGGCGGCGCTGGAGGGGATGCTGGCGCGGCATCGGGCGGTATCCATCGCCATGCTTGCGGTGCTTGCTCTCCTGGCCTGGGTCTGGCTTGCGCTGGGAGCGGGCACGGGTATGGCGCCAGGCCATTTCCTGCCGCCGGTTGTCCCGCATGAGCTTTCCTCCGCAGGAATGACCGCCATGGGCGAGGGCGGTATGCCGCTGACCGCCGGCTGGCACTGGTGGCCTGTTCCCCGGTTTCTCCTTACATTCTCGATGTGGTGGGTGATGATGGTGGCGATGATGCTGCCGTCGGCCACGCCGGTCGTTTTGCTGTACGGACGGGTTGCGCTGACCCAGGGCGCGCCAGGATCGCCGGCGAACGCCAGCTTCCTGTGCGGATATTTGCTTGTCTGGGGGCTGTTCTCATGTGCGGCCGCAGCGATGCAGATGCTGCTTGAACATGCGGGGATGATGGCCGGGATGGGGATGGTTTCGGCAAGCCGCCCGTTCTCGGCGGCGGTGCTGATCGTGGCGGGGCTATACCAGCTCTCTCCGCTTAAGGACGCCTGCCTTCACCAGTGTCGCGATCCGGCACGGTTCCTTGTTCGTCACTATCGGCCGGGAAAATCGGGGGCCTTGCGCATGGGCATTCTTCACGGCGCTTTTTGCGCCGGATGCTGCTGGCTGCTGATGGCGCTGCTCTTCGTAGGCGGGGTGATGAACCTGGTCTGGATCGCCTTTCTCACACTGCTGGTGGCGGCGGAGAAGCTGCTGCCCGGCGGGCGCGCCGTGGCCATGGCCGGCGGACTGGCCTGCTTGACCTGGGGCGGGCTTATCGCCGTGCTCCCCCTCCTCTGAGGGAAGGGGGAGCATCCCCGTTCAGGCCGGCTTGACGCCCATGCACAGGTATTTGACCTCCATGTAATCATCCAGGCCATAGTGCGAACCCTCGCGCCCCAAGCCCGATTGCTTCACGCCGCCGAACGGCGCCACTTCCGTGGAGATCAGGCCGGTGTTGATGCCTACAATGCCCGCTTCCAGAGCTTCAGCCACGCGCCACACACGGCTAATGTCGGTCGCGTAGAAATAGCTGGCCAGGCCGAACTCGGTATGATTGGCCATGCGGATCGCGTCCGCCTCGTCCGCAAAGCGGATCACGCCCGCGAGCGGGCCGAAGGTTTCTTCCCGTGCCAGCTTCATGTCCGGCTTCACCCCTGACACAACGGTCGGATTGAAATAGCTGCCGCCGCGTTCGTTGCGCGATCCGCCGGCCAGCACGGTGGCGCCGCCCTCGATCGCGTCGCGCAAGTGCTCCTCCACCTTCTCGACCGCCTTCTCGTCGATCAGCGGCCCGACTTCCGTACCCGCTTCCATGCCATAGCCGACCTTGATCGTGTTCACCCGTGCCGCCAGCTTGGTCACGAACTCGTTGTAGACGCCGTCCTGCACGTAAAAGCGGTTAGTGCACACGCATGTCTGCCCCCCGTTGCGAAACTTGGAGATCACCGCGCCATCGACGGCCGCGTCAACATCGGCATCGTCGAAGACCAGGAAGGGCGCGTTGCCGCCCAGCTCCATGGAGCACTTCTTGATGGTGTCGGCGCATTCACGCAGCAGATCGCGGCCGATCTCGGTCGATCCGGTGAAAGTCAGCTTCGCCACTTTGGGACTGGAAGTCAGCGCAGAGCCGATCTGCCCGGCGCTTCCGGTCACCACGTTGACCACGCCGGCCGGAATCCCGGCCATTTCGCACAGCCTGGCAATCGCCAATGCCGAATAAGGCGTAGCCGAGGCTGGTTTTATGACGATCGTGCAGCCTGCCGCCAGCGCCGGACCGAGCTTGCGGGTAATCATTGCGTTAGGAAAGTTCCACGGCGTGATCGCGGCGACGACGCCGACGCCCTGCTTGATGACCACGATGCGGCGGTCCGCGGCATGAGCGGGGATCACATCGCCATAAGCGCGCTTGCCCTCTTCGGCGAACCATTCGATGAAGCTGGCGCCATAGGCGATCTCGCCCTTGCCTTCAGCAAACGGCTTGCCCTGTTCACGACTGAGCAGTTCGCCCAGTTCGACCTGATGAGCGATCATCAGGTCGAACAGCTTGCGCATCAGCTTTGCCCGTTCACCGGCGGTCTTGGCGCGCCAGGCCGGAAGCGCGGCTTCGGCCGCATCGATGGCGCGAGCGGTTTCGGCCGCGCCCATCTTCGGCACGGTGCCGAGCACCTGGCCTGAGCCGGGATCCGTCACTTCCAATGTCGCGCCGGAATCGGCATCGCACCATTTGCCGTCAATGTAGCACTGCTGCTTCAGAAAGTCGGTGTAAGCCATTTCGCGCATATCCTCATCTATTCCCGGAAGGGCGGCCTTGCAGTGCCCGCGAATTATGGCCGGGATAGGCAGGACCGGGGACAGTGGCAACCGTTCCTGCTCAAGCCCTGCCGTAGTGCCGACGCACGATCGCGATGAACGGGCTGGCGCGCGCTTGAGAGACCTGCGCGTCACCGGCATGAAGGAGGCCGATCTCACGCGTCAATTCGAAGTCCTTGACCGGCACCAGCCGCACGGAAGGTTCGGCGAAGCATTCGGGCATCATGCCCACGCCGATGCCGCTGCGGGCCACGGCCAGCACCCGCTCGTCACTGGTGGTCTTGAGCACGAAGCGCGGGCGCACGCCGCGCGTTACGAAGAAGCGATTGATCTCAGGCAATGCCTCGCAATGGCGGCGCAGCGCCATGCGATCCCGCGCGAGATGTTCGGCCAGGACTTCGCTTTCGTTCGCCAGGGGATGGTCCCGTGGCAGCACCATCATATAGCGTTCGCGGGCCAGCACTTCGGGATGGAAACGGGAATGATGCGGACGCACCACCGTTAGGGCCAGGTCGATCCGGCCGCGTTCCAGCCGCTCCGTGACGTCGCGCTCGGACCCATCCAGCAATTCCAGCGCCTCTCCCGATCCAAGCGCGCGATGCTCTTCCAGCCAGCTTTCGACCAGGCGGACCGGGATCGTGTTGAGCACGCCGAGGCGCAGCAGGGTCGGGTCAGTCACTTCGCTCAATTCGACCAACGCATGCTCATATTCGGCGGCGATCCGCCGCGCGCGCACCAGGAAACGGCTGCCTGCCGGTGTCAGGGCAACGCCCTGCCGGTCGCGGTCGAACAGGCGCACGCCCAGCTCGCGTTCCAGTTTGGCGATGCCGGCGGAAAGGGTGGGCTGAGTAACGCTCACCCGCTTGGCGGCGCGGCTGAAATTGCCGGTTTCGGCGACAGCCAGAAAATAGCGCAGCAGATATTGGTCTATCATAGACACGGTCTATGACGAACAGCGGAAACTTTCAATTTCCGTTCATCTGACGCTGCGACTAGATAGACGCGGCAAATCGAACTTTAAAAGGGAAGAGGCCGATGCGGAGCGCGGCCGGGAAGGAATAGCAGGCATGAGCGCGCCGGTGCTCCAGACCAACATCAATCTCGACAGTGCCGAGGCCAAGGCGCGCGATGCGCATAATCGCGCACTGGTGAACGACCTGCGCGAAAAGGTTGCGCGAGCCGCGCTGGGCGGCAACGAGAAATCGCGCGAGCGGCACGTGAGCCGTGGCAAGCTGCTGCCGCGCGATCGCGTGGAACGCCTGCTTGATCCCGGCTCTCCGCTGCTCGAACTGGGCCAGCTCGCGGCGAACGGACTTTACGGCGAAAACATTCCCGGTGCCGGTCTCATCACCGCCATTGGCCGCGTTTCGGGACGCCAGTGCATGATCGTGTGCAATGACGCCACCGTGAAGGGCGGCACTTATTATCCGATGACTGTGAAAAAGCACGTTCGCGCGCAGGAGATTGCCGAGGAAAACCGCCTGCCATGTATCTATGTGGTCGATTCGGGCGGGGCGAACCTGCCGCATCAGGCGGAGGTCTTTCCGGACAAGGAGCACTTCGGGCGCATCTTCTTCAATCAGGCGAACATGAGCGCCAAGGGCATTCCGCAGATCGCCTGCGTGATGGGCTCATGCACCGCGGGCGGCGCATACGTGCCGGCGATGAGCGACGAGACAGTGATCGTGAAAGAGCAGGGAACGATCTTCCTGGCCGGTCCGCCGCTGGTGCAGGCTGCGACCGGCGAAGTCATCTCGGCGGAGGATCTGGGGGGCGGCGACCTGCACAGCCGCAAATCCGGCGTGACGGACCACCTCGCTGACAATGACGAGCACGCCCTCAGCATCGTGCGCGATATCGTCAGCCATATCGGCCCCGCACACCAGCACGGACTGCCGATGCAGGAACCGCGCCCGCCCAAGTACGATCCCGAAGAGCTTTACAGCGTGATCCCGGAAGACGTGCGCGCGCCCTATGACGTGCATGAGGTGATCGCGCGGGTGGTGGACGACAGTGAGTTTCACGAGTTCAAGGCGCTTTACGGCACCACGCTGGTCTGCGGCTTTGCGCATATCCACGGGTTGCCGGTGGCTATCCTGGCCAACAACGGCGTGTTGTTTTCCGAAAGCGCGCAGAAGGGCGCGCACTTCATCGAATTGGCCTGCCAGCGCAGAATCCCGCTGCTGTTTCTGCAGAACATCTCCGGCTTCATGGTCGGCGGGAAGTACGAGGCGGAAGGCATCGCCAAGCACGGCGCCAAGCTGGTGACGGCGGTGGCGACTGCCACGGTTCCCAAGATCACCGTGCTGATCGGGGGCAGCTTCGGCGCCGGCAATTACGGCATGTGCGGCCGCGCCTATGATCCGCGCTTCCTTTTCACCTGGCCCAACGCGCGCATCAGCGTGATGGGCGGGGAGCAGGCGGCCTCGGTTCTCGCCACTGTCCACCGCGACGCCGCCAAGTGGACGCCGGAGGAAGCCGAAGCCTTCAAAGCCCCGATCCGGCAGAAGTACGAGAACGAAGGCAACCCCTATTACGCCACCGCGCGCCTGTGGGACGACGGCGTGATTGACCCGGCTCAGACCAGGGACGTGCTCGGCCTGGCGCTGGCGGCCTGTCTCGAAGCGCCGATTCCCGAGACGCCCCGCTTCGGCGTGTTCCGGATGTGAGGAAACCAGGGGAGCAGCTTGTTTCATTCCTCCCCGAGACAAGCTCGGGGAGGGATTTGTTTTGCTAATTTCGCCAGGGAGCGGGAGTTAAAAGATGTTCAAATCCCTCCTCATCGCCAATCGCGG
>NZ_DAIMZT010000022.1:0-10509 GCF_036733805.1 Novosphingobium sp. | reverse complement strand
CGCCAGGGAGCGGGAGTTAAAAGATGTTCAAATCCCTCCTCATCGCCAATCGCGGCGAGATCGCCTGCCGGGTCATCCGCACCGCGCGCAAGCTCGGCATTCGCACGGTCGCGGTCTATTCCGACGCCGATGCGCAGGCGCTTCATGTGCGGGAGGCGGACGAGGCTGTGCATATCGGCCCTGCGCCCACGCGCGAGTCCTATCTTGTCGGGGAGAAGATCATCGCCGCCGCGCTGGCAAGCGGCGCCGAGGCCATTCACCCTGGGTACGGTTTCCTTTCCGAGAACGCCGCGTTCGCCCAAACCGTGATGGATGCGGGGATCGTCTGGATCGGCCCCAACCCTTCTTCGATCACCGCGATGGGCCTGAAGGACGCGGCCAAGAAGTTGATGGCCGACGCCGGCGTCCCAGTGACGCCCGGCTACATGGGTGAGGAACAGTCGACAGGCTTTCTGGCCGGAGAAGCGGCGAAAATCGGCTATCCGGTGCTCATCAAGGCGGTCGCGGGCGGCGGCGGCAAAGGCATGCGGCTGGTGGAGCGTGAAGAGGATTTCGCCGACGCGCTTGCCTCATGCAAGCGCGAGGCGGCGGCCTCCTTCGGCAACGACCACGTGCTGATCGAGAAATACATCGCCTCTCCCCGCCACATCGAAGTGCAGGTTTTCGGCGACAAGCACGGCAATGTCGTTCATCTTTTCGAACGCGACTGCTCACTGCAGCGCCGCCACCAGAAAGTGATCGAGGAAGCTCCCGCCCCCGGCATGGACGCCACCACGCGCGAGGCGCTGTGCGCCGCCGCCGTCCGCGCGGCCAAGGCGGTGGATTATGTCGGCGCGGGCACGATCGAGTTCATCGCCGATGGCTCTGGCGCACTGTCGGCCGACAAGATCTGGTTCATGGAAATGAACACCCGCCTGCAAGTTGAACACCCGGTGACCGAAGAGATCACCGGCGTCGATCTGGTCGAATGGCAGCTTCGCGTCGCGGCCGGAGAGCCGATCCCGCAGCGGCAGGACCAGCTTTCGATCAACGGCTGGGCCATGGAGGCACGCCTCTACGCGGAGGATCCGGCCAAGGGTTTCCTGCCTTCGATCGGCAGGTTGGAACTGCTGCAGTTCGGCAAGGCCGAAGGCGGGCGCGTCGATACCGGCGTTTATCAGGGGGCGGAGGTCTCGCCGTTCTATGATCCGATGATCGCCAAGGTCATCGCCTGGGGCGAGGATCGTGAGGAAGCGCGTGAGCGGCTGGGCGAGATGCTGGCCGGCAGCGCGGTCTGGCCGGTGAAGACGAACGCGTCATTCCTGGTCAAGGCGTTGCAGCATCCCGGCTTTGCCGCGGGCACGGTCGATACCGGCCTGATCGGCCGGGACGGAGAGGCCATGGCGCAGCCGCCGGCGCCCTCCGCCGAGGCGCTGCGAGCGGCGGCCAATGCACTGATGCCAATGACGGACATGGCCGGTTTCCGACTCAACGCCGCGCGCCGGCGCTCCGCCTGGTTCCTGCTTGATGGCGAGAAAGTGGAGATCGAGCTGGACGGCGCCGGGGACGAGGACCCCTCTGCAAGCGTGCTGATTACCGAGCAAGGGCAGGCTTGGCAGCTATCGGCCTGGCGGCATGACGCCGCGCACGGCGCTGTCGGTGGCTCGGGCGCGATCGTGGCGCCGATGCCGGGCAAAGTAATCGCGGTCGAAGTCGCGCAGGGCGATGCGGTGACCAAGGGCCAGAAGCTGCTGACGCTTGAGGCGATGAAGATGGAGCACACGCTCACCGCGCCTTTCAACGGGGTGGTGGCCGAACTCAATGCCGCTGCCGGCGCGCAAGTGCAGGTGGATGCGTTATTGGTGCGGATCGAGGAAGAGGCGGAATAGACATTATGCCAGGTAGATATTTCGATGAATGGCAGGTCGGCGACGAGATCGTCCATCAGCCCAGCCGCACGGTGACGGAAACGGACAACCTACTTTTCTCGGCCATGACGCATAACATGCAGCCGCTCCACCTCGATGCCGAGGCTGCGAAGGCAAGCGAGTTCGGCCGTATCCTGGTCAACTCGACCTTTACCTTCAGCCTCGCGGTGGGCCTCTCGATCGCCGATACCACCTTGGGCACGCTGGTGGCCAATCTGGGGTACGACAAGGTGGTGACGCCCAAGCCGACCTTCATCGGTGACACGCTCACCTGTTCAAGCGAAGTCGTGGAATTGCGCGAAAGCAAGTCGCGGCCCACACAGGGAATTGTGGTCTTCAAGCATGAATTGACTAATCAGCGCGGGGAGATCGCGCTGGCCATGCTGCGCACCGTGCTGCTGCGGAAAAAGGCGGGTTAGCGCAGCAAAAAGGGCGGCTCCATTGCGAAGCCGCCCTTCCTCGAACAGGATGGTGAAACCTATCAGCGCGCCTTGGGTGCCGCTGCGGAGGCATCCGTGGGCAGACCGCCGAGCTGCGTGACCAGCTTGGTGTAAGCGTCGAGATAAGCCAACACGATGATCTGGCCGATCTGAGTGTTCTGATAGCCCCCGCCACCAGCGGCGGCGAAAGTGCCGCCGAAGAAACCGCCGCCGCCGGCGCCGAAGCTGACGTCGGACTTGCGGGCATAGCCCTCGGTCAGCGCTTCCTCCACCGTCGTGCGCGAATTGACGATCGAAAGCGTCACGTTCGCTTCGCCCTTCTTGATGTTGAGGCCGCCGGCGATTGCGCCGAAGCCATGGCCGAACATGCCGCCGATGCCGCCCAGCACGCCGCCCAGGTTGGAGCCGCCCGAATTGTTGTTAGTGGAAACAATGTCCGGCTGCAGGAAATAGTCGGCCGCCTTGATCTGACCCTTGCCGATGTTGGAGCCTTTTTGCAGTTCGCCCTGTTCGGCCAAGGCGCGCTCCATGGCGCTGTTCTCCAGCGAGCGGCCGCGATTCACCAGAGTGAAGCAATGGGACTGTTGAACGAAGACGCGCAGGATGGCTTCCGGGCTTCCCAGGTTCAGTTCGCGCCACCACTGCTTGTCAGGCTCGACAATGGCGACAGTGCCCAGATTGCGGGTACACATCGGAATCTGCTGCGTGCCCTTTTCCTGCAGCTTGCGGCCGGAAGACTGGTCCGCCATCGCCGATTGGGCGCACAGCGAAACGGCGAGCGCGCCCAGCGCGCAAATCAGTTTCTTCATTGTGATGATCCCTCCTCTTATGCGCGGATTCGCGCGGACCCATTCCCAAACCGGCCTGAACCTAGCCGTTATTGGTCCCGGTGCAAATAACCATATTTCCGGGATTATTGCTTTTCATAGAATTATTTAGGAGCGTGCGGGCTGGACTGCCATGTTGTCTATCAAACGCGCCTTGCCGATCCTCGCCGCGACCAGAAGCCGCATCGGCTTCGTCGATGCATGTTCCAGCGGCGTCAGGTTTTCCGCATCGCACAGGCGGGCATAATCGATGGAGGTGAACCCCCCGGCCAGCAGCGCCACGTCGAGCGCGGCCAGCGCGGCTGGCACGCTTGCGCCCCGCTCAATCGTGGCGATCGCCTGCCGCATCGCGGCCGGCAGCGCGGCGGCCTGTGCGCGCTGTTGGGGGGTGAGGTAGGCGTTGCGGGATGACATCGCCAGCCCATCCGCCTCGCGCACGGTGGGCACGCCGATGATCCGGTCGACATGCGGACGGGTGAGGTCGAGATCGCGGGCCATACGGCGAATGACCGCCAGTTGCTGCCAATCCTTCTCCCCGAACAGGGCGAGATCGGGCAGGACCTGATGGAACAGCTTGCACACTACGGTGGCGACGCCGTCGAAATGGCCCGGTCGCTGCGCGCCGCACAATCCCTCGCTGACCCCGCTCACCGAGATCCCGGTCGCGAAACCTTGCGGATACATGGCTTCGACCGTGGGGCCCCAGACCAGATCGACGCCTTCGGCTTCCAGCAGCGCGCAGTCACGCTCAAGCTGGCGGGGATAAGCGTCGAGATCCTCGCCCGCCCCGAATTGCAGCGGATTGACGAAAATGGACACAGCTACCCGATCGGCTCGCGCCCTGGCTTCGCGCACCAGTGTCAGATGGCCTTCATGGAGCGCCCCCATGGTGGGCACGAGAGCCAGCTTTCCCGCCTGTCGCAAGTCGGCAACGAGATTGCGCAGTGGATCAAGGCTGTGGACGGTTTGCATTGGCTGGGGCAGCTCCGATATGATGGCCTTGACCGGCAGACCCGCCAGCCATTAGCCGCGGCGCGCCCTGTGCGGCAATAAGTTTGAACCGGGTGGCCGTCGGCCTGCCCGTAACCGAAAAGCGATTGGAGTCCCGTGGCAGCGCACCGCATTGTCTTCGCCAACGAAAAGGGCGGCACCGGCAAATCCACCACCGCCGTCCACGTCGCCATCGCCCTGGCGTATCAGGGGGCAAACGTCGCCGCGATCGATCTCGATCCGCGCCAGCGCACCTTGTTTCGCTATCTCGAGAACCGCGTGGAGACGGAGCGCCGACGCGAGATCGGGCTGCCCGGCGCGCGGTTCGCGGTCTATGAGGGTGACGATGTCAATGAGCTGGACGATCTGGCCGAACAGATCGCCGAAGGGTACGATTTCCTGATTTTCGATACGCCCGGCCGTGACGATCCCTTTGCCCGCCATGTGGCGACCACGGCGGATACGCTGGTAACGCCGCTGAACGACAGCTTCGTCGATTTCGACCTGATCGGTCAGGTCGAGGGAGAGAGCTTCAAGGTCAAGAAACTCTCTTTCTATGCCGAGCTGATGTGGGAAACCCGCAAGAAGCGCGGGATGAAGACGCTAAACGAAGGCCGCCGCGAAATGGATTGGGTGGTGGTGCGCAACCGCGTGCAACATGTCGAGGCCCGCAACATGCGCCGCCTTGAGGGCGCGTTAAATGAGTTGTCCAAACGCGTCGGCTTCCGGGTCGCCAACGGCCTATCGGAACGCGTCATTTATCGCGAGCTGTTTCCATCCGGCCTGACCTTGCTGGACAAAGGCCACCTGGGCGAGCTGGGCACCAGCCATCTTGTCGCGCGGCAGGAACTGCGCGGGCTGGTGGCGGGGCTCAACCTGCCGAAGCCGGCGCGAGGCCAGCAGGAACTCGCGCTCGCCGCCGAATGAAGCTGCTCTGGCTGATCGCGCTGGGCTGTATCGCCTGGCGGGTATTCACCGGGGGCTGGCCCTGGCACGGCAAGCGCAAGGTCCGCCAGTCTTTCGCACTGGCTCATGCGCGTCAAGTTCTGGGCGTGAAGGCGGACGCCGGGCGGCAAGCGATCATCGAGGCGCACCGCCGACGGATTGCCGCGATTCACCCGGATCGGGGCGGCAGCAATGAGCAGGTTCATGAAGCGAATGCGGCGCGCGATCTGCTTCTGGCCGAGCTGATCGACGATAACAAGTGATCCGCTTCGGCGAGCCCTGTTCGAAACACAGTTGAAGGAAAAGCAGGAGTGAATGGAGGCCATCAGTTCGATCCGGCCATCCTTCGCGAATATGACATTCGCGGCGTGGCGGGCGAGACTCTGCATCCTGCCGATGCTTACGCGGTCGGCCGCACCTTCGGCACCTTGCTGCGTCGGGCAGGCGGCCACCGGGCCGTGGTGGGCCGGGATGGGCGCCTCAGTTCGCCAATGCTGGAGCAGGCGCTGGTCGAAGGGCTGATGGCCACAGGCGCAGACGTCGTGCGGATCGGCCTGGCGGCCACGCCGATGCTTTATTTCGCCGCAGCCACACTGAGCGTAGATGGCGGCATCCAGGTCACCGGCAGCCACAACCCGCGCGATCACAATGGCTTCAAGATGGTGCTGGGCGCGCGTCCATTCTTCGGTGCCGACATCCAGCACCTGGGCGCGATGGCTGCGGCGGGAGATTGGGAAGCGGGAAGCGGCAGGAGCAAGCGGGTCGAGGTGCTTGACGCTTACGTCGATCGCCTGCTGCTCGGCCTCTCAAACGTCGCGCCGGACAAGCTGGCCTCGCTGCGGATCGGCTGGGATGCCGGCAACGGCGCCGCCGGCCCGGCGATCGAAAGGCTGACGGCGAAGCTGCCGGGTGAACATCACCTGCTTTTCACTGAGGTCGACGGGCGTTTTCCCCATCACCATCCTGATCCCACCGTGGAAACGAACCTCGCTGACCTGAAAGCCCTGGTCGCACGCGAGAAGCTTGATTTCGGCGTGGCATTCGATGGCGATGCCGATCGCATCGGCGCGCTCGACGGAACCGGCCGCGTGATCTGGGGCGACCAGTTGCTGACGATCTTCGCGCAGGACCTCCTGCGCCGCCGGCCGGGCGCCTCGGTGATCGCTGACGTCAAGGCGTCGCGCATGCTGTTCGATGCTGTCGAACGGTTCGGTGGGCAGCCGATCATGTGGAAATCGGGGCATTCGAACATCAAGGCCAAGATGCTGGAAAGCGGAGCCGCGCTCGGAGGGGAGATGAGCGGCCACATCTTCTTCGCCGAAGACTGGTTCGGCTTTGACGACGGGCTTTGCGCGGCGGTGCGGCTCATGGCTGCAAGCGTCCGGCTGGATCGGTCCGTCACAGACATGCGCGGGGCCATGGCGGAAGGCTTCAGCACGCCTGAGCTGCGCTTCCCGGTTGATCCGGCGCGCAAGTTCGTTGCGGTGGAAGAGGTCAAGCAGCGCCTCACGGCGGATGGCATTGATTTCGTCGCCATTGACGGCGTGCGTGTCACGACCGAAGATGGCTGGTGGCTGCTGCGCGCCTCCAACACGCAGGACATGCTGACTGCCCGAGCCGAAAGCGCGACTGCGGAAGGGCTGGAACGGCTGATCGGCACGATCGATGCCCAACTGGCGTTATCCGGACTTTCGCGCAGCTAAGGCAAGCTGCGCGAAATCAGTAGCACCCCCGCACGACACGAACGGAGATGCTACGAATTTGGCGGATCCCTAAGACCTGTTTGGAAATGCGCTTTCCGGGCATTCCCACGGACGCTTAGTCGCCTTTTTCAGCCCGCATTCGTGGTGGTCGGCTTGGAAGCGGCCGTCGTCATTTTCAATGCCGCGTCCTCCACGCGCAGATTGTTCTGCACATGCCGAACTCCATGCACGTCTTCGGCCACATCTTCCGCACATCGCTTGGCCGTGCGGCTGTCGACAGTGCCATCCAGCGTCACTTCGCCGTTCTTGACGGTAACCCGCACATGGCTGGCGTCGACGCGGTGATCGTGCGTCAGGTTGTCGTTCACGTCTTCGCGGATGCGTTCGTCCGATCGGGTGTAGTCGCTGGGGCCGCGACCGCGGTGGTCCTGTTCGCGGCGGCGGGCGGCATCCTCGTCGCCGAACCAGCTGGCGATCTCGTCGCCGGCGCGCTCGAAGAAGCCGCGACGTTCACCATATTCGCGCCAGCCGTGGTAATCGTCAGTGCCGGTCCAGTCCCCTCGCGAAAGTCCGTAGCTGGACCGATAGGTGTCGCTGGGCCGCATGCCGCCGCCTGCCCAACCGCTGCGCGCGTAAAGATCGCGGCCGCCGTAGTCCTCACTGGTGAAGGGTGAGAAGTCAGTCCGAGAGCCGGCGTCATAATATCGGTCCGGATAACCGGAGCGATAGGCGCTGGTGTCCCGGTTCCGCTGCCGGTCGACGCGTGGATCGGAGCGGTATTCGCGTTCCAGCCCGTTTGGCCCGCGCCCTTCACGCTCCGCCTCCCCGAAAGCGCCGCGCCCCGTACCGGCTAGGTCGCTGCGTTCGTTACGGCGATATTGCGTCTGTTGGCCATCGTCATAGTCCCAGCCGCCCCCGGCCTGACCGCCGGGTTCGCCCTGCCACTGGTCGGCTTGGCGGGGAGTATCATACGAGCCGTGCGTGCCGCTGTAACCGTCGCCCTGCTGGCGCAACGGATTGCGATCGTATCGATTCATGGGAATCCTCCATCTATGTCGAAGTGCGGAGGCCAGAAACCGCGCGACATGCGGGAATGTCCCTCCGTCCTCGGATAAAACGCGCGGTTTCGTCAAACGATCCACGACCCGCCGCTTTAAAGGTGGTCAGTCGCCAAGGGGCGCTGAACGCGCGGTCCGTCAGCCTATCAGCGGCCAGCCGGCCGCCACCGCCAGCGCTGTGGCCAGCAGGGGAAGCGCGGCGTGGCGACCATTTTCCCAGCCGCCGATGCCGATGGAGACCAGAGCCTTGAACAGAGTGTTCAGCGTCACCGGCACCGCGAGCACCAGCCCCGCCGCGTGCGGGGTCAGGGCATCGGCCGCCAGCGTGCCCATGGTGATGATCGCCGAATCGACGTCCACCGTTCCCGAGATGGCGAGCACCACGGCCAGTCCGCGGTCGCCGTAATGTTCCAGCACCCAGCGCGCGGCCACACTCATGACCATCACCATCGCGGTCAGCAGCAGAGCCGGCTGGAGATCGAAGGGATTGCGGGTTTCGATTCCGTCCGCCGGCGGAGGAGGGGATAAATTCCGGCTCTTGCGCAAGTACCATGCAGCGGCCAGCGAACTGACCGTCAGGCCGGGCAGGCACAGGCGCGCGAGGGTGGGAAGGGCGAACGGGGCCAACAGCGCGGTCAGCGTCAGCACGCGCAGGAACATGACTATCGAGGCCGTGGCCGCCGCCGCCGCCAGGATGGGAAGCTCGTCGGATCCGCCCTTCATCCTGCGGGCGAGCGCCGCGGTGACGGCGGTGGAAGAGACCACGGAACCGGCGGCCGCCGTCGCCAGAATGCCGCGGGCGGGGCCAAGCAATCGGGCGGCGAAATAACCGGCAAAGGAAAAGCCGGATACCATGACCACAACCAGCCACAGCTTCTGCGGATTCCAGGCATGGTAGGGACCAAAGGGTCGGTCCGGCAGCAGTGGCAGGACGACCAGCGCGATCACAGCGAAGCGGGCGATTGAAAGCATTTCCCGTTCGCTCAGATGCCTGACCCAGCGGTGAAGCTGCTCGCGCATGGACAGCAGCAGCACCGTCACCACCGCCACCGCGGTGCCCAGCAGTTCCTCCCCATTGCCGACCAGGAATCCACTGGCCAACGTGAGAAGAGCGACCACGCCCGAAGTGCCGCTGATCGCATCCCGCGTCCGCGCCGTGCGAACGTAGCCGAGCAGCACCAGAGCGCAGGCCGCAACCAGCAGCGCCATCGCCGGCCCGCGCGCGGAAGCATAAAGCACGCCGGCGATCGCGCCGCCCATGCCGAACAGGGCAAATGTGCGGATGCCTGCGAAGCGCGAGCCTTCCGCCCGGTCGCGGAGCGCCCAGCCGCGTTGCAGGCCCACAAGCAGGCCCAGCGCCAGCCCCATGCCCACGCTTGTCAGCCGCGCGATTTCGGGATCGGTGGTCATGCATCTCGCCCCTTCAAGGGTCTGCTATTCGGCAAACCGCCGCGCTTCGCAAGTCTACCCGATCTCCTCATGCGCGACAGGGCTTCCCCCTGTCGCGCCGATATGCTCCACCTGGAACTATGCCGATGCCCTTGCCGATTGTCTGATGCAGACCGGCGCGGTTCCTCCAGAGATCGCCGCCTGGTTTGCCGCGCGCGGTTGGCGGGTGCGGCGTCACCAACAGGAAATGCTGGCCGCGGCTGACGCGGGGCGTCACGCCCTGCTGGTCGCGGACACCGGGGCGGGCAAAACGCTGGCGGGTTTCCTTCCGACGCTGGCGGCATTCTGCCCTTCAAGGCTTGAAGCAGGCGGCCCGCCGGAAGGGCTGCATACGCTTTATGTCTCTCCGCTCAAGGCATTGGCGACGGACGTGCAGCGAAACCTGTTCGCGCCGGTCGACGAGATGGGCCTGCCCCTCCGGGTCGAAACGCGCAGCGGCGATACACCTTCGGACCGCAAGACCCGCCAGCGCGCCCGCCCGCCTCACATCCTGCTAACTACCCCCGAATCGCTTTCTCTCTTGCTGAGTTATCCTGAGGCGCCGACGCTGTTCGCCGGGCTCAAGCGCGTCGTCATCGATGAAGTCCATGCTTTCGCCGCCGGCAAGCGCGGCGATCTGCTGGCGCTATCGCTGGCGCGGTTGCAGACGATCAGCCCCGGATTGCAACGCGCGGCCCTTTCCGCGACACTGGCGGACCCCGATGCCTATCGCGGCTGGATCGCCCCCTGGGGAGATATCGACGCGGTGACGCAGGTTGAGGGGGAGCCAGCCGCTGCCCCCCAGGTTGAGATCCTGCTCCCCCGCGAAGAGCGCATTCCGTGGAGCGGCCACGCCGCGACCTGGGCAATCCCGCAACTGATCGAGCAGATCAGGGCGCACCGCACCACGTTGATCTTCACTAACACCCGCTTCCTGGCCGAATATATCTTCCAGGAACTGTGGGATGCCAATGAGGATAACCTGCCGATCGGCATCCATCACGGCTCCTTGTCCCGCGAAGCGCGGCGCAAGGTGGAAGCGGCGATGGCGCGCGGCGATTTGCGGGCGTTGGTCTGCACAGCCAGCCTCGATCTCGGCGTCGACTGGGGGGATATCGATCTCGTCGTGCAGATGGGCGCGCCCAAGGGTTCATCACGGCTGCTGCAGCGGATCGGGCGCGCCAATCATCGGCTCGACTGCCCCAGCGAAG
>NZ_DAIMZT010000021.1:0-44838 GCF_036733805.1 Novosphingobium sp. | reverse complement strand
CAATGTTGCTGCGCGGCCGAGAGGGATGAAGCTGTCCTCAGCGGCGACGCGGCTGACTGCCAGATCTGGCGCCCGCTCCGTGAACAGCGCCATTAGCCCCTCACTCTGCGATCCGGTGATGCGGCATTCATCGACGATGAGAACGCGTGTCGCTTCACCCACTTCGGCCAGAAGGGCATCCGCATCGAGCGGCGCCAGCCAGCGTAGATCGATCACCCGCGCGTTGATGTCGTGCCGTTCCGCCAGCAGCGTTTGCGCCTGGCGCGACAGATAACAGCCGTTGGCGTAACTTACGATGGCCAGGTCGGTTCCGTCGCCATAACGTCCGATTGCGCCCAACGGAATCGGCGCTGCCTGAACGGGCTCTTCATAAATGCTGGCCCACAGGCCGTCCGCTTCGGCATTGAGGTCTCGCGTCATGTAAAGGGCGATCGGCTCCACGAAAACCACGACGCGGCGCTCCTCAAGCGCAAGACGAACACACTCGCGTAGCATGGCGACGGCATCCCGGCCGTTTGACGGGCAAGCAACGATCAAGCCGGGAATGTCGCGAAAGATCGCCAGACTGTTATCATTATGGAAATGCCCGCCGAAGCCCTTTTGATAGCCCAGCCCGGCGACCCGCACGATCATTGGATTGGCATATTGACCGTTCGAAAAGAAGGGCAGGGTAGCCGCTTCGCCTCGCAATTGGTCTTCGGCGTTATGCACGTAAGCCAGGAACTGGATTTCCGTGATAGCCAGCAAGTCATTGTGGGCAAAGCCGATACCCAAGCCCAAAATACTCTGCTCATCCAGCAGGGTATTGATGACGCGCCGGGGTCCGAAACGATGGTGGAGTTTTGCGGTCACGTTATAGACACCGCCCTTGGGCCCCACGTCTTCCCCAGCCAGCACGATTTGCGGATAGGCCAGCATCAGGTCCGCGAGCGCCCAACTCAACAGGCGGGCCATATGCTGAGGCTTGTCCAACTGAGAAGCATCACTAGCGAAGAGCGCTGCACGCTCTTCGGGTGTGGGCCGGTGGGCGGGCGGCAAGGGCCGACGTGGCGGGATCACGCTTGCCATTACTTGCCTTGCGCTGCCGATCTTCGGCCGTTTTATTGCATCCTCGGCGAGCCGGACGATCGTTTCGCCCGTTTCCGAATAAAGATCGAGAATCTGATCGGCCCGCATCACACCCAGGTCGACCAGTACCGCGGCACTGTGAAGCAATGGATCGTGCGCCTCAGTTTCCAGGATTTCCGCTTTCGACATATAGGCGGTTTGCACGTCAGAGCCGGCATGGCCATAAAGCCGAACACATCCCATGTGCAGGAACACCGGCCTCCGGCGCAGGCGTGCGATGTCCGCTGCGGCTTTGGCGGCGATCAGCGTATCGAGCAGGTCAAGCCCGTCGCACGCAATGTAGGTAAGCGCCGGGCGGTTGCGGAACGAGGCGGCGATCCAGCCCTCTGGAGTATGGGTAGAAATGCCTATGCCATTGTCCTCGCAAATGAACATGATCGGCATCGGCGTGCCCTGATAGGCCGCCCAGCTGGCGCAGTTGATCGCGCCCTGCGCCGTCGAATGATTGGCGGAAGCATCGCCGAAGCTGCACAAAATAATGGCATCATCGTCCAGTGGGCGGTCGCGAAGGTCCAACGCCTTGGCGATGCCGATTCCGAAGGCCGCACCCACGGCTTTCGGCAGATGCGAGGCGATCGTGCTGGTCTGCGGTGGGATATGGAGTGCTTTCGAGCCCAGAACCTTGTGGCGCCCCCCTGAAATGGGGTCCTCCGACGAAGCCGCGAAGCTTAATAACATGTCCCAGATCGGCGTCTGCCCTGGCAGCTGCTTCGATCGCTGGACCTGGAAAGCAGCGTCGCGATAATGAAGGAAGGCCATGTCGCCGACGCGCGTGGCCGCGGCGATGGAGGCATTGCCCTCATGGCCGGAACTGCCAATGGTGTAGAAACTTTCGCCGCGCGCCTGAAGCTGCCGCGATATGCGATCGAGCTGGCGGCTGACGACCTGGGAATGAAACAGGTCCAACAGCGCCGGAGCGTCAACGCCGGCGTCGGTTAACGTGAAGGTGGATCGCCGCGATGGAAGCGCGCCCGAACTAAGCGCCTGAACCAGATTGTTGTGCACGCTGTCGGCAGGATCCATGGTTCTCATCTTCAGCAAAGAGCGCTTCGATGGTTATGATGCCAAGGCTTGGCGGGCAAGACGTCGTATTACTGCCGCCCCATTCCCCGCTGTTAGGCTGTGCGGATTGCCGAGCGCTTTGAGTGAGCGGTATGGTATGTTGAGAAGCCATGTCGGCATGCATTCCAGACAGTCGCCGCTCTCGAAGGAGACGCGTATGTGGGCCATGGTCCTCAAGGCATTGCGTAGCCCGCTCGAATATACCCAGTTGCCTGATCCCATCCCCGATCCCGGCCAGATTCGCGTCCGCGTGACGGCCTGCGGCGTATGCCGGACCGATCTGCACGTGGTGGATGGCGAGTTGTCCGAGCCGCATCTGCCGATCGTTCCGGGACACGAGATTGTCGGCCGCATTGATGCGCTCGGCGCGGGGGTGGAGGGGCTTCGCCTCGGCGAACGCGTCGGTATTCCGTGGCTCGGCCACACCTGCGGCGTTTGTTCTTATTGCCAGACGGATCATGAGAATCTGTGCGATGCGCCCACGTTCACGGGGTACACGCGCAATGGCGGTTATGCGACCGCGGCCTTGGCCGATGCGCGTTACGTCTTCCCCTTGGGAGAGGATGGGGATGACGTTGCGCTGGCGCCGTTGCTGTGCGCGGGGCTGATCGGGTGGCGCTCGCTGACCATGGCGGGAGAGGGGAAACGCCTGGGCCTTTACGGCTTCGGTGCCGCTGCGCACATCATTGCGCAGGTGGCGCTTTGGCAGGGCAGGAAGGTCTTCGCCTTCGCCCGTCCTGGCGATTTGGCTTCGCAGGCGTTCGCACGGCAGCTGGGGGCCACCTGGGCTGGAGATTCGATGGAACAGCCGCCCGAACCGCCCGATGCAGCGATCCTCTTCGCCCCGGTTGGAGCGCTGGTCCCTCAAGCGCTGAAGGTGGTTCGCAAGGGTGGCCGAGTAGTGTGCGCGGGCATCCATATGAGCGATATTCCCGCCTTTCCCTATTCGCTCTTGTGGGAAGAGCGGCAACTCGTTTCCGTCGCTAATCTCACGCGCAAGGACGGGCTGGATTTCCTGGCGCTCGCACCGAAAATAGGCATTCGGACCGAGACGACGATTTATCCGCTCGGCGATGCCAACCAGGCGCTGGCCGATCTGCGCGCCGGACGCTTTGACGGCGCGGCCGTCCTCATCCCATAATCGCGCGCGATCAATATCGGCTGAAAAGTGCTTTTACAGGGAATGCATAAGGAAACGGCCGCGAGCAAGCTCCCGGCCGCCTCCTGCAAGGGACTCGTGTCGAGCGGTGGCGCCTACTTGGCCGCCGCCTTCTTGTAAGGAACAAACTCTCTCAGTCCGACGAAGCCGTTCCACATGTGCGGCATGCTGCGGTCGTGCAATTGCACTGTATCGATGCTGCAAAGCTGCGAGCCGGTGAGGCGTGTCACCAGAATCTGGTCATTGTCGAGCAGGTCGGCATTGGTCGGCCGGTTGACGTAGAGCGTCGAGCCGACGCGATAGACGATAGCGGTTTTATAAATGACGGTCGTGTTGGATGTCTGCGACAACGGAATGCAGTCGACCGGCTTTCCCGCTTCGCGGCCTTCCAGCATCTTTGCAAGTTGTTGCTCGCCGGTAAGCTTAGGTTGCGCCGCAATCGCTGGAGGGCAAAGCAGGACGGCGCCCGCCAGCAGGGTCGCGGCTATGGCGGTGACGGATTTTTTCATAGCCATTCTCCCCTCTCAAACGTTCCCTCGTCCGCCATACGGCATTTAGCGCCGGCTGCCTGAACCGAAGCTGACCGCGTCAGGCCGTGCCGCCCACCGTCAGCCCTTCGATCAGCAGCGTCGGCTGCCCGACGCCTGCCGGAACGCTCTGGCCGCCCTTGCCGCAGACGCCGACGCCTCGATCAAGTTCCATGTCGTTGCCGATGCCCTTCACCCTGGTCAGCACCGAGGGTCCGTCACCGATCAAGGTAGCCCCCTTGATTGGGGGGCCGAGCTTGCCATTCTCCACCTTGTAGGCTTCGGTGCACGAGAACACGAACTTGCCTGAGACGATGTCCACCTGCCCGCCGCCGAAGTTCTTGGCATAGATGCCTTTCCCGATCCGGCTGAGCAATTCGGCGGGATCGTCGTTGCCCGCCTTCATGAACGTGTTGGTCATTCGCGGCATGGGCGCATGGGCATAGCTTTCACGGCGGCCGTTGCCCGTGGGTTCCACGCCCATCAGGCGCGCATTGAGGCGATCCTGCATATAACCTTTCAGAATGCCGTCCTCGATCAACACGGTTTCCTGGGTCGGTGTGCCTTCATCATCGATGGACAGAGAGCCACGACGTCCCTCGATCGAGCCGTCGTCAACGATGGTGACGCCGGGCGCGGCGACGCGGTCGCCGATGCGGCCGGAAAAGGCCGAAGTGCCCTTGCGATTGAAATCGCCCTCCAGGCCGTGCCCGATCGCCTCATGCAGGATCACGCCGGGCCAGCCGGGCGCCAGAAGCACCGGCATTTCGCCCGCCGGAGCATCGACGCTTTCAAGGTTGACCAGCGCCTGGGCCAGGGCGGTGTCGATTGCCTCATTCCAGGTCTCGGGCTTGAAAAGGTCGTCGTAAAGCCGGCGACCGCCGACCCCGAACGATCCGGTTTCTCGCCGGCCATTGCTTTCCGCGACGATCGAAAGGCTGAGGCGCACCAGTGGGCGCACGTCAGTGGCGATGAACCCGTCCGGCCGAACGATCTCCACCACTGACCAGGTGCCCGAAAGCGTGGCGCTGACCTGCGCCACTCGCGGATCGCGGGCGCGGGCGGCGGCATCGATCGTTTCCAGCAGCTTCACCTTCTCGGAAAAGCCGACAAGATCAAGCGGCGAGGCATCGGTGTAGAGGCGCCGGTTGCTCTTCTGCGGCGGCGCGGCGCGCCGTCCCGTGGCAGGGTCGAGCAGTTGCAGCGTTTCACCCGCGCGGCGTATGGCGGCGGCGGAAATCTCATTCGCATGAGCAAAGCCGGTCATCTCACCCGAAACGCCGCGCAGGCCAAAGCCGGCATCGCGCGAATAGTCTGCGGTCTTCAGGCGCCCATCATCGTATCCGAACGCCTCGCTCGCCACGAACTGCAGGTAAAGCTCGCCATCGTCGCAGCGGCGCAATGTTTCTGCAGCCAGCGCCTGCGCGTCTTCCGGCGTGAGTTGGCGATAGAGGAGCGAGCGGGGATCAGTGGCTGTCATGCTCCCGATATAGAGAGCATTATGCTGCGGCGAAAGAAAAGATCAGGCGGCCTGCCGGTCCGCCGGGCCGCTCTTAAGCACGAAGCGGCGATCGCAATAGCCGCATTCGACAAAGCCCTTCTCATCGATCTCCAGCCAGACGCGCGGATGACCTAACGCGGCGCCGGCGCGAATGTCAGTGGCTCCATCGCAGCAAACGCGGTGGGAATCGGTGTAGACGGTTTCAGGCGGGTTCATCATGAGCCGGCGATCTAGCAGGGTGCGAAGGCGTTTTCCAGCGGGTTGACGTTGAGGCCGTCTCGTTCGTGTCGAGCCAAATCGAGAGACGAACGAGTGGGTTCACCCCGCCAGTTGCAGCCGCGCTTCTTCTTCCCGCACGACACGGGGCTGGTCAGGCCAGATGCCTCGCGTGTCGTAGACCAGCTTATCCGCCCGCTCGGCCAGGGGGACCACGCGGAATACGTCATGATCGACCAGCACGATCAGAATGTCGCAAGTCTCCAGGGCATCATCGATATCGATCTGAGTGACGCCGGTGTCGGTGAACTCAATCGGCAGCCCGGCAGCATAAGGCTCCACGATATGGATGCGACCGCCGAACTTGCGGGCCAGGCGACTGGCGACGAAGCGGGCCGGGCTTTCTCGAAAGTCGTCGATATTGGCTTTGAAGGCCAGGCCGAGACAGGCGACTTTGGCTGTGGGATGCGCCTCCACCAGTGCTTCGGCCTTGGCGATCACGTGGTGCATCTTGCCGTCATTGACGCCGCGTGCGGTGCGGATCAGCGGGGTTTCCTCGGGCGCGCCATGAACGATGAACCAGGGGTCGACGGCGATGCAGTGGCCACCCACGCCGGGGCCGGGCGAAAGGATGTTCACGCGCGGGTGACGGTTGGCAAGGCGGATCACTTCCCACACGTCCAGGCCCATCTTGTCCGCAACGATGGAAAGTTCATTGGCGAAGGCGATGTTGACATCGCGATAGGCGTTCTCGACCAGCTTGGTCATCTCGGCTGAACGGGCATCGGTGGTGATGCATTCGCCGCGCACGAAACGCTTGTAGAAGGCCAGCGCCTTGCGGGCGCAGCGCGGGGTCACGCCACCGATCGAACGATCATTGTTGGTCAGCTCTTCCAGGATATGGCCGGGCAGCACGCGCTCCGGGCAATAGGCGATCGAGATATCGGGGGTCTCCGCGGTCAGGCCGGGCACTTTGAGATCAGGCCGCATTTGCGCGATCATGTCGCGAAGCTGCTCCGTCGTGCCCACTGGAGAGGTGGATTCCAGGATCACCACGTCTCCGGCCTTCAGGACCGGCGCTATCGTGCGCCCGGCGGCCAGGACATAGGAAATATCGGGCGCGTGGTTCTTGTCGAAAGGCGTAGGGACCGCGATGACGAAGATGTCGGCCGGCGCCACTTGCGTCGAGGCCGAAAGCAGCCCGCGAGAGACAACCGCGTGGACCAGACCGTCAAGGTCGACTTCCTCGATATGGATCTCGCCGCGATTGATCGTGTCGACGACTTTCTGCGAGACGTCGAGGCCGAGCACCTTGCATCCGGCGCGGGCGATCACTGCGGCCGTGGGAAGTCCGATATAGCCCAGACCGACAACGCAAACGCTGGGTTTAATGTCCGATTTCATGTGCAAGCAGCTCCACGATTCGGCGCGCCGAATGCCCGTCCCCAAAGGGGTTGTGAGCGCGCGCCATGGCCTCGTAAGCTGCTGTATCGTCAAGCAAGGTTGATATTTCGGTAACGATCCTCAATGCGTCGGTGCCGACCAGCCTGGCAGTTCCGGCCTCCACGCCTTCCGGCCGCTCGGTCGTCTCGCGCATGACCAGCACCGGCTTGCCGAGCGCGGGGGCTTCTTCCTGCACGCCGCCGCTGTCCGTCAGCATGATCTCTGCGATGTTGAGCAGGCGTGCGAAATGGGGGTAATCCAGCGGTTCGATCAGCGCCACATTGCTAAGGCCGGAAAGCCGCTCGTTCATCACCTTGCGCACGTTGGGATTGAGGTGGACGGGGAAAATCACCGCCGTGTCCGGTCGCGCCGCGATTTCGCGAATGGCCTGGGCGATCTGCTCCATGCCCTCGCCGAAGTTCTCGCGGCGATGGCTGGTGACGCCGATGATCCGCTTGTCGGCGAACATCGCTTCGAGTTCCGCAAGGCCGGAAGCGAGCGCGGGCTCGGCCTCGATCTTTGCCGAAACCCAATGCAGCGCGTCGATCACCGTATTGCCGGTGACGTGGACGCGGGCGGGATCGACATTCTCGTTGATGAGGGCCGCCGCCGAAGTCGCAGTGGGCGCGAAGTGCAGGCTGGCCATGGCGCCGATGATCTTGCGGTTCACCTCCTCCGGCCAGGGATGATAGACATTGTTGCTGCGCAGCCCCGCCTCGACATGATCGATGGGCAGCTTGCGATAATAGGCGGCGAGGGCGCCGGTCATGGCGGTGGCGGTATCGCCTTGCACGATCACGCGGTCCGGCTTCACTTGGTCCATCACTTTGCCGAGCCCGGTAAGCAGGCTGGCGGTGAGCGCGTCCAGCGTCTGGTCCGGTTGCATCACGTCAAGGTCGTGGTCCGGGACGATACCCGCGATTTCCAGCACCTGGTCGAGCATCTGCCGATGCTGCGCCGATACGCAGACCACGCATTCGAAACGCGGATCGTCTTTGAGTGCGTGAATGACGGGAAACAGCTTGATGGCTTCCGGCCGCGTGCCGAAAACCACGAGAATGCGAGCAGGCTGGGTCATGGCGCGCGGGATATCAGCCGAATGTTAAGCTTGGAATAAAGTTAAGCTGTGGTCCTTCAGATGAGGCAAGACCCCCGACACTCTACCGTGCCGAGGGTCTTGCCGAAAGCTGCTTGGAAACGGGTCAGGTGTCAGCTGGTGGTGACCATTGCCGAAGAGGTTGTCGAGAAGGTGGTGTTCAGCTGTGAGCCCAGGCCCTGCATGGCGGCGATCGCGGCGACAGCGATCAGTGCGGCGATCAGTCCGTATTCAATGGCCGTCGCGCCTTTTTTGTCCTCGGCGAGCTTCTTAATCAGGTTCCGCACTGGCATTCTCCATCGAGAGGGGCGTTGAGTGCCGAAAGTGCTGATCCCGGCGGATGGGAATTTCCGCGTTTCCAGTGAAAAACTCCTTAAGACCAAGGGTAAACGCCTAAGTTTGTGTTCCTAAGGAACATTTTGCCGCGTTATTCGCAGGAGCACGGGCTCGCCCATGTTGTCGTGTCCGTGCCCGGTGGACAACCCCCATCGGCGACTTGCCCCGCAAAGCGCCTTCGGGAATCACCTGCGGATGGCGATTCTCAGTGACAAATGGATAAGGCAGCAGGCCCGCGAAACGGGCATGATCGAACCTTTCGTGGAGGCGCAGCGCCGCGACGGGTGCATTTCCTATGGCCTGTCCTCCTATGGCTATGACGCGCGCGTGGCAGATGAGTTCAAGATCTTCACCAATGTCGATTCGGCGGTGGTCGATCCCAAGGACTTCGCCAGCAACTCGTTCGTCGACCGCAAGACAGATGTTTGCGTGATCCCGCCCAACTCCTTCGCCCTCGCCCGCACCGTCGAATACTTCCGCATCCCGCGCGACGTGCTGGTGATTTGCCTGGGCAAGAGCACCTATGCGCGCTGCGGCATCATCGTAAACGTCACGCCGCTGGAGCCGGGCTGGGAAGGGCACGTGACGCTGGAGTTCTCCAACACCACACCGCTCCCGGCCAAGATCTACGCCAATGAAGGCGCCTGCCAGTTCCTGTTCCTGCAGGGCAACGAACCCTGCGAGACGAGCTACGCCGACCGTGCGGGCAAATACATGGGGCAAAAGGGCGTGACTCTGCCACGGTTGTGAGGGGCTGGGTTGCAGTCGGGAGCTTTACGGCAAGAAGCCGCCATGCATTGCTTGTGAGCGGTCGTTCGGGATGCGCCAACGTTGCCGACGTTGGCATTGTCATTTTACATGTTGGTAAACCCGCCCCTGTGTTAGGTATCAAGGTCCGTATCAAAGGCGGAAAAAGAACATGAAGGACTTCATCTGGCTTGTAAAATTCGTCGCGATGCCCTGCGGTTTGGCGATTAGTGTTCGATTCTTTCAACCTTGGCCAATTGTCTCCCTGACCTTGGGCGCTGTATTCGCTGCCATAGGCCCGCCAGAGACGACCCGGCGGGAACACTATATTGCTCCAGCCCAACGGCCAAAGCCCACAACTGTTTCACGGCAGCGCATTACGATCATGAGCCTATTTGGGCTGTGTCTATCGGCCTGCTTGCTGATGCTCTGGATCGGCGATTTTCTATCGGCTAAGTATTTCTTCCGCGCAATGGGATGGTATCTTATCGGGGTGATAGTTGTTTGGAGCTCGATGGCTTTTGTGAAGGCGCCGAGTAACACAGAGAAATACAACAAATGGTTGTCGGATATGGCGCCTTGGGAAGGCGGTTAGTGCGGCCCCCTTTGCGGACGACAAGGGCGGTCTCAAAGATCGATGTCCGCTCACCCCGACATCCCAGCCATTCAGCGAAGGCATCACGTCTGCTTAAAGCGGACTCTGATGTGGTGGTCATCCCGCGCGTTCATGCTTCACCATAAAGCGCAGCCTCCTCCGCTCGGCGTTTTTCCAACCCGGCCAGCACCGGTCCGTTGTTGTGGACCCACTTGCCGAACTCCCCCTGGGCCTCCGCGAACCGCCCCTGCCGATGCAGCCTGGTCAGTGAAGCTCTGTCGATCGCGCCGGTGTTGTAGTGGAATGAGACCAGCGCATCGAACTGGTTCGCCGTGGTGGGTGCGTCGCCAAGCGCCTGGGCGACTTCGTTGACGTATTTAAGGATGTCGCGATCGAAGCGCGCGTCGCATTCCGCCTGCGTCCAGATCACGCCCCCGCGGATATCCGGGCCGGTGGAACCCCAACCGATCGTCCACGGCATCCCATCGGCGCTGCCGGGATCGGGATAAGCTTCGAAGCGACCGTCCGAACGACGCTTGGCGCAACCTTCCCATTTACGGATCAGCGCTCTGCCCGCGAGGCCGAGTTGGCGCGGCGGAGGCGCGGTTTGGTTCAGTGCGCGGTCGATCGCCTCATCGAGGCGCGCCACTTCGGACTGGGCGAACCCGCGCCCCAGCATGCGGCGCACTTCATCGAAAATCGGCTCGCGGTTCAGCACGCCATTTCTCCATAAAGGTTTGAAACGGCAATTCAGATAACCAAAATGTCTCCTGTAGGAAAATGGTTTTTGAGTTTGCTCAGGCTTGGTTGAGGACGCTGGTGATCGGGATGGCGATGCTTGACCCGCCGATCACCGGCTCGCCGTCGAACTGCGCCCCTGAACCGTCCGGCGCGGTGACGGTGATGGTCTTGCCGGAGCGGGTGAACGTCAATTCCTCCCCACCAAGGCTGGACATCGTCACTTGCCCGTCCGGACTGGCATCGATCGCGGCGTTGATGTCGCGCGGGGTAACGCGGCCCGGCAGGATGTGATCCTTGATGAGGGCGGCCAGCGCGGTGTGATCGCCGGGGGCCATCAGCTTGTTGTCAGGATCACCGGCGGCGGCGAAGGCGCCGTCTTCAGGAGCGAGCAGGGTGTAGCTGGCCCGGCCCTTGAAGGCTGTCGCGACGCCGGTGACTTTCAGCGCCTCGGCGACGGTTTGCAGCCCGTCGGCATTGTCCAGCACGTCGGGCAAGGATGCGGGGGCAGTCGCCGCCTGCTGCGCCGCGGCCAGTGCAACCTGGGCGGAATGCCCGGAACAGGCGGCCAAGGCCAATGCTGCGCTGCTTATCAGGGTGAGGGTGAGGGGGGCCTTGCGCATGTCGATACTCTCCGCTCGTGTCTCCGGTTCGATTGCCCGCCGCCGCTGTCATATGAAGGGAAATCCAACGCCAGATGAACGGCCGGTTCAGCGTGACAATTTCGCGGATGGTAACAAGGCCGCGCGCGCCTGCTCAAACGAAAAAGGGCGCCCGGATTGCTCCGGACGCCCCACTCGGCGAACGTGTCGCCGCCCGATCCTGGGATCAGGCGCTGTAGTACATGTCAAACTCGACAGCCGACGGCGTGGTTTCCCAGCGCAGCACTTCCGGCCACTTCAGTTCGAGATAAGCTTCGATCTGGTCCTTGGTGAACACGCCGCCTTCGAGGAGGAAGTCGTGGTCGGCGACCAGGCTGTCCAGCGCTTCGCGCAAGCTGCCGCAAACGGTCGGCACTTCGGCGAGTTCGGCCGGCGGCAGATCGTAGAGGTTCTTGTCCATGGCCTCGCCCGGATGGATCTTGTTCTTGATGCCATCGAGACCGGCCATGAGCAGCGCGGAGTAGCACAGATAGGGGTTGGCCATCGCGTCGGGGAAGCGAAATTCCACGCGCTTCGCCTTGGCGCCCGCGCCGTAGGGAATGCGGCAGGAGGCCGAACGGTTGCGGGCCGAATAGGCCAGCAGCACGGGCGCTTCATAGCCCGGCACCAGGCGCTTGTAGCTGTTGGTGGTCGGGTTGGTGAAAGCATTCAGCGCCTTGGCGTGCTTGATGACGCCGCCGATGAAGTAGAGGCAAGTGTCCGACAGGCCGGCATAGCCGTTACCGGCGAAAAGGGGCTGGCCCTTTTCCCAGATCGACATGTGGGTGTGCATGCCTGATCCGTTGTCCTTCATGATCGGCTTGGGCATGAACGTCGCGGTCTTGCCGTAAGCCTGAGCGACCATCATCACCACGTACTTGTAGATCTGCATGCGGTCAGCGGTGGTGACCAGCGTGCCGAAAGTCAGGCCCAGCTCGTGCTGAGCGGAGGCGACTTCGTGGTGGTGCTTGTCGCAGGGCAGGCCCATCTCGAGCATGGTCGAGACCATCTCTCCGCGGATGTCCATGCAGCTGTCAACCGGCGCCACCGGGAAGTAACCGCCCTTGGCGCGCGGACGGTGAGCGAGGTTGCCGGTGTCGTAGGCGCGGTCCGAGTTGGTCGGCAGCTCGATGTCGTCGATCTTGAAGCCGTTGCCATCATAGCTGTCATAGAACTTCACGTCATCGAACATGAAGAACTCGGCCTCGGGGCCGACATAGACGGTGTCGCCGAAGCCGGCCGACTTGACGAAAGCCTCGGCGCGCTTCGCGGTCGAGCGCGGATCGCGGCCGTAAAGCTCGCCGGTCGAAGGCTCAACGATGTCGCAGAACAGGATGAGCATCGGCGTGGCCGAGAACGGATCGGTGTAAACGGCGTCGAGGTCGGGCTTCAGGATCATGTCCGACTCGTTGATGGCCTTCCAGCCTTCGATCGACGAACCGTCGAACATCAGGCCGTCTTCCAGCTCGTCCTCGCCGAGGACGGAGGACACCATGGTCAGGTGCTGCCACTTGCCCTTGGGGTCGGTGAAGCGAAGATCGACCCATTCGATCTCCTCGTCCTTGATCTTCTTGAGGACGTCCTTTGCACTTGCCATTTGTTGTTTTCTCCGTGTTGCTCTTTCGCGCGGCGAAAGAGGATAGGGGTATTTCGTATTTCAGAAACGGTGCCGGCCCCCCGTGCCGGCGCATTTCCGATCCGACCTAGGCCGGGAGATTTTTCAGAGAGCGTCGTCGTCCCGTTCGCCGGTGCGGATGCGCACCGCCGTTTCGATCGGCACGACGAAAATCTTGCCGTCACCGATGCGGCCGGTCTGCGCAGCGTCAGCGATGGCTTCCACCACGCGCTCGGTCAGGGCATCGGGCACCACGACTTCGAGCTTCACCTTGGGCAGGAAATCCACCACGTATTCAGCGCCGCGGTAGAGTTCGGTGTGGCCCTTCTGGCGGCCGAAGCCTTTGGCTTCGGTCACGGTGATGCCGGAAACCCCAACTTCGTGGAGCGCTTCCTTCACTTCGTCGAGCTTGAAAGGCTTGATGATGGCTTCGATCTTTTTCACGCCGAACTTGACCCCTGCATTTGCTCCCGGATCGTCAGAGAGGTTTCCGGCCGGGAACCGGATGCCTCGCGCGCGACTCCGTATGGAGTCTCCATCAAGAATCGTGCCAATGCTCCGCCGTTCGTCGTAGGACAAGTGTGCAATCGCGAAAAGACGGGAATCGTGTGATTTGTCATAACGGCGGACAACGCATGGTCCGGCCGCTGCCGGATTTGCCGCCGTTTCTGTCCAAGATTCGGGCATGACCTGCCTGAAAATTGTGCAGTCGCGATATACTTCGGCGTTTCCGGCAAAAAGGTCGCTCTGCGCGACGCCGCTGGTTCGGCTATTCCAACGGCAGGGCCCGCGCCTGCTTGATCGTTTCCAGCACGATGATCGACTTCACGTCGCGCACGCCGGGAATCCGCACCAGAGTCTTGAGGGTGATCTGCGAAAGATGCTCAACATCCCTTGCGATGACATGGACGAGATAATCCATGTCGCCCGTTACCGCGTGGCAGGCCACGACATAGCGGTTCTCCTGAATCGCCTGTTCGAAGCGCGAAATGTTCGCGTCGCTGTGACCGTCGAGATTGATGAGCACATAGGCGTCAAGTTCGAACCCTAGCCTCCGCGTATCCAGAACGGGCTGATAGCCCCGGATCACCCCTTCATCCTCCAGCCGCTTGATTCGGCGGCTGACTGGCGTGGACGAGAGCGCCGCACGTTCCGCTACTTGGGCGACGGGCATGCGCGCGTCTTCCTGCAAAGACCCGATGATCTTGCGATCAAATTCATCCAGATGCACGGATCGCCTCCTAACGCCGGAACGGATAGCTGATTCCACTAATAAACTGCATTCCCGATAGCGCAATCGCACGGAAATGACGTGCTCTTCGTGCTATGTTCTCCCGCATGAAGACCCCGCGCACCCAGACATCCGATAGCGGCCTTCGGGGAGAGTACGAAGGCGCTGCCGACGATTATGTCGTCGGCCAGGACTGGCATGCCTATACGCCGGAGATGCATGATCGGTGGCGACGCCTCCATGCACGCCAGACGAAACTGGTCGAACGCCATGCCTGCGCCTCGTTCCGCGAAGGACTGGCCCGGCTCGATTGCGGCCAGGGGATACCCCGTTTCGAGGACGCCAATGCGCTGCTGGGCTCCGCCACCGGTTGGCGGCTGGTTGCGGTGCCTGGCTTCATCCCTGACGATACGTTCTTCGATCATCTCGCTCATCGTCGTTTCCCGGTCACGCGCTGGCTGCGCGAGGAGCATGAGTTGGACTACCTGGTCGAACCAGACGTGTTTCACGATTTCTTTGGTCACGTGCCGATGCTGCTTGACCCGGCGATCGCCGATTTCCTTGAACTTTACGGCCGGGCGGGAAAGCGAGCGATGGCCATGGGCGCGCTGGAGATGCTGGCGCGCATTTACTGGTACACCATTGAGTTCGGGCTGGTCCGCGAGCACGGCGGTCTCAAGGTCTTCGGAGCGGGCATCATCTCCTCGGCCGGAGAGACGGTTTATGCGGTGACGGACGCGCAAGTGCTGCGGCTGCCGTTCGACCCGGTGCGGGTGATGCGCACCGCATATATGATCGACAAATTCCAGAAGACATACTTTGTCCTCGATGACTTGCCGCAGCTTATCGACGGATTGGTCGGGCTGGATTTCGGTCCGATCTATCGGACATGGCGCGATGTGCCTCCCTTGCCGGCCGGCGAATGTCTTCCAGACGAAAACCCCATCCCTTTTTCCGGAGCAAGAGCATGAGCGACCTGTTCGAAAATCCCATCGGCCTTGACGGGTTCGAGTTCGTGGAATTTTCCGCGCCTGAAAAGGGGGTGCTGGAACCGGTATTCGAGGCCATGGGTTTTGCCTGGATCGCGCGCCATCGCTCCAAGGACGTCGAGCTATGGCGTCAGGGCGGGATCAATTTCATTACTAATTACGAGGCGCACAGCCCGGCCTGGTTTTTCAGCCGCGAACACGGCCCTTCGGCCTGTGGCATGGGCTTTCGCGTGCGCGATGCGCGGCGGGCCTATGCTGAACTGCTCGCCCGCTCGGCCGAGCCGGTGCAAGTGGCGACGGGGCCGATGGAACTGCACCTCCCCGGCATTCGTGGCATCGGCAATTCGATCATTTACCTGATCGACCGTTATGAACGGAACGGAGACGGCGGGCTCTCCATCTATGACATCGATTTCGAATACTTGCCCGGCGTGGACAGGCATCCGGTCGGCGCCGGACTGAAGCTGATCGATCACTTGACGCACAATGTCTACGGCGGCCGCATGGCCTATTGGGCGGACTATTACGAAAAGCTCTTCAACTTTCGCGAGATCCGCTATTTCGACATCAAGGGTGAATACACCGGCCTTACCTCGAAGGCGCTCACGGCGCCGGACGGCAGGATCCGCATCCCCCTTAACGAGGAAGGGGAGGGCAAGAAGGGCCAGATCGAGGAGTTCCTGCGCCAGTTCAACGGCGAAGGCATTCAGCATATCGCGCTGATAACCGACGATTTGGTGGCGACCTGGGATCACCTGCGGCAATTCGGCGTACCGTTCATGACCGCGCCGCCTGCGACTTATTACGAGATGCTGGAGGACCGCCTGCCGGGGCATGGCCAGTCCGTGAGCGAATTGAAGTCGCGCGGCATTCTGCTTGACGGCGCCACCCAACACGGAAAGCCCCGGCTGCTGCTGCAGATCTTCGCGGAACCCCGTATCGGTCCCGTCTTCTTCGAGTTCATCGAGCGTAAGGGCGACGAGGGCTTTGGCGAAGGCAATTTCAAGGCGCTGTTCGAATCCATGGAGCGGGACCAGGTGCGCCGAGGCGTGCTGAAAGTCGAACCGGCGCAGTAGCGGAAGGGCGGAACTCCCTGCGCGGCGGGTCGAGGATAAGCTTGACGAAAGGCTGCGTAGGAAGAAGGGTTCCGGTGCGCGGCCCGGCTGCGCGCAACGATCGCCCAAGGAAACCTCATGCGCCTTCATGCCTATTTTCGCAGTTCCACCAGTTATCGGGTGCGGATCGCGCTCAATCTGAAGGGACTGGCCTATGAAGTCATTCCCGTGAACCTCCTGAAATCCGAACAGCGCGACGAGGCATATCGCGAGATCAACCCGTTCGGCGGGGTGCCCGCGCTGGAGTTCGAAGGGCGCGTTTATGCGCAGTCGATGGCGATCCTCGAATGGCTGGACGAACGTTTTCCCGAGCCGCATCTGCTGCTGCCCGGCGATGCCGACGCGCGCTTTGGCATCCGCGAATTGGCCTATGCGATTGCCACTGAGCTTCATTCCCCGCTCAACTTGCCGGTGCTTCGCTATCTCAAGCATGATCTCGGCCACACCCAGGAGGAAGTGGATACCTGGTATCGTCACTGGCTGGCACGGACCCTCAGCGGGGTCGAGACGCAACTCGCCCGGCGCGGGGCGGGCGATTTCCTGGCGGACGAGCCCGGCCTGTTCGAATGCGTGCTGATCCCGCAGCTTTATAATGCCCGCAGGATGGCCTTTGACCTTGCCGATTATCGCCACTGCACGCGAATCGAGGCGGCCTGCCTGGAACTGCCAGCCTTCATGACCGCGCACCCGGATAATCAGCCGGACAACCCCGCCTGATCCCAGCACAGTTCCGACAATTCCAGTTCGGCGCATAGGGCCTCGCGGGCGGCAAGACAGTCGCGCCAGAGCGCCGGACTGGAAATATCCTGAGCCGTGATCTGCTCCGGCCAATGCGCGCGGACCAGCGCCTCGATCCGGTCCAGTTTGGCGGGCGTGGCGAGGAAGCGCGGGTCCACCGTCGCCGGATCGGCGACCACTCGCAGGCGCAGGCAGGCCGGGCCGCCGCCATTGGCCATGGATTCCCGCAAGTCATGCACGAAGAGATGGCGGATCGGCCCATTGCCGGCGACATGGGCTTCCAGCCATTGCCAGACGGCCGGGGTCTCCCGCGCCTCTCCCGGCAACACCAGCGCCATTTCGCCTGACGGCAGCGTCACCAGTTGTGCGTTGAAGAGGTACGATGCGATCGCATCCTCCAGGCTGACCGCGCTGGCGGGAACTTCCACGAGCTCCACCCCGGGCAGTTTTTCGCGCAGCGTTTCATAAAAGGCGTCGCGATCGGCAAATGCCAGTTCATGCGCGAAAAGCACACGTTCGTTAGCCACGGCGACAACATCGTTGTGGAACGCCCCCGCTGCGATCGCTTCTGCTGATTGCCGGGCAAAAACGGTCCGGGTCGGGTGCAGCCTATGAATGCGCGCCACCGCCTCGCTCGCTTCGCGATGCTGGCGCGCGGGGAAGGGGCCGCCGCCTTCCCCGTAAACGAAGATCTCGATGCCGGGCGCAGCATGGTCCGCACAAAGGCGCATGTGATTGGCCGCGCCCTCGTCGCCGAACGGAGCGGGCACCGGCGCGTGAACGGCGAAATGCGCGGTATCGGCAAAGGCGAGGCGCAACTGCGCCAGCGTCTCGCGCCATTCGTGGCTGCGATGCGGCATTGTCACGAGGTTGGCGACGGTCAGGTGGCAGAGTCCGTCAATCGTATCGGGCGCCGGTGAGACGGTCGCCGCATTGGCCGCCCACATCGAGGAGGCGGACAAGGCATTGGCTTGCAGCGCGGCGCCCGCTCTGTCCATCCTTGTGCCGAGCTGTCGCAGCCATTCTTCGTTCGGCCGGCGCAGAGGGACGAAGAGACCTTGCGGCAATCCCAGATTCAGATTGGCGCGCATCTTCGCCAGCCCCTGCAACGCCGCATCGCGCGGCCGGGAGACTTTCCCGAAATTGCGCGTGGACGCCAGGTTGCCCAGGCTCAGCCCGGCGTAATTGTGAGTGGGACCGACAATCCCGTCAAAATTGATCTCAATGAGCATGGAACGCCTTTACGCCGGCCCTGCCGCATCAGGTTGACACAGTTTACACAGTTCAGAGGCGGAAGTGTCATCCGCCGCAGACAAGACCTGCTCATGCGCGAAGGGAAGGGGGCAAGCACTTGTCATACCATGGGATTACCGCTTTCGACCGAGGTAGGAAAACGGTTTCGACAGGTAATTCCCAGCAGGCCGCCCTCAATCCACGCAGGCCAGTCGATAGCCGATTCCGGGCTCATTGCGCAGCAGAGCCGGTTGCGCGGGATTGTCTTCCAACTTTCTGCGAATGCCCCGTGCAGCGACGCGCAGGTATTCCACGTCAGCTTCATGACCGGGGCCCCAGACGGACTTCAGCAATTGCGCATGGGTGATGACCCGTCCGGGGCTTCGCGCCAGTTCGGACAGGAAGGCGTATTCCTTGGGCGTCAGGTGAACCTCGTTCCCGTTCTTGCGAACCGTGCGGGCGGCAAGGTCTATTTCGACATCACCGTGCCGGAAGGGCTTTTCAGCCGCGTCGGCGGGGAAGCGATGGCGCAGGGCGCGGCGGATGCGGGCAAGCACCTCCTCGCTGTCAAAGGGCTTCGAGACGTAATCGTCCGCGCCCAGGTCAAGCGCGGCCACTTTCTGCTCCGTCGCGTCACGGGCGGAGACGACGATGATCGCAGTGTGGCCCTGCATGATAGGGATCAGTTCCAGTCCGTCCCGGTCCGGCAGGCCAAGGTCGAGCAGAACGAGTTGGGGCTTATCGATCTGCAGGGCATTCAGGGCTTCCCGCGCGTTCTCAGCTTCTATCACTGTATATCCCGCGCGGGCGAGGCCGGCGTGGAACAGGCGCCGAATGGCGGGTTCGTCATCGACGACGAGAATGGTGGCGCTCGGCGTCATATTCCTGGCCAATCCTTTAGGTGCGCCGTGTCGAAATGAATGGTGAAGCAGGCGCCCTGGCCGTCATCGCGGTTGGCCGCCGTGACGTGCAGGCCCATGGCGGTGGCGAAGCCCTTCACGATCGCGAGGCCAAGGCCCGTTCCGCCCTTGCGATCAGACCCCTCGATACGCGCGAAGGTTTCGAAGATCCGCTCTTCCTCTCCCTGGGGAATGCCGGGCCCCCGGTCAGAGACGGACAGGGCCAGGCCGCCGCCGGTGCGTGCGGCGCAGATGGAAATCGGCGTGTCGGGATCGCCATACTTGGCGGCGTTTTCGATCAGGTTGGTCAGGCAATGGTGAAACAGGTTCGGGTCGACCAGCACCATGGGCAGATCGGACGCAAGCTCCGTTGTAACCGGGCGGCCCGCCAGCAAGGGCCGCAGGCCGTGCAGCGCTTCGGCGACGGCTTCGTCAAGCGCCACGGGCTGCGTCTTTCCATGCAGTGCGCCGGCTTCGATGCGGGCCATTTCGAGCAAGTTGGTGACGAAGCGATGCAACCGCTCCGCCTCTCCGCGCGCCGCCGCGACTTGCGCCGCCTGTTGCGGCTCTTTCGCGTCGATCGCGGCAAGAGTGGCCATGATCGTGGTGAGCGGCGTGCGCAAATCGTGACTGACCGAGGACAGCAGCGAGTGCCGCAGCCGGTCGCGTTCGCGGGCCTGGGACAGATCGCCCATGCGCGCTTCGAGTTCGATCCGCTCAAGCGCCAATCCGGCCTGATCGAGAAAGCTGAGTAGCAAGGGTTGTTGATCGGCCCGTACCGGCGCGCGCGCGTCGCTTCGGGCGAGACCGAAAACGCCCAGCGCGGTGCCGCCCGCGGCGATGGGATGAAACAGCCATTCCGATGACGTCAGCGTGTCCGATCCGCGACCGGCCGGGCGGTTGTTCGCGAAGCACCAGCGCGCCGCGGCCAAATCCAGCGTTTCGAGATGAGCGCCTTGCGGCCAGCTCCATCGCTGCGAAAGCCCGTCCTCATCCGGCATCAGCAACAGCGTATGTGCATCCAGCAGGCCACCGATTTCGGTGCAGAGCACTTGCGCGAGTTCATCGCTGGTTCTGATGCCGGTGAGCTGCCTTGCGAACCCGGCGAGGGCGCTGTTCTGCGCGGCGCTGGCCTGAGAGAGCAGGGCATGCGCGCGCACCCGGGCTGCGAGCTGGCTGCTGACGATGGCGACGCCCAGGAGCATCAACACGGTGATGATGTTGCGCGGGTCCTCGATGGTCAGAGTGTGCGTCGGAGGCAGGAAGAAGAAGTTGTAGGCCAGCGAGCAAGCCAGGCTGGTGACGATGCCGGTGCGCAGGCCATAACGCGTTGCCGCGAACATCACCGGAAGCAGATAAAGCAGCCCGAGGTCAGTGATATTGCCGCTTGAAAGGATGGCGGTGCCGATAAGCGTGACCATGGCTGTCAAGGCGAGCGAGAACAGATAGCCCGTCAGACTGCCCCATTCGCCGGGTGGGCGCAGCCGGAGCCCCCTGGGAACCGGGGCCGGCGTCGTAGGCAGGACGTGGACGGCAAGACCGGGCGTTTCGCGCACCAGCCGGTCGACGATCGAGCCGTGTCGTAACTCGAACCAGCGGGAGCGGATCGACTTGCCGACGATGAGCTGCGTGGCGCGTGCCTGCGCGGTGAAGTTCTTCAGGCCCTCAAGAACGGATTCGGCTGGAACGGTCGCCACTTGCCCGCCGAGCTGCGCCGCCAGATGCAGGGCATCGGCAAGCTGGATGTTCTCGACGTCGGTGAACGCGGCGCTGCGTGGGGTTTCGATATGCACGGCCGTCCACGGCGCACGCAACGCGTCGGCCAGCCGCTTGGCCGCGCGAACCAGCTCAAGGGCGCCTCCCTGCTCGCTGATCGCGGCGACGAGGCGATCACCTCCAGCCCAGGTTCCCTCCATCGCATGCGCGCGGACATAGTCCAGCATCTGCGCGTCAACAGTTTGCGCGGCAAAGCGCAGCGCCAGCTCGCGCAAGGCGGACAGATTGGATTTGGAAAAGAAATTCCCCAGCGCGCGGGTCGCCTCGTCAGGCACGTAGACTTTGCCTTCGCGCAGCCTCTCGATGAGGTCGTCCGGGGGAATGTCGACGACTTCGATCTCCGCGCCGTCCAGCACTTTGTCCGGCAGCGTTTCGCGCACCCGCACTCGCGTGAACGACGCGACGACGTCGTTCAGGCTTTCAAGGTGCTGGATATTAAGCGTGGAATAAACGTCGATCCCGGCGTCGCGCAGTTCTTCCACGTCCTGCCAGCGCTTGTCGTGCCGGCTGCCGGGCGCGTTAGTATGCGCCAGCTCATCCACCAGCACCAGCGCGGGCCGGCGGGCAAGGACGGCATCGATGTCCATCTCGTCAAGCACGTGCCCCTGATACGGGACGCGGTGGCGGGGGACGACTTCGAACCCGCGCACTTTGGAGGCGGTTTCCTGCCGCCCATGCGTCTCGACGACGCCCACGACCACATCGACGCCGTTTTCCCGGCGGACGGCGCCGTCGCTCAGCATTTCATAGGTTTTGCCAACGCCGGGAGCCGCCCCGAGGAAAACCTTTAGGCGGCCGCGTCCCTCGCGCTTGGCGGCGCGCAGCAGGGCTTCCGGGTCAGGACGCTGTTCGTTCACCGGACAGGTCTTGCGCTCCCTTGCGCCAGCCTGTCGAGAGCCAAGTTGAGTTCGAGGACATTAACACGCGGTTCGCCGAGAAAGCCGAGGAGCGGTTCTTGTTTGTGCCGCTCGACCAGGTCGCGCACGCCCGCCTCCGGCAGGCCGCGCGCCGAAGCCACGCGCGACACCTGGAACAGAGCCGCCTCTGGGCTGATATGCGGATCGAGACCAGATGCGGACGTCGTTACCAGATCCGTGGGAATACGCGTGCCTGAGGGGCTCAGCGACGCCAGGTCGCCCTTGATGCGGTCCGCCAGCGCCTTGCTGGTGGGGCCCAGGTTCGAGCCGCTCGACGCAGTGGCGTCATAGCCCTTGCCCGCGGCCGAGGGGCGATCGTGGAAATAACCGGCGCCGGCGAAAGCCTGGCCGATCAATTCGGAGCCGACCACTTTGCCGTTGTGGCGGATCAGGCTGCCATTGGCCTGCGCCGGAAACACGAGTTGGCCGATCCCCGTCAGGGCCGTCGGATAGGCAAGCCCAAGCAGCAACGCGAAGAGTGCGGTTAGCACCAACGCGGGACGAAGGGAGGTGGTGAAGTCGTTGAGCATTGTCCTGTCCTCAGACGAGGTGAAGGCCGCCGACGATCAAGTCGATCGCCTTGATGCCGATGAAGGGCGCAATCAGCCCGCCGACGCCATAGATCGCGAGATTGCGGGCGAGCAGCGGCCCGGCGCCGATCGGCCGGTACGTGACGCCCCGCAGGGCCAGCGGCACTAGCGCGGGAATGATAAGGGCGTTGAAGATGATCGCTGAAAGGATTGCGCTGCGCGGGCTGGCGAGGCCCATGATGTTGAGCGTCGCCAGCCCCGGATAAAGCGCGATGAACATCGCCGGGATGATCGCGAAGTATTTGGCGACGTCATTCGCTACGGAGAAGGTCGTCAGCGCCCCGCGCGTCATCAGCATCTGCTTGCCGAGCCCGACGATTTCGATAAGCTTGGTGGGATCGCTGTCAAGGTCCACCATATTGCCTGCCTCACGCGCGGCCTGGGTGCCTGTGTTCATCGCGACGCCGACGTCCGCTTGCGCAAGGGCCGGTGCGTCGTTGGTTCCGTCCCCGCACATGGCCACCAGCCGGCCGCCCTGCTGTTCCTTGCGGATCAACTCCAGCTTGTCCTCCGGCGTCGCCTCGGCCAGGAAATCGTCGACTCCTGCTTCGGCGGCGATGGACGCGGCGGTGAGCGGATTGTCGCCGGTAATCATGACCGTGCGGATGCCCATGCGGCGCAGTTCGGCGAAGCGTTCACGCACTCCCGCCTTGATGACGTCTTTCAAGGCGATCATGCCCAGCAGCTTCCCGTCGCGGGCCACTGCCAGCGGGGTCTGGCCGGAGCGGGCGATCTCTTCCGTCACGCGGCGCAGCTCAGTCGCGGCGGATGTCGCCGCCGCATCGGGATTGGCGCGCAGGATCGCATCGACGGCGCCTTTCTGGATGAGGCCGATCGATCCCTTGACGCCGGAGATGCGCGTTTGCGCTGTGAAAGGGATCACTTCGGCGTCGGCCGGCAGTCGCGCTTCGGCGATGCTGTATTTCTCGCGCGCCAGCACCACGATCGAGCGGCCCTCCGGCGTCTCGTCGGCCAGGCTGGCCATCATGGCCGCGTGCGCCAGATCGCCGACCATTACGCCCGCGAGGGGGCGGAACTCGCTCGCCTGGCGATCGCCGATGGTGATCGTGCCGGTCTTGTCCAGCAGCAACACGTCGACATCGCCCGCCGCCTCGACCGCGCGGCCGGATTTGGCCAGGACGTTGAAGCGCACCAGCCGGTCCATTCCGGCGATGCCGATGGCTGAAAGCAGCGCGGCGATCGTGGTGGGGATCAGAGTGATGAGCAGCGCGGCCAGGATCGCCACGGGAACCCCGCCGCTGGCATAGGAGACAAATCCGGGAATGGTGGCGACCGCTATCAGGAAGATGATGGTCAGGCCGACAAGCAGGATGGTGAGGGCGATTTCGTTAGGGGTCTTCTGTCGTTCCGCGCCTTCGACCAGAGCGATCATCCGGTCCAGGAAGCCCTGGCCTGGCTCCTGCGTGACTCTGACCTTGATCGAATCCGAGATCACGCGAGTGCCGGCGGTAACGGCGGAACGGTCGCCGCCTGCCTCGCGGATCACGGGCGCGCTCTCGCCGGTGATTGCCGCTTCGTTGACTGAGGCGACGCCTTCGATCACTTCGCCGTCGGCGGGGATAAGATCGCCGGTTTCGACCAACACCACTTCGCCTCGCTTGAGCTGAGACGCCGCGACCACCTTGCCGGAAGGCAGCTTCGCGGTCAGGTCGGCTTTGGTCGCGCGCAACGAGGCGGCTTGCGCGCGGCCGCGTCCCTCGGCCAGCGCTTCGGCGAAAGTGCCGAACAGCACGGTCAGCCAGAGCCAGACGATCAACTGGATCTGGAAGGATATGGGCAGCCCGTTTCCCCCGATGAACAGCAGCAGGGTAAGCAGCAGCGCCACCACTGCGGTCGTGAAAAGAACGGGGTTCTTCACCAGGTCGCGCGGGGCGAGCTTTTTGAACGCATCACCGATGGCCGGGCCGATCAGCTTGGCGGAAAACATGGTTGAGGTGGTCATACGCGCGACACCTGTCAGAAGAGTTGGCCGTGGATCATCGCAAGATGATCGGCGATCGGCCCGAGCGCGAGGCTGGGAAGAAAGGTCAGCCCGCCGATGATGAGGATCAGCCCGATCAGCAGCCCGACCCAGAGCGCGCCGGTGGTGGGAAAAGAGCCGGTGGTTTCCGGGTGATATTTCTTGGCGGCTAGACTGCCCGCGATGGCCATGGCGGGCACGATCATGAAGAAGCGTCCCACCCACATCGCCAGGCCCAGCAGCCCATCATAGAAGGGGGTCGCGGCGGTCAGGCCGGCGAAGGCCGAACCGTTGTTCCCCGTGCCCGAACTGAAGGCATAGAGAATCTCCGAAAAGCCGTGCGGGCCCTTGTTCAGCGGCCCCGCAAGGCCCCCGGGCAGGACCGCGCCGATCGCGCTCAGGCCCAGGATCATCAGCGGCAGGACCGCGATCGCCAGCACGGCGAACTTGACCTCGCGGCTTTCGATCTTCTTGCCGACATATTCAGGCGTGCGCCCGACCATCAGCCCCGCCACGAAGACGGCGAGGATGGCGAAGAGCAGGAAGCCGTAAAGGCCCGCGCCGACGCCGCCGACGATGATCTCACCCAACTGGATGTTGAACAGCGGGACCAGGCCACCTAACGCCGTGAAGCTGTCATGCATGGCATTGACCGCGCCGCAGGAAGCGTCCGTTGTCACAGTGGCGAACAGGGCGGAGGCGGCGGCGCCGAAGCGCACTTCCTTGCCCTCCATATTGACGCCCGCGACCCCCAGATTGTGCAGCACGGGATTGCCGGCCGCTTCCTGCCAATAGGCGATCGTCACTCCGCCCAGGAACAGCAGCATCATCGCCGCCAGGATCGCCCAGCCCTGGCGCGTATTGTTCACCGCCTTGCCGAACACCCAGGTCAGGCCGACGCCGAGCGCGAAGATCGACAGCATCTGAACGAAGTTGGTCAGCGCCGTGGGATTCTCGAAGGGATGGGCGGAGTTGGCGTTGAAGAAGCCGCCGCCGTTAGTGCCCAGCATCTTGATCGCTTCCTGCGAGGCGACGGGACCAAGCAGGATCGTCTGTTTCGCGCCTTCGAGCGTCTGCGCGTCAACCAGCGAGGCGAAAGTCTGCGGCACCCCGCAGGCGATCAGGAACAGCGCATAGACCACGCAGGCAGGCAACAGGACGTAGAGTGTGATCCGGGTCAGGTCGGCCCAGAAGTTGCCGATGCCGCTCGTTTCGCGCCGCGCGAAACCACGGATCAATGCAAAGGCGATGGCGATGCCGGTCGCCGCTGACAGGAAATTGTGAATGGTCAGCCCCAGCATCTGGCTGAGGTTGGAGAGCGTCTCGCCCGAATAGCTCTGCCAGTTGGTATTGGTCGTGAAGCTGACCGCCGTGTTGAATGCCAGATGTGAGTCCTGCCCGGCAAGACCGCGCGGGTTCATCGGCAGCAGATTCTGGAAGCGCAGGATGAAGTATGTGAAGAGCAGTGTGACAAGCTGGAAGACCAGCATATGCACCGTATAGCGCCGCCAGCCCTGCTCGGCGTTCGGATCGATCCCGGCGAGTCTGTAAAAGCCCCGTTCAACAGGCGCCAGCACTGCGTGAAGCGGTGTGCGTCGGCCTTCGTAGACGGCGTGAAGCCAGATTCCCATCGGCTTGGTCAATGCGATGGTGATCGCGGTGAAGACAAGGATCAGCGTCCAACCCTGCAAGGTCATCGGAGGTTCCCTTCAGAACCGTTCGGGCCGGATCAGCACGGCCACAAGATAAGCGAGAAGCCCGGCCGCCGTGAGGCCGGCGAGCACAAAGGGAAGCGGCATTTTGGTAATTCTCCTCAGACCCGGACGGTCAGGCGCGGTCGCACAGGCGCACGTAAGCCAGCGTCAGGACGAATAGGCCGGCGAGTGTTGACAGCCAGATGAGATCGTTCATCGCTTGGTATCCGTTCGGCGCGTGAAATGGGGTGGAAGCGGGACGTCGCGGAACAGCCACGGCCCGGCGAAGGTGAGCGTCATGCCCGCGCAAAGCAGCAGCACGACAGCCGCGCAGAGCGCCAGTTCGGCTAGACCGGCTGGATGACGAACGGGCGTGATCGCCAAGCGATGGGCAATCAGCGCCACATGCCAGCAGGCGGCCAGCAACAACAATCCCAATCCGCGGACTCCGATTTCCGCGGGCCACCAGCGGCGTCCCGCCCGAAGGGCGAAAAATCGTTGTGATAGCGTGGCGCGTGCCATCTCGCGGCAACTCCCGATGTTACCTGTCGAGAGCCTTATTGGACCTCTTGCGCGTTAAGGTTCCATGGGGAATCCGGCCGCAATGCATAAAGATTCCATAAAGGGCATGGTCCTCTTTCGCGCGCGCGCGTAGATGCCCGGCATGAGCGACATACCGGGACACGGGCATCACCGTGAAAGCCTTGCGACTCTTGCCATCGGCGCCTTGGGCGTGGTGTTCGGCGACATCGGCACTTCCCCACTCTATTCCGTGAAGGAAAGCTTCATCGGCCATCACCCGTTGGTGGTCGATCAGCCGCATATCTTCGGCGTTATTTCTCTGATGTTCTGGACGATGATGATGATCGTCACCGTCAAGTACGTCTTCATCGTCCTGCATGCGGACAATGACGGGGAAGGCGGCAGCCTGGCGCTGCTCGCGCTGATCCGGCGACACCTTGGTGAGACGCGCTGGAGCCCGGTCATCGTGATTCTGGGCGTCGTGGCGACAGCGCTGTTCTATGGCGATGCGATCATCACGCCGGCGATCTCCGTGCTATCCGCGGTCGAGGGGCTGACGGTGGTGCATCAGGGCTTCTCCGAGTGGGTGCTGCCCATTTCCATCGGCATCCTGATCGGTCTGTTCTCCATCCAATCGCACGGCACCTCTACAGTGGGTAAGCTGTTCGGGCCGGTGATGATCGTCTACTTCGCGACTCTGGCGGTGCTGGGGGCGATGTCAGTCGCGCAGACCCCCCAGGTGATCGGGGCGCTCAGCCCGCTTCACGCGGTCCATTTCTTTCTGCTGAACCCGACGCTTGCCTTTCTCGCGCTTGGTTCAGTGGTGCTGGCGGTGACGGGGGCAGAGGCGCTTTACGCCGACATGGGACATTTCGGCCGCAAGGCGATCATGATCTCGTGGCTCTATATCGCCTTCCCCTGCCTATTGGTGAACTACCTGGGGCAGGCCGCCCTGGTCATGCGCCAGCCCGAACTGATCGAGAATCCGTTCTTCCTGCTGGCGCCGGAATGGGGGCGCCTGCCGATGGTCATTCTGGCGACGCTGGCGACAATCATCGCCAGCCAAGCGGTGATATCAGGCGCTTATTCCGTTTCGCAGCAGGCGGTGCAGCTCGGCTATCTGCCGCGCATCAAGATCCTGCACACCAGCGCCAAGGCGGCAGGCCAGATATATGTCCCCCTGGTCAACTGGGGCCTCCTGGTCATGGTGATCGCGCTGGTGATCGGCTTCCGCAGCTCCAGCAGCCTGGCCGCGGCCTACGGCATCGCCGTTACCGGCACGATGGTCATCACCGCCTGCATGCTGGGCGTGCTGGTCTTCGCCGTGTGGAAATGGCATCCGCTGCTCGCGGGTCTGGTGACAGTGACGTTCCTGACGATCGACGGTCTGTACTTCGCTTCGAACATGACCAAGATCCCCGATGGCGGCTGGTTCCCGCTACTGGTTGCGGGCGTGGTGTTCATCGCCCTCACGACCTGGGCGACCGGACGTCGCCTGATGCGGGAGCGACTGGACGAGGACAGTCTGCCGGTCGACGTGTTCCTCAGTTCCGTAGCTGAGAAAGTGCGCCGCATCGCTGGCACTTCGGTGTTCCTGGCATCGACCACGGAGGGGGTTCCCCCGGCCCTGCTGCATAACCTCAAGCACAATCACATCCTGCATGAACGGGTGGTGATCCTGACCGTGAACACGGAGAGCGTGCCGCACGTCCCGGCCAGCGCGCGATCGGAAGTCGAAGCGCTGGGGCAGGGATTCTATCGGGTCCTTCTGCGCTACGGCTTCATGGATGAAGTGGACGTGCCGGCGGTCCTTGCGATCGAAGAGCGGGCCGGTGGGCCGTTCAAGGTGATGGAGACCAGCTATTTCCTCTCCCGCCAGACCCTGATCCCCTCAAGCCGGCCGGGCATGGCGATCTGGCGGGAGAAGTTGTTCGCCTGGATGGTTCGCAATGCCCAGAGCGCGATGGAGTTCTTCAAGCTTCCCACCAATCGCGTAATCGAACTGGGCAGTCAGCTGGAGATCTGATTTCGCGCGTGGCGAGGGGACGTAGCGCTTTGCGGATATGAGGGCGCCGTCGGCGAACGCTTCGGCGCCCCTCTCTTCGTCGTCAGGCGGGCGTCGGGTGCGGCCGATTGGCGATCAGGTGATCGACGACGGACGGATCAGCCAGGGTCGAGGTGTCGCCCAGGTTGGAGAAGTCGTTCTCCCCGATCTTGCGCAGGATGCGGCGCATGATCTTGCCGGACCGGGTCTTGGGCAGGCCGGGGGCGAACTGGATCACGTCCGGCGTTGCGATCGGGCCGATTTCCTGGCGGACCCAGCGGATCAGTTCCTGGCGCAGCGCCTCGTCGGGTTCGACCTCTGCATTGCAGGTGACGAAGGCGTAAATGCCCTGCCCCTTGATCTCATGAGGCATGCCCACCACCGCCGCTTCGGCCACCTTGGGGTGAGCGACCAAGGCGCTTTCGATTTCCGCTGTGCCCATGCGATGGCCGGAGACGTTGATGACATCGTCGATGCGCCCCGTGATCCAATAATAGCCGTCCTCATCTCGGCGGCAGCCGTCGCCCGTGAAATAATAGCCCTTGAAAGTGCTGAAATAGGTCTGGAAAAAGCGCTCGTGATCGCCCCAGACGGTGCGCATCTGCCCTGGCCAGGAATCGGCGATGACCAGGCAGCCGTCCGTCGCGCCGTCAAGCACCTGACCGTCATTGTCGAGCAGCATGGGCTTAACCCCGAACATCGGCCGTGATGCGGAACCGGGCTTCAGCGCGGTGGCGCCGGGTAGAGGGGTAATCATCGCCCCGCCCGTCTCGGTCTGCCACCAGGTATCGACGATCGGGCACCGCCCTTCGCCCACCACCTTGTGATACCATTCCCAGGCTTCAGGATTGATCGGCTCTCCCACTGAACCCAGCAGGCGCAGCGATTGCCGGGAGGTTCGCTTCACCCAATCGTCACCCTCGCGCATCAGCGCGCGCAGCGCGGTAGGGGCGCCGTAGAAGATCTCGACCCTGAACTTGTCCACCACTTGCCAGAAGCGCGAGGGGTCGGGAAAGTTCGGAACGCCTTCGAACATCACGGTCGTGGCGCCGTTCATCAATGGCCCGTAGACGACATAGGAATGCCCGGTAACCCAGCCCACGTCGGCGGCGCACCAATAGACCTGGCCCGGTCGATAATCGAAGACATACTCGTGTGTCATCGAGACCCAGACCGCGTAGCCGCCAGTCGTATGCAGCACCCCCTTGGGCTTGCCGGTCGATCCGGACGTGTAAAGGATGAACAGCGGATCCTCCGCATTCATCTCCTCCGGCGGGCACTCGGCGTTTTGTTCGGCAACGGCGCCGGACCAGTCCACGTCGCGGCCTTCGATCATCGGCGCACCCGAGCGGGTATGCGCGAGGACGATCACTGTCTCGACGCCGGGACACTGCTTGAGCGCTTCGTCGACATTCGCCTTGAGCGGAACCTTCTTGCCACCGCGCAGACCCTCATCGGCGGTTAGCACGATCCGGCTGTCGCAGTCCTGGATGCGTCCGGCCAGAGCATCAGGCGAAAAGCCCGCGAAAACGATCGAATGAATGGCGCCGATCCGCGCGCAGGCGAGCATGGCGACCGCCGCTTCGGGCACCATGGGCAGATAGATGGTTACGCGGTCGCCGCGTCGGACGCCGCGCGCTTTCAGCAGGTTGGCGAAGCGGCAAACGGCATCGTGCAGTTCCCGGTACGTGATGCGCCGTGCCGGGTTGGCCGGATCGTCCGGTTCCCAAAGGATGGCAACGGCATCGCCGCGCGTCCCGAGATGACGATCAAGGCAATTGGCCGAAAGGTTGAGCGTGCCGTCCGCGAACCAGGAAATGCCGAAATCCGCCTCGTGAAAACTGGTTTGCTTGACCGAGCTGAACGGTCTGATCCAGTCGACCCGCGCCGCTTCGTCACGCCAGAAACCTTCCGGGTCCTCCACAGACCTCTGGTACATTTCCTGATAGCGCGCCGCATCGACAAGGGCGTTGGCGGCCCATTGGGCGGGGACGGGATAAACGGCCTCGGCCATGTTCTTTTTTCTCCTCTCCGGACTTTGGTAGCCGACATGATCGGCTTTCCGCCACCCCTTAGCATGGCCAGTGCAGGTTCTCGACCGTAGAGCATGCGGCAAAGGCCGCCACTCGCGCATCATGTCTCGGTTTCGGGACGTTCGCGACAACGAACAGCGAGGCGCGCGGGAAACCTTTCCGCGCGAAACTCGCCAGAATCAGGCCAGGTGGTTGGCCAGAGAGGATTTCAGACTGGTCAGCAGATCGAGCAATTGTTGCTGATGATCTTCGGGAAAGTCCTGCAACGCCTCCTGCACCCACTGATGATGCGCGGCAGCCAGCTTTTCAAAATAGCTCTTCCCCAAGGGCGTCAATGCCACGATCGTCGAACGGGCATCCCCCGGATTGGTGCGCACTACGGCATGGCCCTGTTCGTGCAACTGGCGGACAATCGCGGTCACATTGCCGTTGGACACCAACAATGCGCGGGAGAGGGCACCCATGTTCATCCCTTCGGGAGCGCGAGCGAGCGCCGCCATGACATCGAAGCGGGGCAAAGTCGTATCGAACTGCTCCTGAAAGCGGCGGCGCAGCCGCTTCTCGATGATCTTCACGCAGCCGAGTAAGCGAACCCACATCCGCAGGTCCAAAGCGGTGTCGACCGGGTGGTCGGGCATAATGCTCGTTTCTTCCATGCCCTGTCCTTATCGCTCGGCGCGGCGCAGTGGAATAGGGTGCAGCTTCAGCCAACGGACGCAAGACAAGCCACGGACGTCCGACCGCCCGGCAATATGTTTAAGCTTAAAATATCTTGCGCGATGCATGGACTGTGGTGCACAAGGGAGGGCGCTCTTCTTTTGCAATCGCCGTTGGCACGCGGGCGGCTGCTGAAAGGAAATTTTCGATATGCTGGTCCTTCCCCGCTTCAAGGCCGCTGCCGTTCAGACGTCTCCGGTGTTTCTGGACGCGCCCGGTACGGCTGCCAAAGCGGCGTCCATCATCGGCGAGGCGGCTGGCAATGCGCTATGCCGATGCGCAAATTCATTGATCGCGCGCCAGCGCTGGACATGCGCGTCGTCGTAAAGACCAGGGCATGCGGGTGTCGACCGGCCCTCTGCGGATACCGCCAGCATCTCGGTCATGACCAGCCCTGCGCCGCCCAGCGCTCGGCTGCCGTAATGGACTGCGTGGAAATCCGTGGCGCAGCCGTCCTCGCCGGCCGAGTATGTCAGCATCGGCGGAACGACGATGCGGTTCGCGAAAGTCACATTGCGAAGCGCGAAAGGGGTGAACATCGGCTGGACGGGCCGATCGCGGTTGGCATTTCCCTGCCAGAACCATCGTTCGACGCCTTCCAGCCTGGCGCTGTCGCGAAGGCGCAGATTTTCGTGACTCACCCGCTGGCTGCGAGTCATCAGTGAATAAGCGAACTGGGGCAGATCAAAGTCCAGATAACGGTCCAGCGTTTCGAACCATTCGGTCGAATTGCGCGCGCTGTTCTGGATCTTGAGCACTTCGGCCTGACGTTCGACCTGATAATCCGCAAGGGCGTCGGCCAGCCTCGTGCGGTCGTCCAGACCCGGCCGGTCAAGCACTTGCGCCAACTTGATCGCGTCTTCCAGCGCCAGCTTCGTTCCCGAACCGATGGAGAAATGTGCGGTATGGGCGGCATCGCCCAGGAGGACCACATTGTCGAACGACCAGCGCTCGCACAATACGCGCCGGAAATTGATCCAGGCGGCGGAGCCGCGCAGATGAGCCGCATTGGAAATCAGGCGATGCCCATCAAGATAGCGGGCGAAGATCCGCTCGCAGGCCGCAATCGATTCCGCCTGTTCCATCCTGTCAAGGCCGAGCCCCTCCCAGGTTTCCGGCGCGCATTCGACGATGAATGTCGAATGAGTCTCGTCGAAGCGATAGGCGTGCGCCCAAATCCATCCGGCCTCGGTCTTTTCGAATAGGAAAGCAAAGGCATCGAACAACCTGGTCGTACCCAGCCAGCAGAACTTGTTGCGCCGGGTCTGGACGTCGACGGCGAATTTCTCCTCATGAGCGCTGCGGATCTGGCTGTTCACGCCATCGGCCGCCACGATCAGGTCGAAATCGGCAAAGCGCGACAGATCAGCGTCGAACTCGGTCTCGAAATGCATCTCCACGCCAAGATCGCGCGCGCTGCTGAAGAATCTGGAGCAATCGCTTGCGGCCGATGCCGATGAACCCGTGACCCGAAGAAACGATCGCTTCGCCCGACACGTTCACTTCGATATCGTCCCAATGGGCAAAGCTGTCCGCGATGGTCGCAGCGCTTACCGGATCATTGGCGGCCAGGTTGGTCAACGTCTGATCCGAAAAGACCACGCCCCAACCGAAAGTGTCACCGCCGCGATTGCGTTCGAACACATGCACGTCATGCGCGGGATCGCGCAGCTTCATGGAAATCGCGAAATAGATACCGGCGGGACCCCCGCCCAGACATGCGACGCGCATAGCAATCTCCCATTTGCTTTAAGCTTAAAGTAAATGGGCCGAATAGGCAACCTTATGATGCTGATCCCAGCACCGGTGGACTCGCTGCGCTTTTTGCGGCCAGATAAGAACCACGTTCGCATGCGACAGGCATCCATGGACCGCCTGACGAAGCTGGAGCCCTTTATGACGCAACTTCCGCCTGATCCGGCCACGGAAGCGCAATACCGTATTTCCGAAAGCCTCAGGCCCGAAGAGTTGCAAAGCGGGCTGGAACGCTACGCCCAGCTCTCCGAGGAAGCACGGCGACATTGCCTGGTGTACGAGGATCTGGTCTTCGATGCCCGGTCGGGCTGTTCGCTCGATCTGTTTCCGGCGCGCGAGGGCGCGCCGCTGCTGCTGTTTATCCATGGCGGCTACTGGCGAATGTTTTCACGGCGCGAATCCGCGTTCATGGCCCGCCCTTTCGTGGAACGCGGCATTGCGGTCGCCACGCTCGATTACCAACTGGCGCCCGCTGTCACCCTTGACGAGATCGTGCGGCAAGTGCGCGCCGCCGGAGACTGGCTGATGCGCGGGGGGCCGCGATACGGCGTCGCAGCAGACGCGATCTGGGTCAGCGGCAGCTCGGCGGGCGGCCATCTGGCGGCCATGGTCTGCGCGACGGATTGGCCATCTGGCGGCCGTTTTCGGGGGCTGATGCCGATCAGCGGCCTCTTCGATCTGCGCCCGATCAGCCATACTTTCATCAACGAATGGCTGCGGCTGGATGATCGTGCAGCCGAGCGGCTCAGTCCATTGCTGATTCCTCCGCCGGAGTGCCCGGTCCATATTTTCTGGGGCGAACTTGAACCTGACGTCTTCAAGCGGCAATCGATCAACTACGCAGATTATCTTCGAGACCGAGGCGTTTCGGTTTCGATGACCGAGATTGCCGGTCGCAACCATTTCGATGTCGCGCTTGAGCTTTCCGACCCCGCAAGTTCGTTGGCCCGGCGCTTTCTGGACATCATGCTGGCGGACGATGCGCCGCCGACATCTTCCGTAAGGGGCTCGTGAAATGCCTGATCTTTAACGGGTGCTGATAAAGCGCCGTTCCTCTTGATCGGCCGCTGGCGTCAAGCCGGCCTGAGAGCGCCGTTCGGTTTTCAGCGACAATCAACTCCGATCCACCTTGATGATGGGGGAGGAGTCTGCGGCGGTGCCCAGATTTTCAAGCACCCACGGATTCGAAAAGGCCGCACGGATGAACGTAGGGCGCACGTCGTTGGGGATCTCCACCGCCGATCGCACCACGCTTATCGGATCGACGCACCGGATCTATGCCATTTCCGAAAAGCAGATGATGGGCGATGGCCGTGGCAACAGCGAGCGGATCATCGAGGCGGCGGGCCAACGCTCCAAACGCTTCATCGGCTTCGACATGGAGGCCGCGACCGACCGTTCCGGCAGTGTTATCAGTGCGGTCATGCTCGGCGCGCTCGCGGGAAGCGGCGCGCTGCCCTTTCCGCGCGAAACTTACGAACAGGCGATCAAGGAGAGCGAGATTGCCGTTTCCACCAACCTTGCCGGCTTCGAGGAAGGTTTCGCTTCGGCACAGGGCGCAGTCACGCTTCCGGCGCAGGAACATGTTCCCGTCCCCACGCCGACCACCGCCAAAGGACGTGAACTGGACGAGAGGGCCAGGGGCTTCCTGCCCGACGCTGCCCTCTCCAATGCACGGCACGGCCTGCGACGACTGATGGATTATCAGGACGCGGAATATGCAGGGCTCTATCTTGATCGGCTGCAGCGGATCGCCGCGCTTGACCGGGCTCCCTATCTGCTGACTAGCGAAACGGCGCGGCATCTGGCGTTGTGGATGAGCTATGAGGACACGATTCGCGTGGCCGATCTCAAGACCCGCGCCAGCCGCATCGCGCGCGTCCGTTCCGAAGTAATGGCTCAGGATGGCCAAATTCTGGAAGTGACCGAATTTATGCACCCGCGGCTGCGGGAAATAGGCGAAACTCTTCCCGCGCCGATCGGCCGCCTCCTTTTGGGCGACGGCGTGGCCGCGAAAATGCTGGCGCCTTTTTTCAGGAAAGGCCGCCATGTCCGCACCAGCAGCCTGTTCTGGTTCCTCATCCTGCGGTTGATAGCGAAGCTCCGCGCGATCCGCCGGTCCACCATCCGTTATGCCGAGGAACAGGAGCGCATCGATCGTTGGATCGCTCTTGCCGCCGACCTGGCGAAAACCGACAACGCGGCCGCAGTGGAGTGGATCCGCTGCCAGCAGCTCATCAAGGGCTACGGAGAGACGTTCGAACGCGGCCTGAGCAATTTCATTTCAATCAGAGACGGATTTTTTGGGCTCCGGGAGCGCGATCGCACTGCATCTTGGCTTGCGGAAGCCCGCGCGAAGGCGCTGGAGGATCAAGAGGGAACGGCGCTTGAAAGCTTCCTCAAGGTGGCGTGATCGTTGCCAAACAGGATTTTGGAGGCCCGAGCCGGAATCGAACCGGCGTATACGGATTTGCAGTCCGCTGCGTCACCACTCCGCCATCGGGCCGTCCTTGTGGAGGAGTGCGCGCCTAGCAATGGTTCGGGCGGGGTGCAACCGGGATTCGCGTATTCGGGAGCAATTTGGGCGGCAACGGGGAGGGGCGGGGCAAATATCCCCGGTTCCGTCGAAAACGGGGCAACGATCGGTCGGCTGGGCACTTTCTTCCAGGCGTGCGCTGTCGCATGATGTGGCTCGCTTTTCCTTCGCTTGATGAGGAGCCTTGTCGATGATTCTCGGAGCCGTCCTTGCCGGGGGACTTTCCAGCCGCTTTGGCAGTGACAAGGCTCTGGCTGAACTGGGCGGCCATACCTTGATCGCGCTTGCGGTGGACGCGCTGTCGGCATGCTGTGAGCATGTTGTCGTGATCGGGCGTGAAACGGCCCCCGCACCGACGCTGCCTGACTGGCCACGGCCGGGGATGGGGCCTTTGGGCGGGCTGGCGGCCGCGTTGCACCATGCGCTTGATGAGGGGTATGAAGCGGTTCTCTCCTGTGGCGTCGATGCGGCTTTCCTGCCGGATGATCTGGTGGAACGCCTCTCTCCGGCGCCCGCATTGCTGGAGGCGCAGCCGGTGATCGGCCTCTGGCCCTCGGCCGCCGTGCCTACCTTGGAGGCGCTGCTTCACGGCGAGGCGCGGCATTCCATGCTCCGCTTCGGCGAATTGATCGGCGCGCGCCGGGTTCGCATCGCAACCGCCGTCCCGAACATCAATACGCCGGCCGATCTGGACGCCTTGTCAGGCTTGCGCTGAGATCACCTTCGCCGCTTCACACGGCGCCGCGACCGAAGCGGCGCGGCGCGGGGGTTCCGCCGTGGACGTGCGGAAGACTTTCCCGTGATTGTGCGGGATGCGCAGACGATAACCTTCCTGGGATGCCGTTTCGAGCATGTTGCGCAGACCGGCGAAGCCCAGCTTGCGGCGGAGGCGGGACATGTGAACGGCGATGCTGTTCGTCTGAGGCATGAAGCCCAGGCGCCAGACATCCTGAACCAGCGCCTGCTTGCTCACGATCTGGTTGGGGCTGTCCGTCAGCCGCCAAAGCAGCGCGAACTCGCGCGGGTTGAGGTTGAGGGGCTCATCGAAAGCGTAAGCTTCGCGTGCCAGCAGGTCCAGTTGGAGCGGCCCGAAATCGCGTAGGCGCGGAAGCAGACATGCATGGGCGTTCACCCGGTCTGCGCGCGCACTCAGTTCCCCGATGTCGATGCCTTCGTTCAACGCATCGCCGAAACCGATGTCCAGCAGCCGCGCGCGCTCATGCGGCCGTCTGACGCCGGCAACCAGGATGCCGCGCCGCACTTCGGCGGTCCAGGCCGAAAGGACGCCCATCCACGCGACGCTATCGAGGTCCCCGGCATCGATCACGCCGATGCAGCCGACGCCGGGTTCCCGTTGCTCATCCAGAAGCCAGCCGCAGCGCCGAAGATCGAGGCAGGCAGGGACCGGTCCCGATCCCAGCCAGCGAAACCGCGGCGTGCCATGTATTCGCTGACGCGACGTATCCATCTTTTCCCCACCTGTTTGCCGAGCGGCAATGCAATGGGGCAAGGATCGCTGGGCTATCTCCCGGTAACAACACGTAAAATTTTACAGGTTTACGCGGAAGACTTTGGGCGGATTACTGCGTTTTCCTTCAGGACGCCGGCGTATTCACTCCCATGGATGCCAGGTAACGCTTCACATTGCGCGCGGCCTGGCGCAGGCGCTGCTCATTCTCGACCATGGCGATGCGCACGAAGCCTTCCCCGTCTTCGCCATAACCGACGCCAGGCGCCACCGCTACTTCCGCATGCGTGAGGAGCTGCTTCGAGAACTCCAGGCTGCCCATGTCCTTGAGCGCGGGAGGAAGCGGGGCCCAGGCGAACATCGACGCCTTGGGGCTCGGGATGTCCCACCCGGCGCGCCCGAACGCCTCCACCAGCACGTCGCGCCGCTTCTGGTAAAGCTCCCGATTGCGCTCGACGATGTCCTGCGGGCCATTGAGCGCGGCGCAGGCGGCGGCCTGGATCGGCGTGAAGGCGCCATAGTCGAGATAGGACTTCACGCGCTTGAGCGCGGCGATCAGCTTGCGGTTGCCCACCGCAAAGCCCACGCGCCAGCCCGCCATCGAGAACGTCTTCGACATGGAGGTAAATTCCACCGCGACATCCTTCGCCCCCGGCACTTCGAGGATCGAGCGGGTCGGGTTGCCGTCGTAATACAGCTCCGAATAAGCGAGGTCGGAAAGCACCCAGACCTTGTTTTCCTTCGCCCAGGCGACCAGCCGTTCATAGAATGCAAGGTCGACCGTTTCCGCCGTCGGGTTGGAGGGATAATTGACGATCAGGATCGACGGGCGCGGCACGGTGAAGGCCATCGCCCGTTCCAGCGATCGCCAGTAATTCTCGTCAGGCGTCGTCGGGACCGAACGAATGGTTGCGCCCGCGATGATGAAGCCGAAGGTGTGGATTGGGTAGCTGGGATTAGGTGCCAGCACGACATCGCCAGGCGCGGTGATCGCCGTGGCCAGGCTGGCGAGCCCCTCCTTCGAGCCCATGGTCATCACCACCTCGGTCTCGGGATCAAGCTCGACGCCGAAGCGGCGGGCATAGTAGTTCGCCTGGGCCCGGCGGATGCCGGGAATGCCCGAGGAGGCCGAATAGCCGTGCGCGTCCGGCTTGCGCGCCACTTCGCACAACTTGTCGATCACATGCTGGGGCGGGGGCAGGTCCGGGTTGCCCATGCCAAGGTCGATGATGTCCCTACCCGCCTGGCGTGCTGCATGCCGCATCGCGTTGACTTCGGCGATGACATAGGGCGGCAGTCGCTTGATGCGGTAGAACTCGTCTTCCATGACCTCTTTGAATCCGTAAATGTGGCGGCAAAAGCGCCGCACCGTTCCTGTAGGGGATTACGCCCGATGCGCAAATGCCCGTTCGTTGCAAATAACGTAACATTGGCGAGCTAGACGCCGGAACAGGACTCGACAGGGCGCGTGCCGGACGCCAAACCGGCAGTGTTCATCAAGGAGAGCGATTTGCCCATGGCGACCGACGCCAGCGATCTGTTGAATGACGCTCTGCAAAGCCAGGCCCGAACCTTCTCCACGCTGTTTGGCAACCTCGCCCCCCCCGAAGCCACGCCGGAGGCGCAGGAGGCGGTCCATTGGGCGGGCATCGCGGCGCGGCTGCATTCGATCTGGACGGATTATCAGGTCGAGCAGATCGGCAAGGTCAAGGAAAAGCCGCCCCACTATGCCGATCCGGTGAAGTGGATCGCCACGGCCGAGGCGGTGTTTCGGCAATTGCCATTGGCTCATCCGCAAGTTCAGCAGAAGGTTTGGGATGAGGGTATCACGCTCGCCAATGCCGTGCTTGGCCAGTACGGCCTGGGCCCGCAGGGGCAGGCGGGGCCGACGGAGGAGCCGCAATTGCCGCGGCGGGATCCGCGCTTCGCTGATCCCGAGTGGCGCCGCCGCCCATTCTTTGCATTGCTGCACCAGCTCTATCTGCTGTTGGGTGAGCACGCGATGGAGATGGTGCGCGCTGTCGAGGGGCTGGAACCGGACAGGAAGGCGCAGCTCGTCTTCGCGGCGCGCGCGGTAATGGATGCGCTGAGCCCGGCGAACTTTCCGCTGACCAATCCGGTGGCGCTCGAAAAGGCGGCAGAGACCAAGGGCGAAAGCCTGGTGCGCGGATTCGAGAACTTGCTGGACGATTGGCGCAAGGGCCAGCTTACGCATACCCGCCCCGGCGCTTTCGTGCTGGGGGAGAACATCGCGGTGACACCGGGCAAGGTTGTGCTGGAGACGCCGCTTTATCAACTCATCCAGTATACGCCGACCACGGACAAGGTGCTCAAAACCCCGCTCGTGATCTTTCCGCCGTGGATCAACCGCTTCTACATCCTGGACCTCAATGCCCGGAAAAGCTTCGTGCGCTGGGCGGTGGAGCAGGGCCTGACAGTGTTCATGGTCTCATGGAAATCCGCCGATGCTTCGATGGCCGATCTCGTGTGGGACGATTACATCGCCGGGCAGATCGAGGCGATCGATTTCGTGCGGGCGCGGCTGGGTGTGCCTTCAGTCCATGCCATCGGCTATTGCGTTGCGGGCACGACGCTGGCCGCGACGCTGGCGGTCTTGGCGCGCAAGGAACAGGCGGACAAAGTGGCCAGCGCCACATTCTTCACAGCGCAGGTCGATTTCGAGGAAGCGGGCGACCTCAAGAATTTCGTGGACGACCAGCAGATCGAAACAGTCGGCAAGCTCTCGCCCGAAGGCTATCTTGACGGGCGCTATCTGGCCGCGACTTTCAACATCCTGCGCGGCAACGACTTGATCTGGAGCTATGTGGAGAAGAACTATCTCAAGGGCGAAGACTATCCAGCCTTCGACTTGCTTCACTGGAACGGAGACGTCACTAACCTGCCCGCCAGGTGGCACCTGGATTATTTGCGCGATCTCTATCGCGACAATCGACTGGTGGTCGCAGATTCGCTCCATGCCTGCGGTGTGCCGATCGATCTCCACCGGATCGCCACACCCGTCTATGTGCAGGCCGGGCGCGAGGATCACATCGCGCCGCCGCAAAGCGTCTGGAAGCTGACGCGTTATCTATCCGGGTCGTGGACTTTCCTGCTGGCAGGATCGGGGCACATCGCCGGCGTGGTCAATCCGCCTTCCTCGGGTAAGTACCAGTATTGGACGAATGACGGTTCCGCCGAAACGCTCGGCGATTTCGTCGCGGGAGCCACGGAGCATCCGGGAAGCTGGTGGCCGCACTGGCGGGCCTGGATCGGGGGGATCGATCACGCCGAAGTCCCGGCTCGCGGCAAGCGCCGCCCCGGTGGCCGTGGCGACAAGGTGATTGAGGATGCGCCCGGACGCTATGTTTCCATGCGTTGACAGCCATCGATTTCGGTTCAGCTGAAGTTCACAATACTTTAACCGCCGGGTTGGAACTTCTGCCGGCCAATGAAGTTCACGGAATTCGGGCAGTTTCGCCTGACTGCGGGAAAACGACGGGTAATGTGGCCGCATTGCTCGCCGTTGTGCGTTGCAGCATAAATTGTGCAGTGCAACAAAAGTGTTGACCTCGCTTCCGCAAAAATTTATTTTGCATCGCAACACACGGTGAGTCGCGACTGATGTCGCGTAAATCCGGCCCTAAGCCGAACACGTTTGATGGTTTCTCAATCGCTGGATAGGACATTATGGCTGCGAACGAAGACCAAGACCGCAAGGATGTCGCGACCACTGACAAGGCGTATCAGGCCGCTGTCGATGCGGTGTCTGCCAAGCCGACTGCCGGGGCGGGCAAAGCCAAGGCCGATGGTCCCAAACCGGCGACCAAGGATCGCAAGGCAGAACCCCGCGTAACGAAATCCGCCGCGCCTTCAGTGGCCAAGGCGAAGGGGGATACCAAGCCGGTCCCGATGCCGGCAACGCCCGTCGCGGCGAAAGCCGCCGATGCGCCCAAGGCGGAGCCGAAGGTCGAAAAGCCTCAAGTGGCTGAGATCGCCCCCCCGGCGAAACCGGTAACGCCGCCGGTTCCGGCCGCGCCGATAATTGCAGCGGAACCGGCGCCCGCCGCTCCGCCGCCGCCCATTTCGACGGCCGCGCCGGTCGAGAAAGTTGTTCCGGTGAAGGCCGCGGCGCCCGAACCGGCTGTCGAGGCTCCCAGGGTCAAGCCGGTCTCATCGGCGACCGTCACTGCGGCAGCCACTCCCAAGGCGGCACAGACCGTCCCTTCACCCGCGTTTGTAGGACTTTTTACCAACATCTTGCTCGAGGATATTACAATGGACATGAGCACTAACTTTTCCGGTTTTCAGGATGCCATCAGCGAAGCCCAGACCAAGGCGAAGGAAGTCTTCGAAAAGAGCACCAAGATGCTCGGCGAAGTCGGCGATTTCACCAAGGGCAATGTCGAAGCCGTGATCGAATCCGGCAAGATCCTGGCTGAAGGCGTGCAGAGCCTGGGTTCGGAACTGGTGGCCGAAGGCCGCAGCGCGTTCGAAGTCGCCACGGGCGATATCAAGGAACTCGCCGCCGCCAAGTCGCCGACCGACTTCTTCAAGATTCAGAGCGACATGGTGCGCAAGAACTTCGACAGCGCCGTCGCTTACGGTTCGAAGAACAGCGAAGCGGTGCTCAAGCTCGTCAGCGATGTGCTGGCGCCGATCTCCGGCCGTGTCAGCATCGCGATAGAAAAAGCGCGTTCGACGACCGCCGTGTAAAACGGCTTCGGCGTTGCTCCGGCTCCGCAACCGGGGCCGGTTCACCTCGCCAGAAGGGCTGCAAGTCCGATATTCTCGACCGGGGCATCTTGAAGACAGGTGCCCCGGTACGATATTCTTAGTTCATGATTTCCTCCATCGCCGATTCCGTACACCCTGAGCCTTGGTCCGTGCGCGCCGGGGAGGATTCCGATTCGGATCGCAATGCCGGCGGCGATGAACAGGTAGGCATCGCCACCAAGACCCGCGCCAAACCCAAGAAACCCAGCCAGTTCAAAGTGCTGATGCTGAATGACGATTACACCCCGATGGAGTTCGTGGTGATGGTCCTCAAGCGCTTCTTCCACATGGATCTGGAACAGGCCACGCGCGTTATGCTGCACGTCCATCAAAAGGGCGTGGGCGTCTGCGGCATCTTTCCTTACGAAGTCGCGGAGACCAAGGTGAACCAGGTGATGGATTTTGCTCGGCAGAACCAGCACCCGCTCCAATGCACGCTTGAGAAAGCCTGATTTCGCGGGTCGGAATGCCGCCGCGTCCCCGCGTTCGGCTGACGGTCGGAACCGTCCATCTTCCCGCGGCTGTTCCCGTCCGGCCGGTAACCACAATTCGCTTTGCCGTCAGGCGCCTGTCCGGTAAGGGCCGGGGAGGGATGGTTTTGTGACGACGCCTTCGTGAATTTCCTCAGCGCCATCGACCGCTACATCTTCCGCCTCGTGCTGATGCCGATGCTCGCGATCTTCCTGCTCGCGGCGTCACTGCTGATTCTCGACAAGATGCTGCGGCTGTTCGATTTCGTGGCGACGGAAGGCGGGCCGGTCGGTGTCGTCTTCAAGATGCTGGCGAATATGCTGCCCGAATATGCCAGCCTGGCGATTCCACTGGGGCTCATGGTGGGCATCCTGCTGGCGTTCCGCAAACTGGCGACCAGCAGCGAGCTGGACGTCATGCGCGCGGTCGGCCTCAGCTACACACGGATGTTGCGCGTCCCTTACCTCATTACGCTGGTGCTGGTCGGGCTCAACTTCGCCAACGTCGGCTATCTGCAACCTCTCGCGCGTTATGCTTATGAAGAGCTCAATTACGAACTGAAGTCCGGCGCGCTGGGCGCATCCATCAAAGTGGGCGAGTTTACGTCGCTGAAGGACCGGATCGCGCTGCGGATCGATGAAAGCCGTGACAATGGCCGGCGGTTGATGGGCATCTTCGCGCGGGTGGCCAACAGCAAGGGGCAGGTGCTGTCGATCTCCGCGCGCGAGGGGCGGTTCCTGGCGCTTAGAGGTTCGCCGGATACGATCATATTGCGGCTGGAGCAGGGGCAGATCATTCAGGATGAACCCGGCCAGAAATCACGCGTGCTGACTTTCACACGCCATGACTTGCCGATTGAACTGCCGCAGGTTGAGAAATTTCGCCAGCGCGGCGGCGCGGCCCGCGAATACCTGCTGCCGGAACTGATGAAACTAGGCTGGAATGACCAGATGCCGGAGCAGGGCCGCGTTTCCAGTCAGGCCAATTTCAGTTATCGTCTGGTCGAAGTGGTGATGATGTTGCTGTTGCCGCTGCTGGCGGTCGCCCTCGCGATCCCGCCCAAACGCTCCACTTCGGCACTGGGCCTATTCGTGTCGATCGTGATGATCGTCGCTTATCACAAGGTCAATCAATACGCGAATGACGTGGCCTCTCTTGGTCGGATCAACCCGGTTCTGGGCCTTTGGGGACCGTTCGCGGTTTTTTCCCTGTTGATCCTCTGGATGTATTGGCGCGTAGCCTATGTGCCCGGCGGCCAGGCGATCGGTTGGCTGGAAAAGGCGGTTGACGTGGTGGCCAAGCGGTTCAAGTCCCTTCTGCGCCGCAATCGTCGCGGGCCCATCCTGCCGACTCCGGTGGATCAGACCTGATGCAGCTTGAATTTTTTCCCTCGCGCACGCTGACGCTTTACTTGTCGCGCCTTTTCGTCACACGCATCCTTGCGGTGCTGCTGATGCTGGTGATGGTGTTGCAAGTGCTTGATCTGTTGGGCGAAAGCGGGGATATCCTGGCTTATACGGGCAATGGCGAAGCGCAATTGCTTCATTACGTGGCCTTGCGGGCGCCTCAATTGATCGCGCGGTTCCTGCCTTATTCCGTGCTCCTGGCAACGATCATCACGCTCGCCACGCTGAACCAGAACAGCGAAGTCATCTCGATGAAGGCGGCGGGGCTGTCTGCACACCAGGTGCTGGCGCCGCTGATATTGACGGCGCTGGTGATCTCGGGCCTGAGTTTTGCGTTCAACGAGCGGGTGGTCACGCGGGCGAATGCCGCGCTCGCCGTCTGGCAGGCGGTTCATTACGGGCCAGTGCCGAAGGATTCGGGCGTTCGCAACAATCTCTATCTTTCCGACGGGCGGGATTTGTTGCTGGCGCAGATGTTGACCGGCCACGGAGACACCATGGTCATGACCGGCGTGACCTTTTACCGGCGCGATGCCAATGATATGATCGTGGAACAGTTGCGCAGCCCGCGCGCCACTTACGCCAGGCCGGGGTGGCGGCTGGAAAACCCGCTACGCTTCGATGTCGCGAGCACGACCGTCAGCACGATTCCCTCAATCACTGTCGCGCCGGGGATCACTCCCGCCAAAGTGAAGCTTACGAACGTCGATGGGGATTCGCAGGATCTTCTCACGCTGGCCCGCTCGATCGAGGCCATGCGGATCGCTGGCCGGCGTACGAGCGCGCTGGAGGCGGCTTGGTGGCACAAGCTTTCCGGCCCGCTGTCCTCGGCGCTCATGCCGCTGCTGGGCGCGGTCGCGGCTTTCGGTCTGGCCCGTTCCGGGCAATTGCTGATCCGCGCCGTGATCGGCATGGCGCTGGGCTTTGCCTATTTCGTCATCGACAATGCCGCATTGGCCATGGGAAATTTCGGCGGCTATCCTCCGCTCATCGCAGCCTGGGCGCCTTTCGTGCTGTTTGCATTGATCGGCGAGACGGTATTGATCCGCACTGAGGAATAGGTCTTAAGGGAACATTATCATTGACATAACGAACCATTTGGGTTATATGCCGCAGCACTCGGGATAACCGGGTCACCCCAGGTGC
>NZ_DAIMZT010000020.1:0-49324 GCF_036733805.1 Novosphingobium sp. | reverse complement strand
TTCCCAGGTCGCGCCCACGCACGCTGAACTTGATCGGAATGTAACGCTCCTGGTGTTCGCGATAGATGAACGAGGCGCCGGAGGTCAGCCGCACGTTCGCCACTTCCGACAGCGGCACCTGGATCAACCCGTTCCCGTCAGGCGCAGGCGCCCCGATGGTGATCCGGCGAATGGCATCGATCGTGCCGCGCTGTTCCGGCCGCAGTCGCACCACGATCGGAAAGTGGCGGTCCGTCCCCGGTTCGTAAAGTTGCGCGGGTGAAGAACCGCCGATTGCGGCGGCCACCGTCTGATTGACGTCATCAGGCGTAAGCCCATAGCGGGATGCCTTGGCAAGATCGACGTCAATCCGCACGGTCGGCTGGCCGAGCGACTGAAACACGCCCAGATCTTCGATCCCGCGCACTTTGGCCATTTCCGCCTTGATCGCATTCGCGGTCTTTTCCAAGACCGCCAGATCGGGGCCGTAGAGCTTGATCGAATTGGCCCCTTTCACGCCGGAGGCCGCTTCCTCCACGTTGTCCTCAATGATCTGCGAGAACGAAAATTCGACGCCGGGATACTTGTTCTGAAGCTCGGACGACATCTGGTCGATCAGCTTCTCTTTGGTCATGCCGGACGGCCATTCTCCGTGCGGCTTAAGCGGCACGAAATATTCCGCATTGAAGAAACCGGTCGCATCGGTGCCGTCATCCGGGCGGCCGTGTGCGGACAGCACTGACACCGCCTCGGGATAGCGGGCAAGGTCTCGCCGCACCGCATTCACCAGCGGCTGCCCCGCCTCGAGGCTGATCGAGGGCGGCAGACTGGCGCGGATGTAGAGGTTCCCCTCCTCCAGATGCGGCAGGAACTCGATGCCGAGAGATCGCACGCCCACTAACGCCACTACCAGCGCCAGCGCCGCGCCCCCGAAGGTCAGAACGCGGTTCGCCTGGGCAAAAGCGGCGGCGGGCTCATAGCGACGGCGCAGCCAGGCGACGAGGCGGGTCTCCACTTCCGACAGCCGATCCGGCAGGAGGATTGCCGAAAGTACCGGAGCCACCGTGAAAGTCGCGATGACGCCGCCGGTGATCGCATAGGCATATGTCTTCGCCATCGGCCCGAAGATATGACCTTCCACGCCGGTGAGAGTGAACAGCGGAATGAAGCTGGCAATGATGATCGCGGCCGCGAAGAAGATTCCGCGGCTCACCTCCGAACCGGCGTGCAGGATGGCGCTCAGCCGGTTGGCCGGCGTATAGTGCCCGCGCCCGGCCTCTACCGCCGCAGAGCGTTCAACCATGTGGCGGAAGATATTCTCCACCATGATGACGCTGGCATCGACCACAAGCCCGAAATCGAGCGCGCCTACCGAAAGCAGATTGGCGCTCTCTCCCTGCGCAACCAGGATGAGCACCGCGAAGGCAAGTGCAAACGGAATCGTCGCCGCGACGATCAGCGCGCTTCGAAGGTTGCCGAGGAATATCCACTGCAGCGCAAAGATCAGCACGATCCCGGCCAGCAGGTTCTCCATCACGGTATGCGTGGTCAGGTGAATAAGGTCGGACCGGTCGTAAATCCGTTCCAGGTGCACGCCTGGCGGCAGCACCCCGGAATCGTTGATTTCGGCCACTTCCTTCTGCACGGCCTCGATCGTCGGCATGGACTTGGCGCCGCGCTGCATCAGGACGATGCCCTGGACGATGTCATCCTGGCCATTGTAACCCGCAATGCCCAGGCGCGGCTCATTTCCGATCGAAACTTTCGCCACGTCCTTCAGCAACACCGGCGCACCGCCTGCCATGCCGACCAGCACGTTCTCAATGCCTGACGGCGACTGGATCAGGCCGACGCCGCGCACGATCGCGGCCTGGGCGCCGAAGTTGATCGTCTGCCCGCCAACATTGCTGTCGCTCTTGCCGAGCGCCGCCATTACCTGAGAGATCGTAACCCCGTGCGCCACCAGCCGGTCGTTGTCGACCGTAACCTGATACGTCCGGAGCTTGCCCCCCCACCCGGTGACGTCAATAACGCCGGGAATACGCTTGAACCGTCGCTGGAGCACCCAGTCCTGCAGCGTCTTGAGGTCCATCACCGAATAGCCGGGAGGAGCAACGATGCGATAGCGATAGATCTCGCCCACCGGGCTGGTAGGCGAAAGCGTGGGCTGAGCGCCGCCTGCAAGAGGGGGAAGCTGCGACAGGCGGTTTATCACCAGCTGCTGCGCTTCCTGAAAGTTCAGATCGTAGGAAAACTGGACCTTAACATCCGAAAGACCGAACAGCGAAATCGCGCGGACAGTGGTGAGATGCGGTATTCCAGCCATTGCGACTTCGATCGGAATCGTCACATTGCGTTCCATCTCCTCAGCCGAAAGACCTTCAGTCTGAGTGACGATTTCGACCATCGGCGGAACTGGATCGGGATAAGCCTCGATATTCAACGCGGCGAATGCAAAGCCGCCCGCGACAAGCACGGTCGCGAAAATGGCGACGATCAGCAGCCGCTGACGCAGCGCAAAGCCGAGAATGCGATTCACGAGCCCATCCCGGCTTCATTGACGAAGATAGCGCCACCGGTCACCACGGTCTCGCCGGACCTTAGCCCGCTGACGATCTCCACCCGGCCGCCCTGCTCATCCCCCGTGCGCACGCCCCTCGCCTCAAGCCGGTGATCCGGACGCAATATCCAGAGCCGGGCGCTGTCACCCTCGTGAATGACGGCAGTGGCCGGCACGTAAAGCCGGGGCTCGCTCGTCATGTGACGGATCGTAAGGCTGGCGAACATCTGCGGCTTCAGCGCGTGATCCGGGTTGGCGATCGTCGCGCGGACCGGCAGGCGGTGCGTCGCCGGATCGATCCCGGCGCCTACGGTATCGATCGTCGCATGGAACACGCGTCCGGGATAAGCCGGCGTCGTCACGTCGACGCCGTCACCGACATGAGCGGCGGACGCATCGCTTTCCGGCAGCTGGGCGACAAGCCAGACCTTCGTGGGGTCAGTGATAGTGAAGACCGGCTTGTCGCCGCCCACCTGAACGTATTGGCCAGGCGATACGTCGCGAGTTGCGATGGTGCCCCCGATCGGCGCGTGGAGCGTGGTCACCTCATGCAGGCCGACCACTTCGCGCACGCTTTCCAGCCGACGGATTTCGGCGCCCGACTTGCCCAGGATCGCAAGCTTATCACGCGCAGCACCCGTTGCGGCTTCCGCACTGCGTTCCTGCGCCTGCGCGGCGGCGAGATCAGTCTGGGCCTGCTGGTAATCCTTGCGCGCACCGCCGGCCGTTTCGGCGAGAGCCTTCGCCCGCTCCGCATTACGCTCCGCATTCAATAATTGCGCCTGCGTCGAACGCAACGTGGCCTCGGCCGCGAACAACGTATTTCGGGCATCCACAAAGTCGCTGGTGCGGATCATCAAAAGGGGCTGCCCCTTGGAAACGACCCGTCCCGTATCGACTAGCACCTGCACGACCTGTCCGGAGTAAGGCAGCAGCACAGGCGTGCTCAGATCGCCGTCCGCGCTGACCGTACCGGTGGCCGTCGTCACGCTTCCGGTAACGCTGGAGCCGATGCGCTCAAGCGAAAGCGATCGAAGTTGCTCTGCGGTGGGGCGAAAGGTTCCCGGTGGATCGGCAGGCGCCGGCGCCGGCGCATGATGGAAAAGGCCAGCGACCAGCCAGATGACAAGCAACACGGCAGCCAGAATGCCTGCCGCGATGGCAAGTAGCCGTATTTGCGCGTGGCGGGGAAGGCGGACCGGATCGGCGGCGGGGGAATCATGGATCGGCACGGACATGCGGCAACTTTCGTGAAGCGACCGCGCGCCTAGGATCGCTGCCTTACATCCTGCTTACAGCAAACCGCGAATGCCCGAATTTGCAAATGAGGTTCAACGACCGCTGCGCCGTCTTTGGGAAAGAGGAGCGGCAATGATTCACACCGAGGTCAGATATCCACCGGGCGCAATCACGGGAAGCGTCCGTCGAAAAGCAAGTCAAGATGTCCGTTCCGGCGACGATGGCGAGCGCTGGACCGTGGTAATACCCTTTCATAACGAGCGGACCTTTCTGCCGCTCGTCCTAAGAAGTATCGCGACACAGCATGAACGTTTGAAACTCATTCTGGTCGACAATGCCTCTACCGATCGCAGCAGCGAGCTTGCCCGCCAATTGTGCGACGACCTCGGGCTAAGCGCCACTCATGTGCGCGAAGCCCAGCCCGGCAAAGTGGCCGCGCTGCAGCGCGGGCTGGAAGAGGTCGCGACCGAGTTCGTCGCAACGTGCGACGCCGACACTTTTTATCCTGCTGATTATCTTACCGTTGGGCAGCGCCTGCTTTCCACGCCTGGGGCCGTCGCAGCCATCGCCGCCAATTGTGATCTTGGCGCGGCCGGATGGGCCGCTCGCATGGCCGGCCTGCGCTTGTCTCTCACGGCCAGGCTGCTGCAACAGCAATGCCTGAATGGCGGCGCGAGTCAGGTGTTCCGCACATCGGCATTGCAACGCTGCGGCGGCTTCGATCCAGCGATCTGGAACTGGGTTTTGGAAGATCACGAAGTTATGGCCCGGATCGCCCTGCACGGCCAGATCGCCTATGGTCGCGATTTCCTGTGCCATCCCTCACAGCGGCCACGTTCGGTCAACTGCACGGGCTGGACCTTGATCGAGCAAGTGCGTTATCATGCCACTGCCCCTTCGGAACGCGTGGCCTATTTTCATGAGTTTCTCGCCCCCAGACTGCGAGCACGCGCACTGTCGAGCGAGAGGCTGCGTCGCCAGGACACGGCCTCGCTGGAGCGTGATGTACGGTGTCTTCACGGTTGATTCTTTGCGCTGACGATTTTGCGCTGACTCGGGAAATCAGCACGACAATCGCCGCCCTCGCCCGAAAAGCCTGTCTCAACGCGGTGAGTTGCATGGCTGCGATGCCTAACTGGGCCGACGATGCGCGAATGCTTGAAGGTATCGAAGAGGTTGAATGCGGCGCCTTCGGCCATGTCCAGGTCGGCCTGCACCTGGTTCTCACCAGCGAGCGCCCCATCACGCGGATGTCCTGCCTCGATCAGGAAGGAAAGTTGCCGGGGCCGGACAGATTGCTGTTGCTGCTGCTGGCACGGCGGATCGACCTCGCCGAGTTCGCTCTGGAAATAGACCGCCAATTCGAAGCCTTTGTTCGCGCACGCGGCTGCCCTCCCGCCTTCGTGGATGCCCATCAGCATGTCCATGTCTATCCCGGTATGCGGCAGCTGGTCATCGCGGCGGTGAAGCGTCACGCGCCCGACGCCTGGGTTCGCGTGCCCGCCGACGGAATATCTCCCATGCTGGCGCGCCCCTTCCGCGCGAAGGCCGTGGGCTCAACGCTGCATTCGCTGGGTCTGTGCCGCGCCCTGGCCCGAGCAGGGATCGCCGCCAATCGGAGCTTTGCCGGGCATTACGATTTCCGGGGCTCCTACGCAGACCGCCTGCCCCGATTTCTCGAACATGGATCCCGTGCGCATCTGGTCATGTGCCACCCTGGCGCGGGCCTCGCTCCCGGCGACTCCATCGCGGCCGCGCGCATAGAAGAAGCGCGGGTTCTCGGGCAGATGACGCTCGCCCAACGAATAGCGGAACTGTCGCAGGACGCACCGCGCCGATCAACCTAACGGAAGAACCCTCGTCCTCGCAGGAACACGTAAGTCGCCAAGGCAAAGGCCGCGGCGATCAGACTGGCGCCGATGGTGCCGCCATGACCCGTCAAGGGCAGGTCGCCGGTGTTCATGCCGAAGATACCGGTGACCAGCGTGGTCGGCAGCAGCAGCGCGGTCATGACGGAAAGAATGTAGAGGTTCTGGTTCATCCTCAGGTTGGACTGGTCGTTGATCTCATCGCGCACGGCGCGAAGCTGGCTCATCACGCTTTGGATATCGCCGTCCACGCCATGCACGCGTTGCGACAGCTTTTCCACGGTCGGCAGGATCGTGCCCGGCAGGTCCTGGTCAAGTTCCAGGCGGCGAAACACGCTCTGCATGCCTTCCAGCATGCGGTGGAGCTGAGCCAGGCGGCGGCGAATGTCCATCAGGCGATGGCTGTTCGGCACCTGTCGCTCCTCGACCAGCGCATCCTCGGCCACTTGGACTTCGGCGGACAGACTGCCGATCACGCGCCCGAAGTTTTCGAGGATGGCGCTTACGATCAAGTCAAGCCCCCGCGCCGGCGCGGTGACAATATCGCTTTCACGCAGCCGCCGCCGGGCAATATCCGCCGATCCGATGGGGTGGTGACGGGCCGAGACGATCAGATTCGGCGTTAGCACGATGCGCAGAGCCCCGATGCGGCCGGTATCGCGCACGTCGAAGTCCCGCTCGAAGTCGTGAAGCACGCAGGCGACCGTTTCCCCCTCCACCAGCGCGCGCTGATGCTTGTCCTGCGAGAGCAGTATCTCGCGCGCGCCGGGTAAAAGCTCCGGCGTCGTCTCGATCCATAGCCGCGTCCCATGATCGGCAAGGTTAAGATGGAGCCAGCGCAGGAAGCCGGTATGCGGACTGTCGCAATTGTCGACGTCACGCCTTTCGCCCGCCGCGAAGTCGATACCCCAGATCAGACCGGGTCCCTGACGGAGCGCGATCCTCTCATGCGGTTGCTCCATCGATCTTTTCTCCATTGTGGGCGGCGACATTCCAGAAGATCTTGGACTTGCGCCAATTTCGAGGCGACTCTGCCTGGCCGGTGCGGGTTAGCACGAAATTGTCTGCGTTCGAGAGCGCCTCCGACATCCGCTCACTCTGGAAAACCTCTTTCGCCGCCGCCATATCCCGGCCGCAAGGAGAACGACGCGATGACTGACAAGCTCAACCTCACGGAAGCCGAATGGCGAGCGAAGCTTTCCTCGGAGCAGTACCACGTCCTGCGCGAAGCGGGCACGGAACGGGCGTTCACCGGCAAGTACGAGGGCAACAAGCAGCCCGGCATGTATTTCTGCGCCGGCTGCGGCGCGCAGCTGTTCTCCTCCGAAACGAAATACAATTCCGGATCGGGCTGGCCCAGCTACACCGCGCCCGTGGCCGGTGAAGCGGTCGAGGAACACCGCGACATGTCGCATGGCATGATCCGTACCGAAGTGACCTGCGCGAAGTGCAGCGGCCATCTTGGCCACGTCTTTCCCGATGGTCCAGGGCCGACCGGGTTGCGGTACTGCATCAACAGCGCTTCGCTGGATTTCAAACCCGAGGAATAGATCGCGCGGTTCGCGGCCGGCAAACGAACGATCCCACGCATCTTCGACGGACATCGAAGGCATACCGACGATCACCGTTAACCTCGGGTTACAAATCCCCGTGCAAAGTGTAGGAGCGACCGGACATCGGTGTCTGCAAGAGGGGTTTGCACCTAACACATGGCCAAAGATTCCGGCCGGAACCGCAACTCAGGCGGTTCTTCCTCGACATCTCAGAAAAAACCGCTCTGGCTGCGCATGGTGCGCGGGCTGTTCGTGTGGGGCTTCGCCGTGGCGCTGCTGGGGGCGATCTTCCTGGGCGCGGCGGTATTCTTCACTGAGCGGGAGCTGCCGGATTACAACGCGCTCAAAAGCAGCCAGAACGGCCAGATGATCGTCGTGCGCGCGCGCGACGGGTCGGAACTGGTCTCTCTGGGGCCAAGCTATGGCAAGTGGCTACCTTACGACCAGATACCGCAAGTGATGAAGGACGCCATGGTCTCTGTGGAGGACCGGCGCTTTCGCGATCATCCCGGCGTCGATCCAATCGGCCTCGCCCGCGCCGTCTATGTCTCGCTAACCACGGGTGGGCGCGCCAAGGCGACATCTACGATCACGCAGCAGCTTGCCCGAAACATTTTCCTCAACAACTCCCGCTCGTTCACCCGCAAGGCGCGCGAGGCGGTGTTGGCGCTGGCGCTGGAGCGCAAGTTCGGCAAGGACGACATTCTCGAGCTTTATCTCAACAAGGTCTATTTCGGCGGCGGCGCTTACGGCATCGATGCGGCCAGCCGCAAGTTCTTCGGCCATTCGGCCACTCAGCTGTCGACGGCGGAAGCGGCGATCATCGCGGGCCTGGTGAAAGCGCCCTCAAACTACTCGCCGACCGCCGATATCAATGCCGCGATCGATCGCGGCAAGGTCGTGCTTGACCTGATGGCCAAGAACGGCGCCATCTCAGAGGCAGAGGCGCAGAATGTAGACTTTACCCATGTCAACATCGCCAGGGAAAAGGGACAAAATTCGGTCCGCTATTTCACGGATTGGGCATTGCCGCAGCTCGACATGCTGCTGCCGCAGACCACCGAGCCGATCGAGGTCTGGACCACGCTCGATCCCGCCATGCAGCGGGCGGCGACGGCGGCGGTGGACAGTAACGTGCCCAAAGGCGCGCAGGGCGCACTGGTCAGCGTGGATCGCGACGGCGCCGTGTTGGCAATGGTGGGCGGCACCGACTACGTGAACTCAAATTACAATCGCGCCACCGCCGCCGTGCGCCAGCCCGGCTCGGCCTGGAAACTGTTCGTCTATCTCGCCGCGCTGGAAGCCGGATATACCCCGGCAGACCGCGTGGTGGATGAACCGGTGACGATCAACGGGTGGAGCCCGCAGAACTCTGGCCGTTCCTATGCGGGCGCAATCGATGTCCGCACCGCTTTCGCTTATTCCAAGAACACTGTCGCCGCGCAGCTTGGCAATGAGGTCGGCTTCGGCACGGTCGCCAGCATGGCGCGCCGCTTTGGCATCACAACGCCGATCAACACCCAGCCGGCCATGGTGCTGGGAACTTCCGATGTGCGCCTGATCGACATGACGCGCGCCTTCGCGGCGGTTTCCGCCGGCGGTACTTCGGTGGAGCCCTATGGCATCATAAAGGTGACGACGACTTCGGGCGAAGTGCTTTACCAACACAAGTCCGTGCAGGGGCAGGTTCTGGTGCCGCCTAACGTCGCGGCGGGCATTACCGACCTGCTGCAGACCGCCGTCGCTACCGGCACCGGGCGCTCCGCGCAGATCGGAAGGCCGGTGGCAGGCAAGACCGGCACGACCAGTTCGAACAAGGACGGCTGGTTCCTGGGCTTCTCCAGCGGGATCACCACCGGCGTATGGATGGGCCGCGACGACGCGAGGCCCGTACCCGGCCTTTCGGGCGGCCATGCTCCGGCGCGGGCCTTTGCCGATTACATGAAAGTCGCCGTCGCCAACCGCCCGGTGCAAGAGTTCGACACCAAGCTGCAATTGCCTGAATGGCAGCTGGAACCCGACGACGAGCAGCTTCAAGGCAATCCGGACGATTACTATTACGTTGACGAGAACGGCAATCTGGTGCGTCCGGAGAACGGTACGCGTCCGGATGGCCAACCGCGTTACGAGGATGGCTCCGTGGGACCTGGACCAGGCCCCGGAACGCCGCAGGTTCCCGATTACGGCCCTCAGAACGGACCCGGCGCGCCGCCCGCGGCGGGCGAGGACTTCCTTAACCGGGCCACCGGCCAGGACAACCGCGCGTCCGATCCGGGACTAAGGGCGGGGCAAAATGCCGCCACGCCGCAATCGCGCCCCTCACCGCGTCCGGCGCCGACACGCATCCCTCCAATGGCGCCCTGAAGCGACAAAGGCCAGCCCCAACGAAAACGCCCGCCGGTACGAACCGGCGGGCGTTTTCGTTGGGGTTCGTGATATTTGCGTCAGCGCAAGCGGACGGGCACGAAGATCGGAGACTGCCCGCGTGGCTGAACGCGCAGCAGGATCGCGGCGCGGCCATCAGCCTTGGCAGCCTTGACCGCCGTTTCAAGGTCCGCCTTCGTTGTCACTGGCTGACCGTTCGCGGCAAGGATAATGAAACCGCGGGCGAAGCCCTTCTGCCCGGCATCGGAACTCGGGTCCACCGCGACGATCACGACGCCGCGCGTACTGTCCGCCGTGCCGAGCTGCCGCGCGATCTGCGGAGTGAGCGGTGTGACTGACATGCCCAGCGACTTTTCGACCAACCCCTGCTGTTGCGGCTGCTGCTGGTCGGACCCGCCGTTGAAGGCATCGTTGTCCTGATTGCCGTCAGGGTTGAAGCCCTGCTGCAGTTCGTCGTCGCTCGGCCGCTTGGCGACGGTGGCGGTCACGATCATCTGGTGGCCGTTGCGAAGCAGCTCGACCGGAATGCGCGTGCCCGGCGCGGTATTGGCGACGAGATACGACAAGGTCTGGTCGCGCGTGACCTCCTGGCCGTTCACCTTCACGATCACATCGCCTGCCTGGATGCCGGCCTTGGCGGCCGCGCCATCCGGCTCGACGGCCTGGATGAACTCGCCCTTGTTGTGCTCGAGACCCAGCGAATCCGCGAGGTCATCATTCAGCGGTTGAATGCGCACGCCCAGATAGCCTCGCTCGATCGCCTCGCCCCGGATCAGTTTCTGGACGATCGGTGCGGCGGTGTCCGCCGGGATTGCAAAACCAATGCCGACGCTGCCGCCGGTGGGCGAGAAAATCGCGTTATTGATGCCGATGACCTGTCCGTTCATGTCGAACATCGGTCCGCCCGAATTGCCGCGGTTGATGGCGGCGTCGGTCTGCAAGTAACGGTCATAGGCGCCGCCATTGCCGGTGTTGCGATAGACCGCCGAGATAATGCCCGAGGTCACCGTGCCGCCCAGGCCAAACGGGTTACCGATGGCGATGATCCAATCGCCTACGCGCGCGTGCCGCGAATCGCCGAATTTTACGAAAGGCAGCGGTTTCTTGGCGCTGATCTTCAGAACCGCGAGGTCTGAGGCCGCATCCTTGCCCACCAGCTTGGCGGGATATTCGTCTCCATTGGACAGGGTGACGGTGATCGACTCGACCTCTCCCTTGCCCTCAGCGGTGATGACGTGATTGTTCGTCACCACATAGCCATCGGCCGAGATGATGAAGCCGGAACCCAACGATTGCGCCTCGCGCGTCTGATTGCCGCCGCCCTGGCCTTGGCCCTGGCCCTGGCCGCCGAACAGCCCTTCGAACGGGGTGCCGGCGAAAGGATTGTCCGCCGCTTGCACCTGGATCCGTTGGCGCGTCGAGATATTGACCACCGCCGGCGCGAGTTGTTCGGTCAAGTCTGCGAAACTGGCCGGCGCGCCGGATCGCGGAACGACCTTGGATATCTGGCTCGCTTCGTTCTGAGCCACTTGCGCCCCGGCCGGATAGCCGGTCGCCAGCGTCAGGGTGGCGCCCCCCAGCAGGAGCGCTGTCGTCAGTCCATAAGCATATCGCACGGGCTTCACGTCCTTTGATTCCTCCACAGCGGGGGCCAGCGGCACCATGTCCTACCCGGTTCGGTTGACGCCCGCAGGCTTAACCGGGATTGAATGGCGCGGCCTGGCCTCCATTCGGCCCTTTTCGGGCGGTTACGGCTCCCTGAAGTGCCTCAGGTAGGCATTATCGGGCGAGAGTAGAAGGGTCTTGTTGGCCTGATCCTTCGCGAACGACACCGTATAGCTTTGCATGGCCCGGTAAAAATCATAGAACTCCGGGTCCTTGCCGAAACTGTCGGCATAAGTCTTGGCAGACTGCGCCTCGGCATCAGCGCGGATGATCTGCGCATCGCGCTGCCCCTGCGCCGCGACCGTCTTGGCCTCTTCCTGCCGCGCCGCCTCCATGCGGGCGAAAGCGCTTTCCAGCGCACCGTCGGGCAGATCGGCGCGCTTGATCCGCACGTCGACGACTTGCGCGCCATACTCACGGGCTTCCCGATCAAGCAGATCGCGAATGTTTATCATGGCCCGGCCCCGTTCAGCCGTCAGCAGCGACTGAAACGTGCGTTTGCCCAGCTCCTGGCGCACGACCGAGGAAAGGATCGGCTGAAGCTGTTCGGTCACCCGATCAGACGTGCCGGCGGTTTCGACCATGCGCACCGGATCGATGATCCGATAGCGGGCGAAGGCATCGACATTCAGGCGTTGCTGGTCGGTCGAAAGCACCTGCTGCGATTGCATGTCTACGGAAAGCAGGCGCTTGTCGATTCGCTGCACCCTGTCGATCAGCGGCACACGGAAATGAACACCGGCGTCGGTCTGGCCGAAATCGGCCTTGGCATTGAACGGATTGTAGACCGCCACAGGTCGACCGGCCCGGATGACGACGGCCTCTTCGTTCTCCGGCACGACGATCACGCTCATCATCAAACCGACGATGATGACGCCGGCGAGGATCCACGCCGCCTTGTAGTCTTCCCACAAGTTGCGCATCATTGTCCTCCCGTCCCGGTGGCGGCCGCATCCGGCGGGGCATCGTCTGCCTTGCGCCGCTTCATTTCCGGCAGCGGGAGGTAAGATGTTACGCCCGGCGCACCGGCGACGACCGTGTCATTATCGCGCAGCACGCGCTCCATCGTCTCGTAATACATTCGGCGCTTGGTCACTTCGGGGGCAAGCTTGTACTGTTCATAGACCTTGTTGAAAGCGGTAGCATCGCCCTGCGCCCGGGCAAGAAGTTGCTGCGCCCACGCACGCGCCTCGCTGCGGTCACGCTCGGCTTCCTGCTGAGCGACGGTGACCTGTTCGAACGCAGACCTGGTCTTGGCAGGCGGGTCGGCCTTCTTGATCTCCACACCCTGCACCGCAACGCCCGACTTGTAAGCATCCAGGACGTGCTGCATGCGGTCCCGCACATCCTCTTCCATTTGCGCCCGCCCGGCGCCGGAAATCGCATCATTTAGAGATATCTGCGCAATCGAGGCGCGCATCGCCGCCTCGGCCACTTCACGCACGGTTTCCTCCGGATCGACGAGGCGGAACTTGTAATTCTTCAGGTTCTTGATGTTCCACCGCACCAGGTAGCTAAGATCGACAAGGTTCTTGTCGCTCGTGAGCATCAGCTTTTCCGTGTCGTTCTCAGGAATCATATCCACCCGGAACGAGCGCACATCCTCCACGTCCACCTGCTCAATCGGCCAAGGCAGTGTCAGGCTCACGCCGGAATCGACCGGACGGGAATATTTTCCGAAGATGGTGACTATGCCCTGGTCTTTTGGCCCCAGCACGTGGACGCTCGACAACAGGAGCGCCGCCGCGACCGCAAGGCCGATCCCCAGCGGCAACCAGGACTTGCCGTCCGGCCGGCGCGGGATTCGCGGGAAGCCTCCGCCCGAACCGCCGGAGCCGCCCGAACGGCGCTGCTCGCGATTGCGGAAGATATCCTCGATGCTGGCCGAGCGGCGCGGCGGTGTCTCCCCGCTGGGAAGCCACGGATTGCGCGGCCCCTTGCCGCCATCATCGCCTTTCCCCGCATCATCGCTCTTGCCGGCCGGTCCGTCGGCCCCAGCTCCTTCATCGTCGCCGCTTTTCCGCCCGTCGTCCTTGCCGCCGCTGCCCCACGGGCTGTTGCGGCCGGCCATCGCCAGTCCCACGGGGGCATTCGGGCCAGTGCCCGATCCCGTCATTGCATCGCCGATTACTTTCATGAACCCATCTATAAGTACCCCCCGCGCAAAATACAGGGCTGTCTTGCCCTTTTTGCGCGACTGCGCCACCTGAGCGGCAGCACCCGCCACGAATTACGGGCCTGGAGAAAGCATGACGAGTGACGCCGCCGACGCGCTGAAAACCCTTCTGCCGCCAGAAGCTGCCCCGCGCCTGCAATCGCTGCGCCTGGCTGACGGGTGCGCCACCCTCGTGCTCGATGCCACCGGGCTTGGCGCGCCGGGGCGCGACGCGCTGGAAGCATCCGTGCGGCAAGCGCTCAACGGCGCTCCGGGCGTCACCGAAGTGCGCGTGGCGATGATGGCGGACAAGAATCCGGAAAGAGGGAAAAATACTGGTCCACAAATCGTCGCGATCGGCTCGGGCAAAGGGGGGGTGGGCAAGTCCACCGTCGCCGCCAATCTCGCCGTGGCGCTAGCCCGCGCCGGGCACAAGGTCGGCCTTGTCGATGCCGACATCTACGGTCCTTCGCAGGCTCGCCTGCTGGGCACCGAAGGCAGCCGCCCTGTCGCGCATGACAATCGCCTGGTGCCCATCGCCAGCCAATGGGGCGTGCCAGTACTGTCCATGGCGCACCTTGCGGAGCCTGGCCAGGCAATCGCCTGGCGCGGCCCCATGGCCTCCGGCGCGCTAACGCAACTGCTGGAAGGGCATTGGGACGAGGCGGAGGTTCTGATCGTGGACCTGCCGCCGGGCACGGGCGACATTCAGCTTACCATGCTGCAAAAGTTCAAACCGGCCGGGGCCGTGATCGTCTCCACCCCGCAGGACCTTGCGCTGATGGACGCGACCCGCGCCGCCGAACTTTTCGCCAAGGGCGCGGTGCCGGTCATCGGCGTGATCGAGAACATGGCCGGTTACACCTGCCCGCATTGCGGCGAGGTAAGCGATCCTTTCGGCTCGGGCGGCGCAGAGGCGGCGGCCGGCCACATGGGAACCGGCTTTCTTGGCCGTATACCGCTGGACATCGCGATCCGCCGCGAGGGAGACGCGGGCACACCCACCGCCGCCGGCGAGGGACCGCAGGCACAGGCTTTCGCTGACCTGGCGGGCAAGATCGCAGACTGGCTGGAAACGCATTGATGGCGCTGACCCGGCGCGGCATCCTGATCGGGGTCCTGGCCGGAAGCGGGCTGGCGCTGGGATATGTCGTTCGACCCCGCCGATTTCCTCTACCATTGCAGCCCGCCCCCGGCGAGTTCGCCTTCGATGCCTGGATCAAGATCGGCAAGGACGGCGTGGTTTCGGTGGCGGTGCCGCAAGTGGAGATGGGCCAGGGCGTGACGACGCTGATCCCGCAAGTGGTCGCACACGAATTGGGCGCCGACTGGCGGCAGGTGGCTGTCGAAACCGTGCCGGTCAGCCCGATCTATGCCAACCTCGCGCTTGCGGCACGGTGGGCGCCTCTATGGATGCCGCTAGCACCGTCTCTGGCGGAAAACCCGCATGGGATGCTCGCTCGCCGCTGGGCTGAGGATCGCGCCTTCAACGCCACGGCAGACGGGATGTCCATCGCCGCGTATGAAGCGCCCGCTCGCGCCGCTGCCGCATCGGCCAGAGCCATGCTGATGAAGGCCGCGGCCGCGCGCTGGGGCGTTGATTGGCAGGATTGCGAAGCAAGGGACGGCTTCGTGGTCCACAAGGGTGCTCCGCAAACCAGGCACCTTCCCTTCGGCGCTCTGGCGGAAGAAGCGGCGGCTCATGCCCCGCCCTCCACCCCGCCATTACGGGCCGACGCCATGGCCGAGAAGCAGGAGCGCAATTCCGCCGGCGCACCGCCGCGCTATCCCCGACTCGATCAACTGTCCAAGGTCGATGGTTCATGGACCTTCGCAGGGGATGTGCGGCTACCGGGAATGCTCCATGCCGCCATTCGCCACGCGCCGCTGGGCGCCGACGCTTCGCTATTTGCGATGCGCGAGGATGCGGCGAAAGGCACGAAGGGCTTCGTGCGGGTAGTGAAGGGCGAAGGCTGGGTCGCCGCGGTGGCGCAAGACTGGTGGACCGCCGAAACCGCCCTTGCCCGCATGGCGCCCCGGTTCAAGGTGACAGGCCCGATCGACAGCAACGCCGTTGATGCCGCCCTTGACGAAGCCATGCGCACCGGCAAGGCGCACCGCATTTACGCGGCGGGGGATATGGCGCTTATCGAGGGCGGACTGCCACTCCAATTGCGCTACGAAGTCTCGCCCGCCGTTCACGCCACGATCGAAACCGCCAGCGCCACCGCCCGCCTTGAGCACGGCCGTCTCGAACTATGGATCGGCACGCAGGCGCCCGAGGCCACGCGCGAATCGGCGGCGCGGGCCGTGGGCCTCTCGATTGCCGACGTGGTGCTTTATCCGATGCCTCTGGGCGGCAGCTTCGACCGGCGGTTGGAATTTGCCCACGCGGCGCAAGTCGCGATCCTGGCGAAGGAGCTGGGCCAGCCGGTGCAACTGACCTGGTCGCGCGGTGAGGAAATGCGCGCCGGCCTGCCGCGAACGCCCGTGGTCGCGGTAATGGCTGCGCGTCCTGACGCCGAAGGCGGCGTAGCCGGCTGGCGCGCGCGCATCGCCGCGCCGCCCGCCGCCCTGCAATTCGGCCGCCGCCTGTTCGGCCAGGACAGTCCGGAGCAGGCGGTCGCAGCGGTCGCCGGAAAGGCCGATCCGCTGGCGCTTGAAGGCGCGGTGCCGCCTTATGCCATTCCCGCCGTTGCGGTCGATCACGTGCCCGCGCGGATCGCCTTGCCCGTGGGGCGTCTGCGCGGCAATGCTCATAGCTATACGGCGTTCTTCAACGAAAGCTTCATTGACGAACTGGCGCATAAGGCGGGGCGGGAACCGCTGTCATACCGCATTGCCATGCTGGGCAAGGATCCGCGTCTCGTCGAATGCTTGCAGCGCGCTGCCGGACTGGGGCAGTGGGGCGGGGGCGGTGACAATAGCGGCCAGGGCATCGCTTGCCACGTGATCGGTGAAGGACGCATCGCCGTCGTCGCCAGCGCGCGCCGGGATGAGAACGGCGTGCGCGTTGACCGGCTGAGTGCGGTTTCCGACATCGGCCGCATCATCAACCTCGACATCGCCCGCCAGCAGGTGGAAGGCGGGCTGGTGTTCGGCCTCGGCCTCGTGCTCGGCTGCTCGATGCGCTACGAAGAGGGCCGCCCGCTCACCGAGAGGCTTGGCGAACTGGCCTTGCCCGTGCTGGCGGATTGCCCCACGATCGAGGTGGATTTCGTCCCGAGCGATGCCGATCCGGCCGATCCCGGCGAGCTGGGGGTGGCCGCGGTAGCGCCCGCAGTCGCCAATGCCCTCTATTCGGCGACCGGGGTGCGATTTCGCCGTTTGCCGCTGTTTGACGAGGAAATTTGATGCCTCCGTCCCATCATCCCGCCCTGCCCCCAAACGGCGTCGGCGTGTTGCTCGTCAATCTCGGCACCCCCGATGCGCCGACGCCGGACGCGGTGCGGCGCTATCTTGCGGAGTTCCTTTCCGACCGGCGGGTGGTGGAGCTTCCGGCGTTGGTCTGGAAGCCAATTCTCCACGGCGTGATCCTGCGCACGCGCCCGGCCAGATCCGCGCACGCCTATGCCCAGGTCTGGACCGACGAGGGTTCGCCCCTTGCCGCCATTACCGCCGGGCAGGCGCAGAAGCTGCAGGAACGGCTGGGGGAAAGCGTGCGGGTGGACTGGACGATGCGCTACGGCAACCCGTCGATCCCCGCGAAACTGCGGGCCATGAAGGAGGCGGGATGCGATCGCATTCTCGTGGCGCCGCTCTATCCGCAATATTCGGCGGCGACGACCGCCTCTGTGCTGGATCGGGTCGGCGATGCCCTGCGGACCATGCGCTGGCAGCCGGCGCTGCGGACCCTGCCACCGTATTACGACGATCCTGCCTATATCGCCGCGCTGGAAAACGACATCACGGCGCAACTGCAAGCATTGGACTTCACGCCGCAGGTGCTCCTCCTCTCCTATCACGGAATGCCGGAGCGCACCCTGCATCTGGGGGACCCCTATCACTGCCATTGCCGCAAGACCTCCCGCCTGCTGAGCGAACGACTGGCTGCCCGGCATCCCGGACTGCGGCTCGGACTGCGGCCCGGACTGCGGCCCGGACTGCGGATAGAAACCGCCTTCCAGTCCCGCTTTGGTCGCGCGAAGTGGCTTGAACCGGCGACGGAGGCGGTGCTGGCCCGCGAGGCGAAAGGCGGCACGCGCGCCCTGGCGGTGATCGCACCGGGCTTTTCCGCCGATTGTGTGGAAACGCTGGAGGAATTGGCCATCCGGGGGCAAGACGTCTTCACGACCGCTGGTGGCGAACGATATGCGACGCTCGCCTGCCTCAATGACCGGGCAACGGGCATGGCCATGCTCGAAACGCTCGTCCGCCGCGAGCTCGGAGGCTGGTGGACATAGGCTTACAAAATTTTAACCTAGCCTCATTCTTGACGTGATCCCTTTATGTTCTATCTATGTTCACGGCACTTGGCACGGAGTCGGAACAGATGAACGGCATGGACTTCCAACAGCAGGATTTCAGCTACTCGGTCCGGCCCACGGATGGGGCGATGAGCGGACTTCCGGTGGCAATTTCGATTTTCGCAGATCGGGGACATCTGCGCGCCACGATGCAGGAAGATGCACAAGCCGCGCGACTGACGGTCACGGCCGCTGGTTCGCTGGCGGACCTGCTTGAAAGCGGCGCGAGGCCGCTGGGCGACATCGTGCTTGTCGATTGCCCGCAAGTGGATGCGCGCGCAGCTGCGGCTCTGACGCGGCTGGATCAGCGCGCCGCGCGGTGCGAGGCAAGACTGATCGTTTCAACCAGCGTTGATGCTCTGGACGAGGTCTTTGCCTGTATGGACCAATCGGCGCCGGTGCTGCTGGTCAATCCCAGTCGGGCGGAACGGGTGATCGCGCTAGGACAAGTGCTGAGCAGCGTATCTCCCACAAGGCTGCGCGAACTTTCCGAGGACGATCGGCTGATGCTGCTGCGTCTTTCCGAGCAGGTGGGGCAAATCGCCGGTCGGATCGAGCATCTCGCGCCGGGAGGAACGCAAGTGAAGGACGCGGGCCTCGGGGCTTTTCGTTTCGCCGATCATACTTCCGACCGGCTGGTCGAGGGGCCGAATGGAGCGGTGACCGCGAAGAAGCGGGCTGCCCGCCCAGCGCTTCCCGATGCGCGTCTGGTGCGCAAGATCATCCGCCAGCGCCAACAGCGCGCCCGCCATTTCAACGCCGGGCTGTTCGCCGATCCGGCATGGGACATGCTGCTCGATCTCACCGCCGCGCGTGTGGAGCATAAACGGGTCTCCGTCACGTCGCTATGCATTGCCTCGGGCGTTCCACCGACGACCGCGCTGCGCTGGATCGGCCAGATGATCGACGCGGGGCTTTTCGTGCGCCTGTGCGACGACAGCGACCGCCGCCGCGCCTTCATCGAACTGACTGACAAGGCCGTGGACGCTATGGCCCGATACTTCGCGGATATGCCTTGAACAGCCGGGAATGAGGCGTCTCACGCGGAGCGAAACCGGGACGATCGACGCCAAGGTAAATGTCCGACTCACGAGTGCAAACGGATGCACCGCATGAGGCCCTTCATCAGAAACTAACCGGTCTTATGCGAACCGTACGCGGCGAGAGCTGCTTCCGGCCTCGCTGTGCCCACGCTGCAAGGAGCTCTCGTGACCCGCTTCCGCCAGATCCATAGCGCTCAGCCGTTCGAGACGGTGGCGCAGACGTCCTCGACCATCCTGCTCGTGGAGGATTCGGCGGCGATGGCACTGATGCTCAAGTCCCGCATCGAGTCGGAAACGGCCGGTGAAGTCGAATGGTGCAAGACTTACGCGGAGGCTGAACGGGCCTTGACCCAAGGCCGCCCCGGTCTGGCGCTGACCGGCATGAATCTGCCCGATGCACCTGATGGCGAAATCATCGACCTGTTGGAGGAAGAAGGGGTTCCGACCATCCTCTTCACCGCGACGCTGAACCGCAAAGTGCGCGAACGCGCCAGTGCGCCGCACATCGTCGACTATTTCATCAAGGACGCAAAGGACACCATCGATCATATCATCCGCACCATCCAGCGGATTACCGAGGCTGCGGTCGCCTCCATCCTGGTCGTTGATGACAGCGCGAGCGCGCGGGCGACGCTGAACGAAATCCTGCGCCTGCAGAATTACCGGATCTACGAGGCAACCTGCGGCTTGGAAGCGTTGGAGGTGTTAGCGGCGCACGGCGACATCCAGCTTGTCATCACCGACTTCCATATGCCCGACATGGATGGCCAGGAGCTTACGCGACGCATCCGTGCCAGTTATGCTCCCGAACGCATCCGCATCATCGGCATTTCCGCCAGTTCCGATCCCTATCTCTCGGCCGCGCTGCTCAAGGCGGGCGCCTCGGACTTCGTCTACCGCCCCTACATCGCAGAAGAAGTGCGATGCCGCATTGCCGGCAACATCGAGACGCTGCACCAGATGCGGCGGCTACAGTCCCTGGCCGAGCGCGACTTCCTGACCGGCATGTATAACCGACGCGCCTTTTTCGAACAGGCGCAGGCTCAACTCGCGCACTTGCGCGAAAAACATGACAGCGCCTCCATCGCGATCCTGGATGTCGACCACTTCAAGAAGTTCAACGACACTTACGGTCACGACGTCGGCGACAAGGTGCTGCAGGCCGTGGCAAAGACGGCGCACAAGGTACTGGCCCAGCACAAGTGCCTGTCAGCCCGCCTTGGCGGCGAGGAATTTGTCATCCTGCTGACCGGCATGTCCAATGACGACGCCGTGACCGTCTGCGAAGAGGTGCGCAAGGCGATCGCCGAAGTGGTGCTGCCTCACAACGAGGCAAGGCTGCAAGTGACAGCCTCGCTCGGCGTCGCCGTCGTCCAGTTCGCCGAAGGGCTCGACAACAACCTCAACGCGGCCGACCAGATGCTTTACATGGCCAAGGAACAGGGCCGAAATCGCGTTTGCGCGGACGCGGTGTTCTACCGCGCCGCTTGAAGGCGGTTACCAACCTATCTGGGAATGCCCATTCCGGGCATTTCCAAACGAACGCTCAGGCGGCGTCCAGCCCATAAGCCGTGTGCAGCACGCGCACGGCCAGTTCCGTCTCGTCGGCATCGATCAACACTGAAACCTTGATCTCGCTGGTGGAGATAGCCTGGATGTTGATACCGCGGTCAGCCAGCGTCTTGAACATCGTGCTGGCAACGCCCGCATGGCTGCGCATACCCACGCCCACGACACTGATCTTGGCGACCTTGTCATCGGAGATCATGCGGTAATAGCCGATCGCCTCCTTGCGCTCCTCCAGCATCGCCTGCGTGCGGGCCAGATCAGCCTGCGGCACCGTGAAGGTGACGTCCGTGTCGCCTTTGTCCTTGGCAACGTTCTGGATAATCATATCGACGTTGATGTTCGCTTCGGCCAGCGGGCCGAAAATGGAGGCCACCGCGCCCGGACGGTCGGACACGCGGGTCAGGGTGACTTTCGCCTCGTTCTTGTCCGCGGCGATACCGGTGATGAGCTGGCGTTCCATGTCACTTCCTTCAAGTTCTTCGTCGCTGACGATCATCGTTCCGGGCAGAGTGTCGGCGGCGGGCGCGCTCTCGTCTATGAAGGAAGAGAGCACCTGCACCCGCACCTTCTCCTTCATGGCCAGACTGACTGAACGCGTCTGCAGCACTTTCGAGCCGACCGAGGCCAGCTCCAGCATTTCCTCGTACGTGACGAGCGGCAGTTTGCGCGCCTTGGCGACTATGCGTGGATCGGTGGTATAGACGCCGTCAACATCCGTGTAGATGTCGCAGCGGTCCGCCTTCACGGCCGCCGCCACGGCGACCGCCGAAGTATCCGAACCGCCACGGCCCAGCGTGGTCACTCGGCCCTCGGGCGCTAGACCCTGAAAACCGGGGATCACCGCGATTTCGCCCGTAGCCATCGAAGCCAGCAGAGCTTCTGAATCAATCTCTTCGATGCGGGCCTTCGCATGGGCGTCATTGGTTCGAACGGGAAGCTGCCAGCCCAGCCACGACCGCGCTTTGCAGCCCATCGCCTGCAGCGTCAGCGCGAGAAGACCCGAAGTGATCTGCTCGCCCGCAGCAACCACCACGTCATATTCGGCCGGATCGTAAAGCGCATTCGCCTCACGGCAGAAGTTGACGAGACGGTCGGTCTCGCCAGCCATGGCGGAAACCACCACCGCAACTTCATGCCCGGCGTCCTGCTGGCGTTTGACGATCCCCGCCACGCGCCGGATGCGCTCGGTTCCGGCCATAGATGTGCCGCCGAATTTCATCACGATACGTGCCAAGGTGCCCGTGCTCCTTCGTGTCGCCTTGCTGGATAAGAGTCGGGCGCGCTGTTAGGGGTGCTTCATGGACAATGCAACTGCAACGATCGATCCGAAGGAAGCCGCGCATTTCGGCGCACTGGCGGCCGAGTGGTGGGACCCGAAGGGTTCATCGGCCATGCTTCACAAGCTCAATCCGGTGCGCCTGGCCTTCATTCGTGAAGCGATCGATGCCCATTTCGGCATCGATTCGCGCGCACTGCGCCCCCTTGCCGGCAAGCGCGCGCTGGACGTCGGCTGCGGCGCGGGCCTGCTGTGCGAGCCGCTCGCCCGGCTCGGCGCGCAAGTGACGGGCGTGGACGCGGCACCCGAAAACATCGCGGCGGCAAGAGCGCATGCGGATGGAATGGGGCTGTCGGCGGGCACGATCACTTACCATGAAGGGGAACTCGCGGCGTTGGGCCTCTTCGGCTTCGACCTCGTCTGTTCTCTCGAAGTGATCGAGCACGTGACGGACAAGGCCGCCTTTCTGAAAACCCTGGCCGATGCGCTGGCCCCCGACGGCTTGATGATTCTTTCCTGCCCCAACCGCACGCCACAATCGCGCCTGCTGCTGGTGGAAGTCGCCGAGCGGCTTGGCCACGTTCCACGCGGAACGCATGACTGGAAGCAGTTCGTCACCCCTGCCGAACTGCGCGATCTGGCCTCAGGCGCGGGGCTGGTCCTCAATGAACCGAAGGGCATCACCTGGTCGCCGCTGAGCGGCCTGCACCTCTCGGACGATCTCTCCCTCAATTACATCGCCACCGCAGGCAAGGTCAGGTAAGCGCGGCCTCCCACTCGGCTTCCTTGAAGCCCACCAGAAGGCCGTGGGGATATTCCACCACCGGCCGCTTGATGGTGCTGGGATTGGCGGCCATTATAGCGACGGCCTTCGCCGCGTCGAGCGCGGCCTTGTCCGTATCGGGCAGTCCCCGGAACGTCGTACCGGCGCGGTTAAGCACCTTTTCCCAACCGGCCTCGTCCACCCAACGCATCAGCCTTGCGGGATCGGCGCCTTCCTTCTTGTAGTCATGAAAAGCGTACTCGATCCCCCGCGCCTCCAGCCATTTGCGGGCTTTTTTAACGGTGTCCCAATTGGCAATCCTTGTAGACAAAATCCTAACCAGCCCGCGTTAGGACAACACCATGAGCAAAAACGCTATTCTATACCTACGAGTTTCCACACCGGATCAAGTCAAGGGCACCGGCATGGACCGGCAGCACAGAGGAGGCCTGGCTTACATCGCAGAACAGCGCTGGCATTTGTCGGATACGATTAGCGATGCTGGCCGCTCGGCATTTCACGGCATCAACCGCTTACAGGGCTCTGCCCTGCACAAGTTCGAGATAGAAGCCCGCGACGGCCAGCACGAAGGCAAGGTACTGGTGGTTGAAAACCTCGACCGGCTTTCCCGCCAAGGGCCGAAAGCTCTCACCAAACTGATTTGGTCGCTGAACGAGTATGGCGTCGATGTCGCGGTATGGCAGACCAACAAAATCTTCAGCGCAGATAACGGCGACGACATCCTCGGCATGTTTGAAGCCATTCTCGTCGGTTCACGCGGAAAGGAAGAAAGCCTCACGAAAAGCCTGCGCGGCAAAGAACTGTGGGTGAAGCGATACGCGAATATCGAGAACGGCACGATGGGCACGATGGCTGGTCAACCGCCTGAACCCACGCGGCGGCCCCCTCGTGTCTGTCAAACCAGCCACTGAACAAAAGTACCGCAAACACCGCAGCCATCGTCACGGCGAGGGCCGCCCAATGCGATCTGTCAATTCTCTGTGCCATCGCATTTTCCCTCCCATGGCATGTGGGCGTAAGAGCATCTGGCTTTCTGGGTATAGCGGCACTGAAAGTATATGGTGCTTTCGTGTGGCTCAGCTAGTAAGCTGCATTGAGCCGCGTCTTCTCAAAGTCCGCCCCCCAACCTTACCGCCATTCCCGGCCAAAAATGTCGTCCTCAATTCCGGTCGGGCGGCTTCCAGGGCGAGGCCAAGCGGCCTGCTATGGCCGCTAAGTCGGGGAGTCCGGAACGGAACATTATAGCGGCGGACAGGGCTTGGCAGCCGGTCATTCAGGTCTGTGCCTATGGGAAGAATGGGGGCAATTGTGCTAGTGTCTCGCTGCGGCTCTCACCTTGAGTACCACTTCGATCGCGAGGCTTGACGCCGCCCGCTCCATACCCGCGTAGAACCGCGTTGCTTCGAGTGGTCGCAGTTCCTCAAAGCCGGCGTACTTCCAATCGTCAAATTGACGATGGCACGCGCTTACGACGGCCTGCGCGATTGTCGACGCGTCCGAAACGTGGTCATCGAACGACGCGGCTTGTGCAAAAAAGCACTTCAACATCTCTCTTTCTGCGTTCTGCGCAGCTTGGTGAGGGTCAGCCGGCTCCGCGCCGTTTGCCGACCCGACCAACGTGATCGCAGCGAGCAACAGGGAGAAGGCCCCAAGCTTCTTTGGGTGTCGCTGCAGGTTCGGTCGGTGTCTCCCCATGACACGATCATGGCATCAACGGCGGGGGCGCACAAGCGATCGCGGTCCCAAGCGCCCCCTTCGAAGGCGGCTATCAAGAAAGCGTCAACACGACGCACATGCCTCGGGCGTATGCATGTGTGCTACAGATAGGGGATAGGGATCACCAAGAACTTTCGGAGAAACAATAGGAGGGTCGAATGGCAGCCATTTCGAAGCGCATGCTCAACCTGTTGTGGGCTCTCGTTGCTTGTGTCGGGTTTTCCGCTGGAACGGCATATGCGAACGGCGTTGATTGCAGACAGTTCCCGATCGATCCGGCAGCCAGCAGCCCGTTGCAGGCGGTTCCGTTCCCGCCAGATCATGCATGCGTTTTGCGGAACAGCAATGGTTACCCGTTACCCGACCCGTCATGCACTCCGGGGGGCAATCAACCCCACCGTAACCGTCGATGTTCTCAGGGACCCGAATTTTACCACCAAATGCGAACGAGATCATGCCGCCTCGGCGGAGGACAAGGCCAAAACCTACGATTGGTATGGGATCGAGCATCCAACCCATAACACCGGTGAGAACGAGGTATGCGAACTGGATCACCTGATTTCGCTGGAACTGGGTGGTGCGGACACGCTCGACAATATTTGGCCCCAATGCGGTCCGGATGGCGCAACCTTGAGAGAGCGCTATTTCAAACAGAAGGATTTGGTGGAAAATTACCTCGCTGCGCAGGTGCGGGCCGGAGCTATGAGTTTGGCAGATGCCCAGAAGGGAATCTCAACCGACTGGACCGAGTATCTCGCGGCGGCACAAGCAGCTAAGGTCGGCGTTGTTAGATAGGAAGAGATGGTGATGAAATTGAAGGGGAGCATGTGGAGTTGCATTGGGCTTGCAACATTGTTGATGGCTGGCTGTGACAAATCGCCGCCCATCTCTACTGCTGAGGAGCAGCCCAGCGCACCAAAGAAACAGGTCGCGTTCCAGCCTGATTGGGTTCCTAAAGCATTGGGTTCAGGCAATTTTGAAGTTTGCTTGAGTAACGAGGCAGAGGAAAATGGGGTCAAGGATCTCATCTTGCCAGTTGGCATGATGTTTGATTCATGGGGGCATATGACTGGGAGCCTACGGGATAGTAAGGCCTTCGATGGAGAAGGGACCAGTGGCTTTGGGAAGAGCGATCAATATGCCCTAGCTTTGACTGCGCGTGTTCATTTGACCAGTGACCGGCCTTGCGCGATCACACAAGCGCAAGCCGTCACACATCAGGGTTTCCGCTACCGGCATGAGACGGTCCCAGCCTCCCTTCATTACAACTTTTCTGCTGGAGGCCTGTATCTGAACAAAAAGGGCGGAATTACGAACGATATGAAAGGACCAGCAGGCGATGCTGCGCAAATTGGCTTGCTGAGTGGTACACCAATTTCGGATGTCGGTGATGTTTATCGAGCAACAGAAGATTTGTGAGGCTAGGGCGGAGAACCTTCACCGAGCGTCATGTCCTTGCTAGCGTGACTACATGGACAGCTTCACCATCTTCATTGATCCTGATTTTCCCGTTGAAGATGTCGAAACGATCGCCAATCGCCTGACATCGCTCAACTGCTTGGCGTCGGGTTTCATTCCACCGCCAGTCGGTCTGCTCGACATCGCGGCGCTTATGTATGCCGAACGCTGCGATGAGATCGAGACCACCCTCATCGTGGACCGCAACCTCGCGTCTAGAATGGCGCAACTCGCTCGCGAAGGAGCGCCGCGCAAATGGGATCGCACCACTGAGATTGCGGTCAAACTGATGGCTTTCGCCCAGGCAATGAATCTCGACATCGAACCCGGCCTCGCCTTTCATGAGCTTGCCCATCGAGACGGCAATGCCAGCGCGCAAGCCGAGCTAAGCTGGTTTCGAGCGGCCGATCGTGGGGCTGCGGTCAAATGGATCGACGTGGCGCTCGGAAGGGCGACAAAAGTGGACCTCGGCCCGGTCGCGGAGCCGGAGACGCATGACTTGGCCAAGCCACTGATGCGATGGCGCAGGAACTATATCGTCGCGCTGAAAATCGCAGAGCCAGCTCTCATTGGTGGCAAGGCCGTCAATTCGATGCTCGCCCTGTTCGACTGGATGATCGATGACTTCATCCTTGCTGGCCCAGCAGCCATGTACGCCGCCCGCTATTTCGGTCCCTTGGCAAACAAGGGAAGGATGATGAAATCGATGCGCTCAAACGATCGTGAACGCGCCATAGCGGGTGCCAAAAATGCGGCTTGGGACATCACTTATGTGAGCGAATTCTGCCGACGCACCAGATCGGGGGAGGAGAGCGGCCGCCAATATATCTTCGCGAGTGGCGATCAGGCGCTCATCGATGTGGCCTCGATCATCACCTGCGGTCCGGAGGCTGATGAAGATGGTCCTTCCTTGTTGGAGAGATTGTGCGAATGGTGGCCCGGGCGCGAGGGCCGCGTGATCCATGACCGATATTTGGCGTGCATCGAAAGGGTCGGCAACGGACGTAATCGCGGAACTGATCTGACCGGTGATCCGATCGGGGAGATGATCCTGCAGGGTGAAGGCTGGCTGCGTAGCTGGCCGGGCAAATAGGCTTCAATCAATACGAAAGCTGATAGCCTGGGCGGTGGCGATGCCGGACTTGCTTCTCTTGCATACCGGCGCTGACCAGCTTTCCATGCGAAAGATGTCCAGATCACATGCCGTTGAAAAGCCCGCCGAGCAGATCACCCCGACCAATCAGCCGACCGTTGGCGTTGCGGGTTTCATTTCGCGCCGGATCGAACCAGCCAACGAGCCGTCCGGCATCGTCGCGCCCGTTGATCCGTCCGACCATTCCCTCTTCCCGCCAGCCGATCAACCTGCCGTTGCTGTCGCGGAGATACTGCCTCATCGTTTTGCCTCCTTGCAGTGAGGCTTTGCGATCAAACGCCATGAGGGCCCGGCGTCAACGCCAGAGGCCAAAATCTTTAGCCTCTAAAAATTCGCCCCTGTAAGGCCCTTGTTGCGCCCGGCAGCACTCGGACGCACTCCATCTCTGGAGTACCCTTACGGCCCCGCGCAGGGCATCAGTGGGCGCGCTCAGAGCGAACAGCCCTCTCCTATTCTGGTGCAAGCATGGCGACCCATTCGGGTTCGATAAAGCCGATCAGTAGGCCACGGGGATACTCGACAATCGGCCGCTTAATCAGCGAAGGCTGCGCCACCATCAGCGCCACTGCCTTGTCCACGGTCAGGTCCGCTTTCTGCGCCTCGTCCAGCTTCCTGAACGTGGTCCCGGCCTTGTTCAGCACCTTCTCAAGCCCCGCCTGCTGCACCCAGCGGGCGACCTGCGCCGCATCGGCGCCGTGCTTCTTGTAGTCATGGAATGCGCAGGCGATCTGATGGGCATCCAGCCACGTCCTTGCCTTTTTCACGGTGTCACAGTTCGGAATTCCATAAAGCGTGACGGCCATCGACTTGAAATCCTTAATTTATCAAATATAATCAGTATATTAGACGCAAAAAATCCCAGTCTACAATTCTACCCAATTGCTCACAGTTGGGAATGCCGTAAAACGCGATCGTCACTCAGGTCTCCTTGGAAAACCGACGCACCTCGGGTTGGTCGCACGAATAGGTGACATAGCTCTCATAGTAATCCGTCCGCCCGCGCCCTTGCATGGCAAGATGTTCGGCCTGGTGACGCCAGGCTCGAGCGTGATCGGCGGTTTCCCATTCGGAGATGGTGACCGTCTCGCCATCTTCGGCGGCGAAGGTCTTGTGCGATAGGAAGCCCGGTTGTGCGCGGGCGAGTTCCACCATGCGCGCGGCGTCGGTCTGATAAGCTGCCGCGTCCAAGTCAGGACGTTTGCGGCTGCGGAATACGTTGACGTACATGGACCCTGCAATGGCGTGCAAATCGGGCTTCGACAAGCCTGGGGCGGATCGCTGCGACTGGACAAACCGCTCGCTTGGGGACAAAGCGCCAATTCATGAGCGTGAACAGCTTCGGCCGCCTTTTCCGTTTCACCACCTGGGGCGAAAGCCACGGACCGGCGATCGGCTCCGTGGTCGACGGCTGCCCGCCGGGCCTGGCCATCGATGAAAGCGCGATCCAACCGTTCCTCGACGCGCGGCGGCCCGGCCAGTCGAAATTCACCACCCAGCGGCAGGAACCGGACCAGGTCCGCATCCTTTCCGGCGTGTTCGAAGGCCGAACGACCGGCACCCCGATCAGCCTGATGATCGAGAACATCGATCAACGATCAAAGGACTATTCGGACGTGGCGCTGGCTTATCGCCCCGGTCACGCCGACTACGCTTATGACGCCAAGTATGGTTTCCGCGACTATCGCGGCGGCGGCCGCTCATCGGCGCGCGAAACGGCCAGCCGGGTGGCGGCGGGCGCGGTGGCGCGGATGGTGATCCCGGAAGTGTCGATCCTGGGCTATGTCTCCGAGATCGGCGGCGATGCAATTGACCGAGCGAAATTCGATCCGGCCGAGATCGCCAACAATCCTTTCTTCTGCCCGGATCCAGCAGCAGCCCGGCGTTGGGAAAAGATCGTGGACCAGGCGCGCAAGGCCGGCTCTTCCGTCGGCGCCGTGGTCGAATGCGTGGCGACAGGCGTTCCCGCGGGGTGGGGCGCGCCGCTGTACGGCAAGCTTGACGCTGATCTGGCCAGCGCGATGATGAGCATCAACGCCGTCAAAGGGGTCGAAATCGGCGACGGTTTCGCCGCAGCGCGGCTGACTGGCGAGCAGAACGCCGATCCGATGCGGCCGGGCGATAACGGCCCTGTTTTCGACGCCAATCACGCCGGCGGCATTGCTGGCGGCATTTCCACAGGCCAGCCGGTAGTGGTGCGCGTGGCGTTCAAGCCCACCAGTTCGATCCTGACCCCTCAGCCCACCATCACGCGAGGTGGCGAGGCCACCGAGCTATTCACCAAGGGCCGCCATGATCCCTGCGTCGGCATTCGCGGCGTGCCCGTGGTGGAAGCGATGATGGCGCTGGTGCTGGCCGATCACAAACTGCTGCACAGGGGGCAGTGCGGATAAGGGCAGTGCGGGTAAACGTGCCCCACCTTCAATAAGGCGGTTTGTGCAGGCCCTTGGGGCTGAGCGTGAAGATCTCGCAGCCATCCTCGGTAATGCCGATCGAGTGTTCAAACTGCGCTGAAAGCGATTTGTCGCGCGTAACGGCGGTCCAGCCGTCGCTCAACAGCTTCACCCCCGGCTTGCCTAGGTTCACCATCGGTTCAATCGTGAAGAACATGCCGGGCTTCAGCATGGGGCCAGTGCCGGCACGACCGGCATGGACCACTTCCGGCGCGTCATGGAACAGGCGGCCCAGACCGTGGCCGCAAAATTCGCGCACCACGCCGTAGCGATTACCTTCAGCATAAGCCTGGATCGCCGCGCCGATATCGCCGATGCGATTGCCCGGCTTCGCCTGCTCAATGCCGATCATCAGGCATTCGTATGTCACATCGACCAGCCGCCGCGCCTTCAGGGGCACATCGCCGACCAGGTACATGCGGCTGGAATCGCCATGCCAGCCGTCAAGCAGCGGAGTCACGTCGATATTGACGATGTCCCCATCCTTGAGCGTCTTTTCCGAAGGGATGCCGTGGCATACGACATGATTGATCGAGATGCATGACGAATGGGCATAACCGCGATAGCCCAGCGTCGCCGGCACTGCGCCGCCGGCCAGAGTCAGTTCGCGCACTTTATTGTCAATGGCGGCGGTGGTAACGCCGGGCTGCACCATCGGCGCGATCTCATCGAGAATCTCGGCGGCAAGCCGCCCCGCCTTGCGCATGCCTTCGAATGCTTCGGGGCCGTGCAGCTTGATGGTGCCGTCGCGCAGGACGGTTTCGCTTCCGTGTTCCACGATCTGGTATTCGTTCATCGGGCCTAGATAGCGTTACTGAGAGTAAATTGCGAGATCAGTGTCCCGCTGAAAAACTCGCGCGGTATTGGGGCCTCAGCGCCGCCATGACCTTGCCCGTCACCGGCAGGGTCACCTCGTAACTGCCTTCCGCGTAAGGGCCCGCCTCGTATGGGGCGACCAGGATGCCGATGCGGTCGAAGGTTTGATGATTCGCAGAACCCAGGATCAACGTCTGCGCCAGGGGATCGATGCATTCGGTAAACATTTGCCCGCTATCGCGCTGCACCGGCTCTCCCCGCCGTTTCGCGCGCTCTTTGTCCAACGCATCGCAGAACGGTTTCTGAAGCGCATCGCGCAAAGCATTGGCGCTGGTGAAAAGATCGCGCGGCTTGCGGGCGGTGTTCGTGCGGCGATCCCACAGCAGCGAATCGAAATTGCTCATGCCATGCGCGCCGCCGGAAAACGTGTAGACATCGGCCGAAAGCGAAAGCCAGCCCGGCAGATCGGCCACGACCGCCCATTTCGCGGAGAAGCTATGTGAGAGATAAGGGAAGCCGCCGCTCTTCGCCTCTTTCCGGTCATCACGGGCAGAAGATGCAAGCTGCGTGCGTTCGCTGGCCAAGCGGGCATCAAGCATGTCTCTCAGTCCGGTGAGGGCGCCGGCCGCATCGGGATAGGAATATGCAAACTCGTAAAGATCGTTGGACGCCTCTACCGAGCGCCCGGTTCCCACCGCCGCCTGGGACGCCGCTTCACTGGGCGCGTCCTCGGTTTCCGGGGCGCCGGTGTCGGAAACCGCAAGCTCTGCTGCCGGGGTGCGGGTGGCATCGCTCCGCGCCGCATCGCTCCCTCCGCCCTGACAACCGCCGGCCAGAAACAGGACTATCGCCGCCCATCCGCCCTGCCGCATCAATTTTCCTCTCGCGCTCAAGCTCGGGGCGAGGCTAGAGAAACAGGGCATGAGCGACAAGAACGCATTGATCCAGCCCGATCGCGGCCAGAAGGCGATTTCCATTCACCTTGTCGACAAGGAAGGGCTGGAAGCCTTTCTCAAGGATCGGACACCCGCCCAACGCGCTGCGCTTCAAGCGCACAAGTTCGAAGCTGAGAAGAACGAATACGCAATCATCCCGGATGGAGAAGGTTGGGCCGTGGCGGCAGGCGTCGCGGACACTGGCGCGCTATCCAGCTGGTGCATGGCCAAGCTGGCCGAGAAACTGCCAGCCGGCACCTATCGGCGCGAGGGCGGTGGGCCGGGGCCGGCAGCGTTCGGATGGATCACCGGTCAATACCGTTTCGATCGCTATCTTTCGGATCCGGACGAGGAAGGCCCGCGTGTGCTGCTCACAGGCGAACCGAAGGCGATCGGCGCGCTGACGGCGGAAGCGGAGGCGGTCATGCTGGTGCGCGATCTCGTCAATACCCCGGCCGAGGATATGGGGCCCGCTCAGCTGGAAACCGAGGCGGAGAGCCTGCACAAGGCATTCCGGGCCGAAATAAAGGTGACTCGCGGAGATCTGCTGGAGCGGGAGTTTCCGATGGTCCATGCGGTCGGCCGCGCCGCCGCGCGCAGTCATGCGCCCCGCATGATCGAGCTGGAATGGGGCGATCCGAAGCACCCCAGGATCGCGATCGTCGGTAAAGGCGTATGCTTCGATTCGGGCGGGCTCGACATCAAGCCCGGCTCCAGCATGCTGCTGATGAAGAAGGACATGGGCGGCGCCGCGCATGCGCTGGCCCTCGCCCGGCTCATAATGAACGCCAATCTACCGGTGCGGCTGCATGTCTTGGTGCCGGCGGTGGAGAACGCGGTGGCGGGCAACAGCTTTCGCCCCGGCGACGTGCTGAAAAGCCGCGCTGGGATCTCCGTCGAAATCGGCAATACTGACGCGGAAGGCCGTCTCGTCCTGGGCGACGCGCTCGCGCGCGCCGGAGAGAACCAGCCGGAGCTGGTCATCGACTTCGCCACTCTGACGGGCGCGGCGCGCGTCGCGGTCGGGCCGGACCTGCCTGCCCTGTTCGCTCGCGAGGACGCCACAGCGGACGCCATGCTGGCCGCGGGCAAGACGCACGACGATCCCTGCTGGCGCCTGCCACTGCACGAAGGCTACCGGGAATACCTGAAATCCGACGTGGCGGACATTAACAACGCGGGTTCCAGCGGCTTTGCCGGAGCGAGCACGGCCGCTCTGTTTCTGGACAAGTTTGTGCCCAAGGGGGTGGACTGGGTCCACCTCGACACTTTTGCCTGGCGTCCCAACGCAAAGCCCGGCCGTCCCAAGGGGGGCGATGCGCTAGGACTGCGCGCAGCGTGGCATATGCTGAAAGGACGTTATGGCTGAACGCCGCGCCCGCATCGCCGACTGGATCATTCCCGGCGGCACCGCAGACCTCTCCCGTTCACAGAAGATGGCGATCTGGGCCGCTTATCTCGGCTGGACACTCGACGCTTTCGACTTCTTCCTGCTGGTCTTCATGCTCAAGGCGATCGCGGGGACTTTCGGCGCCGAGATCAGCTCCGTTTCGGAAGCGCTGTTCCTCACGCTGGCGGCACGGCCGGCGGGAGCGCTGGTGTTCGGCTGGCTGGGAGACCGCTTTGGACGGCGGCCCGTGCTGATGCTGGTGATCGTTTCGTTTTCCCTGTTCTCGGCGCTGTCGGGGCTGGCAGGCTCCCTCTCTCAGTTGCTTGTCATCCGCATGCTGTTCGGGTTCACCATGGGCGGCGAGTGGGGGCTCGGCGCCAGCCTGGTGATGGAATCGATCCCGGCACGGTTGCGCGGGGCCGTCTCTGGCCTGCTGCAATCGGGCTATCCCTCCGGCTACCTTCTGGCGAGCGTGGTCTATTATCTTTTCTTCGACGCGCTGGGCTGGCGAGGCATGTTCTTCATTGGCCTGCTGCCGGCAGCGCTGGTCTTCGTGATCCGCAGCCATGTGGAAGAAAGCCCAGCGTTCCTCGCGCGGCGAGATCGACCCCGGGAACATGCCGGGACGGCGCTTGCACGGCACTGGAAGCTGGCCCTTTATCTTGTCGTGCTGATGACCGCCTTCAACTTCTTCAGCCACGGCACCCAGGACCTTTATCCCACTTTCCTGCAGAAACAGCACGGCTTCGATACGCACACGGTCGGCACGCTGACGATCATCCTCAATTTGGGCGCATTGATGGGCGCGCTGATCTTCGGGCCGCTGTCGCAAGCCCTCGGAAGGCGCAAGGCGATCATGCTTGCCAGCGCGCTGGCGCTGCCGGTGCTGCCGCTTTACGCCTTTGGGGACGGGTTCCTGCTCCTCGCGGCGGGGGCCTTTTTCATACAGGTTGCGGTGCAGGGCGCCTGGGCCATGGTGCCCGCTTATCTCAACGAGCTTTCGCCCTCGGCCGTCCGGGCGATGTTTCCCGGTTTCGTCTATCAACTCGGCAACCTGATCGCTTCGCGCAATGCCGTGATCCAGGCAGGAATTGCCGAAAGCCATGGCAATAACTATGGCCTGGCCCTTGCACTGGTGACCGGCATCACCGCCGTTGTCCTGATATGCTGGACCGCCCTGGGCCCCGACCCGGAAGGCAATGTCGATTAGGCGCGCAATCTTCTCTTCCGCACACTACCTTGCCTATCGGACATGACCCAGCTAAGCGCGCCCATCTTTGCCTTTGGAGACGTGACCACGTTGGCCGCCGATGATTCCTATACCCGTTCGCCACGGCTTGACGGCATGCTTGCCATGACCGGGCCGAGCGTGACGGCGGATCCGGGCTGTCTTCCTGTGCGCGGCGACCTGGCGCATATCAAGCTCGCCGGCCGGTATTTCGTACCTCATTACGCCGTACCGATGCCGCATGCGATCAAGTCCGGCGCGGTTCTGCGCGCCGCCGGCCGAAGCGATGCAGAAATTATCATGGGTCTGCCCCAGGATGTGATCTTCAATGTGCTCGATATCGCCGGACCCTGGGCCTGGGGCCAATTGGGCGAGGACGGACGGGTCGGCTATGTCGCGCTCGAGCAACTCGAAGCGGTGACGAAATGAGCGCAAGCATTTTCATCGACGGCGCCGCCGGCACCACCGGCCTGGAGATCGGCGAAAGGCTGGCGGACCGGCCCGAGTTCGACCTCATCGTGCTCGAAGAAGAACGGCGCAAGGACGACGACGCCCGCGCCCAGGCGATGAACGACGCTGATTTCGTGATCCTGTGTCTACCTGACGATGCCGCCAAGGCCGCGGTGGGCATGATCCGCAATGACCGTACGCGGGTGATCGACGCTTCTTCCGCGCATCGCGTGGCGGCAGACTGGACTTACGGCTTTCCCGAGGTGATCGGTCGCGAAGCGGTGGCGACAGCCCGTTTCGTCAGCAATCCGGGGTGCTATCCCACGGGCTTCATCGGCCTTGTGGCGCCATTGGTACGCGCCGGGCTGCTGCCGGCGGACTGGCCTTATGTCTGCCACGCCGTTTCCGGCTATTCAGGCGGCGGCAAGGCATTGATCGCGCGTTTCGAGGCCGAACGCGACATCGCCTTTCGCACTTACGCTCTTGCGCTCAATCACAAGCATGTGCCCGAGATGCAGATTCACGCCGGCCTTTCGCTGGCGCCGCTTTTCGCACCGGCCGTGATCCCGGCGCATCGCGGCATGGTGGTGGAAGTGCCGCTGCATCTTGGCGCCATGCCAAAGGCCGGATCGCCCGAGGTATTGCGCGCCGCGCTGACTGATTTCTATGCCGGCAGCCCGGTCGTGAAAGTCGCGGCGGACGAGCCTGACGAAATGTTGCTTCGCGCCGCAACGCCGCCGGTCGATACGCTAACCTTGCGGATATTCGCCGCGAAGGACGGCAGCCAGGCGCGACTGATCGCCACTCTGGACAATCTCGGCAAAGGGGCAAGCGGGGCTGCGGTGCAGAACCTCAACCTCATGGCGGGGCTGGACGAGATCGCCGGTTTGCGCCTTTGACGCTCAGGGCGTCCCGTCTACCTTCCTGAAGCGCTGGTGGAGCAGATGGTCTACCGCCCCAGCAGGTTTCTCGCCTGACTGGCAATCTGCGCGAGCATGGCGGGCGTGATCGACATCGCGTGTTCGGCCCGGCGGACCATCGTGCGAAAGGCAGCGATTGCCGCCATGTGCTGACGGCCCCAGTCTTCCGCGGCGGCGAGCGGGTCTTTCCTGCCCAGCTTGGTGCGGGCGAGGCGTTTCAAAAAATCGAGGCGCATCTGCTGGAAATCGCGCGCCAGACCCGCCACCAGAAGCCGTTCCCACGGATCGATGGGAGACATGGTCGCGGCACTGGCTTGCGCCCAATCCAAGCCAAGACCGGCACCGATCCGCGTGAATGCGGCGACCATTTCACGCGGGGCGATACCCGTATCAGCGGAAAGATCGGCGATGCCCACCGCGCCATCGAGATCGAACAGATTCGCCACGTCCGCCACCACCGTTTCGGGCGTGCCCAATTCTCGCAGACTCGCTCGAAAACTGAGTGAGTAAGCCAGCGTCCGTTCACCCAAAAGGTCGATAGTATCAGTCGAAAGCGCTGCGATTCCAGCTTGGAGGCGCGCTGCCAACATCGACGAGGGGACTTGCCCCGCCCCAGCGCGCAGCAAGTCCGCCATGTGTCCGCGCACGGCGATCGCCACCCGATCGAACAGCGTGACGCGCGCTGTCTCGGGCATCGGCACGGTTTCCAACTGCCCCCACAGGGCGTCGAGCCCGAAGAGCTGCTCCGCCAAAGCGAAAGCGCCGGCGACATGGGCCAGATCGGCGCCCTCCTCTTCGGCTAGCTCAAACGGGTGAACAATGCCCAGCCGGTTGACGATACGGTTAGCGAGCTTAGTCGCAACGATCTCCCCAGCCAGGCGGTGGCTGGCGATGAAACGCGGAAACTTTTCCCGCATAGGCCGGGGGAACACGGAGAGGAGCAGCCCGGCAAGGCTCGGATCGGTGGCAAGCTCGCTGCGCTCGATCGCCTCCTGCAAGAGCAGCTTGCCGCTCGATAGCAGAACCGCCAGTTCGGGACGGGTCAGCCCCCGGCCGTCCTGCGCGCGGCGGGCCAGCGTTTCATTGTCAATCAGCCCTTCCGTCCGGCGATCGAGGTGGCCGCCTTCCTCCATCGTTTCGATCAGGCGGATATGCGAAGGCATGGCCGCCGCGCCGCCCCGCTCCGCGATCGAGAGGGCAAGGGCCTGGAGCCGATTGTCCTCCAGCACCAAGCCGGCGACTTCGTCGGTCATCTCGCGCAGCAATCCGACGCGCTTCTTTTCCGAGAGCTTGCCTGCGCGGCGAGCGGCGGCGAGCGCGATCTTGATATTGACCTCGTTGTCCGAACAATCGACCCCGGCCGAATTGTCAATGAAGTCCGTATTGATGCGGCCGCCCAAGCCACCGCGACCCAGTAGTGCAAATTCGATGCGACCCGCCTGCGTAACGCCCAGGTTGGCGCCCTCGCCGATCACTTTTGCTCGGACTTCATTGGCGCTGATGCGCAACGCGTCATTGACGGGATCGCCAACGGTGGCGTTATTCTCGCCCGACGCCTTCACATAAGTGCCAATGCCACCGAACCACAAGAAATCAACCGGTGCCGCAAGAACGGCGGAAATCAGCGAATCCGGGTCCATCTCGCTGCCCTCGATTCCTAAAACCTCGCGAACCTGCGGCGTCAGGGGAATCGACTTGAGGCTGCGTGGAAACACGCCGCCTCCTTTTGAAATCAGCGCCTTGTCGTAATCGTCCCAACTGGAGATCGGCAACGCGAACAGGCGCTTGCGCTCGGCCCAGCTAAGGGCCGGGTCAGGATCGGGATCGAGGAAAATGTGCCGGTGATCGAAGGCGGCGACCAGCTTGATCGCTTGCGAGAGCAACATGCCATTGCCGAACACATCGCCCGACATGTCGCCGCAGCCCACCACGCGGACCGGCTCGGCCTGAACGTCAACGCCCAATTCGAGGAAGTGGCGTTGGACGGAAAGCCAGGCTCCCTTCGCGGTGATACCCATGGCCTTGTGGTCATAGCCGTTCGAGCCGCCACTGGCGAAAGCATCGTCAAGCCAGAAGTCATGTCTTCCTGCAATGGCGTTGGCGACGTCCGAGAACTTTGCCGTGCCCTTGTCCGCCGCAACGACGAAATAAGGGTCTTCGCCGTCAAGCACGACCACCTCGGCGGGATGCACCACTTTTTCTCCGACGATGTTATCCGTCACTGAAAGCAGCGTATCGACGAAGACTTCGTAAGCCGCCTGCCCTTCGGCGGCCCAGCCGGCGCGATCATGTGCTGGGTCGGGAAGCTGCTTGGGATAAAAGCCCCCCTTGGCGCCAGTCGGCACGATCACCGCATTCTTGACGCGCTGCGCCTTCATCAGGCCAAGTATCTCGGTGCGGTAATCATCGCGGCGGTCAGACCAGCGCAAGCCGCCACGTGCGATCGGGCCGGCGCGCAGATGAATGCCTTCAACCCGGCGCGAATAAACGAATATCTCGCGCCACGGCACCGGCTTGGGCAGACCCGGCACCAGCGCGGAATCGAACTTGAAAGCCAGCGCAATCTCGCCCGCCGCGACGAAAGCGTTAGTCCGCAACATCGCCAGGACAAGATCGCGATGAGCGCGCAATAAACGATCGTCGTTGATCGCGGTGACGGCGGTAAGGCCGCTCCGGATCGTTTCTTCCGCCCGCAACCGGGCTTCCGCGCGATCGGCCAAGAATGCGGGATCATGAAGGGCGCGAAAAAGCTCGATCAGCGCCAGTGTAACGCTCGGCGCACCTTGAAGCGCATCAACGACCGTGGGAATGCCGTAATGCATGCTGGCCTGGCGCAGATAGCGATACCAGGCCCGCAGCCAGTTAACCTCACGCTTGGACAGGCCGATGCCGGGAACGAGGCAATTGAACGCATCGTTTTCGCTCCTGCCGTTCAGCACCTCGCACAAGGCGTCCTCGATCATCGGCGCCAGACGCAAGAGATCTTTAGCATCGCGTCCTACAGGCAGCGCGAGCGTGAAATCGTGAATTGTTCCCAGTCGTCCCTCGTCAAGCTGCGTCGGAAACTCGGCCAGTACGCGGAACCCGAAGTTTTCCAGCGCCGGCACGGCGTCAGACAGCGGCAGACTGCCATGCGCCTCGTAGATCTTCAGACGCAAGCGCCCCGGCTCGTCGCTTTCGCGCGCATAGAGCCGGACATCGCGATGCAGCCGGCCCGACGCGGCATCAGCCGCCTCTCCGACCACGATCTTGCGCAAATGACCGATATCTATCGCAGCCTCAGCCGGGCCGTAATCGCTGCGATAAGCGAGCGGGAAAGCCTCGGCATAGCGGCCCGCAACCGCGGCCGCGCGTGCCGGCTCGAGCGATTGCGCCAGCGCAGCCTCGACCGCCTCTCCCCAGCCGCGCAGGATGATCTGCATGCGCCGGTCAAGCTCTTCCTCGTCCGGCTCATGCACGCCTTCCCGGATATCTACGGTAAAGCGTAACATGGCCAGATTGCCGGCCTCCACCGTCAAACTCCAATCAAGCGAGGGCGCCTGCGCAGCTTCCTCGATCATGCCCTGAATGCGCTTGCGCATTTGAGTGGAGACCATGTCGCGCGGCATCCACACAAAAGCGAAAAGGTGGCGCATGAGCGGGGCCCGCGCGATCAGGAGGCGCGGTCTAGGACGGTCGACAAGGCCGGTCATGGTCATGGCCAGCCGCTCCACGTCTTCACTGCTCATGCCCAGGATAAGGTCATGCGGCAAGCTGGTCAGGGCATGGACCAGCGCCTTGCCCGTATGACCCACAGGGTCAAGCCCAAGCTTGCCGGCCAGACCCGCCAGCAGCCGACGCAGCCTGGGCACGCGGTCCGGCGGAGCCGCCAGCGCTGCGCTGGTCCAGATTCCGGCGTGCACCGAAAGCGCCGCAACCGTCCCCCGCTCGATCACCGGGACCAGGAAGAGGTCCAGCGGCACACGACGATGAACCGTGGCGACCTGGTTCGCCTTGATGACCATGGGCGCGTAAACCTGCCCCGCGGCCAATTCCGCATCGAACGCCGCGAAAGCGCGATCATAGCTGGCTTCGGAAAGAATCTCCCTGGCGCCCCGGCGGCACACTCCCAGCCGTTGCGACCGGCTGCCGTCACGCCTGCAAGTCACATGTCCGAGCTGCGTCAGCATGCCATCCGCGAACCAGCGCAGCAGAACGGCACCCTCCTCATCAGCGACGGTATCCGCATCACCGCGCATAATTTCGACCATGCGCGGCCAATCGGCTACGGCGCTGCGCACATCGGCCAGCGTGTTCTCCAGACCGCGGAGAAGTTCGCGCCGCTGACGTGCATCGACACGGGCCGTTTCGATATAGATCATCGATTCCCGCGTGCGCGCCGACCCCGCTTCCTCGGGAACCGCAGTCAGACGGCCCTCCGCGTCTCGCACGACCGGGAACACCGGATGTGCCAGCCGGTCAATCACCAGCCCCGCCTCAGCAATCGCAGCGGCCACCGAGTCGACGAGAAACGGCATGTCATCATTGACGAGCGCGATGCGCAGAAGACGGCGCTCCTCACTGGCCGAGGCTACCCGCATCACAGGCTCCCCCTCGGAACGCACCAAGGCGGCGGACAACAGGAAATCCGCGGCATCGTCGATCCAGCTCCCCTCTGCTTGCTCGCCGGGCAGCAAAGAGTCGCGGATACGCTCCGCAATGGCCAAGCGCAGCAGATCTCCTGATTTGCGGTCGGCTTTGTTGCCGACACGTTGTGTCCTTCGGGGGGCAGCCAATTCGCCTGCGTTCATTGCAGTCTCCGTGATCTTTTCGGGCATCGCCGCTGTCACTCTAAGCCATGGAAGATGAACGAATCCGCCCTGCCGGACGAGGAAAAACACCGGTTATACGTGAATGCTTGCCGCGTTATTGTGTAACGCGATTTTTCACGACAGCAATATTCTTTCAACCTGACGTAATCCCCATATACTCAGCCAGGATCAGTGCTCCCGTTGGTCCGGCGTCATCGCCCAGCGCGGCAGGCACGATTCTACGTTCCAATTCCTCTTTCGTGCAGTCCGGGACGTAGCCGCGTATTATTTCGGGAATCCGGGAAACGGCCCCGAGCAGGAGATGCGGTTGTTTGTTGGCGACACCCCCGCCGACAACGATGCGCTGCGGCGAAAGCGTCAGGATGAGCATGCCAAGCAGTTCGGCCAAGTCATGTGCGACGGGGTCCCACACCGGGTCGCCGGCGCCAAAGTGCGACGGATGCGCCCCAAACCGCAGGGCCAGCGCGGGACCGCCCAGCAAACCTTCCGCGCAATCGCCATGGAACGGGCAGCCGCCGGCAAAGATATCTCCCACTGCCCTTCGCAGGCGTACATGGCCGATTTCGGGATGAAGCGCCCCGTGAACCGGCACGCCGTGGATCAATATGCCGCCGCCAAGCCCAGTGCCGATCGTCAAGTAGACCATTACGGAACATCCCTGCGCGGCACCGAACTTATGCTCCGCGAGGGCGGCGGCGGCGACATCCGTGTCTACCGCAATCGGCAAGTCGAGCGTTTCGGCCATCCGCGGTAAGATACGGGTGCCCGTCCAGCCGGGCTTGGGCGTCTGCAGCACGGCCGAAAAGTCAGCGGCGCTGTGGTCAAGGCGAAGGGGGCCAAAACTGGCCACGCCAACTGCATCCAACCGCACGCGTTCATGCCATCGCTGAATTATGTCCAGTGCGTGAGACAGCGTCTCGTCAGGCGTGGTGGTAGGAAACTCCAGCCGTTCCCGAATGTCGCCCGGATGGCCGAGCACAACCACGGTCTTGGTTCCACCCAATTCGATGCCGCCGAAATTCCCGCTCATGCTGATGTCCTTGGCCGAAATCGGCCGCTAAGGCATTCCAACGATCGACCGCCACAGGTGTTGCGATGCGCTGTATCAGTTTATTCGGTGTACGCTTTGCCCACCGTCTGCGCTTCCATTCCCTTGGGCAATCGGCCGCATAAGAAACTTTCGCTTTCTGTTTCAAGCTGTTAGGTTTTCCGCAATGCAACAGGGATGGCAGGAACAATGAAGGCAACGACGCAGGCTGGTTCCGAGGCGTCCGCCGAAGTGCGCACGCTTGCCGATCTGGCCAATCTCGCCGGCGTTTCTCCCGGCACTGTTTCGCGGGCTTTGGCCGGCAAGTCGCTCGTCAATATCGAAACGCGCGAACGTATCCAGGCCCTTGCCCGTCATCATGGCTTCCGGCCGAATCAGATGGCCAGCAGACTGCGTTCGCGACGGACCGGCGTGATCGGAGTGGTGGTGCCGCTGGGTCATGCGGTGCGCCAGCATATCTCTGACCCTTTCTTTCTCACGCTGCTTGGCCATCTTGCCGATGAGCTGACGGAGAATGGCTATGACGTCATGCTCAACCGCGCGATTCCCGATGGAACGCCCGATTGGTTGGAGCGCATAACCGGCTCCGGCATGGTCGACGGCGTACTGCTGATCGGCCAGTCGGACCAGTTCGAAGTGATAGAGGCGGTTTCCGCGCATTACCGGCCAATGGTTGCGTGGGGCGCCCATCGCGCGGAGCAGAGACATTGCTCCGTTGGCACGGACAACATTGCCGGCGGTCGTATCGCGGCCGAGCACCTGATCGCCGGTGGCGCTCGCAAGTTGGCCTTCCTGGGCGAAAGCTTGAGCCTGGAAATCGGCAAGCGGCACAAGGGCGCGGCCATGGCTGCGGCGGAGGCCGGGGTCCCCTTGCTCCACATTCCCATCAATCCGGCCCGAGAGGCGATGCGACGGCAGATCAAGGCCGCGGCGGAACAATGCGAACCCGGGGTTGACGGCATCATCGCCGCATCGGACGTGATCGCCATGAACGTCCTGCAATGCCTTCATGAGCGGGGCCGGCGGGTGCCGGAGGATGTGCAGGTCGTGGGTTTCGACGACCTGCCGCTGGCCACATTGACAGCACCGCCGCTCAGCACCGTCCGGCAGGAAATTGCATCCGGAGCGAAAGCCATGGTCGAACGACTCAAGCCGCGCATCGAAGGCGAGCATACGGAAACCCTCATCATGCCGCCGCGCCTCGTCGTGCGCGAGACAACCAGGGCCGCTTAGCGATCCCCGTGACTCCGCCAGGCAAGCGGTCTAGGATCGGGGAACGGAGTGTTCGCCATGTTCATTCGCCCGCTTCCCCTATTTGTTGCGCTTGGCATCATTACGCTTGCAGCCAGCGGGACCGCCATTTCCGGCCGAATGCCCGAAGTTCCCGCACATTTTCCCTCGCCGCCGCCTGAAAGGGCCGCGCCGGCGGGCGATCAAGTCGCGGTTCTGGCGGGCGGCTGCTTTTGGGGGATGGAAGGACTGTTCGAACACGTCAAAGGCGTAAAGTCCGTCACTTCCGGCTATGCCGGCGGAACCCAGGCCACCGCCACTTACGCCAAGGTCTCGACCGAAATGACTGGCCATGCGGAGGCAGTGCGGATCGTCTATGACCCGGCAAAGGTCAGCTACGGCACGCTGCTCAAGATCTATTTCTCGGTCGCGCACGACCCCACGCAGGTCAATCAACAGTACCCGGACGTCGGCCCCAGCTATCGGTCCGCTATCTTTCCGCAGAACGCAGGTCAGCGCCAGATCGCCGCCGCCTATATCGCCGAGATTGGAAGGGCGAAGGTGTTTGACCGCCCGGTCGCCACGAAGCTGGAAAACGGCAGCTTCTATCCGGCTGAAAGCTATCACCAGGATTTCATGCGACGAAACCCCGACAACGGTTATACCAACCGCTATGACAAGCCGAAGATCGCGGCTTTCAGAAAGGCTTACCCGGCGCTCTACCGCGGCTGAGCCAGTTCCAGCGCCAGCGCCTCGGCCACGCGTATCCCGTCCACTGCCGCCGAGAGAATACCACCTGCATAGCCCGCGCCTTCACCCGCCGGATAGAGGCCGGGCGTGTTAAGGCTCTGGAAGTCCCTTCCGCGCGTGATCCGCACAGGAGAGGAGGTGCGCGTTTCCACGCCGGTCATCACCGCGTCAGGATGATCGTAGCCCGGCACTTGCCGGCCAAACACGGGCAACGCTTCGCGAATGGCTTCGATCACGAAATCCGGAAGACAGTCTTTGAGGTCAGTAAGGTGCACGCCCGGCTGGTAGCTGGGAGTCACCACGCCCAACTTGCTGGACGGACGCCTTGCCAGGAAATCGTCCACTTTCTGCCCTGGAGCCCGGTAATTCGATCCGCCTGCCCGGAAGGCCAGTTCTTCAAATTTACGTTGAAAGGCGATGCCGGCAAGCGGATGGCCGGGATAATCGCGTTCAGGAGTAATATCGACGACCAGGCCCGAATTGGCGTTGAACTCGGCACGCGAATACTGGCTCATGCCGTTCGTAACGACGCGGCCTTCCTCGCTGGCGGCGGCGACCACCCGTCCGCCGGGACACATGCAAAAGGAATAGACGACACGGCCATTGCTGCACTTGTGCGAGATCGAATAGGCGGCCGCACCCAGAAGCCGGTTGCCCGCGCTGGGGCCATAGCGCGCCTTGTCGATCCAGCTTTGCGGATGCTCGATCCGCACCCCTACCGCGAAGGGCTTCGCCTCTATGTAGACCCCCCGATCATACAGCACCTGAAATGTGTCCCGCGCCGAGTGGCCAACCGCCATGATGACATGGCTAGCCGGCAGGAACTCTCCCGTGGAAAGATGGAGCCCCATGAGGCGGCGGACGCCGTCCTCGCCGGTTTCGATCTCGAAATCCTCCACCCTCGTCTGAAAGCGGTATTCGCCGCCCAGCTTCTCGATCGTCTCACGAATGCTCATCACCATGGTGACGAGACGGAACGTTCCAATGTGCGGGTGCGCTTCCGTCAGGATATCGTCGGGCGCGCCGGCCTTGACGAACTCGGTCAGCACCTTGCGGCCGAGATGCCGCGGGTCCTTTATGCGGCTATAGAGCTTGCCATCCGAAAAGGTGCCTGCCCCACCCTCTCCGAACTGCACATTGCTTTCCGGGTCAAGCACGGAGCGGCGCCAGAGGCCCCAGGTATCCTTGGTCCGTTCACGCACCGCCTTGCCGCGTTCGATAATGATCGGCCTGAAGCCCATCTGCGCCAGGACCAGCGCGGCGAGCAGGCCGCACGGTCCGGCACCGATCACCACTGGACGGGGACCGTCATAGCTTTCCGGCGCACGCGTAACGAACTTGTACGCCGTGTCAGGTGTTGGGCGCACGTGCGGATCACCTGCGAAGCGCGCCAGCACATCCGCCTCGTCCCGCACTTCCACGTCAAGCGAATAGACCAGCTTGATCGCGCTCTTGCGCCGCGCGTCATTGCCGCGCCGCGCCACCGTAATGCGCGCGAGGTCCCCGATAGCAATGCCGAGCCTGTCGCATGCAGCCCGTTCCAGATCGGCGGGCGTGTGGTCCAAAGGAAGGGCAAGGTCAGTCAGGCGGATCATCGGGCGCCCATAGCCGGGAACGTGCCGATGCGCCATCGGGTTGAAGACCCGAGCTTGCTCAGTCCCAGAAAGGTCGATCAGCGCGGCCCGGCTTCGCCGGGCATGAAGGTGACGTGGCGACCTCGTCGTCAGAAAGCGTCGACCTCCAGCGCCATCATCGATGCCTTCCCCGCCTTGATCGCTAGGAACATGGCGGTCGCCTGAGGCAAGATTCGGTCGAAGAAGAACTGCGCTGTGGCAAGCTTGGCCTTGTAGAATACCGCCTCATCGCCGCTGTCGGCCAGTCGGGTCCGCGCGATCAGGGCGGCCTTGGCGAAGCAATAAGCCATGGCGACCAGCCCGGTCAGTCGCAAGTATTCAGTCGCCGCCGCAGCGCCTTCTTCCGGGTCAGCCATGCCTTTCTGCGCGAGAGTGGCAGTGGAGAGCTGAAGCGCGCCGAAAGCCTTTTCCAGCGTTTCGATCATCGGCGCCATCGCCTCATTCCCCTTGTTCGCTTCGACGAACTGCGAAACCGGATGGAAGAACGAACGCAGATAGCGGCCCATGTGCGCCGGCAGCTTGCGGCCGACCAGATCAAGCGCCTGGATGCCGTTCGTGCCTTCATAGATCATCGCAATGCGCGCGTCGCGCGCGTACTGCTCCACCCCGCTTTCGGCGATGTAGCCGTGCCCGCCGTAAACCTGCATAGCAAGGCTCGCGGTCTCGAAACCAAGATCAGTGAACAGCGCCTTCACCACAGGCGTCATCAGCGCGACGAAGTCTGCGGCGCGCTGCTTCAGTTCGGGATCGGTAGCGTGCTTTTCCGCATCGAGCGCGCGGCTGATCCATCCAGAAATCGCGCGGCAACCCTCGTTATAAGCGCGCATGGTCATCAGCATACGGCGTACGTCCGGGTGAACAATAATCGGGTCAGCCGGGCCGCCGGGGTTCTTCACGCCGGAAAGCGAACGGCCCTGCAGGCGCTGCCTGGCGTACCACACTGCCGACTGATAGGCCGCTTCGCCCACGCCAAGACCCTGAATGCCGACCGAGACGCGCTCAGTGTTCATCATGGTGAACATGGCCTCAAGGCCGCGGTTCGCTTCGCCGATCAGCCAACCGGTCGACTCGTCGAAATTGAGCTGGCACGTGGCCGAAGCCCTCAGACCCATCTTGTGCTCAATGGCCGCGACCGAAATGCCGTTCGACGGACCCGGCGTACCATCATCCTTGGGCAAATACTTGGGCACCAGGAACAGGCTGATCCCTTTTACGCCTTCCGGCGCATCGGGAAGCCGCGCGAGAGCGAGGTGAACGATGTTCTCAGTCAGGTCGTGTTCGCCCGCGGAGATGAAGATCTTGGCGCCGGAAAGCTTGTAGCTGCCATCATCCTGAGGCACGGCCTTGGTTCTCAGCATGCCCAAGTCCGTACCGCAATGCGGTTCGGTAAGACACATCGTTCCCGACCATCGCCCCGAGACCATCCGGGGCAGATAGAACTGCTTCAACTCGTCTGTGGCATGGCACTTCAGCGCGGTGGTTCCGCCGTGTGTGAGGCCGGGGTAAAGGCTGAACGAAAGATTGGCCGAGCAGATCATCTCCTCGGTCATCTTATTAACCGATTCTGGCAAACCCTGTCCGCCCCATTCCGGGTCAGCGGCAAGCGCGCACCAACCGCCTTCGCGGAAGGTGTCGTAGGCTTCTTTGAAGCCTTTGGGCGTGCGCACTACGCCGTTTTCCAGCGTACAGCCTTCAATGTCGCCGCTGCGATTCAGCGGCAGAAGGACTTCCTGCGCGACCTTCGCTGCTTCCTCCAGCACCGCGTCGATCAAGTCGGGCGTGAACTCCGCCAGCGGTTCGAGATCGCCAAAGCCGTCATCGGCGTGAAGCTCATGCAGCACGAACTTCATGTCTCGCAAGGGCGCTTCGTAGATTTGCATTCTCACCTCCTCGCGGCGTGGGCTTCGATCGGCTCCTCCGTGAGGAAGGTTATCGAATATGGACGCCGTTCTTCGTTGCGGTCTAGTTCCGCAGCGGCTTGCCTGTCTCCAACATGTGCTCCACCCGCGCGATCGAGCGTGGTTCGCGCACCAGCTGCAGGAAAGTCTCGCGTTCCAGCTTGAGCAGTTCCTGTTCGGTAACGATGTCGAGAAGGTCCGCCCCGCCTCCGGTCAGCACAGTCGCCAGGGCATCGGAGACGACCATGTCATATTCAGTCGCGAGCCCCCGCTTACGGAAACCTTCGGCGGCCATGTTCAATGCCGTCCGGCCGCTTTCGCCCGGCAAGCGGTACTCCGGCGCATCGGGGGGGTGATACCCATCGAACAGGGCAAGCGCTTTCTGCTTGGCATCATGGAGCAGGCGATCACGGTTCATCGTGATCCCATCCTCCGGGCGCAGGAACAACAGCTCCTTCGCTTCGGCGGCGGACTTGGAAACAGTGGCAGTGGAAACGGTCTCGAACACCTTGGCAACCGCCGGCATCGGGCCCTTGGGCATCATTTTCGCCTGTCGGGCGCGGTCGAGCATTTCGCCGTTGCCGCCCCATCCGGGAATCAAGCCGAGGCCGCACTCGACCAGGCCGGTATAAAGCTCGGCATGGGCCTGGATCGCATCGCAATGGAGCAGGATTTCGCAGCCGCCGCCCACGGCCAGCCCGGCGGGTGCTCCAACGACCGGGAACGGCGCATATTTGAGGCCCTTGTAAGCCATTTGCCCACCCGCCAGGAGCTTTTCGATCTCACTCCACGCGGCAATGTTCACACCGAAAAGCGCAAGGCCGATGTTGGCTCCGGCAGAAAAGCCATCGGCGTCGTTATAAATCACCAGCGCCTTGTATTCCGCTAATATCAGCGGAATCGCCTGCACGATCAGCTTCATCACATCACCGTCAAGCGCGTTCATCTTGCCCGTAAATTCAAGGCAGACGACACCGTCGTCCACGTCCCAGAGCGCGGCGGACCCATTCTTAAGCAGCGGTTTGGAAGAGAGCTTGATATCGGCGAGGCTTAACACCCCTTCGGCCCGCGTTATGTCATGATATGCCCCGTTTATGCCGAGAAACTGGCGCTTGCCGTTCTCGATACGATAAAAAGTGCGTTCCCCGGCAAGCTTAAGCAAGTCGGGCACAGGCTTGCCCTCGGCTTCCAGACGCTCGGCAAGGTATTTCGCGCCAAGCTTGTCGATCAGTTCGAAGGGCCCGGCCTTCCAATTGTAGCCAAGCTTCACTGCGTTATCGATCGCCAACAGGTCCGCCGCCGCCGAAGGCACCAGCCCGGCCGCGTAAGCCAGGGTTTCGCCGAGCACGGCCCAGGCATAATCGCCGACGACGCCCTTCGTTTCGACCAGCGCCTTGAGATCGCCCTTGGCGACCGCCCCCTTGAGGCCGGACGGCTTGATCGTCGGGCGGTATTCGCCCGTCGCCAGATCGATGGCCTCCTTTCGGCGCCCCGCCTCCGGGTTCAGACGATAGAAGCCGCCCTTGCCCTTTCGGCCGGTATAGCCGTCCACGATCATCTTTCCGATCAGCGGGATCGAACGCGCAACCGCATGATAAGGATCGTCATGAGGCAGCATCGACGTCAAGCTGGCCTGCAAATGCGGCACCAGGTCAAGGCCAACGAGGTCGAGAAGCCCGAAGATGCCGGTCTTGGGCACTCCCATCGGCGGGCCGACGATGGCATCGGCCAATTCGATGCTCAGCCTCATGTCGAATGCGGCGTTAAGACCCGCCTGGAGCCAGTAAGCGCCGATACGGTTGGCGATGAACCCTGGTGTGTCCTTGGCATGGACCACCGCCTTGCCCAGCGCCACGTCTGCGAACTTTTCGACCCGAGCGGCCAGACCCGCATCGGTTTCGGGACCGGTGACAATTTCCAGAAGCCGCATATAGCGCGGCGGGTTGAAGAAGTGCGTAATCAGAAAATCACGGCTAAACGCGTCCGAACGGCCGTCCACGAGTTTCGCCAGCGGGATCGTCGATGTGTTGGAGGACACCGCCGTGCCCGGCCGCTTGACCATCTCCAACTTCGCATAGAGATCTTGCTTGATCTCGAGCCGCTCCACCACTGCCTCAATCACCCAATCACATTGGGCAACCTTGCCAAGATCATCCTCAATATTGCCGGTCTCCACCAACTTTGCCGCCGCCTTGCTCATGAAAGGTGCGGGATCGGCCCTGAGCATGCGCGCCACCGCCCCTTCCGCCACGGCATTGCGGTTCGCGCCATCGGGAGGAACGATATCCAGCAGCAGCACCGACACGCCCGCATTGGCGACCTGCGCGGCGATGCCGGCGCCCATTGTCCCGGCGCCGATCACGCAGACTTTCCTGATTGCGGGCTCACTCATTCCACCGCCTCCAGCACCGTTGCGATACCTTGACCGCCGCCGATGCATTGAGTGGCCAGCGCATACTTGCCGCCCTCTCGCTTCAACAGCGAGGCCGCCTTGCCGACAAGGCGCGCGCCGGTGGCGCCAAGCGGATGGCCGATGGCGATCGCGCCGCCATCGATGTTGGTCCGCGCCGGATCGAGGCCCAAATCCCTGATACAGGCTAGAGCCTGTGAAGCGAAGGCTTCGTTCAGCTCCACAACGTCCAGATCGCCAACGGAAATCCCGGCGCGTTGCATCGCCTTGCGGCTGGAGAGAATCGGCCCTAGGCCCATGACCTCCGGTGCGCACCCTGAAATCGCGACCGCCTTGATCCGCGCGAGAATCGGTAGATCATGCTTGCGGGCATAGTCCTGCGTCGTAACGAGCACTGCGGCCGCGCCGTCAGTAAGGGGCGAGGATGTCCCAGCGGTCACCGTCCCGTTAGCATCGAATGCAGGCTTAAGCGCGGCTAATCCCTC
>NZ_DAIMZT010000019.1:0-49393 GCF_036733805.1 Novosphingobium sp. | reverse complement strand
CGACCCCAACCTTGGCAAGGTTGTGCTCTACCCCTGAGCTACGCCCGCTCTGGCGTTTCGGATGCCTGCGGCGGTTGGCGGCAGGTCCGGGGTGGAGGCGCGCCACTAGCAGGGGCTTTCCGGGGCGACAAGGGGGAAACGCAAAAATTTTCTGAACCGGGGGGCTTCGCGAGGGGAGACGTGTTCCCTAAGCGCATTCGCCCTTCACAAACCGGTGCGGAAATCCGATCTAGGGCTCCATCGCAAAGGATTTTGGAGCACGTATCTTGGCCAGCATGGGTCTCAATCTCGACGAGCAGAAGGCAGTGGACCGCTTCCGCAAGGCCGTCGCCGAACCTTCGATGACTCAACTGGTGATCCTGGATTTCTGGGCCGAATGGTGCGGGCCGTGCAAGGCGTTGACGCCAGTGCTGGAGAAGGTGGCGACGGATTATGCCGACAAGGGCGTGATCCTCGCCAAGATCAATGTGGACGAGGAGCAGTTCATCGCCTCGCAATTCCAGGTGCGCTCGATCCCCACGGTCTACGCCGTCTTTCAGGGGCAGCCAGTGGCCGACCTGACCAATGCTCGCAGCGAATCGCAGCTCAAGCAAATGCTCGACCAACTCCTCGCTAAGCTGCCGGTGCAACCCGACGGCCAGCCTCAGGCTGACCTGGCGCCTCTGATCGCCATGGGGGAAGAGGCGCTGGCTGGCGGCGACGGCGAACGCGCAGCCAATATCTTCCTCCAACTCCTCGACATGGCACCGGACAATGTGGAGGTAATTTCCGGGCTGATCCGCGCTCTCGTCACCGCCGGGCGAATCGAAGAGGCGGAGCAAACACTGGCTGAACTCGATCCTGCTCAAGCGTCCGATCCACTGATGGAACGCGCACGCAGCGCGTTTGAACTCGCCAAGGCCAAGCCGGAAGACAGCGAGATGGCCGCTCTGCGAGCCTCCGCCACCGAAAGGCCGGATGACATGGACGCGCAATTCGCGTTCGCCAGCGCCGCCTTCGCCGCGGGAGAGCGCGATGCTGCCGCCGAAACGCTGCTGCGCATGGTGGCCGCCGATCGGGAATGGAACGAAGGCGCCGCACGGGCGAAACTGCTGCAGATATTCGAGGCGGTAGGGCTTGAGGATCCCTGGGTTTCCGCCACGCGCCGCAAGCTTTCGACCGTGCTGTTCGGCTGAGCCGCCTTGACGCGGATCACCATCTTCCCGCTGCCCGGCGCGGTGCTTTATCCGGGATTGCAACTGCCGCTGCACATCTTCGAGCCGCGCTACCGCGCGATGGTGAGCGACGCTCTGGCCCGCGACCGACGCATCGGCATGATCCAGCCTCAACGTGCCATGGAAGGCGCGCCCCTGTTCACGATAGGCTGCCTTGGCCGCATCGGCGATGTCGAGGCATTGGACGACGGCCGTTTCAACATCGTGCTGGAAGGCGAGCAGCGCTTCCGCGTGCTGCGCGAACTGGACGTCAGCACGCCGTTTCGTCAGGTAGAAGCCGAACTGCTGGCGCAAGAGCCGGAGGAAGTGCTCGCCCCGATCGAGCGCGCCAGTTTTGAGCGCGAAGCCCGCCGGTTCGCCGATGCGCAGGGCTATGCCGTGGACTGGGAGCAGGTGGCGCGGCTGGACGACACTTCGCTCATCAACGGCGTCTCCCAGATTGCCCCCTTCGACCCCGCCGCCAAGCAAGCGCTCCTGGAAGCGCCGGGACTGGCGGCGCGGTGTGAGCTATTGGTCCAGTTGATGCAATTCTTCGGCCGCACCAGCAATGGGGATGAGGACGGGGCGACATTGCAGTGATGCGCCCTTAAATCCTCCCTGCGGCTGAGATTTGATCCCGGTCGCCGTCGTGCCTCACTCCACAGCAAATCCCTCAGGCGTCAGCCCGTCAATCCGCCGCTGATGCATCTGTTCCAGCGCGGTTTCCACCCGGTGCGTGTAGGCTGCGGTATCGAACAAGGGGTGCGTCGTCCGATTGGTTGCCAACCGATCGCACACATCCGCCAACGCTGCCGGATCGCGCGCCAGGAACAGCGCCATCTCGGCGTAAGCTTTCTCGCTCTTCACGGCCAGCTCGGGCAGGCCCACGGCAGTGACGAGACTGGCCGCAACGCGCGCGGCGAATTGTTGGCCGGCGAGAGTAAGCACCGGCAGACCGGCCCAAAGCGCGTCACTGGCAGTGGTGTGAGCGTTGACCGCGAACGTATCGAGAAACAAGTCCGCGTGGATCAGACGGCCCAGGTGCTCGCCGTGATCTACGGACGGGGTGAATACGAGCCGCGCCGGGTCGATGCCCCGTGCCTGGGCTTCCTTGCGCAGATTGGCCTCGGCCCACTGGTTTGAGCGCAGAAGCCACATGACGCTGCCCGGCACGTCTCGCAGCAGACCCATCCACAAGTCCCATTCGCGCGGGCTGATCTTGTAACTATGATTAAAGCTGGCGAAGACGAAACCTTGCTCGGGAAGCCCCCAGCCGGTCCGGCCTTTCGTATCGGTCACGATCGCGCGCCGATCGTCGTTGGCCTGGTAGCAGTGGGCCAGCCGCACGATCTTCTCACTGAAATGTCGCTCTGCGCTCAGCGGCATGGTCACATGATCGGCAATGAAATAGTCCATGCACGGATGCCCGATGCTGCCCGGATAGCCCATGAAGCTGACTTGCACGGGGGCGAGGCGGTGACCAAACAAGCGGCTGCGGCTGCCGCCGGTATAGCCCTTGAGGTCTACCGCAATATCCAGGTTGTCGGACCGGGCAAGTGCGACCACATCTTCGTCACGCATCGCGCCGATTTCGGTAAAGGCATCCACATGGCTGCGCAGATCGGCGCGCGTATAATCCTCCTCCCGCTGCGGACCTGAGCTGTATATCCGCACTTCGAAACGCGAACGGTCATGCTCGCGGAAGAAGCCCGACATCAGGTACATCGTGGCGTGGTTGTGGAAATCGGCCGAGAAATATCCCACGCGGATGCGCCCATCCGCGGAGGGAGCCGGATCGGGCATGACCGGGGCCAGCCCCTCGAACATCTTCGCCGCGCAATCCCGCGAACGGCGGTATTGATGCGCCGGATCGTCGACGAAGGGCAGCGCCGCGAAAGGCTGTACGGCCTCCGGCCCTTCCGTCAGTGCAAATTCGCCACGCCTGCTCCAGTCGCAGATATGGGCTTCCTCGAAAAGCGCCTGCAGCCGCGCGGATCGATCAACCGGATTGAGCGCCAGCGCGCCCCGGAAAGCGGCAATGGCGCCGGGCCCATCACGTTTGAGGACCAGCGCCTTGCCTTTGTTTATCATCGCCTGCCCGTTGAACGGATCGGCCGCAAGCGCACGCTCGTAAGCGGCCAGAGCCTCGTCCACGCGATCCAGCGCCAGGAGTTCAGCGCCCATATTGTTATGCGCATCACTGTGACCGGGGCGCAGGCGCGCGGCCTCGGCGAAGCAGGCGATGGCCTTCTCCCGCCGGGCCGCTTTGGCGAGCAAATTGCCAAGGTTGTAATGCGCATCGACATAGGTGGGATCGATGCGGATGGTCTCGGAAAAAAGTTCCGCCGCCTCGTCGCTCCGGTCGGAAAGCTGCAGCATGTTGGCCAGATTATAATGGGCATCCGCATAATCGGGGGCTCGCGCGATCACGGCGCGGTATGTCGCCTCGGCTTCTTCCAGCTGACCCAGCTTGCGCAGTGCGATGGCGAGGTTGTTGTAGCTGGCGGGATGGTCGGGGTCAGCCTGTATGGCGCGGCGGAAGGCTTCGACCGCACCCGCATCATCGTCAAGCGCAAGCAGCGCTGCGCCCAGCAGGTTCTGCACGCCATGCGCGCGGGGGAAGGCTTGCGCCAAGACGCGCCCCTCTCGGGCTGCCTCTTCCATGCGGCCGGACTGATAAGCTGCGACCATGATATCGAACTGCTGTTGCGAAGGACTGTTGTGTGCGGCCTCAAGCGCTGCCAGCGCGGCTCGTGCCCGGGGATTGCGGGGGTGCTTTTCCAGTACCTGGCGATAGATCTCGCGCGCGGCATCCGCCTCACCCCGCTTTGCCGCGCCTTTCGCCTTGATTAGGAGGGTTTCCAGCCCGCTCATCCCACTTCCTTCGCGCCCCGGTGAACCGAAGCAGCGGTAACCAAACGAGGTTGACCGAGCATGAGGGAGATATCCGGGGAAATGCCTAGGCGATTGCGCAAGGGCCTTTTACGCCGGGTTAACCATGGATGGAGGATAGAGTGATCCTATAGCAAGTCTCGCGGGGGCACGATTATGAAGATGGGGCCGATAAAGCCATTCGCCGAACATGCATGTCCCCGCCTTTCGGTCGTCGTGCCGTGCTATAACGAGGAAGCCGTGCTCGAAATGCTCGAGACGCGCCTGTCCGCCGCCTGTGCCCATCTCTTTGCTGACGATTACGAGATCATCCTGGTCAACGACGGTTCGAAAGACCGTACCTGGAGCATGATCTGCGACCTGGCGGCGCGCAATCCGTGCATCGTCGGCGTCGACCTTTCGCGCAATCATGGCCATCAGCTCGCCGTCACGGCGGGACTGCAAATGAGCAAGGGCGACCTCGTCCTGATTGTCGATGCGGACTTGCAGGACCCGCCCGAACTTCTGGGGCGAATGGTCGCTAAGATCGGCCAGGGTTACGACGTGGTCTATGGTCAACGCATCCGGCGTCACGGCGAAAGCGCCTTTAAGCGCGGCACGGCATCGCTGTTTTACAAACTTCTCGATCGCCTTGCCGATCACGAAATTCCGCTCGACACTGGCGATTTCCGGCTGATGACCCGCCGCGTGGTCGACCAGCTCAATGCCATGCCCGAACGCTTCCGATTCATCCGCGGCATGGTAAGCTGGATCGGCTTCGAACAAACCGCAATCGAATACGAGCGTGATCCGCGCGCGGCGGGTAAGACGCATTATCCGCTCGGCCGCATGATCCGCCTCGCGCTCGATGCGATCACCAGCTTTTCCACGCTTCCACTGCGAATCGCCTCGCATCTGGGCATGCTGATGGGCCTGGTCGGCTTCGGAATGCTCGGCTGGGCGATCTTTTCCTGGCTGAACCACGGCACCGTCTCGGGCTGGACCAGCATCATCGCCGTTGTTCTCATCATGGGCAGCGTGCAACTCTTTATACTCGGCGTCTTCGGGGACTACCTTGGTCGGCTCTATCTCGAAAACAAACGGCGACCGCTGTTCATCGTGCGCGAGATACGCTCGCGGCGGCACGCCGATGTGCCGCACTTGTCATCCTTGCCCGAAGCAATCCGTGACATGGCGATCAGATCGATCGAGATGCACGGATAAGCGTGCCAGCCGGAACAAAAGGAAATGCTGCAATCCGCAATCCGTTTCGGCCTGGTGGGTATTGCCAATACACTGATCGGCCTGGCCGTCATCGCGGCGCTGTTGCGCGCCGGGGCGGGCGACTATCTCGCGAATACCCTGAGCTATGCCGTTGGCCTGTGCGCTTCGTTCCTGCTCAATCGCGCCTGGACATTCGGAGTGCGTGGACCGGTCATCGCCGGTGAGGTGCAGCGGTTCATCGCTGCCTTCGCACTATCCTATGCCGCCAACCTTGCCATGCTGACGCTCATGCGCGGCTATGGTTTTGCCCAAAGCCTGATCGGGCAAGGCGCGGCCATGGCCGTCTATTCCGCATGCTTCTTCCTGCTTACACGCCGCTTCGTCTTTCGAGCCGGAACACACGCAGCATGAACCCGCTTTCCGACGACCTTCAAGTACGGAACAATTCCTCGGTCGGGCCTTGGTGGCCCGCGCTGATCCTTCTGTCGATCGTTCCCTTGCTTTATCCTGCAGTGCCGCCCCTGACGGACCTTCCCGCACATATGTCGCGGTTCCTGGTGCAGATGGATGCCGGGCGGTCCCCCGACATCGCACGATGGTACGGCTTCCACTGGAACCTAATTCCGAACCTCGGCACTGATCTGCTCGCCTGGATGCTCGAACCCGTCCTGGGGCTGGAGCCGACGATGAAGGCCATCGCGACGCTGATCGTGGCCCTCCAGACCGCCGGTTATGTGCTGCTGTCGCGCGCGGCGCATGGGCGCGTGCAGGCGCCGGCGCTGTTCGCGCTGCCCCTGGCTTATGGCTATCCGTTCCAGTACGGCTTCATCAACTTCACTTTCGCGACCGCGCTGGCGACGCTGGCGGTGGCATTATGGATCAGCCCGCCTATGGCGGCCCGGCCAGTGCTGCGGTGGCTGGTGTTCTGCCCCATCGCTTGTGTGATCTGGATCAGCCACCTTGCCGGCTGGGCCATACTATGCGTGATAATCGGCTGCTGCGAACTGGCCGCACGGCACGAGCGGACCGGACGGTTCTGGAAATCGGTCGCCAGCGGATTTATCGCGGCGTCATGCCTGCTCCTGCCGCAAGCGCTGAGCCTGTTATGGCCGGACGCCCCCGCCCATATGCCGAGCGCGGGCTTTTTCCTCATTCCCGAAAAACTCTATTTCCTGGCCAATGTCCTGAGCGATCGCTGGGCCGTTCTTGACGTAGGGAGCGCGTTGCTTCTCGCTGCGCTGATCTACGTGATCTGGCGCTCGCGCAGTTTCGCTCTGCACCGAGGGCTTGCGCTCACTGCGATCGTGCTCTTCGTGCTGTTCTGGTTGATGCCGGCGTGGGTGATGGGATCCTTTTATGCCGACATGCGCCTGACGCCGACAATATTTGCCATGGCGGTGATCGCAGCGAAGCCGAAGCTGCCGACAACGCGATTACGATGGCTGGCTCTGGCAGGCTTGACATTCTTTTGCATCAGACTGGCCGGCACTACCGCCAGCATGATGCTGTGGGACAAACAATTTCGGCAGGAGCTTGCCGTTCTGGACAAGCTTCCGCGTGGTTCTCAACTGGTCTCGTTCAGCGCGATCGAATGCCGTCCTTTCGTGCTGCAGGGGCGCCTGCGCGATATGCACATTGTCAGCTTCGCCCTGACGCGTCGTCATGCCTTCGCCAATGACCAATTCGCGCTGTCCGGCGGGCAACTGCTGCAAATCCATAATCCCGCCGCCGGCACATTCGACCGTGACCCCTCTTCCATACAAACGGGTGAGCCATGCCAGGGTTCGATCCCAATACGTGACAGCGCCGCCAAAGTGCCTGCCGCGATCCCTCACCTGTGGGTCGTCTGGCACTCCATGGAATCGCATCTTCCCGGCTGGACGGTTCTTACCCGCTCGGGCAACTCCGTGCTCTATCTAAGAGGTCCATCGCTGAATTGACTCCGTCAGCCCATTGGGCGCCGAAGGACGTATGCTTGCGTCCAAAGCAGGCCCCTCAGCCCCGGCAAGCGTCGGAACCGAGCATCCATCCAGCGCAGCAGCGCCCAGCCGCCTGATCCACCGAACTCCGCGACCACCGGCAAATACATTCCAAAGGTCTCTGCCTTCCACACTTCGAAGCCTGCCTTTGAAATTTGTTTCACAAGCCCGCTTCGAGTCAGCAAATTGATGTGGCCAAGCTCTTCGGCGGCCCCATAAATTCGGCGGGCAATCCAAAGAAGCGCGGGAAACTTGAAAAGCCTTGCCATCAGCTCAACCGTGGAGAACTTCTGCGGCGTGGTGAGCAGAAGAGTCCCGCCCGGCTTGAGAGCGCCGAACAAGCTATCAATCATGGCTTGCGAGCGCGATGATGGCACGTGCTCAAGGACTTCCGTGCACAAAATGAAGTCGGCCGGCTTGATCGGCAGCGAGTTTGTCGCGTCAAAGTTGAGGACAGACACTCCATCCATCTCGGAGACATTATCGAGAAAACTCTGATTGATATCGACAGCGGTGACCTGGAAGCCGCATTCCCGAAGAAACCTGACGAAAATTCCGCAGCCCACGCCCACTTCGACCGCCAGCCGCCCCGACTGAGCATAGGCGGCCGCCTCTGTCTCCACCCACTTTCTCCGGGCGAGATGAAGACCTCTTCGGGTGGGATTGGGATCGGTATAGAGGTTCGCTTGAAACGCCACCTCACTTTGCCCTCCCAATTCGCCATCCAGTAGCTCCTTCTTCATCGCCCTTCCTCGCAGCTCCGTACTGTATCGCCACGGCTACTGGACCATGTTGGCGTCATCTTGTCCACATGGCGGGCGAAGGGGATCTTTCTGCCGGAGCGTGCCCGTCCAGGCCGAGCGCGGTAGCGATCGGGGTTGCCATGGAGGTGCCGGTGGCCATTACTACCTTAATGCCATTTGCTCCAGCTTCGCGGACCGCCTCGACAATCGCCGGATCGTCCTCCAGCGAAAGGGACAGATTAATCGACCGCACATACAACGGCATTGTTTAATGAAAATCGCGCGATTCCGGAAGGATGCGGACATTGCGCGGGTGGCGTCGAGCTGCCGGGGACTGTCCTTCGACCGATAATGCGCCGTCCAACCGCGCCAGCAAGGCAGAGTGGTCGATTACTTGCCGGGCCATCAGGTGCACCACACCTTCCTTGCTGCGCTGGATTTCCCCCACGATCTCCGCCAGTCGCGAAGCCATGACGGCCGCGCGCTGTTTCTCGAAATCGCGAGCCCAGAGCAAGGCATTGACGATGCCGGTCTCGTCCTCGAGAGTGATGAACACGGCATTGCCTTTGCCGGGCCGCTGGCGCACCAGCACCACGCCTGCGCAACGCACCCGTGCCCCGTCCTTCGCGGCATTGGCCTTGGCACAACTCAGCACTCCGCGCTTGGCGAAATGGCCACGCAGGAACTGCATCGGATGGCCTTTGAGCGAAAGGCGATGAGTCTGATAATCAGCCACGACCTCTTCCGCCAAGGGCATCGGCGGCAGGACGGCATCGGGTTCCGCGCCGAGTTCGGGCGCCTCCATCGCATCAAACAGGGAAAGCTGTTTCGGGGGGAGACGACGCACTTCCCAGCCGGCATCGCGGCGGCTTTGTCCAAGAGAGCCGAGCGCATCGGCATCGGCCAACAGCGTCATCGCTCGCGCCGGCAATCCCGTGCGGCCAGCAAGATCCTGAATATCGGCGAAAGCCTTCACCCGGCGCGCCTGTTCCAGCATTTCCGCCCATTCCTTTCGAAACCCGCCGATCTGCCGTAGGCCCAGCCGCAACACGCGTTCCTCTTCCAACGCGTTGTCCCAACCGCTGGCACTGACATCAATCGGGTGGACTTCCACGTCATGCGCGCGGGCATCGGCCACCAATTGCGCAGGGGCGTAGAACCCCATTGGCTGGCTGTTAAGCAGGGCACAGGCGAAGGCCGCAGGATAATGGCATTTGAGCCAGCTTGAAACATAAGCGAGCCAGGCAAATGCCTGTGCGTGGCTTTCGGGAAAGCCATAATCGCCGAAGCCCTTGATCTGTTCGAAGCAGCGCTTGGCAAAATCGCGCTGATAACCGCGCGCCACCATGCCTTCGATCAGCTTGGCCTCATAATAGTGAATTGTGCCGCTGCGGCGAAATGTCGCCATGGCCCGCCGCAATCCATCCGCCTCGGCCGGAGTGAAGCCCGCCGCGACAATGGCGAGCTTCATCGCCTGCTCCTGGAACAACGGCACGCCAAGCGTCTTGCCGAGAACTTCGCGCAGTTCGTCCTCGTTGCCAGGCGGGCCAGGATATTCCGCTGCTTCCTCCTCATTCCGACGGCGCAGATAAGGATGGACCATGCCGCCCTGGATCGGCCCCGGCCGCACGATCGCCACCTGAATCACCAGATCGTAAAGGCAAGCGGGTTTCATGCGCGGCAGCATCGACATCTGTGCCCGGCTTTCCACCTGAAACGTACCCATGCTGTCAGCCCGCTGGAGCATCTTGTAAGTGGCTTCATCCTCACGCGGGACAGTGGCAAGCGCATAGTCGCCAAGATCCGCCTCACGCATCAGGTCGAAGCACTTGCGAATGCAGGTAAGCATGCCAAGCGCCAGCACATCCACCTTCATCAGGCCCAGGGCATCGATATCGTCCTTATCCCATTCGATGAAAGTGCGATCCGGCATGGCGGCGTTGTGGATCGGCACCAGTTCGTCCAGCCGCCCCTCGGTTAGCACGAAACCGCCCACGTGCTGCGAGAGATGGCGAGGAAACTCCAGCAGTTCCCCCACCAGATCGCGCAACCGGGCCAGATCCGGATTGTCAGGATCGAACCCGGCTTCGACCAGACGCCTCTCAGGCAGGTCGTCTCCGCCCCAACTGCCCCAGATCGTGCCGGAAAGGCGCGCCGTCACATCGTCGGTCAATCCCAGTGCCTTGCCGACCTCACGAATTGCGCTGCGCTGGCGATAATGGATCACAGTGGCGGCGATCCCTGCACGGTCGCGGCCATAACGCCGGTAAATGTACTGAATCACCTCTTCGCGTCGCTCGTGCTCGAAATCGACATCGATGTCCGGCGGTTCATCGCGCGCTTCTGAAAGGAAGCGAGAGAACAGCAGCTTCTCCTTCACCGGATCGATCGGCGTGATACCCAGGAAATAGCACACCAGCGAATTGGCGGCGCTTCCCCGTCCCTGGCACAGGATCGGCGGAGAAAGTCCCCGCGCATAAGCGACGATATCGTGGACGGTGAGGAAATAAGAGGCATAGCGCCGCTCGCGGATAAGGCGAAATTCCGCTTCCAGAGTTCGGCGATATGCCTCGGGCAAGCCGTCAGGGAACAAGGCCCGCGCGCCTTGCTCCACCAGATGTTCCAGCCAACCTTGCGGCGTATGGCCGGGCGGCACTGGTTCATGCGGATATTCGTAGCGCAAGTCATCCAGTGTGAAGCGCACGACATTGAACAGGTCCAGCCCGGCCGCCAGCGCTTGCGGGCAGCATGCGAACAGACGGGCCATCTCCATGGGTGGCTTGAGATAGCGTTCAGCATTGGCGGCCAGCCGGCAACCGCCCGTCTGAACGGTCAAGCCCTCACGAATGCAGGTCATCACATCATGCAGGGGGCGGCATTCCGGCGTGGCGTAAAGCGCATCGTTCGTGGCGATCAACGCTATGCCCGCTTCGTCCGCCAATGCCATGCGCCGCGCCAATTCGCGCCCATCCTGCCCGGCGCGCGGCATGGCGGCGGCCAACCATATGTGCGAAACCGCTTCCTGCAGCGTGCCAAGCAAGTCCCGCGCGCCATCCAGGGCGATCAGCGCGAGCCCTTCGGCATGGTCCAGCAGATCGGGCAGATGCAGCAGGCAATCTCCCTTTTCCGCGCGGCGGTTGCCCAAAGTAAGCAACCGCGTCAGCCGTCCCCAACCGGCGCGGTCAACGGGATAGGCGACGATGTCCGGCGTGCCGTCCGCAAAGACCAGCCGCGCGCCGACGATCAGACGAAAACCGCCTTCGCGCGCGCCGGATCGTTTCCAGGCGACATGCGCGCGAACGACGCCGGCCACGGTATTGCGATCGGCAACGCCCAGCCCCGCCATGCCCAGCGCACGGGCCTGCATCACCATTTGATCGGGCGCTGACGCGCCGCGCAGGAAGCTGAAAGCCGTGGCGGCAACAGGCTCGGCAAAGGTCATGCGAAAAGCCCATGCATATACCAGCGCGGGCTTTCGATTTCGCCAAACTGGCCAAGGCGGAAGACCCAGTAACGACTGCCTGCCTCATCCTCGATGCGGTAATAGTCACGTGCAAGGCCGGCGCCGCCCGGCAGGTGGCCCTCAGGTAGAGACCACCATGCAGGAGCAAGACGTTCAGGCCCTTCCGCCAGCGCCACTTCGTGCAAGCGCCCCCGCCAGCGCAACCGCTGCGGCGGACCGTCCGGCACGCTGGCGATGGCGGTGATCGGCTGCGGCGGATCGAAGAGGAATAGCGGCCGAGGCGGTTTCAGAGTCGGGTCCGGCCAGGTCTGCGAAGCGGGACGGGCGGCGGGCAGAAAGGTCTGCGCCGCTTCCGGAACATGTGTGTCGCAAGAGGTGAGCCGCAGGACCTTGTCCGGCCCCAGACGCGTCGCCAGTCGATCAATCAATGCGGCAATGCCATCCTCCTCAGCCTGGACCTTGATGCCGGCGATCCGGGAGGCGATCTGGGAGGGAGGCAGACATTCAGTGCGAGTTACCGCCAAAACCACGGCATCGAAGCCGAAACCGGGATCGAGCGGATCAGCAAGGCTTTCGATCCGTTCGCGAAACAGCCGCATGACGCGTGCCGGCTCCCGGCTGGGCAGACTGGTTTCCACCGCCAGTCGCCGTTTCACCCCATCAGCACGTTCCAGCCGAACTGCAAAACGCCGTCCGCCCAGATGGCGCGCCTCCATCTGCCGAAATACCTCGATCAGCAAGTCTTCGATCACATCCAACACGTATTCGGTGCGGCCAATCGGTTCGGCGAAGCGGGCTTCCGCACGCAAGGGAACAGACGGGCGAAGCGGCGCCATGGGACTGTCCCGCTCCCCCAGCACTGCAAGCAACCTTGCCGCCATTTCCTCGCCGAAGCGCGCGGCCAACGCCGCCATCGGCCGCGCCGCCAAGTCGCCAAGACTGACAAGGCCCGCGCGGCGCAGCCCTGACAGCACCTCCTCCGGCAATTCCAGAGCGGCGACAGGCAGAGCACGGACGCGGGCAAGCTCTTCCGCTTCCAGGGAGAAGGAAGCAGGTGCTTCATAACGTGCCAATGCCCGAGCCGTGGCGGCATGATCGGCAAAAGCGTGGCGTACGGTATAACCGGCCTGCATCATCGCCTGACGCGCCAGCACGGTTTCTCCCCCAAACAAGTGCGCGCAGGCAGTAATGTCTAACATCAGTCCGTCAGGCGGATCGGCAGAGACCATGGGAGTAAAACGCAGCATTTGCGCCGCCAGTCGATCAAGCTCGCGCATATCGGCTTGGGCATCGTGCGGCAGGGTCGCCAGATCAGGGCAGCGTGCCCGTGCGTCGGCCAGCGTCATCCCCACCGACAGGCCCAGCCGATTGGCCGCGACGTCTACCGCTGAGAGCCGAAAGGCGTTGCGGGTCCGCATCACCAGCGCCAGAGGGGTGGAGGGCGTGCACTGTTCCTGTGGCATGGCCCTGCGCGTCCGGTCGCATGGGAACCATGGAAACCACAGCGCCAGATAGCGGCGCGGCATCGACGCGTTCTGCATGAAAGCCTCCATTTGCGTCATTCCATTCCAATCGCCAGCGCATCCCCAACGGTCCGCCACGACGGCGCGACAGCTCCGCCTCGCAGACAGGCAGACCCGGCGCATTGGCCGCCAACGGAACAGAAGGAGCGCTGCGGATGATCCAGCGGCTATGCGCGGCGGTAGCGCCCGGTGCGGCCTCACACCGCAAGACGATTACCGGCGTACAGGATTTCTCCGCCGCCAGGACCAGACGGCGGCTGGCGGTCAAATCATAAAGGGGTAGGCTGCCCCATGTTTCCAGCATGACGGCGGCAAGGTCCGGGCAACGCGCCGCATCCAGTCCCGCCTGCAGCAAGGCACGATCGTCGTCCGTCTCGACAATCAGCAACCGGGCCGGGTCGATGCCCAAACCCGCAACGCCTGGCCCATAAATCCGCATCCGCAATCCCGCCCGACGAGCCGAACGCGCCAGTAGGATCGGTTGCGCACCGGCCTTGTCCAGTGAGCCAAAAATGAAGGCCAAGGCCGCGCTGAAAGCTTCCGCTTTAACGTGGATCTCATGCAGATGCCCTTTCGCAAGCCACACATCCCCCATTTCCGAGATGGAGGAAGTTTGGCGGCAATCATGGGCATGGTTGGGAAACATCGTGAACATCGCGAATCGCTAACAATGTTCATGTTATGTTCTTTTATTTCCTATTTGTCCAGACCGCCTTAAGATGAAGGTCGACCTGCCTTTACAAACAAACGCGACTTTCGCCGGCTCCGCTCAAAGCGGGGACCACGGCCTTTCATCGACTTCTTCCTGTTCGCCATCCGGCCGCTCGGTCACGGTCGCGGCGGGGAGGTAATCGATCACCGCATCCAGCAATTGCGAGACGCCTTTGCCGGTCGCGCCGGAAATCGGAAATACCTCGTCCGCGCCCGCCTGGAGCAGTTCCTTCGCATATTCCGCCGCCAGCGCATCATCCACCAGATCGATCTTGTTGAGCGCCACCAACCGCGGCTTGTCCTCCAGACCGCCGTCATAGGCTTCCAGTTCCTCCTCCACGATGCGCATCGCCTCAACCGGATCATTGCTGGAAATGTCGATCAGGTGGACCAGCACGCGACAGCGTTCGATATGACCCAGGAAGCGGTCGCCAATGCCCGCGCCATCTGCCGCGCCGGCGATCAGACCAGGGATGTCGGCCAACACGAACTCTCGGTTCTTGTGCATCACCACCCCCAGCTGCGGACGCAGGGTAGTGAATGCATAATCGCCGACCTTGGCCTTGGTATTGGTCAGCTTGTTGATGAAGGTGGACTTGCCTGCGTTCGGCATGCCGACCAAGCCTACATCGGCCAGCAGTTTCAGCCGCAGCCAGACCCCCATCTCCTGTGCCGGCTCACCCGGCTGGTGCTGGCGTGGAGCGCGGTTGGTGCTGGTCTTGTAACTGGCGTTGCCGCGCCCACCCAGGCCGCCGTGAAGCAGCGTCACGCGCTGGCCGGCGGTAACGAGGTCAGCCAGCACCGTCTCTCGATCTTCATCATCGATGATCTGGGTGCCCACCGGAACCTTTACCACCAGGTCCTTCCCGGCCGCGCCGTTGCGGTTCTTGCCCATGCCATGGCCCCCGCGCGGAGCCTTGAAATGCTGAGTATAGCGAAAATCGATCAGGGTATTGAGACCCGCCACCGCCTCGAACACTACATCGCCGCCCTTGCCGCCGTTGCCGCCGTCCGGGCCGCCATACTCAACGTATTTCTCGCGCCGGAAGCTTACCGCCCCTGGCCCGCCCGCGCCGGAGCGAATGTAGATCTTGGCTTGGTCGAGAAAATGCATGGAAACTTTATCCGGCGGAATTGGGACCTGTCAGGCCGCAAGCGTCGATGACGCTGACAAAAACGCGAACGGCCGCAGCAATGTGCGGCCGATCAGCGTGAATATCAATTACTGGTGGAGCCGAGGGGGATCGAACCCCTGACCTCGTCATTGCGAACGACGCGCTCTCCCAGCTGAGCTACGGCCCCGTTCCAGTATTGCTCTCACACGGCCTGCCGCGTCGAGAGGCGCCCACTTAGCGAAGAGAGCCTCGCCATGAAAGAGCAAAAATGCGCTGCACGAAAATTCGTCCGCCCCTTGCCGACGCTATTGCGAAAAGCCCGGCAATTTAACGCCCGGCTGAACCTGGTTCGGTTGCCGCGCCGTAACTTGCGGTTCCACGGAAGGCAATTGCACGGTTGGTTGTGACTGGCCCGGCTGTGACTGGCCCGGCTGCTGCTGGATCGGCTGTAATTGAACGGGCTGCGGTTGGACCATCTGCCGAACGGTGACCTCTTGCCCCATAGACGGCAGCGGCCCGATCGGCTGCGGCGGCCTCGACTGCTGGGCGGTAACCTGCTGCGCCACGGACGGGCGTACGGTTATCAGTCCTCCGCCATACCGCGCCTGCCAGGCGGCAAGGTCAGCCTTGTATTGCTCGTACGCGGTAAAGAAGGACTTGAACGGCGCCTCCATCTTCGCAAGGCCAGTGAACGAATAAGCCTCAAACTGAGTGGGATCGACCGTCTGCAACTCAGTGGTCACATCCATCGCGGCCTGGCAGAAGCCGCTGTCTACCGGCGGCAACGAAAAGAAGTTGTAGACCTGCGTTTGATACGTTTCCCGCGCAACCGTGGCGGCCCGGCCGCTGGCCTGAGTGCCGAAGCTGGCGTCGATCGCCTTGTTCGCGGCGGCCAGTTGCTTGGCGTAGACTTTCAGGAAGCGTTTGTAGCCGTCCAGGATTGGGGTGTACTGCGGCTCAATGCAATTAAGCGCGGCGACATTGTAGGCCGAGCGCAGGTTCCACACCGCCTGCGGCGTGGAGATCCCGGTGTTGACCGTATGGCGGTTTCCCGTGGCATCGACAGGCGGAATGGTCATGTCGGTCGGCGCGCCGTTCGGCGGCGTCGGCATCTGTGGGATAACCACGACGGGAGGCGGTGGAGGTGGCGGCGGTGCCGGTTTTGGCGCGCAACCCGAAAGCACGCTCATCGTCAGCGCCACCGCGGCCCCTGCGAGCAACGGCAACCTGCGACCAAGGCCGTTAGGCTTGAGATGTTTCAACCTTGCACTCCCATCACTGGTATCAGGTCTAACGCGCCGGGCGATCAAAGGAAATGCCCGGTGCGACAAACCGCACCGGGCATTATAGCAAGCCGAAACTGGACTGTGGATTACTTACACGCCGCCACTTATCGGTCAGCGGCGATCACCCATGAAGCTCAGCAAGAACTGGAACATGTTGACGAAGTCCAGGTAGAGGCTGAGCGCACCCAGCACCACCGCCTTGCCGACAAACTCCGTGCCGCGCAGCTGATAATACTGGTTCTTGAGCATCTGCGTATCATACGCGGTAAGCCCTGCGAAGATCAGCACGCCCAGAATCGAGACCGCGAGTTGCAAGGCAGTCGAGTGCACGAACAGGTTAATCAGCATCGCCACCAGAATGCCGACCAGGCCCATAATCAGGAAAGTGCCGAAGCCCGACAGGTCCTTCTTGGTGGTATAGCCATAAAGGCTAAGACCGGCGAACGCCGCCGCCGTGGCGAAGAAGGTGGTCGCAATCGAAGTCGCGGTGAAAACCAGGAAGATCGTCGAAAGCGACAAGCCCATAACCACCGCGAAGCCCCAGTAGAGCATCTGCAGCGTCGTCGTCTGCATCCGGTTCGCGCCATAGCTCATGGCGAACACAAAACCGAGCGGCGCAAGCATGACCACCCACTTCAGCGGCGAGAAGGCCATCTGCTCGGCCATACCGGAGTTGGCGAAAAGCATCGCCACGATGCCGGAAAGCAGAACGCCGGACGCCATGTAATTATAAATCGACAACATGTGCCGGCGCAGCCCCGTGTCGTACGAGGCCCGGCCCGCGGCACGCCCGTCAAGGCTGGGCGACGCACCAAAACCCGAACGGGGCTGGGGGTCGTTCCAATTTGCCATTTCAAACTCCCTTTCACGGGGCCTTCCGCACGATGCGGCTCCCCGGACGAAAGCAATATCGGCCTGCATGAGTAAAGATTCAAGAAAAACCGAGCGCAACCGTTTGTGACAAATTGTACAAGGGGCTGGTAGAAATCGCTCTATCCCCGCCGCGCGTCAGCCGCCATTTCCGCGTTTCGATCACGCGATGCCGTCATCGCCTCAGCAATGACCCTGGCCAATGCACCGTCGGCATCCAGCACGTTGAGACCGGCCCGCGTGGAACCGCCGGGGCTCGCGACCCGATCAGCCAGCACGCCTGGCGAGACGGGCGGCGACGCTTCGGCCTGTTGCGCGGCAAGTTGCGCCGCGCCCTCCACCATCGCCAGCGCGAGGCGCTGCGATTGCCCTTCCTCCAGCCCCAACGTCACGGCCGCGGTGGCCAACGCGTCGATGAAACGATAAACGAAGGCAGGGCCGCAGCCGGCAAGTGCAGTTACGGCGTCGAAAAGATGCTCGCCTGCCAGCCATTCCGGCGTTCCCAGCGGAGCCATCAGCGCTATCACCGCGGCGCGCCCCGCCTCGTCAAGACCCCTGGAGTCAAGCGCGACTGGCGATTTGCCGATCGCCGCTGCCAGGTTAGGCATAATCCGCACAATCGCACCTGCCTCTGGAAAGCGTGTGGACAGGCTATCGAACTCAACCCCCGCCAGGATTGAGAACAGGACGGTCTCCCGGCCGACCAGGCCGGAAAGGGCGGGTGCGAGATCGTCCAGGCCCTGCGGCTTGATCCCCAGCAGAATCGCGTCGAAACGCCCCTGAGGAAGCTCCCGAAGCAGAGTAACGCCATCGGGCACGTCGCCGCGCTGCGGATCGACCACCGTAAAACGCGAAGCGGGAATGCCGCCGGCCAGCCAACCGACGAGCATGGCTCCGGCCATGTTACCGCAGCCCACCAGCAGAATGTTCTGAAAACGGTCCATGCGCGTCGCTTAGGCGAGCGCAGACGTCCTGCCAAGGGCAAGCCCCGTCATGCTTCCCCGGCGGCGTCCACCAAGGCGGCCGCGAGCGCCTCCGCAGGCGTCTTGTCTCCCCACAGGATGAATTGGAAAACCGGATAGAAGCGGTCACACTCCTCAATCGCGGCTTCGACCACAAGCTGGGCCTGTCCGGGACCGAGCAGTCCGTCTTCGCCAAGCATCAAGCCGTGGCGGTAAAGCACCACGCCGCCGTTCGACCACATGTCGAAATGGCCGAGCCAGAGCTGTTCGTTGATAAGCGACAGCGCTTCGAACATGGCCGGGCGCTTGCCGTCGACGACGCGGATGTCGGGCAGGCAAAGAAGCTGCAACACCCGGTCCTCCGCACGCCAGATCGCCTGGAACTGGTACGTTGCCCAAGCGCCTTTCACTTCGGCCGAAATTTCATCCTCGCCCGAATATTCGTAAGGCCACTCGCGCGCCTCGAACAACGACGCGAGCATTTCCACCGGAGCGGCCTCATCGTCTCGGTCGATATCGTCCTGAACCGTCCTCATAATTTCCGACACAAGCTCTCCGCGAATACGCGTGCATGGATGCTGCGTTCCGGCAGCGCAACACAATGCGCGAAGAGCGATCGGCTGCGCAAAACTGCACAAGTCTGTTTACAGCGTGTGGATAAGAATAACCAAATCTTAACGGAGGACGGCGAGCCCCCTCGCCCGACGCGCCTTCCGGCGTTCACTTGTCCGAAAGTGGATCGACCACCTGACCGGCCGGGCTGGTCCACGGCATTGCACCATCGAAGCCGGCCTTTTTCAATTCTGCAACGAACTGGTCGGCGGACTTCTGCGTTCCGAAGGGGCCCGCCAGGATGCGGTTCGTGCGGCCCATCTCGCTTACATAGGCTTGCCGCCCTTTAAACAGCGCGGGCGCCTGCTTGGCATAGCGTCGCCAATCGAACGCGATGGCATCCTTGTCGCGCCCCACGCCCATCTGCACCCAGATCCGGCTTGGATGAGCGGGAGGGGCGGGCTTCTCTGGCTTCTTAGGCTTGGGCTTGTCTGCAGGCTTTGCTGCTGCCTTGGGATCGGGTTTCACCTCCGCGCGTCCGATCTTGCGGATGTCCACAGCCCCGGCAGTCGGCTCGGCGCGCATCGTGGGCTTGCCGAAATCTGCGAAGATCGCGGCAAGCGATGGCCGGCCCGGAAGCGGCGACGACGGGGGCGGCGACGCTTCGGCAGGCGGCGAAGTGGGCCTGCGGGGCGGTGGGCTTGATGCAGGTGCCGGTGCGGGCGGCGGTGAGGCAGCGGGAGATGGCGGGTGCGCCGCCTGCAAATTCCCAAGATCGAAGCCCGGCGTAGCAACGTGGCCGGTGACGCCAACCGGTGAAGGCGCGTTATGCGATGCCGAAGTCGGTGCCGGCGTTGGCGGCGCTGGTGTCGGTATGCTTCGTGCCGGAGGAGGCGGAGCTTTCGCCGCAGCCGAACCTGCTAAAGGCGGCAATTCACCGCCGCTCTCGATCGCCGGCTTGGGCTCCGGCGGGGCGACTCTGTCTGGGTCCGCCGAAGCGAGCGTTGCCTGGCGGGCAGCCTCGGTCCGGCCCGTGGGACGTGGCTCTGCGTTCGGCAACCGCGTCAGATGCGCGGCTTTCGCCCGGGCGCGCGCCGCCTTGGCGCTCCGATCCCCGCCCAGCGGCTCACCCTTCGGAACCAGGCCCGAATCGGCGGCAGCGGTGCGCAAGGGGGCATAAGCGGCGATGCGCGGATCATCCCGGCCGACCTCCGATGCGCGAGGAAAACGGCCCAAGTTAGCGGCGGCCGCCTGCTGAGCACGCGTCAGGCGCGGCATGTAGCGCAAGTAAGGTGCGATGTTTTCGGCCAGTTGCGGCGGCAGGATCGTTCCCGCTAGATCTACCGCCTGCTTGGTGTCTCCAGCAATCGCCAGAGCAAACGCACGGGTTCGCCACCCCGGCTTGTCCTGCTTTCTCAGGAGCGGCAGCAAGGTCGCATCCGCAGCTTTCGCATCGCCGGCGATGGCCAGGCTCAGCGCCAGCCGCATCCGCACTTCGTCACTGCCCTGCGTTGCCATTGCCATGGCGTAATAGCGCTGCGCCGCGGCATTATCGCCCACCAGATCATAAGCAAGGCCCCGGTCCGCCGCGAGTTGGATCGGGACGGCGCCGGCTCTCTCAGCGGCGTCGAACAAAGGGATAGCGCTGACCGGGTCGCCATTCATCACGTAAGCACGCGCCAAGCCGGCTTTCACGGCCGGCTGGTTAGGCGCAACCTCGTCCGCACGGCGATAGAAACCGATTGCAGCGTCGAAATCGCCGGCGCCGCGCGCCGCGTCGCCGGCTTCAATCAGCGCCGCGATATCACGGGGATCACGCCCCAGCTTTGCCAGCGCGGCATTAAGGCGCGCGGTGCCGGGATCGGGAAGGGACTGGATGATCGGGCGCGACACGGTGGGCGCGCTCCTCGCCCATCCCGCCGAAGACAAGGTGATGGCACTGCCGGCCGCCGCCACGAGGCAGCACACGATTCTGGCTTCAACCCGCAAGACCCGAGACACCCATGCCTGTCCGCTGACCTCGCCCGTCTGCTGGATCGCGATCGATAAGTTTGGGTTGGATCATGATCCGGTTACCCGTTGTTTTGCATTTCCCAGTCACAGCGGTTTCCGACTTGAAAATGCTCCACTCATCGCAGCCAGCGCCGCATCGGCCCTATGCGCTGGGATCGATGAACCTCATGCGAACGGGCCGGCGATGCGCCAATGGCGACTGCACGATACGCCGAGCCCGCTGCACAAGCCCTTACTGGTTGTTCTGCCGCCCCAGGAATCGCGGAATGCTGATCGAGCTGCTGTCGCCATCTTCATCTTCAAGAGGTTCGCCGGCAGGCGCCTTGGGACGCGAAAGGCTGGTCATACGCTCAAACAGGGTGCTGCCGCCCGCAGCCGGCTTCGGCCTTGCCGGAGCGCTTTCAGCAGCCGCACGCGAAGCCTCACCCCGCCCGCCGTCGAAAAGCAGTTCATCCTGCACCCGCGCCCTTCGAGCGGAAGTCGGTTCAGGCTCCGCTTCTTCCTCCAAGCCCAGATCAAGCGGCTCGCGGCGCGTCGCGGCCAGGCCGCTGAGACTGGCGTAATTGCCCGAGGCCGTCTGTTCCTCCTCAATCTCATCCCCCGCGCCCAGCTCCAACTCGGCGGTCGGTTCGTAAACTTCAGCTGGCGATACGAACGGGTTCGACGCAGGCTGATGAAGTTCGACCGGTTCGAGCGTGGACGGTGTTTCGATGACAGGCTCAGACGTCGCATGCGAAACGGGTGCGGGCGCCTGCACGGCCGGGCGGACCGGTCCACGCGCAGCAGTCAGGTTCATCGGACGTGAGGCCACTTCCGCCTGCTCGGCAGTCTGCTCGATACCGGTAGCGACCACGGAAACGCGGATCTTCCCCTGCAGGTCCGGATTGAAAGCCGAACCCCAGATGATGTTCGCATCGCTGTCCACCAGTTCGCGGATGTGGTTCGCCGCCTCGTCCACCTCAAGCAGCTTCATATCGTCGCCGCCGATGATCGAGATAATCACACCCTTGGCGCCCTGCATCGACACGCCGTCCAGAAGCGGGTTGGCGATCGCCCTCTCTGCCGCTTCCAGCGCGCGGTTGGGGCCTTCGCCCTCGCCGGTGCCCATCATGGCCTTGCCCATCTCTCCCATGACGGAGCGCACGTCAGCAAAGTCAAGGTTGATGAGGCCCGGCATGACCATCAGGTCAGTGATCGAACGCACGCCCTGCTGCAGCACTTCGTCGGCAAGCTGGAATGCCTCCTTGAAAGTGGTCTCCGCCTTGGCGACTAGAAACAGGTTCTGGTTCGGGATAACTATCAGGGTATCGACGTGCTTTTGCAGTTCTTCGATGCCAGCGTCCGCCGAACGCATGCGGCGCGTACCCTCGAAGAGGAACGGCTTGGTCACGACGCCGACGGTCAGCACGCCCTTCTCTCGCGCGGCCTGCGCGATAATTGGCGCAGCGCCGGTGCCCGTGCCGCCACCCATGCCGGCGGCGATGAACACCATGTGCACCCCGTCCAGAATGCGGTCGATCTCTTCCAGCGTCTCTTCCGCAGCCGCGCGTCCCACTTCGGGCCGCGAACCCGCGCCAAGGCCCTGCGTGATATCCGGCCCAAGCTGGATGCGGGTTTCGGCGATCGAATTGTTAAGCGCTTGCGCGTCGGTATTGGCGACGACGAAATCCACGCCCTCGATCTGGGCCTGGATCATGTTGGCGATGGCATTGCCGCCCGCGCCGCCCACACCGATGACGACGATCCGCGGACGAAGCTCGTCTATCGCCGGCGGTCCGATATTAATGCTCATTTGGCTCTCCTGGCAGTCCCGCGCGCGAAGAATTTCATTTGACCAATCTGATTGCACGCTTCGACTCATCGACGCAAAGCATGGTAAACCTTTGTCCACAGCGAAAACCGCCGTTCCGGGCGATTTATTACTGCTCACCGCCTTCTCTGCACGCCTGATCGGTTAAGGCCGATTCTGACGGCATTCCTTAGAAATATTCCTTCAACGCCTGATAGACCCGGCCCACAGTGCCCAACCCCCCGAGCTTCATCGTGCGTTGAGCGCTGCGGCTTGTGGAACGGATATCGACAGGATCCGCAGCCGCATAAAGAACCAGGCCGGCGAGAGTGGAAAAGCCGGGCTTCACATGCGCTTCCGCAAGGCCCGACAGATGCGGCACTCGGCCGATACGCACCGGCTTGCCGATCGCCGCCTGCGCATAATCGGCAAGCCCCACCAGCTCGGCACCACCGCCGGTGATGACCACTTGCTTAGCGCGTTGGCCGGTGAAATGCATGGCTTTGAGCGCCTTGTTCACCTCTTCCATCACCACGCCAAGCTGGCCCGTGATGACGCCGATCAATTCGGCGCGTGGAACACGATTTTTGTCATCGGCATGACGCGCGAGCGGGCCGGAACCTTCCTCTCCGGGAGCATTGACCGGAATCATTTCGCGATGGTCGTGCGGGCTGGCGATTGCCGATCCGTTGACGCACTTGAGACGCTCGGCCTGAAAGCGGCGGATGCCGAATGCGGACGCGACGGCGTCGGTGAGATCGGCCGACCCCATCGGGATTGCCATCATATCCTTGAGCATCCCCTGCTCGTAGATTGCAACATTAGTCAGTTCCGCGCCGAATTCGACAAGCGCGACGCCCAGGTCGCGCTCTTCGGGGGACAGGCAGGCATGCCCCGCCGCAATCGGCGAGGCGACAACCGCTTCAACTTCCAGATGCGCGCTCTGCACCGCTTCAGTCAGGTTGCGGATCGGCGCGCCGTCAGCCATCATCACGTGGATATCAACCCCGAGCCGTTCCGCATGGAGGCCCTTGGGGTTGGCCACGCCGTGCGCTCCGTCGAGCCGGTATTGCGCGGGCTGCGCATGAAGCACCATACGCCCATCCGGCTGGATTACATCGCGCGCAGCGATCAGCAGCTGGTCGATATCCTCCTGCTCTATGCGCCGGCCGCCGATCTCGGCATCGAACTGATCGATGCGGCTGGCCAATCCGGCGCCGGAACAGCCGATCCAGACCTTCTGTACAGCGGTGTCAGCCATCTTCTCCGCGCGATCGATGGCATCGCGCACGGCATAAGTCGCCGCAGCCATGTCCGTCACATAGCCGCGTTTGACGCCCTGACTGGCTCGATGGCCGGAACCGAGCACGACCATGTCGCCCATTTCGTTGATCCCCGCAACGATCGCGGAAATGCGAAACGAGCCGATGTTGACCGCGCCGAACACCCGCGTGATCCGGGGACCTGCCATTACTGCTCCTCCGCCTGGGCCGTATGCGGGACTGCCCCCGCCTTGAGTGCGAGTTCCTTGCCGTCTTCGTCCGGAACCCGCAGATAGATGCGGTCCTTCGCCCGCATGTCGAACGCAGTAACCTTGCCACCGAGAAGGCGATTGGTGCCGTCGAGCCGGGCGAAAGTGACCAGCGCGCTCGCCGCCTCCCTGTCTCCTTCCGGAAGCGCCAGGACCTGCCCGGTTTGAAACGTGAGGTTCCAGCGCCGGTTGCCGATCCGCTCAGCCTCCACCACGCGCGGCTTCAGGGCCGGCGCCGCTTCGAGGAGCTGCGACAGCGCAACGACCTGTTGCCCGGCGCCAGGGCCAGAGACGATGAGCTTGCCTTGCGCATTCGCCCGGCTGATCGTTTCCAGTTCATGCCCGGTCTCATCGATCAGCACGAAACGATCAGCCTTGCGCAGGACCGCGTGCGGATCGCGTTCGACAATGTCGATCACGAGCGTGTCGGGAAGCTGACGGGAGACGCGCGCGTCCTTGACCCATGAAAGGCCGAGCAGTTCGCCGCGCAGCCGCTCCAGGTCGACTGCCGGCATCGCCCGATCACGCTCGGCCAGGGCCTTTTCATAGACCTTCAGCTCGTTGAGGTTCTTGACGCCGCGCACCTCTACGCGCTTGACCTCAAACCCTGCGTTGGCCGCCGTTTGTGCGATTTGATAGTTCGCCATGGTCGGCAGGCCGGCCATCGAGGCCACGACCCAGACGAGCACCACCGCGCCGCCCAGGATGGTCGCCAGGAATATCCGGTGCAACTGCTGCTCGGAAAAGGGCAGCCAGCTCATCGCCATGTCAAGCGCCGACCCGGTTGTGCTCCTGGCCTGCCGCACCTTGGCCTTGGCGCCCTGCGCCGCCGCGGCCTTTCGCGCGGTCTTGGCCTTGCGCCGGATCGTCGTGCTCATTTGGCGTGTCCCCTCGCCGTTCGAACATTCGCCTCGTGAGCGTTCGCAAGCGTCTCCGCTATGATCGCCTCGACGAGATCGGGATAATCCATTCCACAGGCGCGCGCCTGCTCAGGCACGAGGCTAAGCGGCGTCATGCCCGGCTGCGTATTGACCTCCAGCAGGAACAGCCCCTCCACGCCCTGCGTATCGTCCCACCGGAAGTCCGCGCGGCTGGTGCCCTTGCACCCTAGCTGCCGGTGCGCACGCAGAGCGATGTCCTTGCACGCCAGCGTGATCTCGTCCGGGATGTCCGCCGGGCAGACGTGCTCAGTCATGCCGTCAGTATACTTGGCGTCGAAATCGTAGAAACCAGACTTGGGCTTCAGTTCCGTAACCAGTAGCGCCCGGTCTCCAATCACTGCGGTGGTCAACTCCCGCCCGCGGATGTACGGCTCGGCCAGAAGCTCTTCGAACTCCTGCCATGGTCCCGTAGCGTCGCGGCTGATCGGATTCCCGTAATTGCCCTCTTCCGTGACGATGGCGACACCGACAGACGAACCCTCGTTCACGGGCTTGAGCACATAGGGGCGCGGCAGCGGATCGCGCTCATGGACCTCTGCCGACTTGACCACCCGCCCACCCGGCATCGGAATGCCATGAGGAACCAGCGCCTGCTTGGTCAGCTCCTTGTCGATCGCGATCACTGAAGTCGCGAGGCCGGAATGCGTATATGTCAGGCCCATCAGGTCCATCATCCCCTGCACCGTGCCATCTTCGCCGGGGGCGCCGTGCAGGGCGTTGAACACGACATCGGGCTTCGCCTCGGCCAGCCGCAGCGCAACCTCGCGATCCATGTCAATGCGCGTAACCTTGTGGCCTTTCGACTCCAGGGCCTTGGCCACGCCTTCCCCGCTCATGAGCGAGACCGGCCGTTCGCTCGACCATCCGCCCATCAGAACCGCGACATGGAGTTTGGGCAAGCTCATGGACGACCTACTCTCTGAATTTCCCATTCGAGCTCGATGCCCGAGTTTTCCTTCACCCGCCGACGGACCTCTTCCCCCAGCGCCTCGATATCGGCGCTCGTCGCATCGCCCGTGTTAATGAGGAAGTTCGTGTGCTTTTCGCTGACCTGCGCGCCGCCGATCCGCAGCCCACGGCAATCCGCCTCATCGACAAGTTGCCACGCCTTGTGCCCCGGCGGGTTCTTGAAAGTCGATCCGCCGGTCTTTGAACGCAGCGGTTGCGATGCTTCCCGGCTGCTGGAGATGCGATCCATTTCGGCCTGGATGGCTTGTGGCTGGCCGGCGCGCCCGCGAAACCGCGCGGCGATCACGATCGCGCCTTCCTGCAGTTCAGAGTGGCGATATGTGTAATGCAAATCGGCGTTGCGCAGCGTGACCTGTTCGCCCGATCGCAGCACGACGTCGCAATCGACCAGGATGTCCTTCACCTCACCGCCATAGGCCCCGCCATTCATCCGCACGAAGCCACCCACAGTGCCGGGAATGGAGCGGAGAAACTCAACGCCGGCGATACCGCTGTCACGCGCGGTGGACGATACCAGAATACCCGAGGCGCCGCCGCCGCAGTCGAGGGTCAATTCGTCCACTTTTCTCACCTGAGCGAACGTCTTGCCGAGACGGATCACGACGCCGGGCACTCCACCGTCACGCACGATCATGTTCGAGCCCAGGCCGAGCGCCATCACCGGCACGGCCGGATCGAGGTCGCGCAGGAAGCGCTGCAGATCGGCAAGGTCCTTCGGTTCGAATAGCCATTCCGCCGCCCCGCCCGACTTGAACCAGACAAGGGGGGCCAGGGCGGCATTGGCGGTAAGCTTGCCTCTTACCCCGTTCGTGTCGAGCGAAGTCGAGACACCTGCGCCTGACGTGTCTCGACTTCGCTCGACACGAACGGAAACAGGATTGGAAGAGGCTGGTCTGGACATCACCCACCCCTCCGCGTCTTGATCGCCTCAGCCAGACCCGCGGCCCACTTGGTGATGTCGCCCGCGCCCAGGCATACGACCATATCGCCGGGCTGGACGGCGTCCGCGAGAACGTCGGCCAGCGCATCAGGTCCGGCGATGACTTGCGCGGAGCGATGCCCGCGCGCTTTCATCCCGGCGACCATCGCATCCGAGGTTGCGCCCTCGATCGGCTGTTCACCGGCCGGATAGACCGGGGCGGCATAGACCACATCCGCATCGTTGAAGGCGCTTTCGAAATCGTCCATGTGATCGCGCAGGCGGGTGAAACGGTGCGGCTGTACCACGGCGATAACGCGGCCCTTCACACCTTCGCGCGCGGCAGCGAGCACGGCGCGGATTTCCACCGGATGATGCCCGTAATCATCGATCACGGTAACCGCGCCTTCGTCCACGGGCACTTCGCCGACCTTGGTGAAGCGGCGCTTGACGCCGCCGAACTTCCCGAAGCCGCTGCGGATCACTGCGTCGCCGCAGCCCATCTCCACCGCCACGCCGACGGCAGCGAGGGCGTTCTGCACGTTATGGCGGCCCGGCATGGGCAGTTCTATGCCCGCGATCCGGCGGAACGAGCCGTCACGCTGGCGCAGCGCGACGTCGAAACGGTTGCCCCCGGGAATGGGAGTGACATTCTCGCCCCGAATGTCGGCCTGCGCAGAAAAGCCGTAAGTAACCACGCGCCGATCGCGGACTTTCGGAATGATCGCCTGCACTTCGGGATGATCGATGCAAAGCATGGCCGCGCCGTAGAACGGCACGTTCTCGATAAACTCGACGAAGGCTTCCTTCACGCGTTCGAATGAGCCGTAATGATCGAGATGTTCCGGATCGATATTGGTCACGACCGCCAGCGTGCCGTCCAGCCGCAGGAACGATCCGTCGCTCTCATCGGCTTCCACGACCATCCAGTCGGATTCGCCCAGGCGCGCATTGGAGCCATATGCATTGATGATGCCGCCGTTGATGACGGTGGGGTCGATCCCGCCCGCATCCAAAAGCGCCGCGATCATCGATGTTGTCGTAGTTTTGCCATGCGTACCGGCAACGGCGACCGTGTTCTTCAGCCGCATCAGCTCGGCCAGCATTTCCGCGCGCCGCACCACTGGGATACGGTGTTCGAGAGCATAAACCACTTCCGGGTTATCACGCTTGACCGCCGTGGAGGTAACCACAACCGCGGCTCCGATCACATTCTCGGCCGCGTGACCGATCATGACCTTTATGCCCCGTTTGCGCAGGCCCTCTATCACATAGCTTTCGGCAATGTCCGAGCCCTGTACTGAATAGCCCAGGTTGTGCATGACTTCGGCGATGCCGGACATGCCGATGCCGCCAATGCCGACGAAGTGGATCGTGCCGATATCGGTCCCGACGCCCCTCATCGTATCGCTCCCTTCGCCAGGGCCTCTCCCCGTTTGGGTGCAGCCGCCTTCTCCATGCGGATCACGTCCATGATCGGTGCGGCGCCGAAGCTCTCCACAAGATCGGCGAGGTCGCTGGCCGCATTGGGATAGCCGCAGTTCCATGCGGCATGAGCCGCATTGGCAAGCGTTGCTGGGTGTTGCGCCATGGCCTGGATCTGCTTGGCCAGCGCGGTCGCGGTAAAGCTCTCCTGCCGGATCGCCCGGGCGCCCCCGGCGGCCACGATCTCCCGCGTATTGGCCGCCTGATGATCGTCAGTGGCGATGGGCAGCGGAATAAGGATGGCCGGACGACCGACCGCCGTCAGCTCGGCAATCGTCGACGCGCCGGCGCGGCCGATGAACAAGTGCGCATCGGCCAGGCGCTCGGCCATATCCTCGAAATAAGTGGCAAGTTCGGCCGGAATGCCATGGCCAGCATAACGCGCGCGTACCGCGTCGATATCTTCCGGGCGGCACTGCTGGATAACCTGCAAGCGCGAGCGCAATGCGGGAGGCAACATGGCAAGTCCGTCCGGCACCACCTCGGACAGTACCCGCGCGCCTTGGCTGCCGCCCGTCACCAGGATCCGCAGCAACCCTTCTTCGCTGAACTCCGGGAATGGCGCATCGCGCAGAGTCAGCACATCGGCGCGCACGGGATTGCCCACCAGGGTAACCTTGTGATCGCACTTTGGATCAAGCCGATCGACCTGCTCGAACGCGGTTGCGATGGCATTGACCTTGCCGGCGAAATAGCGATTGACGCGGCCCAGCACCGCGTTCTGCTCATGCAGCACCGTGGGTATCGCGGCTGAAGTTGCCGCCAGCAACGTCGGCAACGCGGGGTAGCCGCCAAAACCGACAACGGCCGAAGGCTGAAAGCTCTGGAACAGGCGCAGCGCCATGCGCCGCCCCTCCATCACGCCTTTCGCCCCTTTTAGCCATGCCAGCGGGTTCATTCCGGCGATGCGGCCGGCCGGCAGCACGTGCGATGTCAGGTATTCCGGCTTGCCCGGAATCGCGGCGCCGCGCTCATCCGTAATCAGCGCGAGGTGATGCCCGCGCCGATGCAGTTCGGCGGCCAGGGCGAAAGCAGGGATGAGGTGTCCGCCCGTCCCGCCGGCGGCGAGCACATAATGGCGGGAAACCAGACTCATTGAGCATCTCCGATGGCGCGCAGCGAAAACTTCTCGCGCTGGATAAAGGGATTGCGGCGCGTGATCGCCAGCAGCAGCCCCATGCACAGGCACATCGCAACCGTGGACGAACCACCATAGCTGATAAGCGGCAAGGTCATGCCCTTTGAAGGGAAGAGCTGCAGATTGACGAGGACATTGATGAACGCCTGCCCGCCGAGCTGCGCCGCAAAACCCGATGCGGCAAGGACGGTGAAAAGATCCTCCTCTTCCACCAGGCGCAGGATCACCCGCGTCAGGATCGCGAGGTAAAGCAGCACGATCGCCATGCAGGCGAGCAGGCCGAACTCCTCGCCGATCACAGAGAATATGTAATCGGTATGTGCTTCGGGCAGCGCCAGCTTGCGCGTGCCCATCCAGAAGCCGAGCCCGGTCCACCCGCCGTTAAGCAGCGTACGCTCGGCCAGATCGACCTGGTCAAAGGCGGTGCCGCCGAACAGGAAATTATCGATGCGGTTCCGGCCGTTGGAATAAGTGAAATACATCAGGATCAGCCCGACGAACCCCACGCCGAAGAACATGCCAAGACGCTTGATGTCTATGCCTGCAAGCAGGATCAGCACCAGGAACGTCCCAGAGAATAACATTGTCGAGCCGAAATCGGGCTGCAGCATCAGCAAAGCGCCCAGCAGGCCCATCACCCCGAAACAGATGGCCACCACCGGGATCTGCGGATCACGCGCGCGCCAGGAAAGAATCCAGGCAAGCAGGATCGGATAGCCGCATTTGAGAAACTCCGAGGGCTGCAGCGAAATGCCGAAACGCAGCCAGCGCTTAGCGCCGTTGACTTCCGAACCGATGATAGGAACCAGCATGAGCGCAACCAGCATCGACGCGCCAATCAGGATGCCGAACCTTCGGGCGCTCTCCTTCCCCAGGCTCGATGCCCAGAACATCGCGCCCAGGCCCAGCAATTGCCAGCGCATGTGCAGATTGAAGAAATAGAGATCCGAAAGCTTCTCGTGCGCGGTGGAGAGCCGGCGCGCGCTGGCGGGTGAACCTGCGGCAACCGCAACCGCGCCGACCGCCATCAAGATCAGGACAAGGATCAGCGTAGCCCGGTCAATCTCCTGCCACCACACAGCCAGGCGGCTTCGGCGATTGCGGTTGTAACGATTGGCGGCAGAACGCGACACCGGCGCCGTGCTGGCCATCAGCCTTTCCCCCCGGTCTCCTCGTCGGGCGCGAGCAGCGCTTCAACGATCTGGCGGAACGTCTGGCCGCGCGCTTCGAAATCGCGGAACTGGTCGAAACTGGCGCAGGCGGGCGAAAGCATGACGACGTCGCCCGGTTTCGCCTCGGCCATGGCTTGGCGGATTGCCTCGGCCATCATCTCCGAGCGGTGAACACGGGTGTAAGGGGCCAGAATTTCAGCAAAGCGCGGGCCCGCGTCACCTATCGTATAAGCGGCGGCGACATTACCGAAATAAGGCATGCATTCGTCCAGATCGTCGCCTTTGGGCAGACCTCCGAGAATCCAGTGCAGCCGCGGCTCCGGGTTTGGCGGGAATGCGGCGATGGCCGGTGCGGCTGACGCCGGGTTAGTGGCCTTGCTGTCGTTGATGTAGACGACGCCGTTCGCCTCTGCCACCCGTTCCATCCGATGCGGCAGACCGCGAAAGTCGCGCAGCGCCCTCTCCCACTGTCCCTTCTTGATCCCCAATGCTTCGACGATGGCCACGGCTACGGCTGCGTTCTGCAGATTGTGCGGACCCTGCAGCGAAGGCCATCCCCCCTGCATCTCAGCCAGATCACTGCCATCAACCAGCCGGATAAGGCCGGGGGCCCGCCGCGCCGCCTCCACGCGCGCGATGATCCCCGTCTCGCTGTCGGTCATCCCGAACACGCCGCAGCGCTCCTTGCCCTGCATCTCGAACAACCGTGCCTTGGACGCCGCGTAAGCTTCGAGAGTCCCATAGCGATCAAGGTGGTCAGGCGTGAGATTGAGCAAGGCCGCAACCTCGCAATCAAGGCTGTGCGTAAGGTCTATCTGGTAGCTCGACAGTTCAAGCACGTAGACGCCGCCTTCCGGCAACGGATCGCTTCCCAGCACCGGCACGCCGATATTGCCGCCCACTTGAGACGGAACGCCCGCCACTTCAAGAATGTGATTGACGAGCGAGGTAGTGGTCGATTTGCCGTTAGTCCCGGTGATGCCGACCACGCGATGCGTGGGCAAGGTATGACGGGCAAGCGCAAAAAGCTCTATGTCGCCGATCACCGGTACGCCGGCGCGCGCCGCCGCCTCTGCCACCGGGTGCTGGTTGAGCGCAATCCCCGGCGAAACGATCACGCCATCGTAGCCGGCCAGGTCCGCGGCTACCGGATCGGCCAGTTCGACTTTGCCGCAATCGATCCATTCACATAGACCCTGCCGAGGCTCGTCGCGGCTGTCCCACGCCATCACGTGCGCCCCGCTCGCCACCAGCGAAGCGACCGTGGCCTGACCTGACCTGGCAAGGCCCAGTACCGCGTAGCGTTTACCGGCAAAGGCGGAAGAGACGATCACATCCGCCCCTATCGCAGCTTCAGCGTGGAAAGGCCAATCACAGAAAGAACGATCGAGATAATCCAGAATCGCACGACGACGGTCGATTCCCGCCAACCCTTCTGCTCGAAATGGTGGTGGATCGGCGCCATGCGGAACACACGCCTGCCAGTGCGTTTGAACCAGAACACCTGGATCATGACCGACACCGCCTCAAGCACGAAGAGGCCGCCCACGATCGCAAGCACGATTTCATGATGCGCCGCCACCGCGATCGCGCCGAGCGCGCCGCCGAGGGCCAGCGAGCCGGTATCACCCATGAAAACGGCGGCCGGCGGCGCGTTGAACCACAGGAAGGCCAGGCCCGCACCCATGATGCCGGCGCAGAAGATCGCCAGTTCGCCCACGCCCGGCACGTGCGGAATGCCAAGATAATGGGCATAGTCGACGCGTCCCGCGAGGTAACAGATAATTGCAAAAGTGCCCGCCGCGATAATGACTGGCATGATCGCAAGGCCATCGAGCCCGTCCGTAAGATTTACCGCATTGCCGGCGCCCACGATCACCACGGCCGCGAACACGTAATAGAACGGCCCGAGTGGAATGTACCATCCCGAGAGGAACGGGACGTAGAGGTTGGTGTTGAGTTGCCTGACGATGATGTACGCCGCGATCCCAGCGACGATAAATTCCAGAAGCAAGCGGAGCTTGCTGGAAAGACCCGCGTGATGCCGCTTCGTAACCTTGTCATAATCGTCCATGAAGCCGATCAGGCCGAAGCCGACCGTGACGGAGATGCAGGCCCAGAGGAACGGGTTGCTCATGTCCATGTAAAGCAGCATCGCGCCGGTCAGCGCGGTCAATATCATCAGCCCGCCCATGGTCGGCGTGCCTCGCTTGGCCAGATGAGTCTGTGGCCCATCCTCGCGGATCGGTTGCCCCTTGCCCTGGCGCACGCGCAACATGTTGATGAACTTCGGCCCGATCAGAAGGCCGATGAACAGCGCCGTCATCAGCGCGGCGCCGGAACGGAACGACTGATAGCGAAAGAGGTTGGAAAATCCCTCGAAATGCAACCATTCTGCGATGAGATACAGCATCGTGCGGGGGGTGGCCCCTATCCTTCCTGCTTGCCGAGCGTGGTAACGAGCGAGGCTAGTCCAACCGAATTCGAACCCTTGACCAGGATCACGTCGTCCCGCTCAAGCCCGAATGCGCGCAGGGTCTCGACCGCTTCCCTCACATCCGCGCAATGGGCGAAGGGCACCGGTTTGCCAAGCTCGGAAGTGCCCGATTTCCCCAATTCCTCGGCCAAGGCGGTCATCTCGTCGCCAACCAGCACGGCAAAGTCCACGCCCGCCTCCCGCACCGGACCGGCCAGCGCGGCGTGATAGCCTGGGCCATGACTGCCCAGTTCCTTCATCGCCCCCAGCACGGCGATGCGGCGATGCGCCGGGGTCCGCCCCAACTGCGCCAGCGTAGCGCGCATCGAGGCGGGATTGGCGTTGTAGCTCTCATCGATCAACAGCGCCCTGCGCCGACCTCCATCGTCCGGCTCGCCGCCCGGCACGTCGATCTCGATGCGCGCGCCGCGTCCAGCGAGACCGCCCATCTCCGCTAGCGCGACGCCGGCGGCACCAAGATCGCCCTTCACCGCGCGCACCGCGGCCATTACCGCCAGTGAATTGATGACGTGATGCTCGCCCGGAGCCGCGACGGTGTAACACACGCGCCGGTCGCCCATGTCCACCGTCGCCAGCGAACCGCCACCGATCGCCGCCACGGTATCCAACAAGCGCACATCGGCATCCTTGGCTTTGCCGAACGAGACGACAGTGGCGCCGCAAGCGAGCGCGGCCTCCTTCAGGCGGACGAAATGCGGATTATCCGCCGGCATGACGGCGACGCCGCCCGGTTCCAACCCCTCGAATATCTCCGCCTTGGCGTCGGCAATGGCTTCTTCCGATCCCAGCATCTCGATATGCGCGGGCGCGATCGTGGTGATGACGGCCACGTGTGGGCGCACCTGCCCAGTCAGCACGGCAATCTCTCCCGCATGGTTCATGCCCATCTCGAAGATCGCGAAACGGGCGCGACTGGGCATGCGAGCCAAGCTCAGCGGGACGCCGACATGATTGTTGTAGCTCTTGACCGAGCGGTGGGCGTCGCCCCTGCTCGCGCGATCGAGCGCGGCGAAGATCATCTCTTTCACCCCGGTCTTGCCGACCGAGCCGGTAACACCGATCACCGGTCCGCGGATGCGGGCCCGCGCAGCGGCGCCGATCCGCACCAGCGCGTCCATAGTGTCGTCGACGAGAATATGCGGTCCTTCGACCGGACGGTCGACGAGAACGGCGGCGGCACCCTTGGCAAAGGCCATGTCGATGAAACGATGCCCATCCGTGGTTTCGCCCTTGAGGGCAACGAACAAGTCGCCCGGCTGCACATCCCGGCTGTCAATCTCCACGCCCGATGCGTTAAAATCAGCGCTAGCAGTACCCTTCGCCGCGCGCGCCAGGCTGGCCGAGTCCCACAGCACATGCGCGTTTTCTTCAGTTACTTCGACCGGCCAATCAAGAATGCGGGCAACAGCGTTCATCGTCATTCTACCTCCCAGCGCCAACCATTTCCCTGGCGACCGTGACATCATCGAATGGCAGCACGTGCATGGCCTCGCCACTGCCGATAATCTGCCCCTGTTCATGCCCTTTGCCGGCGACAAGGACGATATCCCCGGCACGAGCCTCTGCGATTGCGGCGCCGATGGCTTCCCGCCGATCACCGATCTCCCTTGCGCCTTTGCCCATGCCCGCCAGCACCATGGCGCGGATCGCCGCCGGATCCTCTCCCCGCGGGTTGTCGTCCGTCACGATGGCGACCTCCGCCCCCTCGCTCGCCACGCGCCCCATTTCCGGGCGCTTGCCCTGGTCGCGATCGCCACCCGCGCCGAACGCCACGATCAGGCGCCCGGCAACGTGAGGGCGCAGTGCAGCGATCGCCGCCTCCAGAGCATCCGGAGTATGGGCATAATCAACATAGACCGGCGCACCCACGGCCGAGATTGCTGCCCGCTCAAGGCGGCCGCGCACCGTCACCAGCCGTTTCATCGCATCGAATGTGGGGTCGGCCTGGCCGCCGGTCGCCAGCACGAGCCCGACGGCCACCAGCGCATTAGCGGCCTGATAAGCACCGATCAACGGCAGATCGATCGCTCTCTTCCGGCCTGCGTGCTCGATTTCCAATTTCTGCCCCAGGCCGCCAGGAGTGCGCCCGAGGAGGCGTATGTCCTCGCCTTTGGCGCCTACCGTCAGCAGTTTCAGCCCTCGCCGGCGGGCATGGTCTATCGCTTTGCCGGACCAGACGTCGTCCGCCCATATCACCGCTGTCCCGTGATCGACCACCACTTCATCGAACAAGCGCATCTTGGCGGCGAAGTAATCGTCCATCGTCGCGTGATAATCGAGGTGATCGCGGCTGAGATTGGTGAAAGCCCCGACGCTGACGCACGGTCCTTCAATACGGAACTGCGACAGTCCATGGCTGGACGCCTCGTAAGCCACATGCGTCACGCCTTCACGGGCCAGGCCGGTAAGATTGGCCAGAAAGGTGACGATGTCGGGCGTCGTAAGGCCGGTCGAGACGCTTTCGTCACTGGTGGTCACACCCAGCGTGCCGATTGAGGCCGCCCGATGTCCCGCCATCCGCCAGAGTTGCCGAGTCAGTTCGACGGTCGAAGTCTTGCCATTAGTGCCGGTGACCGCCGCGAGCGTCTCCGGCACGGGTGTGAAGAATGAGGCCGCGAGCCGCGCGAACAAGCGCCGCGGCTCTCCGTCGGCCAGATGGACGGCGCCCTTCACATCGGCGTCAGGGGCCGCCACGATTGCCGTCGCTCCGGCCTCAACGGCTGCGGCGATAAAGTCCTCGCCATTGAACTTCGCACCGCGAAACGCCCCGAACACCGTACCCGGCGCGACCTTGCGATGATCGATCGCAAAACCGGTCACGTTGGCATCGGGCCCTGCAAAAGCGATATCGGCCTGAGCGCAAAGCGCGGAAAGTTTCATTCGCCCGATGCTCCCTGCGGGATCAGGGGCTTGAGATCGGAAATGTCGATATCTCGCGTCTCGTCAGGCATGATGCCCAGCAAGGGACCGATGCGGGGGATCAGGCGGCCGACCACGGGCGCGGCGTTCCATGCCGCGGTGCGCTGGAATGAGGTCGCCTCGGTTCCTTGAGGTTCGTCCATCATGGCGACAACCACATAACGCGGCTTGTCCATGGGAAACGCGGCGGCAAAGGTGGTGATAAGAGAGTGGCGACGGTAACCGCCTGCGCCCGGCTTCTCGGCAGAGCCGGTCTTCCCGCCGATACGGAAGCCGGAGGCGTCCGCCTTGCGGCCCGTACCGTATTCCACGATCATGCGCAGCAACTGGCGAATGCGCGCGCTGGTGGAAGCCGTGAAAACGCGGCGTCCCGCAGGCACGCTGGACGGATCGAGCTTTCGCAAGGTCGCCGGGCGCCAGATGCCGCCATTCACCATCGCACAATATGCTGCGGCGAGATGAAGCGGAGTCACCGCGATGCCGTGCCCGAACGACACCGTCATAGTGCGCAGCCGGGGCCACTCGCCCGACGGCCAGATCGGAAATCCGCGAGCAGGCAGTTCTATGTAAGGCCGCTCGTTCATGCCCAGCGACTCCATCGTCTTCTTGAGACGCGCGCCCCCTAGTTCGTCGCCGATCTGCGCGGCAACGATATTCGAGGAATGGATCAGCATCTCCGGAATGTTCAGCGAAGACCCGAGATTCTCGTCATCATGAATGGTGAAGCCGGCAATATGCAATGGCGCGGCGGGAAACCGGCGGCTGAGATCGGTGAGGGTGCCGGCGTCAAGCGCGGCTGCCACGGTGATCGGCTTGAATGTGGAGCCCAGTTCGTAAACCTGGTTCGTCACGCGATTGAAGCCGTGGGGAACATCGCCTTCGCGCGCCTGCGCGCTGGTGACCATCATGTCACCGGGCTGGACGTGATTCGGGTCGAACGAGGGGAGGGACGCCAGAGCCAGAACTTCGCCGGTGTCGACGTCCAGGATCACGCCCGCCGCACCTTTGGCCTGACTTAGCGCCATGCCCTTGTTCAGTTCATCCTCAAGCGCGCTCTGCACTCGAAAATCGATCGACAGAACGGACGGGTGAGTGCGCCCTTCCATGCTGGTCAACTGCCCTTCGAACGCCTGCTCCATGCCGATCTGGCCTTTGCCATAGCTGTCGACATAACCCAGCACATGCGCCGCCATCGAGCCTTGCGGATAGAAACGCGTCGTTTCGAGCGGGTATTCGAGCGCCGGTTCGCCCAGAGCGTGAACCTTGTTGGCATCTTCAGGCAGGATCGATTTGCGCAGATAGCCCGGCTTGCCGGCGGTAAGCTTGCCGATCAGTTCACGGCGGTCCAGATCAGGAAAGATGCGGATCAACCCATCCGCCACTTCGTCCGGCGTATGAATCAGCGGGGAGCCCTCCGACATCGCCTTGGGATTGAACCACAGCGAGTACACTCGGAAATCGCGGGCCAACGGCACACCGTTGCGATCGACGATCTCACCCCGGTCTGGGACCAGCGCGTCACTCAGTTCGCCGCGATGCGCACTGGCGCCGGTCACGCCCAGATAAGTAATCCTGCCCAGCGAGCAGATCCCGACTAACACGAATACGCCCAGGACCCACAAGGTACGCAGCTTCGCGACCAGCAGCGAACGCTGCCGAACATTAACAAGCTTGCGCCGCCCCGTGCTAACCGTGGTCGGAATCGCACCAATCGGAAACGCCGGTGCATTCACTGCTGGCTGGCCTCCGCCACTTCGATCTGCGCCAGCCGCTTGCCAAGCGCGGCCGCATCGCGAGACATTTCATCCCGCTCGGGATCGTGCCCGCGAACCGCCTTGGCACCAGCCTCCGGCACGACCGCCACGGTCGCGCCGGTCACCGGCGATACCATCGCCAACAGCCCTGTTCCCGCCTGTTCCGAAGTGGCCTTTTCCGCATTGGCATAGCGGATCGGCTTCGGCGCGCCGGGGCCTGCCGCCATGCCGAGAGCCGCCAGTTGCCGTTCACCCTCAATGTATTGCCCGGCAACCGGCGCCTTGTAGCCAAACTCAAGGTCATTGATCTGCTTGAGCGCCTGCTGGTTCGAGCGCGTCTGGAACTCGGTCTGGAGGAAGTCGATATCCTGCTGCACCCAGACGATCCGCCTTTCGGTGTCGTGGACCTGGCTCTTCACCGCGTTGACTCGCAGCGTCAGCGCGATCGTCAAGGCACCGCAAATGAGCAATACCGAGACCCAGCCGATCGAACGAATGCGGTCGCTGGTCAGATTCATGCGGCACTCCTATGGAAAGCTCTCGCGGGGGCATCGGTACGCACGGCGCTGCGCAAAGTGGCGGAACGGGAGCGAGGGTTGGCGACAAGCTCAGCCTCGCCTGGACGCACGGCCTTCGCCACCTGAGCAAATGTCGGAGCTTTGCCTGCCACTGTCTGCGGCAAATGGCGGGACGCGGCCTGCCCCCCGCCGCTGGCATGCCGCAGGAAATGCTTCACCTTGCGATCCTCAAGGCTATGAAAGGTCACCACAGCCAATCGTCCGCCGGCACGCAGCAACGCCTCGGCCGCCTCCAACCCCGCGTCGAGTTCATCGAGTTCACCGTTCACATGAATGCGGATTGCCTGAAAGCTGCGGGTCGCCGGGTCCTTGGGAGCGCCGGGACGGTGGCCCAGGGCCTTGCGCACGACGCGCGCGAGTTCTGCCGTCGTGGAAAGCGGCCGCGCGGCCACTATAGCGCGCGCGACGCGCCGTGACTGGCGCTCTTCGCCATGGAGATAAAGCACGTCGGCGATCTGGGCCTCGTCAGCCGTATTGAGGAAGTCCGCGGCCGAAGGACCTTCCTGGCTCATGCGCATGTCGAGCGGTCCATCGGAGGCGAAGGCGAAGCCGCGACCGGCCTGATCCAGTTGCATGGATGAGACCCCGATATCCATGACGACGCCGTCAACGGTCTTCACGCCGACCTCGACCAGCGCCTCCTTCATTTCCGAGAAGCGGCGCAGGTGAAGGACCAGCCGGGGGGGAGTGGTATCCAGTTCAGGCCATCGGGCAGGATTGGCCCGGACCGCCGCGATCGCATCGGGATCACGGTCGAAAGCATGAACCGTCGCACCCGCATCAAGCAAACGGCGCGTGTAACCGCCCGCCCCCAGCGTAGCATCGACAATGAGGTCGCCGCGCTGGGGGTTCAGCGCGGCGACCACCTCCTCGAGGAGCACGGGAACGTGCGGTGAATGCTTGGCGATCTGCGAAGGGACGCTCATTTCTTCTTCGCCCTGGTCAGTTCGGCCGTGGCGAACGAACGGCAGGTAGCGATCACCCCTTCCATTTCTGGATCGCTCGCGAGCTTGTAGAGTTCGTCAGGATTCCAGATGGTGATGAAGCGACCAACACCCTGAAAGAACAGCTGATCCTGGATATTGGCGAGGCCGCTCACAGTTTCAGGCATGACGAAACGGCCGCTGCCGTCAAAGGGCACTTGCGTAAAGGTGTAAAGCTGCATCGCCCGCTTGTCGCGATTGAACGATCGGCCGGCAGCGTCCGCGCGAGCTTCCTCAACATCAAGTTGGGTCTCGAAATCATCCACACGTGAAAGACCGAAACCTACGAGGCACTTCCATTCCGGATGCTTGGCCAGGCAGATCACATCCTTGCCGCTTGAATCGCGCACGGTGGAACGAAGCGCGTTAGGCAGGACGAAGCGGTTCTTATCGCGTAAAAGCGAGAAGCCCTGTCCGCTGTATATGTATGGCTGCCCCGCCATGCCCCGCTTCACCCCAAGGTATCGTCTCGAATGACATCTCCTCGCCCCGCCGCACCAAAGCGGTGGGGTTCCGCACTCATAAGAATGCGGCAGAATCAGCCATTTCGATTGACTGTTTTCATATAACGGGAAATGTGGGGATGAAAGGGAAATGTGGGGAAAGACGGGAATTTATCCACGAACAGGCGCAATTTCCATAAAGCCGGCTGCCCTCCCCACTGCAGGCGAGGATGGAAATTTACCATCAACACGCAGGAAAAACGTGCATTTTGTCGGCGGAAAGGTCGTTTCCCTCTCCCGATAGAACATCCCGCCCAATCCCCAGCCCGGTGCCGAAACGCTGGAACAAAAGGTCGGCCCACCCCCAAATATCGCCAGAATCTTCCACTTTTCCTTCCCGCACCAGGCGTAGCCACCGTCCGTATCGTGCACGGCAGGGGATTTCCGGATTTCCCGCAAGAACTCAAAAAGCCATCCCCGAAAATCCCGGACGCTGCCGAGGACGTGCGCAAGTGCGTGCGAACAAACAAACAGTGAGCGCGGCCGCCCGACGATGCAGGTCAGATTCCATAATCATCGCGCTGAGAACCCGCGCGATCCCCAGCCCGACCGTACCGCCTTTAATGGCGCGATGGATTGACGGGTTCGGTGGCTTCAGCGCCTGGCGTGGGGCTGGGGTCGGCAGCTGGAACCACGCCGATGTCGGCAAGCGGGTCCGTGGCCGCCTTCGTCGGTTTGGCATCCACTGCCACGACGTCGTGAATCGGGTCCTTGGTGTCGGTCAGCTTGGCGCGGTCCATGATGATGTTGGCCAGTCCGACGATCAGCAGCATCGTGCAAAGTCCGAAAAGGCCCACCTGCAGCCGCTGCACCGCCTGCGCGCGAAGCTCGCGCGCGGTGGGCGCGGCAAAATGCTGCGGTGTAATGATCGGTTCGATCAGATGCGACGGAAGCTTTCCTGCCATCGACCGAACATGTACCTCAGCTGGCCAGCCAAGGGAAGACCGGGAGACCTTTCACCTCTAACCAGGTCGGATTGTAAAGCGACGAAAGATACCGGAAGCCCGTGTCGCACAGGATGGTGGCGATCCGCGAGCCGCGCCCCAGTTGCCTGCCCAGCGCCATCGCCCCTGCAACGTTGATGCCTGAGGATAGGCCGAGACACAGGCCCTCCTCAGCAAGCAGGCGGCGCACCCATTCCAGGCCCTCTTCATCGGAGACGCGAAATTGCGTGTCGATCGGCGCGCCTTCCAGATTCGCGGTGATCCGGCCCTGCCCGATACCCTCGGCGACGGACGACCCTTCCGCCTTCAGCTCTCCGCAGGCGTAATAGCTATAAAGTGCGGCGCCATGCGGGTCGGTCAGCGCGATCGTGATCTTCTCATCAAACGCCTTCAGCCCCATGCCCGTGCCTGCGATGGTGCCGCCGGTTCCCGCGGCGCAAGTAAAGCCGTCAATACGGCCATCCATCTGCTGCCACAGTTCAGGCGCGGTGCTTTCTATATGAGCCTTGCGGTTGGCGATATTGTCGAACTGGTTCGCCCAGATGGCGCCTTCGGTTTCCTCGGCCAACCGGCGCGACGTATGCACGAAATGTCCGGGATTGGAGAATGGCGCCGCCGGAACCAGTACGAGCTCGGCCCCCAACGCGCGCAAAGTATCCATCTTCTCGCGCGATTGCGTTTCGGGCATGACGATCACGGTCTTATAGCCCAGGGCGTTTGCAACCAGCGCCAGGCCGATCCCGGTATTCCCCGCCGTACCCTCCACAATCGTGCCGCCGGGCTTGAGCGTTCCCCGCGCCTCGGCGTCGCGCACGATCCAGAGCGCAGCGCGATCCTTCACTGACGCGCCGGGATTGGCAAATTCACACTTGCCCCAGATCTCACACCCCGCCGCCTCGCTCGGACCCTTGAGCAGAACGAGCGGCGTGTTGCCGATAAGATCGAGAGTGGAGCGCTTTGCTTGCGGTGCAGTCATGCGGTCGAAAGTAGGAAGACCGGAGGCATGGCGCAAATGAATTGCGCCTTACCCCCTGCAAGTCCGTCTTGCCGCGCGCCGATCAATCTTCCTGCGCGATGGTTATCGTGCAGCCTTCCAGCGCGGAAGTGATCGGAATCTGGCAGGAAAGGCGCGAATATTCGTTCCGATGATCCGAGCTGTCGAGCAGGTCGTTTTCATCGTCGGTCATCTTCGGCAGCTTGTCGACATATGCCGGATCGATATGAACGTGACAGGTGGCGCAGGAGCAGCAGCCGCCGCAAAGCGCCAGCAACTCGTCAAAGCCGGCATCGCGGATGACTTCCATCAAGGTCCGGCCTTCAGCGGCCTCGACACTGGATTCCTCACCCGAATGATTGACGACGGTAATCTGCGGCATGCTCAAATCCCTTTGACATTCGATGCATCACAATACGGCGTATGCGCGTTCGCCGCAGGCTGCTAAAGGCTGCCACCCGCTTTTGCAAGGTAGCCGATCATGGGGCTTACTGCCGACCAGCTGAAATCCGGCCTGGACGCCATCGCCGCGTCGGAACCGGCGATGGCGCGCGCGCTGGAGATCGCGGGATATCCTCAGCCGCGAATCCGCCCCACCGGATATGCCACATTGCTTCGCACGATCGTTGGCCAACAAGTCAGCGTCGCCGCCGCCGCTTCCGTATGGAGCCGGCTTGAAGCGCTGCTCGGGGAAGGACTGCCGCCAGATGCGCTGCTCGCTGCGGAGTTCGAAGCCTTGCGCGCCTGCGGCCTCTCGCGCCAGAAACAGGGCTACGCGCGATCGCTGTGCGAACTCGTGACCGCCGGCGCACTGGATTTCGACGCCCTGCCCCCCGATGATGAGGAGGCGATCGCTCGGCTCGTGCAAATCAAGGGGATCGGACGCTGGTCGGCCGAGATCTATCTTCTGTTCGCCGAAGGGCGGCCGGATATCTGGCCGGCCGGAGACCTTGCCGTGCAAGCCGGACTGCACCGCATCCTTGGCCTGGGGGTGCGCCCCGGCGAGAAAGAAGCACGCGCCCTGGCCGAACGCTGGCGCCCGCATAGAGGGGCGGCCGCGATCTTCACCTGGCACTGCTATAACAACGCGGCGTTGTAATCCGACGCACCTGCTTCAAAGCAAATGGCCGGTCCGGTCCCGCTTGGTCTTCAGGTAGCGGACGTTGTGGGGATTGGGGGGAAGCCGATGCGGCACCCGCTCCACCACATCGACGCCCACTTCGCGCAGCGCTGCCACTTTCGCGGGATTGTTGGTCATGAGCCGGATCGAATGGACACCTAGAAGTTCGAGCATTCGAGCCGCCACCGGAAAGTCGCGCGCTTCCGTTGGCAGGCCAAGCCGATTGTTGGCGTCAACCGTGTCGAAGCCCTGGTCCTGCAGGCGATAGGCGCGCAGCTTGTTCACCAGGCCGATGCCCCGCCCTTCCTGCCTGAGGTAAAGCAACACACCCCAGCCGCCCTTCCCGGCCTCCTGCGCCATGGCGCGCAAGGCAGCATCCAGTTGCGGGCCGCAATCGCATTTTAAGCTGCCGAGAATATCGCCGGTAAGGCATTCTGAATGCAGCCGCACCAACGGCGGCCGATCGCCGTCCTGCACGCCGATGACAAGTGCAACATGTTCGCGCAGATCATCCAGTGCGCGAAAGGCCACGATCTCGGCTTCCTCGCAAGCCGCCACGGGCAGCCGCGCGCGCGAGGCGATCTGCAGCCGGCGCGTGTCCTTCCATTCGGCAAGATCAGCCGGGGAAACGTTTTGGATGTCCCCCTCCAGACCGGGGTCCACGAGGAAAGCCGGCAGAATACCCGCGAGCCGCGCCAGTTCCATGGCCGTGCGGGCGACCTCGACATCATCTATGTGCTCCGCCGCGAATGGGCCTTTCAGCGGGTGCACCAGATCGAGCGCGGGGTCCGCCACGGCGCGAGCGGTTTCAAGATCGAATGGTTCGGCCGCGCGGATCAACACCGGCGCTTCGGGAACGGCTGCCTCGCGCTGGTTCGCGAGCTTCAGCGTCACCGCGCGTGCTGCCGAGATCAGCATGCGAGGGGCTACGACGCCGGACGCAAAGCCGGTTTCAGCGGCGAGCAGCACCGCGCCTCCGCCTACCCGAATCGGCCAACCGTGGCGCAGCGCATCAAGCACCAGCGCCACCCGCCGCGCACCGGGCGAAGGCAAGGAGGCGCGCTGTTCGTTCAGAGATCAAACTCCGTGATGAGCGGCACGTGATCGCTGGGCTGATCCCACCGCCGCGTTTCCTCCACAAACCGGTGAGCGGTGGCTTGCGATGCCAGTTCCGGAGAGGCCCACATATGATCGAGGCGGCGCCCCTGATCCTTCTGACGCCAGTAGCTGCGGTAGGACCACCATGAATAATTGCGTTCAGGCGCCGGAAGGAACCGGCGCCCCAGATCGACCCATCCATGCGCATTTTGAAACCGCGTCAGCGTTTCGACCTCTATTGGCGTATGACTGACGACCTTTATCAGGGCCTTGTGGTCATAAACGTCGCATTCCAGCGGCGCGATATTGAAATCGCCGACGATCAGGGTGGGACGGTCGATCTTGTCGGCCCAGCGCGTCATCCGTTCAAGGAAATCGAGCTTCTGACCAAACTTAGGATTGACCTCGCGATCGGCGATGTCGCCGCCGGCCGGAATATAAACGTTCTCCAGCACCAGACCGCGCCCTGCGCCCTGCAGTTCCACCCCGATATGGCGCGCCTCTCCATTGTCCTGCCAGTCGTGCCGGCTGAACTCGGCGAAGGGAACCTTGGATACGGTGGCCACGCCGTGATAGCCCTTCTGCCCGTGAACGGCGCGGTAGGTGTAGCCCAGCCGGTCGAACATCTCGTGCGGAAAGAGAGGCTCGACCACCTTGATTTCCTGCAGGCAGAGCACATCCGGCGCTTGCTCGGTCAGGAACCGTTCAACCTGATCTAGACGAAGGCGGACCGAATTGATGTTCCAGGTGGCGATCTTCATAAGCCGGCTTTAGGGACGCCCCCGCCGAAATGCCAGAGGCCCTTCGACAGGTGCCTGCAAGCAGCCAGAGAGAAGAGCGATCAGGGGGAGAGGGCTTTCAATCGAAGGACTAACGATTATCCCGAAAACAGAAAACCCTCGAGCCGGGGGCAGAGGCTCGAGGGTTCCTGTAAGCGTTCGTCACGCTAATCAGCACGGCGGGTTCAGGAGACGTGGGCAACAGGGGGGAAACCCGTCTCAAGCCGTACTGACGAGTTCAATCTAGACCCGATTGCCTTGCTGCCAAGTGAACGAAATTCAGGAAAGTGTCGCGGCTTGTCGCGGCCCGAGCACGGGTAACGACGAACCGGTTTTCGTCATCGACGAGTCTGCGGACGCGGATCGTTCCAACGGAAATCGTTGTCGCTCACCGGCACGCCATAGCGGTGGTTGGATAGCGCCACGGTGGTCCGCTGATTCTGCGAATCAAGGGCGACCCAATAGCTGAGTTCCAGCCCGCCGGGCGCTGATGCATTGCGCGTGAAGATCAGGGTTATCACCCCATATTCGGGGTGCGACGAATCCCGCACCTCCACGCTGGTGACGTTAGGATTGCCCGTGGACATCACCCGGCCATATTTCGCAACGTCCCGACGGGGATCAAGCAGCGCCCCGAGCGGGCTGTTGCTGATCGGCCAGCGCTGCACTTGCCTGACCGCGTAATCCACGAGGGTAAGCGCCCTGCCGTCGCCCACGATTAGCATCTGGGCGCTCTTTTCATATTGAAAACGGATTCGCCCCGGTCGCTTGAGCGTAAGCGTGCCGCGCAGCACCTGTCCCTTTCGGTCAGTCTGGACGAAATCGGCCTTCATGGTTGAAATGCCGCGCAGCGCGGCGACCGCCTGATCGAGTTGCCGGGCATCTGCGGCATCCACGGCTGCGGCTTGCGCCGCCGAAGGTATGGCAGGAACGAAAAGCGCGGCCATCAGGGCCGCGCTCACGCAGGTGCGAAAAGTCTTGGTCAGGTTTTTCATGGCCGAGTCCCTATGTACGCAGCCTTGAACCAAATCTGAATCGTAAGGTTCGAAGCCTTACTTGATCTTCGCTTCCTTAAATTCCACATGCTTGCGCACGACGGGATCGTACTTGCGGAAGCTCATCTTCTCGGTCGTGTTCCGGGGATTCTTCTTGGTGACATAGAAAAATCCGGTGTCGGCGGTCGAGACCAGACGGATCTTGACGGTTGCGGGCTTCGCCATGGCGGGTTCCTGTAACTTCTCGTTTGAGCCGCCCTGGCAGGTCGGCCTGTCCGTTGAAAAACTTCAGGGCGGCAACGACGCGCCGCCCCTTCAAGGCTGCGGCCCATGCGTCAGCAACGGCGCAAAGTCAAGCGGAAGGGAGCCTTCAAGCCAACCGAAACGGCTTGATCGGCTCCAGAACGCCGAATTTCTCCTTCTTCGGCTTTTCGTCCAGCGACGGCATGTCCAGATCGACCGGATCGCAGCGGGTATCAGGCAACCGATCCAGGAGGTTCCGAATCAGTGTCAGCCGCCCCAGCTTCTGATCGTTGAAGTCCACCAGGGTCCAGGGCGCGTGGTGCGTATGCGTCGCTTCCAGCATCTTTTCCCTCGCCTTGGTATATTCCTGGTATTTCTCCCGCGCCGCGACATCGATGGGTGAGAGCTTCCAGCGTTTGAGCGGATCATCGAGCCGTTCGTGCAGGCGCTGCTCCTGCTCTTCCTGATCGCAAGTGAGCCAATATTTGAAGAGCAGGATGCCATCTTCGACAAGCAGCTTCTCGAAGACCGGCGCATCGCGCAAAAACGCCTCCACCTGCCGGTCGGTGGCGAAACCCATAACTTTTTCCACACCGGCGCGATTGTACCACGATCGGTCGAACAGGATGATCTCGCCCGGCGCGGGAAGATGAGGCACGTAGCGCTGGAAATACCATTGCCCCTGCTCACGCTCGCTGGGTGCGGGCAACGCGACGGTGCGGCACTGGCGAGTGTTGAGATGTTCGGAAATGGCATGAATCACGCCGCCCTTGCCCGCGGTGTCGCGCCCTTCGAACAGGATCACGATCCGCGCGCGCCTGGCGCTGGCCCAGCGGGTTACGCCAACCAGTTCCTCCTGCATCGGCTCCAGCAGGGCCTGGTATTCCTTGTGCTTCAGGGAATGGCCGGGGCCCTTGCCCATGTCAGACCCTTGCAAGCAGGAACAGGGCGGCGGCCCCGGCAAGGATGCGATACCAGGCGAACGGCGCGAACCCCGATCGGCTGACAAAGGCCATGAACGCCTTGATGACGACCAGAGCGACCACGAAGGCCACGAAAAACCCGATCGCGATCTGGTTCCAGCCGACCGGCCCGATGCCGGCGGCCAGGTCATGCCGCGCGCCCCACAGTTCCAGCGTCGTAGCGCCCATCATTGTCGGCACGGCCAGGAAGAAGCTGAACTCGGCAGCGGTGCGCCGCTCGATCCCCATGGCGAGCGCGCCCATGATCGTCGCGCCGGAACGGCTTACGCCGGGGATCATGGCCAGGCACTGCGCCGCGCCGACGCCGACGCACTTGACCAAGGGCAACTCGGCCACGCCGGTGAGCGGTCCCTGTCTCGCCACTTTCTCGATCGCAAGGATAGCAATGCCGCCGACGATCAGCGCCCAGGCGACGACGCCCGCCTGCCCCAGCAGCGCCTCGATATAATGCTTAAGGGCGAAACCGATCACCGCGGAGGGCAGGAATGCGACCAGCACGTTGCGCACGAAGCGGACTGACACGGCGTTGAACTTGAGCAGCCCCATCCCTACGGCCCAGAACGTGCGCCAGAACTGAACGATTACTGCCAGGATCGCGCCGAGCTGGATCACGATGTTGAACGTCGCCCACTGCGCGGCATCATAACCGAACAGCTTCGTGGCGAGAATGAGATGCCCGGTCGATGAAACCGGCAGGAACTCAGTGAGGCCCTCGACAATGCCGAGGAGGATCGCGGTAAAGGTCAGGTCCATCGGTGGCAGGTCATGCCCGACGCGCGGCGCAAGTCAAGCGGAGCCGCATGCTGCGATGCGAAAAAATGGGTCGGGAAGTGCAATGGCTCGTCCCGGACGTGCGCCGGGACGAACGCAAACTCACCAAATGCGCACGCGCTGGTCAGGGGCCAGATAGAGCTTGTCACCCGGCTTCACGTCGAACGCCTTGTACCATTCGTCAAAGTTGCGGACGATTCCGTTGATCCGGTAATGCGGCGGCGAATGGGGATCGATGACGAGATACTGACGCGCCTGCTCTTCACGCACCTTGCTGCGCCACACTTGCGCCCAGGCCATGAAAAAGCGCTGATCTCCGGTCACGCCGTCAATCACCGGCGCCTCCTTGCCGTTCAGCGAGAGCCGGTAAGCGCGGTAAGCGAGGCTGAGGCCGCCCAGGTCGCCGATGTTTTCACCCAACGTCAGCTTGCCGTTGACACATGTCTTGCCGTTGTCGAACGGACAGAACGCATCGTACTGCGCGGCCAGCTTGTCCTGCAGTTTCTCGAACGCAGCCTTGTCCTTCGTCGTCCACCAGTCGCGCAGGTTGCCCGCCGCGTCGGCCTTGGCCCCCTGATCGTCGAAGCCATGGCCCATCTCATGGCCGATGACGGCGCCGATCGCACCATAGTTGACCGCCGGATCAGCTGAGAGGTTAAAGAACGGCGGCTGCAGGATCGCGGCGGGAAAGACGATCTCATTGAAGGTCGCGTCGTAGTAGGCATTCACCGTTTCCGGCAGCATCTGCCATTCGGTCCGGTCCACCGGCTTGCCGATCCGGTTCATGTCGTAATTGTTCTGCCACTCGTCGGCAGCGACAGTATTGCGCAGCGGATCGGTTGGCGAGAAGGTCAGGCCCTCATATTCCTTGAACTTGTCAGGCGCGCCGATCTTGGTGGTGAAAGCGGCAAGCTTGGCTTCAGCCTGCTTGCGCGTTTCAGGGCTCATCCAGGAAAGATCGGCAAGGTTTGCCTGCATCGCCTTGCGCAAATTGGCGACGAGCTTCTCCATCGCTGCCTTCTGCTCGGGCGGATAGTATTTTTCGGCGTAGAGCTTGCCCAGCAATTCGCCGGCCTCGCTCTCCACCGCGCTGATGCCGCGCTTCCAGCGGGCCCGCTGCTCGGGTTGGCCGGTCAACGTCTTGCCATAGAAGGCGAACGTCGCCCGGTCGATGTCGCCGGGCAGCACAGCAGCATGCGCGCTTAAGAAATGTGCCGCGAGCCATGCCTGCCATGTTGCAAGGGGCGCGGAATCGATCAGCTTCAGCAGCGCGGGCATACCGGGGCCGAAAAGCGCTTGAGCTTTTGTCGCATCGATCCTGGCGGCCTTCAGCTCTTCGGGCGTCGGGGGCATCTCGCCAACGATGACGTATTCCGCCTTGCCCGCGCCGGCGGCGACCATCAGAGCCTTGGCGAGGCCGGGCGATCCCAGCGCCTCGAACTCGGCGCGCGAGAGTTTGTTATAAGTCAGATCGGGGTTGCGCGCGGCGGCACGGTCCCAATCGGTCTGCGCGATCTGCGTCTCTAGCGAAAGCACGGCGCCAGCAGCCTTGTCTGGGTCCGCATATCCCGCTTTGCCCAGCAGGAAAGCGAGATAAGCGAGATACTTCGCCCGTATGTCCTGCGAGCGCGCGTCGTTCTTCAGGTAATAGTCCCGATCAGGCAGGCCGAGCCCGCCGACATTGGCGTGCAGCGCGTAGACATCGGACTGTTTCTCGTCAGCACTCACCGCCATCGTCACGGGAGAAGCATAGCCGGGCGCGCCAAACAGTTTGACCAGATCC
>NZ_DAIMZT010000018.1:0-50092 GCF_036733805.1 Novosphingobium sp. | reverse complement strand
ACGAACGGATGTTGGCGCAGATAAAACGGATGTTGCTCCAGGCACAGAGCTTGCGACCCGCCCTCCCCGCGCTTGCTTGGGGCGGGGACCATCCGCGGGATTGTGGAAGGGAAAGAGCCGTGTCGGAACAGGAAAAAGGGGCGAATTGCTCCACCCCTTTCCCTTAGCCCTTGCGGGCTCTGTGTTCAGGTTTTTCCGACTTACTTGCCGAATTCCGAGAACTGCTCGTTGCCGACGAAGCCGAACTTGGTCACCTTCGACGCCTTGATAATCTGCAGCACCTGGGCCGACAGTTCATAGCTGGCGTTGGGTTCGGGCTGGAACTGCAGTTCCGGCTCCGGGTTCATCTTCGTGGTCGCTTCCAACGAACTCATCAGTCGAGGACCGTCGATCTGCGTGCCGTTCCACAGGATCTGGTTGTTGAACGTAAGGACGACCTTGTTCTTGACCGGATCAATCGGCGGAGGCGTGTTCGTCGGAGGGGTGGCGACCGGCAGGTCGATATCGATCGAGTGCGTCGCAACCGGGATGGTGATGATGAACATGATGAGGAGAACGAGCATGACGTCGATCAACGGCGTCGTGTTCATCTCCATCATCGGCGAGCCATCATCCTTGCCGCCTGACATTGCCATGGAAAGTTACTCCTGTTCCTGCCGTGACGTCACGCGTTCGGATCGACCGGGTTGGTGATGAAGCCAACCGTCGGATAGCCCGAAATCTGGACGTTGTAGATCGCACCGGCAATGCACCGCCAGGGCGCATTGACGTCACCGCGGATATGAACCTGCGGGATCTGGTCCGGGTTGGCCAGAAGGGCCTGGGGACCGCCCGCACGCTTCACGATCGCGTCCAGGCGCTTGAAGGCCAAGTCGCGCAGTTGCTTCGAGGTGACTGGCGTGATGTTGTTGAAGTAGATGCGGCATTCGCCGCCCCGCGACGCGCCCTGGAAGCCAGGTTCACCGGCGCTGCGGCCGCCCTCGTCAGTGGTCGAAACGGTGAGAAGGAGGTTTTCCACCTTGTCCTTCGATTCGACCGCTCTGACGACGGGGATGCGCAGCTTCTCGATGGTCTGGATCGCGACAGGGACTGCGATGAGGAAGATAATCAGAAGCACCAGCATGACGTCGACGAGCGGCGTCGTGTTGATGTCGGACATCGGTGTCTCGTCACCGCCTCCGCCCGTGGATATCGCCATAGTCTTATCCTAATCCTTGCATTGCCTGGGGGCCGGCGGCGGCTTGCGCATGGCGCCGTGCCGCCGCTTTGGGGCCCCTGCGGGAACGGGACCAGCCTTGCCGGATCCCGTCAGCCCGCGCTCCTTACGGCTTGACCGGAGCGGACGCCGGCTTGGCAGGAGCGGCAGCCGGCTTGGCCTGAGCCGCGGCCATGGCCGGTTTCACCGCGCCCTTCGAGTTGATGTTCGCCAGAACATCGGTCGAGAAGCCCTGAAGCAGCTCGGCGATGCGCTTGTTGCGGCTCTGCAGGTAGTTGTAGGCAAGCACGGCCGGAACCGCGACGAGCAGGCCGAGCGCGGTCATGATAAGCGCTTCACCGACCGGACCGGCGACCTTGTCGATCGAGGCCGAACCGGCGATGCCGATGGCGATCAGCGCGCGGTAAATGCCGACCACGGTGCCGAACAGACCAACGAACGGCGCGGTCGCGCCGACAGTGGCGAGGAACGGCAGGCCCGAAGCGAGGCGGGCGTTGATCGAGGCTTCCGAACGGGCCAGCGATCCGTGCAGCCAGTCATGGGCTTCCATGCTGTCCGTCATCTTGCTGTGCTGGTCTTCGGCCGAGATGCCGTCGTCGACGAGCTGGCGCCATGCGCTGTTCTTTTCAAGCTTGGCGGCACCTTCGCGCAGAGTCGGAGCCTTCCAGAAGTTCGCGCGCATGTCGCGGTGCTGACGCATGATCTTCGACTGTTCGAACCACTTGGTGAACAGAATGTAGAACGAGCCGAAGGACATGATGCCCAGGATCGTCACGGTGGTGATCGAAATGGCACCGCCGGTCTTCATGGCTTCCATGAAGCCGAACTTGTTCTGCGGCGCGGCTTCACCGGCAGCGGCAAGGATATCAACAATAAGCATGCGATTTACCTCTCAAGAAGAATGCAGGATGTGGCCGGGGCCAGTGGCCCGGCCGAGCCGTCAAGTTAGTTAAGCTTGTACACGATCGCCGTCGAATAGGACCCCGTGGTCGGGTTGCCCGCATCGTCCAGCGCCGGGTTGAAGCGGGCGTAGCTGGACATGCCGCTGCACGCCGCCTCATCGAGGTCGGGACTGCCGCTGGAGCTGGAGACGGTGCAGGACGTGACCCTGCCGTCGGGTCCGATCGAGACGCGCACGCCGACGCGGCCTTCGCGTTCTTCACGCGCGGCACGGGTCGGATAGTTCGCCTGGATGCGGGCGGCCCAGCTTCCCTGGCCCTTGGGCGAAGCGCCACGCGCCTTTGAAGCGGCCGGCGGCGGCGGCGGGGGTGGCGGGGCGGCCGTTTGGATTACCACCGGCGGCGGAGGCGGCGGCGTAATCACGGTCTGCACCGGCGGCGGGGCCGCGGCGATATTGATCGGCGGCGGCGGCGCCACGATGGGCGGCGGCGGCGCCTCGTCCTTCTTCGGAGGCGGCGGTGGCTCCTCCTTCTTTTTTTCTTCCTTGATGTCTACCGTTGTCACTTTCTCCATGACCTTCTTCGCCGCCTCATAGGCCAGGCCCGTAACGAGCGCGTAACCGGCGAAGACATGGATCAGAGCAACAATGACAAGCGCGGTAATCTTGTTACCGCTCATTTGCTGGTCAGCGTAAGCCATTCAGACCCTTCACTCCATTGCCAAGCCCCGGCTAGTCCACGACGGACAAGTCCAAGGGCGCCCACGGACCACCTGACGGCAGATCCATGACGAAACTCTATAATGTCCACCCTGACGGCTGACAGTCCACCAACCGTAAACAAGCGACAGGCAGGCGAACCGCAGGGCATTTTTATGTTTTTGCCCCGTTTCGCGAGTTTCCTTAGCGGCGATGCCCCCCCTGCGCAACGCCTTATCGGCGCGGCAGGAGTTAACGGGCAATTAAGGAGAAGTGGTAACAAACTTCACCGGCACGATTTTGTGCCTGTTCCGGCCCGGCTATAACCGCCGATATTTCCCTGGAGGCTTTGCGTTCATGCTTACGCGCTCGCATCACTTGTTGGCAGCATTGGTTGGGACAATCGTTGTGTTTCAAGTAGTTCCGTCATACGCTGAGTCTACCCCCGCAAGCCTCGCGGAGCCCACTTATGCCGACCTTGCCGGCCTTGCTGATTCGGCCGGGATGGTCGTGCGCGTGCAGGTGGCGAAAATTGTGCCGGTGGAAAGCGCGCGGGCGCCAGGATTGCAGGCCGGCCAGGGCCGTTTTTACGTAGAGGCGAAGGTCAAATCGCTCCTGTCCGGTCGCGCGCCGATCGGCGAATCGGTGAAATACCTAGTCGACCTGCCGTTGGATTCGCGCGGTAAACCGCCCAAGCTGAAAAAACGCGACGTGCTGGTCTTTGCGCATGCCGTGCCGGGTCGGGCCGGCGAGTTGCAGCTGGTGACGCCCGGCGCGCAAATCCTATGGGACGAAGCCGTCGAAGCGCATTTGCGCGATGTGCTTCAGGCCCTGGTCTCGCTCAGTGCGCCCGCAAAAGTGACCGGTGTACGCGAGCTGCTCTACGTGCCGGGGAACCTAGCAGGGCAAGGGGAGACCCAGATATTCCTGACGACAAAGGACGGTTCGGCCGCCTCGATCACAGTGCGTCACGGGCCCGGCGCGGCCCCGGCCTGGGGAGCATCTTTCTCCGAACTGGTCGCGGAAGTGGGGCACCCGCCACGCCGCGACACGCTGGAATGGTATCGCCTCGCCTGCTTCCTGCCTCAAACACCGCCCGCGGGCGCCAACGTGTCCGAAGGCTCCGCCGCGCAGGAACAAGCCGATGCGGATTATCGAGCGGTCCTGAACGACTTAGGACCCTGCGAGCGCCGGCTGCCGTAAAAGGAGGTCGCTTGGCCGCCTGAAGGCGCTGGCAATTCGCCCGCGCGTGGCCTAGGGCGCGCTCCCGAAAGGGAGCATAATGGCTGAACCGCTCAATATCGCGCTTGCTGGTCTGGGTACTGTCGGCGCCGGTGTCATCCGGCTGGTGGAAGCGAACGCCGAACTGATCGCGCGCCGGGCGGGCCGCCCGATCCGCATCGCCGCAGTCAGCGCGCGCGATCGCACCAAGACGCGGGGCGTCGATATTTCTGGCTATGCCTGGGTCGATGACATGGTGATTCTGGGCGAGCGCGAGGATGTGGACGTGGTGGTCGAGCTGGTCGGCGGGTCCGACGGTCCGGCGCTGGCGCTGGCGCGCACCACGTTCGAGGCGGGCAAGTCCCTGGTCACGGCGAACAAGGCGATGATCGCGCATCACGGCCTGGAACTGGCCACGGCTGCCGAGGCGGCAGGCGTGGCGCTGAAGTTCGAAGCAGCCGTCGCGGGCGGCATTCCGGTCATCAAGGGATTGAGCGAAGGTGCCGCCGCCAATGCGATCGAGCGCGTCTACGGCATCCTCAATGGCACCTGCAATTACATCCTCTCCACCATGGAGGATACCGGGCGCGATTTCGACGACGTGCTCGCCGATGCGCAGCGGCTAGGATATGCCGAGGCCGATCCGACATTCGACATCGAGGGCATCGACGCCGCGCACAAGCTTTCGATCCTGGCGGCGATCGCCTTCGGCTCGCGCCTGCGCTTCGATGCGGTGGATACCATGGGCATCTCCCGCCTGAAGGCCGCTGATATCGAGCAGGCGCGCGCCCTCGGCTATGTCATCCGCCTGATCGGCATGGCCGAGGTCGATCGCACCCAGGGCGGCGACCGGCTGTTCCAGCGCGTTCGCCCGCATCTGGTGCCGCTCGATCATCCGCTGGCTCATGTTGACGGGGCAACCAACGCAGTCGTGGCGGAGGGCAACTTCATGGGTCGCCTGCTGTTTCAGGGCGCCGGCGCGGGTGACGGCCCCACCGCCAGCGCCGTCGTGGCCGACTTGATCGATATCGCGCGGGGCGAGAAAGGGGCGACCTTCTCCATGCCCGCCGCCGAGCTTGAAATGATGGAACCTGCGCCGACCGGCCATCGCCTCGGCCGATCCTACGTCCGCTTCACCGTGCCCGATCGCCCTGGCGTGCTGGCCGATATCACCGCCGCCATGCGCGATGCCAATGTCTCTATCGAAAGCCTGATCCAGAAGGGTGATCCCGATCAGGACGGCGAGGTGATTCTCGCCATGGTCACGCATGAGGGGCCGGAAAGCGCAGTCAGCCAGGCGCTGCGCATTCTGGAAGGGTCGGAAAGCCTGACCGCGCAGCCGCTGGTCATGCAGATCCTCGGGGATTGAGCACGCATCGTCCCGGATCGCCTACGGGACGATGGCGCTTTCCCAGAGTTCAGGGCGCGCGCATTTCGCCCTTGGCGATCTTGTCGGCGTCCGACCCGGCCGGCGCGAGTGGGATCGAGGATAGGTCAATCATGTAGACCCGCCGCGGCGCCTTGCCGAGGCCAATGCACCCGCGGCTGCAATCGGCCAGGCCGCTGACGTTCGGCGGATGCAGCCGCCCGTCTCGAGTGCCCGCGCCGCTGGGGTCGCTGTCAGCCGTGGAGGGAACGTGTTGATCGCGGTCTTCGGGCGCGCAGACGACGATTTCGCCCTTTTTGACCGTCCTGAAGCAACTGCTGCGCGATTTGTCCGGAGTGATCCGGCCGCTGGCCGACATCATCCTTTCGGCGATAGCACGGTCCGCTTCGTCCGACTGCTGCACGGTCTGCGCGACCACTGGCGCCGGTGTCATTGCTGCGATCGCGAAAAGGATTTTCCAGCTTCTCGACAATTCGGTTTCCTCTGTCTAAGCGGTCCAGACCTTTCCCTCCCTGGATTACTCCGGAGTGAACATGTCGAAAAAGCCGACCCCTGCAAGTAAAGTACTCGATCGCGTTCTCGTTCTCGAAATGGTCCGCGTCACTGAAGCTGCCGCCATTGCGGCATCGCACCTTATCGGACGCGGCGATGAGAAGGCCGCCGATCATGCCGCCGTTGAAGCCATGCGCAAGGCTTTTGACGACCTCTATATAGACGGCACCGTCGTCATCGGCGAGGGAGAGCGGGACGAAGCCCCGATGCTTTTCATCGGCGAAAAGGTGGGCGGCGCGCCCGCGAAAGGGCCCCGAATCGATATCGCGCTCGATCCGCTTGAAGGCACGACCATCACCGCGAAGGCGGGCCCCAATGCATTGGCCGTTCTGGCCGCCGCGGAGGAAGGCTGCCTGCTCAACGCACCGGACGTCTATATGGACAAGATCGCGGTGGGGCCGGGCTATCCCGAAGGCGTGATCGATCTCAACAGGACGCCGACCGAAAACGTCAAGGCCGTCGCCGCGGCCAAGGGTGTCAAGCCGGAAGAGATCATCGTTTGCGTGCTCGACCGGCCGCGCCACGAGGTGCTGATCGCGGAACTGCGCGGCCTGGGTTGCGGGGTGGTGCTGATCGGTGACGGCGACGTGGCCGGGGTGATCGCGGTGACGGACGAGAACACCACCATCGACATGTACATGGGTTCCGGAGGTGCTCCCGAAGGCGTGCTGGCCGCCGCGGCCCTGCGCTGCGTTGGCGGGCAGTTCAATGGCCGGTTGCTATTCCGCAACGATGATGAGCGCGCCCGTGCCCGCAAATGGGGGATCGAGGACCTCAACAAGGTCTACAAGCTTGAAGAGCTGGCGAAGGGCGACTGCATCTTCGCCGCCACCGGAGTGACCAGCGGCTCGCTGCTCGAAGGGGTCAAGCACTTGAAGGGCGGCAAGATGACGACCGAAAGTGTCGTCATGCGCGCAAGTTCGGGCACGGTGCGCTGGGTCAAGGCCGAACATCGGGTGTGATCCCATCCGCCCCTGCCCGGTGGGAGTGGCGATCCGAAGCATTATATGGGGCTTTCCGGCGGAGAGCCCCTTCTGTCCGTCTCGTTCCGTAAGCGGGCGGATCGCGGCGCTCCGGTGAAAACGCGTGCGCTCTATTGCAATCGCATGACGCATGGCTAGAGGCGGCGCGAACAGCCGTTAGGGGTGTCACGGGGATTCGCGATGAAGATCATGTCCGGCAACAGCAACCTCCCGCTCGCTCGAGCAATCGCGGGATATCTGGAACTGCCGCTGACCGATGCCAGCGTGCGCCGCTTCGCTGACGAAGAGATCTTCGTCGAGATTCACGAAAACGTGCGCGGCGAGGATGTGTTCGTGGTGCAGCCCACCAGCTATCCCGCGAACGATAACCTGATGGAGCTGCTGATCTGCATCGACGCGCTACGGCGCGCTTCGGCCAAGCGGATCACGGCAGTGGTGCCGTATTTCGGCTATGCCCGGCAGGACCGCAAACCGGGCCCGCGCACGCCCATCTCGGCCAAGCTGGTCGCCAACCTGATTACCGAAGCCGGGGCCGACCGGGTGCTGTCCGTCGATCTGCATGCCGGACAGATCCAGGGCTTTTTCGATATCCCAACTGACAATCTTTTCGCCGCGCCCGTCATGGCCGCCGATATCCAGGCGCGTTACGGCGATCAGTCGCTCATGGTGGTCTCGCCTGACGTGGGCGGCGTGGTGCGTGCCCGCGCTCTCGCCAAACGGCTCGACAATGCGCCGCTCGCCATCGTCGACAAGCGCCGCGACCGTCCCGGCCAGTCAGAAGTAATGAACATCATCGGCGACGTGAAGGGCCGCGCCTGCATTCTTATCGACGATATCATCGATTCGGGCGGCACCCTCTGCAATGCGGCGCAGGCGTTGATGGATGCAGGCGCGGTCAGCGTCACCGCTTATATCACGCACGGCGTTCTTTCCGGTGCGGCGGTCTCCCGCGTCAGCAATTCGGCGTTGAAGGAACTGGTCATCACCGATTCGATTCAGGCGACCGAGGCGGCCAAGCAGTCCGATCGTATCCGCATCCTGACCATTGCCCCGTTGATCGGCGAAGCGATTCGCCGCATTGCCGACGAAAGCTCGGTCTCCAGCCTGTTCGATTGAAGCTGGCCGGCCCCGCCCTATTCCCAGGGGCGGGCCTCGCCCGGCGCGATCCGGTGGAGCGCCTCCAGCCGCCGCGCCTGCCGCGATTCAAGCGCCAGAGTAAGGATCGGCTGCGGCTTTCCCACGAATTGGCGCGGCGACATGCCGAACAGTTCGGTGAACTCGTGAATCAAGTGGCTTTCATCGTAATAGCGAAGCGCAATCTCTTCACCTTCTTCCGAATCGGCCACGCCGCGCAGGTGGCTCGCCATGTCCAGCGCCCGCGCCCGGCGCAGGACCTGCTTGGGCGCCATGCCGAAATCCCGGCTCACCACGCGTTCCAGCCTGCGGCGCTCCACCCCGCATAGCCGCGCCGCCTCGCTCACGGTCATGCCGGGATTGGCCAGCATGATCTCTTCAAAGCGCACCGCCACCGGATCGGGCAGCGCGCCGTCCATCTGTTCAACCCGCTTGCGGACCAGCCCTTCAAGCATGAGCAGCCATTCCTCCGGCGACGCGTCGGCCGGGAGCATCAGCAGCTCCTCAGATGGCATGGCCACCATCGGAGCCGGCACCAGACGGTCGACAAAATCGGCCACCCGCGGCCCGTCCAGCGCCGTGCAGGCGCCCGGACGGATGGCAATGCCCACACTGATGAAGCTGCCGGTGACGGTCACCGGCATCCGTCTCGACTGCGGCCCGAAGAACAGCGCGGCGCGGCTGAACGCCTCGGGCCCGGTCGCGGTTTCGGCGGTCCAGTCGCCGGCGAGCTGGATGCGTATGCAGGCGGTGTCGTTGAACAGCCCGCATGACAATGTGTAGTCCGCCGGAACTATGACTTTGGTTACGTAAAGGCGCGCGATCCAGGGCGCCAGGTCAGGCGCGGGGGCGCGGTTGTAGGACAGCGGTTGCCCGTCCCTTGTAAACCCCTGTTCCGGCGCGATTGATGGATCGACAGCCGGGCGCTTGCTATGGTTCATGCCCCCACTCTTGTTGCGAACCCTGGATGACAGCAGTACGTCATCCGGGTGGCACCGCGCAATATTCGAAAATCCGTCTAACGGATGGTGTTGGCTACCATTTTCTTACAGGCCGGCAGCGGTCCCGCGAGAGACCTTGACCAAGGATGCGCCGCATGGGCACAGGGCGGGGATGAAGATCGAACATGACATCGCCCTCGCGATGAGGCTGGCGGATGCCGCCGGCGCCGCCATTCGCCCGCATTTCCGCAGCGGCCTCGATTCCGTCCGCAAGGAAGACGCCACGCCGGTGACGCTGGCCGATCGCGAGGCGGAAGAAATCATGCGCCGCATCCTGAAAGCGGAAGCGCCGCGCGATGCGATCATCGGTGAGGAGTTTGGCGCGGAGGAAGGATCGTCGGGCCGGACCTGGGTGCTCGATCCGATCGACGGCACTGTCTCCTTCGTGGCGGGACGGCCGATTTTCGGCACCCTGGTTTCGCTGCTGGTTGATGGCTGGCCGGTTCTGGGAATCATTGACCAGCCGATCCTGAAGGAGCGTTGGCTGGGTGCCCGCGGCCAGCCAACCACGTTCAACGGCAGGGAAGTGCGCACCAGGCTGTGCGGCGAGCTCGCGGAGGCAGCGCTGGCCACTACCGGTCCCCAATATTTCGACGATCATCAGGGCGCGCATTTCATGGCGTTGGCCGCGCGCACCGATCATCGGCGGATGATGATGGGGGGCGACTGCTATAATTACGGCCTGCTCGCCAGCGGGCACATCGACGTTGTCTGCGAAGCGGGGCTCAAGCTGCACGACTGGGCCGCGCTGGTTCCCGTTGTCGAGGGTGCGGGCGGTCTGATGTGCGATTGGAATGGCGGCCCCCTGCATGCCGAAGCGGACGGTCATGTGCTGGCGATCGGCGATCCGGCCCGGCTGGAGGACGTGATCGAGGCGTTGGCTTGCGATCATTGACCGCGTGAGAAGGCTGCGCCTGTTCGTATACGGCACGCTGCAGCCGCAAGCGGGCACCCCGATGGCGCGTTGGATCGCGGCCCGCACCCTGCGGGCTCAGCCCGCCAGCGCGGCCGGGCGTCTTTTTGCGCTGCGGGCGAAGGAGGGTTGGTATCCGGCCCTGATTCCAGCGCATCGGGGCTTAGCGGTTTCGGGCATGCTGTGCGAACTTGTGCTTGCCCCTGGCGAACTCGCGCGGCTCGACCTTTATGAAGGGCAGGAATATCGCCGGATATCCCAGCCGGTGCGAACCTGCGACGGACGCGGGATGAATGCTCAACTTTACTCGTGGCGCGTGGCCTTGCCGCCATCCCGGATACTGATTGCCGACGGTCACTTCCTCGATTGGATGCGCGCCGCGCGGGGCGAGCCTTATGGGAGTCGGCTCGGGATCGGATGTGTCCGCAGGGGCCTTGCCTTTGCGCGTCTATCGCACTAAAGGCCCGCCCTTCGATCGACACGATTGAATTTCGAGCAAGAGATTCGCGGGTCGGCCTGGCGAAAAGGGCTGCCAGGGCTGACCGGACGTGTCCCTGAACAGGAGACGAAAATGCCCAAGTTGAAGACCAAGAGCGGTGTGAAGAAGCGCTTCAAGCTCACCGCTACCGGCAAGGTGAAGCACGGCGTCGCCGGCAAGCGCCACCGCCTGATTAGCCATAACGGCAAATACATCCGCCAGAACCGCGGCACTGAAGTGATTTCCGACGCTGATGCGAAGGTCATCAAGAAGTGGGCGCCCTACGGGCTGAACTGAGGAGCGCTGACACATGAGCCGTATCAAGAGGGGTGTCACCACCCGCGCCAAGCACAAGCGGATTCTGGACCAGGCCAAAGGCTATCGCGGCCGCCGCAAGAACACGATTCGCGTCGCTCGCCAGGCCGTGGAGAAGGCCGGCCAGTACGCCTATCGCGACCGCAAGATCAAAAAGCGGAACTTCCGCGCCTTGTGGATCCAGCGCATCAACGCTGCCGTCCGTGCTGAGGGTCTGACTTACTCGCAGTTCATTCACGGCGCCAAGCTTGCGGGGATCGAGTTGGACCGCAAAGCCATGGCCGACCTCGCCATGAACGAGGGCGCGATCTTTACCGCCGTCATCGCGCAGGCGAAGGCAGCGCTGCCGGCTGCGTAAGCCAGCAGTTCGATTTCGCTTCACAGCGCGATTGAAAGGGCGTGGTCGGCGGGTGCCGGCCGCGCCCTTTTCGCATATTGCCACTTCTCCCTCTTCCTTCGTCATTCCCGCGAAGGCGGGAACCCATTTCCGGACCTGGCAGATGCGCGACACATTCCAGCCGGCAGTGTACCTCTTGGCCTCGCACCGCCAGGGCACGCTCTACGTTGGTGTCCCGTCCAACTTGATGCAAAGGTTGCATCAGCACCGGGAGGGGTTGATCGCAGGGTTCACCAGCGACTACGGCGGCCATCGCCTTGTCTGGTTCGAGCAGCACGTGACGATGGAACACGCGATCACGCGTGAGAAGCGGATCAAGAAGTGGGACAGGGCGTGGAAGATTACGCTGATTGAACAGGCCAATCCCGATTGGCGCGATCTTGCGGTGGACTTTGGTGTCGAGCCGCTGCCACCGCACCGGATCGTCAAAGGATAGGTCAGGAGATAGGTTCCCGCTTCGCGGGAATGACGAGGTTGAGATGGAAATCGAAGCGATTGGCAAACGATTGATGGCCACGGTCGAAGCAGCTTCTACCACTGAGGAGTTGGAAGCGGCGCGTGTTGCTGCGCTTGGCAAAAATGGCGAGCTGACGGCCTTGCTCAAGACGCTGGGCTCCATGTCGCCTGAAGAAAGGGTGAGCGAAGGCAAGCGGATCAACGAGTGGAAGGCTGCTCTTAGCGGCACGATAGCAGCTCAGAAGGCTGTACTCGATTCTGAAGCGCAAAATGCGCGTCTGGCCGCCGAAACCCTCGACCTCTCCTTGCCGGCGCCCGAAGCGCCGAGAGGCTCGGTCCATCCCATCTCGCAGGTCATGGACGAACTGGCCGAGATCTTCGCCGACCTGGGCTTCGCCGTCGCCACCGGACCGGAGATCGAGGACGACTGGCACAATTTCACGGCGCTCAACATGCCGGAAACGCACCCCGCGCGCGCCATGCACGATACGTTCTATTTCCCTGATCGTTCGGCGCAAGGGCGCGAGATCGTGCTGCGCACACATACCTCGCCGGTGCAGATTCGCACGATGTTGGCATGTGTGAAGGAAAATCCGGGGGGCGCCCCGCTGCGGATTATCGCGCCGGGCCGGGTCTACCGCTCGGACAGCGACGCCACGCATACGCCGATGTTCCACCAGATCGAAGCACTGGTGATCGATCGGGACATCCATCTGGGTCATCTCAAATGGACGCTGGAGACGTTCCTGAAGGCTTTCTTTGAGCGAGACGACATCGTCCTGCGTTTGCGCCCCAGTTACTTCCCCTTCACCGAACCTTCCGTGGAAGTGGATGTGGGCTATGCCAGCGAGGGCGGGCGCCGCGTGGTGGGCGGATCAGGCGACGCACCGGGCCATGCCTGGATGGAAGTGCTGGGCAGCGGCATGGTCAATCACCGCGTCATCGCCTTCGGCGGCCTCGATCCCGACAAATGGCAGGGCTTTGCCTTCGGGATCGGCGTCGACCGACTCGCCATGCTGAAATACGGGATGGATGACTTGCGCGCTTTCTTCGATGGCGATGTGCGCTGGCTATCTCACTATGGTTTCTCCGCACTGGACGTGCCCACCCTTTCGGGCGGCGTCGGCACTCCGGTCTGAGCGGAAAGGACAGACAGATGAAGTTCCCGCTTTCCTGGCTCAGGGAATACCTCGAAACGGACGCAACGGTCGAACAGATCGCGGCCAAGCTGAACGCCATCGGTCTGGAGGTCGAAGGCGTTGAAGATCCGGCCGTCAAACTCTCCGGCTTCCGAGTGGCGCGTGTCCTCACCGCGGCAAAGCACCCGCAGGCCGACAAGCTTCAAGTGCTGACGGTCGATACGGGTGAAGGCGCAACGCTGCAGGTGGTATGCGGCGCGCCCAATGCGCGCGCCGGGCTGGTCGGCGTGCTTGGCCTGCCGGGCGCGGTGGTTCCGGCCAACGGCATGGCGCTGAAGGTCGCCGCGGTGCGCGGCGTCGAATCGAACGGGATGATGTGCTCAACGCGTGAGTTGGAACTGGGCGAAGATCACGAGGGCATTATCGAGCTGCCGTCGGACGCGCCGATCGGCGTCCCGTTTGCACAATATCACGGCGCCGATCCGGTAATCGAAGTGGCGATCACGCCGAACCGGCCGGACTGTATGGGCGTCTACGGCATTGCCCGCGATCTCGCGGCGGCTGGGCTTGGAACCCTGAAGCCGGTCGAGCGGCTGGAACTGCCTGGCACTTTCGCATGCCCGGTCGAGATCCGCACTGACGATCCTGAAGGTTGCCCGGCCTTTTACGGGCGTGTCATCAAGGGCGTGAAGAACGGCCCCTCGCCGCAATGGCTGCAAGACCGGCTGAAGGCGGCGGGGCAGCGGCCGATCTCGGCCCTGGTGGACGCGACCAATTATCTGATGCTGGTTCATGGCCGCCCGGCACACGCTTATGACCTTGCCAACCTGAACGGCGCGGTGGTCGCCCGTCGCGCTCGCGATGGGGAGACGGTGCTGGCGCTGAACGAGAAAACGTACACGCTCGACGCGGAAATGACCGTGATTGCCGACGACAGCGGCGTTCACGACATCGCCGGCATCATGGGCGGCGAGCATTCGGGCTGCTCGGGCGAGACGACCGACATCCTGCTTGAGATCGCCTATTTCGATCCCGAGCGGATCGCCCGGACCGGCCGCAAGCTCAATCTTACTTCCGACGCGCGCAGCCGCTTTGAACGTGGGATCGACCCGAACTTTCTCGATCAGGGCCTGGCGCATTTGACGCAGCTGATCCAGACACTGTGCGGGGGCGAAGCTTCAGACGTCGTGCGCGCAGGCACAGCACCGACTACCCCGAAGACGGTCCATTTCGCACCCGCGCTGGTAAAGAAGCTGGGCGGTGTCCGCGTCGAACCGGGCGAGCAGAAACGCATTCTCGAAAGCCTCGGCTTCTCGGTCGTCGGCGAAGCGACGAACTGGGAGGAAAGCTGGGCGGTGACCGTTCCCGGCTGGCGCCCGGATGTGGACGCGGCGCCCGACATCGTCGAGGAAGTCGTGCGCATCCATGGCTTGGACAAGGTGGCAAGCGTGGCCCTGCCCCGCGCGGAAGGCGTGGCCCGCCCCACTGCCACGCCGGTTCAAAAGCTGGAGCGCCGGATGCGCCGCGCCGCTGCCGCGCGCGGGCTGCATGAGGCGGTGACCTGGTCGTTTTTGCCTGAGGCCGAGGCAGACGCGTTCGCTGATGGAAACGGCGGACTATGGATGCTGTCAAATCCGATCAGCGAGGACATGAAGGCCATGCGCCCCTCGCTGTTGCCGGGGTTGCTTATGGCGGCGAAGCGCAATCTCGATCGCGGCGCGTCCTCGCTGCGGCTGTTCGAGTTGGGCCGCCGCTATCTGCGTGGTGAAGGCGGTGCGAGCGACGAGCGCCTGACCCTGGGCGTGGTGCTGGCCGGCGAGAAGGTGTCGCGCGGTTGGGCGACAGGCAAAGCCGCGCTGTTCGATGCCTATGATGCCAAGGCCGAGGCAGCGGCGCTGTTGGCCGAAGCGGGAGCGCCGGTCGAGAAGCTGCAGGTAATGGGAGAGGCCGGTTCGCAATTCCATCCCGGCCAATCGGCCACACTGAGGCTTGGCCCCAAGAACGTGCTGGCCCGCTTCGGCATGCTGCATCCGGCGATGGCAAAGAGATTCGACATCGATGGCCCGGTCGCCATGGCGGAGATTTATCTCGACGCGATTTCCGGCAGGAAAGGCGCTGTTACGTTCGCACGCAGCCATTATGCACCACCGGCTCTCCAGGCGATAACTCGCGACTATGCCTTTCTCGTCCCTCTGGATTTGCCCGCGGGCGACCTGGTACGCGTGGTTCAGGGTGCTGACAAGGCGAACATCGTTGCTGCCCGTCTCTTCGATGATTTCCGGGGGCATGGCGTGCCGGAAGGGCAGAAGTCCCTGGCGCTTGAAATCACGCTGCAGCCGCTTGAAAAAAGCTACAAGGAGGAAGATTTGAAGGCGATCACCGAGAAGGTGACTGTCGCCGCCGCCAAGCTCGGGGCCGTCCTGCGCAGCTAAGGTCAGTTGCGCAACAGCCGTCATGCTGAACTTGTTTCAGCATCCGTTGTGCCCCATGCTCGCCATCTCAGGACGAGAGATGGGCCTTGAAGCAAGTACAGGGTGACGGCTTTACCTTGGGGAGCGCATGTTTGCAGCTGCTGAACTTATCGCGATTAGATCCGGCGATCTCACCGCCCGGATCAATCCCCTCGGCGCGGAACTGTGGTCGCTGACCGACTGCGGCGGCCGCGAGTTCATGACTGACGGCGATCCGGCTTTCTGGACCGGGCACGCGCCGCTGCTGTTTCCGATCGTTGGGGCTTTGAACGGTGATCGCTACCGGTTTGATGGCCGCGAGTATCATTTGCCCAAGCATGGGTTCGCGCGTCGTGCGCGGTTCGAGGTGATTGAAAAAGGCCCGAGCCAGGTGTCCCTCGGCCTGCGCGACAGCGACGAGACCCGTGCCGTCTATCCTTTCGCGTTCGTGCTCGAGATGGCCTTCCTGCTTGAAGGTGCGGTGCTGCACATGGACGCCACGATCCGCAATCCGGGCAAAGAGCCGCTGCCGTTCAGCTTCGGCTATCATCCGGCCTTTGCCTGGCCCTTGCCCGGCGGCGCGGAGAAAGTCGATCATGTGATCGCGTTCGATGAGCCGGAACCGCAGCCGATCCGCCGGGTTGACCCGCAAAGCGGCCTTCTCCTGCCCGCCGTTTCGCCCACACCGGTCGACGGGCATTGCCTTGCGCTCGATTCCTCACTGTTCCGCGATGATGCCGTGATCTGGGACCATCTGGCCAGCCGCCGTCTTACGTTCGGCACACCCGGCGGCGCGCAGCTCTCGATCGCCTTCCCAGACACGCCGATGCTCGCCATCTGGCAGAAGCCGGACGCCCCTTTCCTCTGCATCGAACCCTGGCAAGGCCATGCCGACCCCGTGGGCTTTGCCGACGACTTGCGCAACAAGCCGGGGATACTGCAACTGGCATCCGGAGCAAGCCGTTCGTTCCGCATGAGCGTGGCCGTCCTGGCCGCCGATTGAAGGGAATTTGCGATGAAGACCGTCCTCGTCACCGGCGCCACCGCCGGCATCGGTGAAGCCTGCGCCCGTGCTTTCGTCCGATCGGGATGGCGCGTCATCGCGACGGGACGGCGGGCGGACCGGCTGGAGGCGCTGGTCGGTGAACTGGGCGCAGACCGCGTCCATCCCTGCGTTTTCGATGTGCGGGATGAAGCCGCGCGGGATGCAGCCCTCGCCGCCGTGCCCGCGGCATTTGCGGGGATCGACTGCCTGGTGAATAATGCCGGCCTCGCGGCGGGCACATCGCTGGCGCAGCAGGCCAGGCTGGACGATTGGAAGACGACGATCGAAACGAACGTGACAGCGCTCGTCTCGCTAACGCACAAGCTTCTGCCCGCGCTGATCGCACGCAAGGGGCTGATCGTGAACTTGTCCTCAGTGGCCGCAACCTATCCCTATACGGGTGGGAACGTCTATGGAGGCACCAAAGCGTTCGTGCGGCAATTCTCGCTAGGACTGCGTTCGGACCTGTCAGGCACCGGCGTGCGCGTAACTTCCATCGAGCCCGGCATGGTCGAAACCGAATTTACGTTCGTGCGCACCGGCGGAGATCAGGAGGCTTCGGACAGGCTTTATGCGGGCGTGAACCCGTTGACCGGCGCCGATATCGCCGAAACCGTGCTCTGGATTGCCTCACTGCCTCCGCATATGAACATCAACGCGATAGAGATAATGCCAGTCAACCAGTCCTTCGCGGGTTTCCAGGTGGCGCGAAACGGGTAGCCGTTGCGATGAAACCCGCGTCGCCTTAAAGGCGCGCAGATGACCAATTCGCGCCGTACTTTCGCTATCATCTCGCACCCGGACGCGGGCAAGACCACGCTGACCGAGAAGCTGCTGCTACAAGGCGGCGCCATTCACCTTGCCGGCGAGGTGAAAGCGCGCGGGCAGGCCCGGCGCGCGCGGTCGGACTGGATGAAGATCGAGCAGCAACGCGGCATCTCGGTGACCAGCTCGGTGATGACCTTCGAGAAAACCAACCCCGACGGAAGCGTCATCACGTTCAATCTGCTGGACACGCCGGGTCACGAGGACTTTTCGGAAGACACGTACCGCACGCTCACTGCGGTGGATTCCGCGATCATGGTGATTGACGCGGCCAAAGGTATAGAGCCGCAGACGCGCAAGCTGTTCGAGGTCTGCCGCTTGCGTTCGGTGCCGATCATCACATTCATCAACAAAGTGGACCGCGAAGGCCGCGCCTGCTTCGATCTGCTTGACGAAGTGGCGGACGTGCTGGCGCTCGATGTCTGCCCGATGTCCTGGCCGGTCGGCATGGGCGGGCTGTTCGAAGGCATTCTCGATCTGACCAGCGGCAAGGTCAGTCGCCCGGAAGGCCCCAGCCGGGAATTTCTAGGCAAGGTCGAGGAAGAGGCTGTCCTCCCGGACGAGGTGGCGGAAGAGCTTGAGCTGGCCCAGGCCGGCTATCCCGAATTTGATATCGACGCTTATCGCGGTGGCGATCTGACGCCGGTCTATTTCGGCTCCGCCCTCAAGAACTTCGGAGTCGCGGAACTGATCGAGGCGATTGCGAAATTCGCGCCGCCGCCGCGTCCGCAGCCGAGCGAAGCCGGGCCGGTGGAACCGCAAGTCAAGGAAGTCACTGGCTTCATCTTCAAGGTCCAGGCCAATATGGATCCGATGCACCGCGACCGCATTGCCTTCATGCGGCTGGTCTCCGGCACTTTCCGGCGCGGCATGAAGCTGACCCCGTCGGGCCTGGGTAAGCCGATCGCTGTGCATTCGCCGATCCTGTTCTTCGCGCAGGATCGCGAGATCGCGGACAGCGCGGAGCCAGGCGACATCATCGGCATTCCCAATCACGGCACGCTGCGCGTGGGGGATACCCTGTCAGAGAAGAACCAGATCCGTTTCACCGGTCTGCCCAATTTCGCACCGGAAATTCTCCGGCGCGTCGCGTTGAAAGACCCGACCAAGACCAAGCAGCTGCGAAAGGCGCTGGACGATCTTTCGGAAGAAGGGGTGATCCAGGTGTTCTACCCGGAGATCGGCTCGCAATGGATCGTCGGCGTGGTCGGCCAGCTGCAGCTGGACGTGCTGATTTCGCGGCTGGAAGCGGAATACAAAGTGGAAGCAGTGCTCGAAGCCTCGCCCTTCGACACCGCGCGCTGGCTCAAGGGCGGCGATCAGGCGTTGAAGGACTTTGCCGAGTTCAACAAGATGAACCTCGCCAGGGACCGCGACGGCGATCCGGTGTTCATGGCCCGCTCCGCATGGGACGTTGGCTACCAGCAGGAGCGCAATCCCGACCTCACCTTCAGCGCGACCAAGGAACGATAGGGCCGAAGGGAACCTGGCCGGGCTTTGCGGATTGGCTTTGGGGCCAGCCTTGGCAATCCGGGGTGGGCACGCGTAAGGTCGCGCCGCCAGCAGTTCGGCCGGGGGCCAGGTTGCAGATCAAGTTCGCCAGTTACAACATCCACAAGGCCGTTGGCCTCGACCGGCGGCGGGATCACGAACGAATCCTGCGCATTCTGCTGGAAGTCGATGCGGACGTCGTAGCTCTGCAGGAAGTCGATCGCCGTTTCGGTCGACGCATGGCGGTCCTGCCGCTGGACGCGATTCACGCGGCGACCGGTTATGTGCCGGTGCCGCTTTTCATGAAGCCGGATAGTTTGGGCTGGCATGGCAACGCTCTTCTTGTGCGCAAAGGCATCGAACTGATCGAAGCGGCCCCGGTGCCCCTGCCGGTGTTGGAACCGCGCGGAGCCATCCGGGCTGACCTCGCTGTAGACGGCAGGGCCATACGCGTGATCGGCATGCACCTCGACCTGTCCGGCCTGCGCCGCCGCCATCAGGCACGCAGCGTGCTGGCGCATTGCGCCGCGTGCGATCGGCATGTCCCCACCGTGCTGATGGGGGATTTCAACGAATGGTCGCAGCGTGGCGGCTGCCTGCGCGAATTTTCCGCGGAGTCCTGGCAAGTTCTGGCGCCAGGCCGCAGTTTTCCGTCGCTGCGCCCGGTCGCACAGCTCGATCGCATCATCGCCTCGTCGGATTGGGAAGTGATAGGCGCTCACGTTCACCACAGCCCGCTTTCAGCGGCAGGATCCGATCACTTGCCGGTATTCGCCTCTCTGGCTTTGCCCAAAATTTAGGCAACTGCTCAGGAAACGGGCGATCGAACGCGCCTTATCAGCGGCAATTCTCCGGCAACGCCTTGAAACCCCGCTGATGGATGGATTGGCATAGCTTTTGCTTTTCCCTGCTTTAGCCGGCGCGGGGCCGGTGGCTAACAGGGGATAGGCATGAAGTTCATCATAGCCATCATCAAGCCCTTCAAGCTGGACGAGGTGCGTGAGGCGCTGGGCGCGATCGGCGTTGCCGGCATGACCGTGTCCGAAGTGAAGGGTTTCGGCAGGCAGAAAGGCCAGACGGAAATCTATCGCGGGGCCGAGTATTCGACCAACATGTTGCCGAAGGTGAAGATCGAGGTCGCAGCGCCGGATGATATGGCGCCCAAGATCATCGAGACGATCCAGCAGGTCGCCAGCACCGAAGCCATTGGCGACGGCAAGATCTTCGTTCTCGATCTCGCTTCGGCCGTGCGCATCCGCACCGGCGAATCCGGCGACACCGCGCTTTGAGGAGGGTTTCCACGATGAACCGCAAAATTCTTTGCGGCGCCGGCGCCTTGACGGCGTCGATGCTCGCATCTTCGCCCGCCTGGGCTCAGACGGCTGCCTTGGTCAAGGCTCCCACCGCCGCCCAGATGGCCAACATGGTCAACAAGGGCGACACCACCTGGATGCTCATCAGCTCCGCCCTGGTGCTGATGATGTCAGTCCCCGGCCTGGCGCTGTTCTACGGCGGCCTCGTCCGCACCAAGAACATGCTGTCAGTGCTGATGCAGGTCTTCATGATCGTTTCGGTAACCGGCCTCCTCTGGGCCACCGTCGGCTATTCGCTGGCCTTTACTGGTGGCTCGCCCTTCATCGGCGGCCTTTCGAAGGCCCTGATGAACGGCGTCACGAGCGGCACCTTCGCCGCGACGTTCTCCAACAACGTCTATATCCCCGAACTGACCTACTTCGTGTTCCAGATGACCTTCGCGATGATTACCCCCGCGCTGTTCATCGGTTCGTTCGCGGAACGCATCAAGTTCACGCCGCTGATGATCTTCACGGTGCTGTGGTCGCTGTTGGTCTACTACCCGATCGCGCATATGGTGTGGTACTGGGCCGGTCCGGACTTCCTGTCGGGCAATCCGGGCGACGCCGGTTTCCTTTACAGCAAGGGCGCGCTGGACTTCGCCGGCGGCACCGTGGTGCACATCAATGCCGGTATCGCCGGTCTGGTCGGTTGCCTTGTGGTCGGCAAGCGCGTGGGTTTCGGCAAGGAGGCCACTCCGCCGCACTCGCTGACCATGACGATGATCGGCGCCTCTCTGCTGTGGGTGGGCTGGTTCGGTTTCAATGCCGGCTCGAACCTTGAATCGAACGGCGTCACCGCAGTCGCCTTCGTCAACACGATGCTCGCTACTTGCGCTGCGGCGGTAAGCTGGTCCGTTGTTGAGCAGATCATCCACGGCAAGCCTTCCATGCTTGGTGCGGCTTCCGGTGCGGTGGCTGGTCTGGTCGCCATCACGCCCGCTTCGGGCTATGGCGCGCCGATGACCTCGATCGTCCTTGGTCTGGTCGTTTCGCCGATCTGCTTCTTCTTCGTGTCGACCGTGAAGAACAAGCTGAAGTACGACGATACGCTGGACGTGTTCGGCGTGCACTGCATCGGCGGCATCACCGGCGCCATCGCCACCGGTATCGTCGCTAACCCGGCGCTCGGCGGCCAGGGCTGGATCGACTACACGAAGTTCCCGGCCGTTCCCGGTGCATGGGACACGGGCACGCAGCTGATCTCGCAGTTCTGGGCAATCGGGACGACCCTGGTCTGGTCGGGCGTGGTCTCTGCGATCCTGCTGTTCCTCCTCGACAAGACCGTCGGCCTGCGCCCGACCGAAGAGGCGGAGCGCGAGGGTCTCGACATCAACGAGCACGGCGAGCGCGCCTACAATTACTAAGTCATATGAGTTTGGCCGGGGCGAGCGCTTAGCTGCTCTCCCGCCCCGGCCACCCGGTGTTCCTCCTGCGAACACAACCTCGATGGGCCGGAGCCAGCCGCTCCGGCCCACTTTTATGAGCCTGGAGCGATCACCAAGCGGGACGACCGTATTCTTGCCGGCTACGTCGGTCGCCAGCCGGAGCTGGAGAAAAGCGGCGGCATCAGCTACATGCGCAAGCTGATGGTGGCTCCATAAACCGCGCCCATGCCGGAAAAGGATGTAACCGTGTCCACACCGTGCGTGACGTTGATCGGGTAGGATTTGTTGAAGACGTTGCGGCCAAACACCTGGAAACGCCATTTCCCGTCAGCGGTTTCCACGCCCGCTCGCAAATCCACGAGCGTATATGCCTTGATGTCCAGCAATGGCGCATCACCAAGCAATGCGTTGGTCTTGCTGCGATAGTTGGCGCTCCCACCGACGTAAGCGTTCAAATCGCCGCCGACGCTGAAATCATATTCAACGTCGCCAAGCAGCGTCCATTTGGGCGTGTTGGGGAAGGCTTCGCCCTGGAAATCGACCACGTTGGAGAACGGATCGAAGGGCAGGCCGACGCGGGGACCGTGAGACTTGATCTTGCTGTCCACGTAAGTCGCCGCGCCCGAGAAACGCAGCGCCGAGATCGGGCGCCAGGTCATGTCGACTTCAAGGCCCTGCACCTTCGACTTCGGAATGGTCACAAGAGCCGGCAGCCCGCCGAAGGGAAAACCGGTGTCGACCGTGCCGAGAATCTGCTTGTCCTTGTAATCGTAATAGAAAGCAGCGCCGTTCAATTGCAGCGTGCGATCAATGAGGGAAAGCTTGAAGCCAGCTTCATAGGCCAGCACCGATTCCTGCGGCACGGGCAGCAGCTGCGAAACGCGGGACGCCGGCAGAGTGCTGTAGCTACCCGCTTTGTACCCCTTGGTGACATTGCCGTAGATGAGAGTGTCGCGGTCCGGCTTCCAGTTCAGACTGACGCGCCACGACAGGTTGTCCTGGTTCAGCTTGGACGGAACGTCACTGACGGCGTTGAAATTATCATCAAGAGTCACGCACTGGCCGGGGGCGATGACAGGGTTGAAAAGCGCCGGCCCCGAAGCGCCATGGGCGAGATTCGACAAGAAAGAGAAGAGACCGGAAAGGTCACCCGCCCCCGTGTCGAACAAGCAGCCGTGAAAAGTGCGGTCTTGCTTCGTATAGCGGACCGATCCCTGCGCCGTCAGCTTGCTGGTCAATTCATAGTCCAGACTGCCGAACACCGCCTTTGTCGTGATCTTCTGATGATTTGATTCAATGAAATTCTGAAAGGTCGGATTCAAACCCGGAATACCGATGTTGATGAAGGCGTTGGAACCATTGAAATTGGTGAAGACACGGTCCTCGTTAGCCTTGTCATGCTCGTAACTGCCGCCGATCATCCACTTGACGCGCTCGATATTGGAACCGGCGATACGCAGTTCCTGAGTGAAGGTTTTGGCCTTCACCAGGGTGTCGCCATAAATGTCGCTGAACGCCGTTCCGTCAGAGTCCACCGGCTCATCGAAATCGAGCTTGCCGAAAGCGCTGATCGAGGTGACGACGACGTCGTCCGCCACCGTGAAATCGCCGCGAAGCGAAACCTGGTAGAAGCCGTCGTTCCTTTTCAGCCGGACATTGGGGTCCCATTCCGCGGCGCGAGGATCGCTGGGGGCGACGGGATAGGTCGGCAACACCGCAAGCTGCGCCGGGTTGGCATTGATGCTGGTTGCCGGGATGATCGGCGCGTAAGCGATGAACTTCGCAGCCTGGGTGTCTGATTTGTTCTTCCAACCGTTGACATTAAGTTCGAACTTCACGCGATCGCTCGGCTCATAGTCGAGAAGCAGCCGGCCCGTCATGAAGTTCCGCTTGCCCAACCGTCGGTCGTCTCCCGGAACATAAGTGCGCTGCCATCCGTCCATGCGCTGCTCGGTCCTGCCGGAAAGGCGCATCGTCAGACCAGGGGCAAGCGGGCCTGTGACATATCCCTGCGCATCGATCTCATTATATCGCTGATATGTCAGATCTGCGCCGGCACCGAAGGTTTTCTGGGGTTTGGCGGCAATGTAATTGATGGCGCCGCCAGTGCTGTTCTGACCGAAGAGCGTGCCTTGTGGACCTTTCAGAACCTCCACCCGCTCCAGGTCGAGCGAGGCGCCTGCCGCCATCACGGCAAAGGGGAGAGGGACCTGGTCCGTGTAAATGCTCACCGCCGGTGCCACCGCGGTGGTGTCCTCGTAAAAGCCGATTCCCCGGATCGAATATATGGGCAGGCCCGAGGGGCTTTCCGTATAAGTAAGGCCGGGCGTGACCTTGACGAGATCCGCTGTCGTAGAAATGCCCTGCTTGGCCATCTGATCGCCGCTGACAGCGGTGATCGACAGCGGCACGTCGCTAATGCGCTCGGACCGCTTCTGAGCGGTCACAACGATATCGCCGATCCCCGCATTGTCCCCGGATTGCGCAGCTTCGACGCTTCGCGCGCGGGGCGCTTGTGCGAATCCGACAGTCGCCAGAACCGACACCCCGCACAGGATAAGACGCCTGGTATGCAAGCCCTTCAACATGATAGCCTCCCTCTCCTGACCCACGCACAGCCCATTCAGCCGTGCATATCTTGACGCGCCGCAATTCTATTCTGGGACTGGACGCGCGAAGTGCGCCGCCGTCCTTTTTTGCAACGCTTGACGCTGGGGACGGCTGGAGTTGGCTCCCGCTTGGTCTCGCCGTCAGCCCGCGTTCATATTGGACCGATAATGTCATTATGGACGTTACGTGTCAACTATCGCTCAAGAGCTGCTTGACCGGTTCGATCGACGCAGCAACATTGCAGCCGCAACCGCAATCCGGTGCAGTCGGATAGCGGAAAGCATCGAGCGCCGTCGCTGAAAAGCCGGAGGAGTGCGCATGATCGACCGCCGCAGTATGTTGCAGAACCTGCTTGCCGGGGCGGCGGGCTTGTCCTTCTTCCGGCCTGGGGACCTGATTGCAGCGGACGATCCGTACTTAAGCTTCGTTAACCCCGAACTGCGAGGCGTGGCGGCGAAAATGCTTCAAAGGACTCCCGGTCCACCGCTTTCCCTCGCGAACCTGAAGGCGGTGCGTATGGGAATGGGGCGGTGGAATCGCCCTTTCCGCAAGGACGTACCTGTCGAGCGCAAAGTCATTCCCGGCCGCAAGGGCCAGCCGGACGTGCCGATTTATGTCGTCAATGCCCGGCCGGGCCTGATGCGTCCTGCCATCTTGCATTTGCATGGCGGCGGCTTTGTCCTTGGTTCCGCAGCGCAAAGCGTGGCCGACTTGCAAGACCTTTCCAGCGAGCTGGGTTGCCTGGCCATTTCCGTGGAATACCGTCTGGCGCCCGAGACCAGCTATGCAGGATCGATTGAGGACAATTACGCCGGTCTCAAATGGCTCCACGCCAATGCCTTGGCCCTCGGCGCCGATCGGGCCCGGATCGCGGTTATGGGTGAAAGCGCCGGGGGCGGCCACGCCGCGCTTCTGGCGATCACGGCGCGCAATCGCGGCGAAGTGCCTTTGGTCTTCCAATGTCTGGTCTACCCCATGCTGGACGACCGCACCGGCAGCACGCGGGCAGCGCCAGCTCACATGGGCAAGCTGGTCTGGAATGCCCAGGCCAATCGCTTCGGCTGGGAGAGCTTTCTGGGGCAGGAGCCGGGAGGGCGCAGGGTTCCTTTCGCGGCGGTGCCGGCACGGGTCGCCAATCTGGCCGGGCTCCCCCCGGCGTTCATCGGCGTCGGCTCCATCGATTTGTTTCACGATGAGGACGTGGAATATGCCAGGCGCCTGAACGACGCCGCCGTCCCTACGGAACTGCTTGTCGTCCCAGGCGCGTTTCATGGGTTCGACGGGATAGCGGCGGCCGATCCGAATGCACGGGTGGCACGCTGGTTCACGGCCGTTAAGAAAGATGCGCTTCGGCGCGGCCTGGGAATTGCCGTCTGACGACTTTTTGCAAACGGAAAAGCATTGTGGCCCGACACCGCGACGGTGCCGGGCCACAAGACTTCAAGAGCGGGGTGATCGCCGCGTCAGAAGAAGAACCGCACGCTGCTGGAGATCGTGCGACCATAGAGCGCCTGAGCAATCGTGACGCCCGATGCCGGCATCGAGCTTGACATGACATCGGTGAGCGCCGTCACGTTGAACAAATTGGACGCGTTGAGCGAAAGCTCCACCCGTTCCATGGGTCGGATCTGAACAAATGCGTTCACCGTGGCGTAGCCGGGCATCCGCAGCTTGTTCTCGTCCTGGGCGTAGCTGCGCGTGGTGCCGATGACGTCAGCACCGATGGTGAACAGCTCCGTCTCATACTGCGGCATGACCTGGAAGATCAGCCCGGCCTGGTGGCGCGGCGTGTTGCCCACCAGAGCCGGATCATCGGCGGCCGTGATCTTCGCGTTGGTCAGCGTCGCCCCCGCGGTCAGGCTAAAGGGTCCATGCCGCACACCGCCCTCGAACTCGGCGCCGTAAGCGCGATACGAGCGGTTTACGAGCTGGAGAACCGTGACTCCGTTAGCTCCGGGCTTCAATTGAGTGTTGGTCTCACGCACCTTGGCCCAGAAACCGGTCAGGTTGAGGAAGAGCCCGTTGGCACGATATTTCAACCCCACTTCCGCCTGCTTCACCGGATCGTAGGCCGCGCTCTTCTGAACCAGGCTGCCGTCCACAGGGTTGACCGCCGGCGTAAAGAGGATGCGATCGGCTGCCGCGCGCGCACCGCGGCTATACCGCGCAAAAGTGGAGAAATTTTGCGAGGCGCGATAATTCACGCTGCCCGAGTAGGAGACGTAGTGGTAGCGGTAGTTGACCGGCATATTGTTCGCGAGCGGCACGAAGGCAAAGCTCCGTTCGGCGTTTGTGATGACGCTGTCGTTATTCACATCGATCGTCGTCACATCGCCAGGGCTGTTGGTGCGGATGTTCCCGTTGACCTTGCCGGTATCCACGCGAACCGAAGCGCCCACCGAAACCTTGCCCTTGTGAAAGTTGAAAGAGCCGTAAGGCGCCAGGACGCGATATTCCATATTCCACGCACTGTGGAGCGCCGGAGCCGGCCCGACAAAGTCAACCGCGCCGTTCTGCGTCACCGGATTTCCGTTCGCATCGATTATGTCGATCAGCGCGGAGTTTCCATTGCCGTTGACGTCCTGCAGGACGTCAACCAGTGCACGGCTGAACTTGGTGTCCTGGTGCGCAAGATATACACCGGCAGTCCCGGTGAAATCGCCACCCCCAACGTTCCAGACGCGGCTGGTCCGCAGATCATTCGTGAAATTGTTGAGGCTGATGATGGGCGTGCTGATCGCGGAGGAGAACAGCACGAGACCGTTTCCGTTAAGCGTCAGGGGATTGGTAATGGTCTGCCCTTTCAGCGGCCCGCCAGCGTAGACCAAGCTGCCGCCAGGAGCGCCGAAAGCGGCCGGCACGGCCACTGCGGGAATGGCCGCGAGCGGATAGAGGAACGATATGTCGCCGGACTGGTCGCTATATCTCATCCGTTCCGTGATGGACCATTCGCCCACCGAAAAGCGGGTTTCCAGGCCAAGCGACTTCGCCCTGGCGTGACCGCCGTTGTGAACGTCGAACTCCGAGAGGTTATTGTTGGGATCCAGTACCGGAAATGCCGAGATATTGCGTGACAGGACACTGTCATGCGTGACCGAGAAGTTCGGCAGGCTTTCGTACTTGGGATTGGAATCCGTACCCGTTACCGCGATCGGCATGCCGGTGTACTGCGCACCGCGATCGTCCAGAACCTTGCCGTAAAGGCGTACATAGCCGCCATTGAACTCCTTGGTGATGTTGAATTTCACCTGGCCCCCGCGATCGGCAGTGTAGCCGACGTGACGAGGCCCGTTGCCCTCGCGATAAAAGCCGCCAACGTGAAAGCGCACTGTGTCGCTGAGATGACCGCCGTAATCGAAATCCGTGCGGTAGTTGTCGTAATTAAGCCCGGCACTGGCCTGGATGGAGCCGCCTTCGACCTCTCCAGTCTGCGAGATCAGATTGACCACGGCGCCAGGCGCATTCGACGCGAAAGTCGATGCGGAGCCGCCACGGATGGATTCGATCTGCGCCACATTAAAATCGGGACGCAGGAAAACGTCCGATCCCAACCCAAGGATGTCGCCGAATTCAAGGACCGGCAACCCGTCTTCCTGAAATTGAAGATACTTGGCGCCGGTCGACACCAGCGGAAGGCCGCGTATCGTGTAATTGTTGTTGGCTTCGCCAGCACTCGCCTCGGAACGGATGCCGGGAATGTTACGGAACAGATCGCTCAGGGACCTGGGAGAGATCTTGGCGATTTCGTTGTCCGTCATCGAGCTTGTCGACGTTGCGCTGTCCAGCCGGTCGCGTGCCTTGGCAACGCCAGTGACGATCATGGTGTCGTCATTGTGCGTGCGGCTGGCTTCCCAAGCGGTGATGCGCTTGCCCTCGCCATTCTCTTCAGCGAATGCGGGCGTGCTCAGCGCGACCGTCGCGGCGCCGGCAAGCAGAATCGAGGAAACACGAAATGTCATATCCAAACCCCTCCTTTTGTTCGGAGCCCGGATAGTCGATCGCATTTCCGATACGGCTAAAGTCGTATTAGGGACCGTACCTAGGAACCATTTTCAGAAATCGCACGGAAAATCCCTCCCGAACGCAGCCGCCGCCGCATGCCGCAAAGCTCGTAAATTGGCTGGCGATCACTTCAGATGCCAGTCATCAGCGCGTGAGGCGACCATTCCTCCAGATCGTAACGGAGGGCCAGAGCGTCCGGCCGCCAGACCATGCGGCGGGGACGAAAACGCCAATAGCGTTCAGCCCCTTCGACCGGACGGCCCTCAGGGGGATCGAACAGCAACTCCGCATCGCCGGTCATCTGCAGCAGGCCCCCTGTGGCAAAATCGGGGAAGGTAAGACCCGCCCGCGGATTGAGCATGATATTGCCAAGAGTGTTGAAAAAGCGGTTGCCGACGAAATCGGGAATCACCAGTCGACCGTCCCCATCGACGCGAACGAAGCCGGCCCGGCCGCCGCGATGAGACACGTCGACTTGCCGTTCTCCCTCGCGGTCGATGAAGGACGCCACGAAGAAGGTATCCGCCTGTTCCACCAGAACGCGCGCCGCGCCGTGAAGAGCGGCGCTTTCCTCTGGGGGCGCCAGGGACGGCGTCCGAGGATCACGCAGAAAACGGACTCGCCGAAGCTGAATATATTTCGGGCAATTGCCGAAACTGTGGCCGACGGCGAGGTCGAAACCGCCGGCGCGCCGGCGTAGTGTGCCGTTCAACCGGTTGCGGCGGCGGGTGCCCAGGTCGATGCCGAGAAGGCCGATGGCAGACCCATCTTCCATGCCGGCTTCGGCCGGATCCGCGAAATCCGGTTCCAGCTCGACCGAGAGCCGGGCGGGATCCGGCGCGTGCAGAAAGCCTGGCTGCCCATCGCGCAGCGTGGCCCACGCATCTCCGCCTGAGTCCACCGACCCCAGGACCACCATGGGCAGCAGCGGAAAGAACTCCCGGTGCTGCTCGATCAGATGGTCCCGCACCATCCGGCGCCCGGCTTCTTCCATGCGCTGCTCGACACCGAGCCGCCGCTGGAGAGCGAGTTCGCCATGATGCCATGGCGACGCGCGTGAAGCCGGGCTTTCCATGACCGAAGTTAAGCCGCCAGGCCGATCGGCGTCTTTTGGAAACCGACAAAGCCGGGAAGCGCTTCGATCCGTGCCAGCCAGGCGCGAATGCGGGGATAGGGTTCCAGGCTCACATCGCCTTCAGGCGCGCTTGCGATATAGCTGTAAAGGGCAACTTCGGCGATGGTCGGCGCGCCTTCGGAGGCGATCCAGTCGCGACCTTCAAGTTCAGCCTCGATCTTCGTCAGGATATCGTGCGAGCGCGGGATCACCTCTTCCTTGCGGAAAGGCACTTCGACCAGGTTGATGAGACGCGCGACACCTGGTCCGAACGCAATCTGGCCCGCGGCCACCGACAGCCACCGCTGCACGGCAGCGGCGCCGCTGGGGTCTTCCGGCAGCCAATCGCTGCGACCATACTTCTTGGCGAGATAAACGAGAATGGCGTTGGAGTCGGAAACGACGGTGCCGTCATCGTCAAGCACAGGTATTTGTCCGAAGGGGTTCAGCTTCAGGAACTCGGGGCTCTTATGCTCCCCCTGGAGCAGATCGACGACAATCAGTTCGTGATCGAGGCCCAGCAGAGAAAGGAAGAGCCGCGCCCGGTGAGCGTGACCGGAGATGGGGTGGTGATAGAGCTTCATGATAACTCCTGTGAAAGAAGCGGAGACGTCATTCTGATTGATAAAAATATTGATTATAAGCGCGCCAATCAGCAAGGAACTATTGCACCATACACAACAATGGCCTGAGGAAGTGCTGCGATGGACCGATGGCAGGCAATGCGCATATTCGTGCAGGTTGTAGATTGCGGGGGTTTTGCGCCTGCCGCCCGGACTTTACACCTGAGCGCGCCGTCCGTCACCAGAGCCGTCGCCGGTCTTGAGGATCTGATTGGCACACGTCTTCTCGTGCGTACGACGCGCTCGCTGAAACTAACCCCTGCGGGGGAAGGCTATGTCGCGGATTGCCGCCGGATTCTGGCTGATATTGCCGAGGCGGAGGCTAACGCCGCTGGCAGCTTCACGCGACCGGCCGGCCTGCTGACAGTGACCGCGCCGACGCTCTTTGGAAGCATGCACGTGCTGCCGGTCATCCTGGAATTTCTTGAACATTATCCCGCGATGCAGGTGAGGACCGTCTTCGTCGATCGCGTAACCAATCTGGTGGAGGAAGGGCTGGACGTCGCCATACGTATAGCAGCGCTACCCGATTCCGGCCTCATCGCCCGCCGCATCGGGTCGATCCGACAAGTGATCTGCGGCTCACCCGATTACCTTGCCCGTTGCGGCGAGCCTGAGAAACCACAGGACCTGACGCGGCACAGCCTTATCGGACGAGGCCCTAAGGAATGGCTGTTCGGGAAAGACAACGGCATCGGCGTACCGGTCAACGCAAGGCTCGTCTGCAATACCAATGATGCCGCGATCGCCGCAGCGGTCGCAGGCTGGGGGTTGTCCCGCTTTCAGTCCTATCAAGTGGCGCCGCATATCCAGGCGAGGCGCCTCAAAGTTGTGCTCGCGGATTACGAACGCGATCCGGTGCCGATTCACATCCTGCATACGGAAGGGCGCATGGTCTCCGCCCGCGTACGCGCTTTCGTGGATTTCGCGGCCGAGCGTTTTCGCGCCCGCGCGAAAGCGAACGCGGAATTTCAGCTTTAGAATATCACATCGAAAAAGCGGTGCCATTGCGGCGGGAATCCTGCCATTGGCCAATGACGGGCGCGAAATCTTCAACAGACCAAGAGACGAATATGACGCAACAGGATTCCATCTGGCACGGGACCGTCGAACTTGCGGCTTTGAACAGGCTCGGCGAAAATTCGATGAATGCCTATGTCGGCATCGAATTTATCGATTTCGGCGATGACTGGCTCGCAGCACGTCTTCCCGTGGACAAGCGGACCGTCCAGCCTTTCGGTCGGCTTCATGGCGGCGCATCTGTGGTGCTCGCCGAAACAGTCGCGTCGGTGGCGGCCATGTGCACGCTCGATCCGACCCGCGAAACCGCGGTAGGCATGGAAATAAACGCCAACCACCTTCGTCCGGTATCGGAAGGCTACGTGCGCGCCGTGGCCCGCCCCGAAGCGCTGCAACGCAAGACCCAGGTCTGGTCGATCCGCATCACCGACGAACTGGGCCGGCTGGTCTGCATCTCGCGCATCACCATGGCGGTCATACCCGTTTCCCGCGCCGCGCCCGCCTGATGCCGGCCAAGGGCGGGAAGGCCGGGCCTATGCGGAGCAATTCCGGAAATCGCGGGGCGTCATTCCGAACTTGGCCTTGAAAGCGCGGCTGAAATGCGCGGTGTCCTTGAAGCCGCAGTCATAAGCGATCGAGGTTATCGGCGCCTTCACCGCGTTGGCATAAGAAAGGCGCTGACTTGCTTCCTCCAGCCGGCGGTTGAGTATCCGCTCCGAAAGGCTATAGCCGCATGTGGAACAAAGTTTGCGCAAATAACGCTCGGATATGCCGACCGCGCGGGCCACGCTTTCGCATGTGAGGTCGTCATTGAACAGGTTTTCCTCGACGAACCACATGATGCGCTGGAGCAGCAGATGCTGGTGTTCCCGGAACATCGGGCTCAATCTCGGTTCAGGATCGGACACTGCACAAGCGACGATGTCTAGAAGATTGCGCTGAACCATGCGCGCATTCTCCGGGCTGATATCATCGAGTTGATTGTAGACTTCCCGGATGTGCGTGGAAGCTATCCGCCCCGCCCCTTTGCCGCCGGGAATCCGCCGTGCAGTGAAATCATGAATGTTGGGAAGACGTTTCGCGAGATCTTCCCGATGAACCCTCACCACCGTCTGTACAAAGGACGTTTCTATGACGAAATGATAGGGCTTGGCGGCGTCGAAAATGGCAATATCGCCCGGCTGCAGGCTCACTTCTCGATCGCCTTGGAAGATCTTCACCTTCCCCGCTTCCAGAACGCTCAGATGGATATGTTCCCGGTCATATTTCGAGATGCGCCGGCCGTGGCTCGATGCGCGATGGCCAACGGCTGCAACTTGCACGAAGCGCGTTTCCAGCAAGTCCCGGCTCGAAAGATAACCGGTGAAAGGCCCGCCGCGGGGGCTCTCACAGTCGAGATCGATCAGTGTGTCCCGCACCAGATCGCGCCAGGATGACAACGAAGTGGCCCGGTTATCAGACCCTGCGGTCGATAGTAATGCCCTCATATCTTATCCGCCTGTCAAAGCGACCGAGGAATCCCTGCCATCCCTCAATCCTTGATCCCGTCGTATTAACACGAGTAACACAATTTACGTATGATTTTGCGCGCGTTTATAGTCTGAAAACACGGCTCCGGTGCCGCGCGAAATCCGGAGCGCGGCCAACGCGTCTTCAAGACGCGCGGGCAAATTTCAAGTCGTTGCAGCGGCGGCAAAAACCCGTCGCCGCTGCAAAAGGATGCTAAGGACGTCAACCAATAACCCGGAGCATCGGCGGGCTGACCACCGTTGCCCCGCCGTCCACCGGCAAGATCGCCCCGGTCACTGCGGCCGCCTTGTCGGAGACGAGGAAAGTGCACGTCGACGCCACTTCGGGCGGAGTCGCGGCCCGCCGCAGCGGAACGTTCGTCGAAACGTGCAGATAGGCTTCTTCCAGCGTGCAATTCTCACGCTTCATGACCAGTGCCATATGGCCATCCGCCATCGGTGTGGTGACGAAACCCGGACAGACGGCGTTCACCCGAACGCCCTGCGGGCCGTAATCGAACGCCATGGAGCGCACGAGGCCCAAAGTGCCGTGCTTCGCCGCCGTATATCCGCACGATTGCGGAACGGCCTGCAGGCCGCCCAGCGACGACACGACTACAAGAGCGCCCTTGCGATCGATCAGCGTCGGCAGCGCGGCGCGAGCGGTCACGAAAACCGTGGTCAGGTTATCGTGCAGGATCCGGGCCCATTCCTCGTCGCTCTCGCTCGCCACGCCATTCGCGCCCATCGTGCCTGCACAAGTGATAACCGCGTCGATCGGAGAGAACACTTCGGCCGCGAAGGCCACCGCGCGCTCCATGTCTTCCCGTTTTCCGGCGTCACTGACGAAGAACCGTGCCGCATCGCCCAACTCGTCGGCAACTTCCGCCAGCACATGCTGCCGCCGGCCGGTGATGACCACGCGTCCTCCTTCGGCAACAATCTCCTGCGCAACGGCAGCGCCGATCCCGGTGCCGCCACCCGTGACGAGAACCGTCTTTCCACCCAACAACATAAAATTCTCCTGTTATGGCTATGGCCCGGACAGCATTTCCGGAGCCATCCTTCATCAGGCTACAGCATCAACGATCCCGCGATTGCTCAGGTCAGTTCGTATTCATAGCGACCGCCCAGGCTCGCCTTTTCCCGCGATTATCCGGCCTTGGATGCAAGCAGCTGGCCGACGAACTCGTCGGCCGGATTCTTCTCGAACAACTCCGTGTGCTCATCGACGGTCGCCCAGGCCGGCGCGGATTTGGTCCAAGCCGTGGCTTCGACCCTCAAATCATCCTGGTTATCCACCGTTCCCACCTTGATGAGCATCGCATCGGGCTCAAGGATTTCGAGCCGCTCGAACAGCGGCGTCCCGCAGGATCGGCAAAACTCGCGCATGACCTTGTGGCCCGATTCGCCCGCCACGGTATAGCTTTGGATGAGATCAGCGCCGCTCAGAAGGGCGAAACCATTTGTCTGGGCGACCAGAATGCTGGCGGGAGCGCCGCCCGAGACGTAGCGGCAATCGCGACAATGGCACGCCACGAACACAGTCGGGCCCTTAGCTTGGTAGGAAACCCCGCCGCAAAGGCAACGTCCTGTAATTTCACTCATCCCGGATTCCTTTGTCGCCATTGTTCGCCCCGCTCCGGCCGATCACTCCGCCGGAAGACCCGGCATGAATAGCCGGTCATAATATTCTGTGCATTCGACGATGCCGTTCTCGCCGCAAACGATCACCGCGGCCAACCGGCCTTCGAATGGCTTTCCGGTCGCTTTCATCTTGCCGCCGGGCAGATCTACGCCATTGAAGGTCCCCCGACCCACGCCCTGGACGATCACCGTGTTGCCGACTTCATGCATCTGCTCAAGCTCGACCGAGAAATCCGGGATGGACGCCAGCCAAATCTGATGGTGCTCCTGCACGCCCGCCGGGCTTGTCCGCCGCACGCCAAATGCCGTGTCTTCGTAGATGATCGCGTCATCGAACAATTTAGCGAAAGCAGCGGAGTCTGGCTGGCTCCAGCCTTGGACCCAGGCTTCAGCTACGGTCTTGAGCGACATTCGTTTCTCCTTCGGTAGACTGACCCGACGCTGGCGCAGCTGCGATGCATCTCACCCGATATATTCGACTGCCGCAGAAACCCTGCCGCCGAGTGCTGGCCGTATTACTTTTTCGCCTTGTGTTGACGATCATGCCGCAGCTTTATGACACGATCTATTGCTTATTCGGCGCTAAGGCATAACCTCCCGGCATTGGTATACCAGGTCAACGGCAAGCCGGGCTTTACACCGGAGCGGTCAGCTTACGGAGTTCTTCAAGCAGTTTGCCCGCCGGCCCCGGCAGGATCCCGCTCCGCCGCCGAAACGCTGTAAGCACTCTGGTGTCCTGCGCTTCCGCGATCGGCAGCGCATCGATAAGCCCAGCCTGGCGTTCGGCATCATACATCGGTTCAGGCATCCAGCCGAGAAAGCCCGACTGCGAGATAAGGCTTTTCAACACGGTGACGGATCGAGTTTCGACCACCGCGTTCGGCAGCGCCAGGCCGCGCCGTGCGAAAATCTTCGCCACATGCGTGAACGGGTCAGTCCCCTTGGGCAGAATCGCCCAGGGTTCACCCAGCGTATCCGCCAGCGTCAGATTGCCGACCTTGCGCAGTGGATGATGCTTTCCCGCGACGATAAAGCTCGTGTCTTCCCATCGGCAGCTTTTCACCGCCATGATTTCTTCCGGCACCTCTTCGCTGGCGACGCCCAGGGCCAGATCAATCTCATGGGAAATCAAGGCGTCCGCCAGGCGATCCCACACGCCTTCAATCACGTAAACCTTGAGATTTGGCCATTTCCGGCAGGTGCTGGAAATGGCGAGCGGCAACACCATGCACGCGATGCTGCCCACCGCGCCCACACGGATCGTTCCCTTGTCCATGCCCAGCATGGCCTTGATTTCCTCAGCCGCGTGCTCCGCTTCCCGTTCCAGCAGCATCGAATGAGGCAACAGCGCGCGGCCGATGTCCGTCAGCTGCATGCCTTTGGAATGGCGCTCGAACAGGGGGGCGCCGGCTTCCTCTTCAAGCTTTCTTATGGTTCTGCTCAGGGCGGGCTGCGTCACATGCAGCTGCTCCGCCGCTCGCCCCAGGCTGCCGGATGAGACCACGGCGTTAAAAGCGGCGAGTTGGCGAAGATCAAAAGCCATACCGCTTGCTAATGACCCCGGCCCCTGAACGCAATTGTCGTAGCGTTTCGCGCTGAGCTACGCTGTCGGCTGGCGATCAGCCTTCATCCGCGCTTCGATCAGGCGCACCAATCCCAACAGCATTTCCGTGCAGGGCACCGCGATACCGTGCTTATCGGCGCGTTCCGCCACAGCGCCGTTGATCGCGCCGATTTCCGTTGCCCGGCCGGCCAGCACGTCCTGCAGCATCGACGGCTTGTGGCCGACGTGTTGCGCGATGGCGTGCGCCACCGTTTCGCGGCAGTGATCCGCGTCCGCCTCAACGCCTTCAGCCCGCGCGACAGCGATCACTTCGTCGACCACCGCAGATGCGAGGGCAAAGCCGGCGGGCACTGCTCCCAACTGGTCCACGGTGCACCCCGTAACGGCGCAAATGCCGTTCAACGCGGCGTTGAAAGCCACCTTTTCCCAGATTGCCTGCCACACCGTCTGATCCACCGTGCAGCGCAGCCCCGCTTTTGACAGGGCTTCGGCTATCCCGGCGACGCCGGAGCGTTCCTGCCCATCGGCGGCCATGATCCGGATGATCCCGAACCCGTGGGAACGAACATGCGCCGTTCCGGCGAGATCGGCAGGCCATGTCGTCATGCCGACGACAATCCGATCCTCCGGCACGAAGCGCGCGACCGTTTCAACGTTTCCCAACCCGTTCTGCAGCGTAAGCACCAGAGTATCCGGGCCGATGATGTCGGCGATGCCCTCCAGCGCGGTGGCCGTGTGCAAGGTCTTGGTGAAAACCAGCAACAGGTCGGGCTGCGCAGTGACCTGTTCGGGCCTGCACGTTTCAAGCGACGAGATGCGGCGATCGCCCATGCCGGTCTCGAGCCGCAAACCATGCTCGCGGATAGCCTGGAGGTGAGCGTCGTTGACATCGATCAGGGTGACGGTTTGCCCGCTTTCGGCCAGCAAGCCGCCGAAAAACGAGCCCATCGCGCCGGCGCCCAGGATTGCGATCTTCATTGTCGGATCCTTATTCAGAACGGATAATGCCGCGCCGTCTTCTGCACGGTTACCCAGCGCAGTTCGGTAAAGGCATCAATGCCAGCTCTTCCGCCGAAACGGCCGATACCGCTGCCCTTGACCCCGCCGAACGGCATCTGGGCTTCATCCTGCACGGTGGGACCGTTGATGTGGCAGATGCCGGAGTCAATGCGCCCGGCCACTTCCAGGGCGCGCGCGACGTCGCGGCTGAATATTGCGGCGGCGAGGCCATATTCATTGTCGTTGGCGCAGGCCACCGCAGCATCGACGCCGTTCACACGCACGATGCCCTTCACCGGGCCGAACGCCTCTTCATGGAAGATGCGCATGTCCGGCGTGACGTGGTCAAGCAAGGTGGCCTGCATCAGCGTGTCCGTGGCCTTGCCGCCGATCACCAACTTGGCGCCTTTCGCCAAGGCATCGTCGATAAAAGCATTGCAGCGCTCAACCGTGGACATATCCACGACCGAGCCAAGAACCACCGGCCCCTGGCGCGGATCGCCCACGGGAAGGGAAGCCGCACGGGCGCCGAGTTTGGCCACGAACTCATCCGCGACCTTCTCGTCGATCACGAAGCGTTCGGTCGACATGCAGATCTGGCCCGAATTGGCGAAGGCTCCGAAAATGGCGGCATCCACTGCCGCATCCACATCGGCATCATCCAGGACGACGAAAGGCGCCTTGCCGCCCAGTTCCAGCACGACCGGCTTCAGATATTTGGCGCAAGTCGCGGCAATCAGCTTGCCCACATGCGTGGACCCAGTGAAGTTGACGCGCCTGACCGCCGGATGCGCGACCATCGCTTCCACCACACGCGCCGCGTCAGCCGGAGCATTGGTAACGAAGTTGACGACGCCCTTGGGCAGCCCCGCCTCCTGCAGCGCTTCGATAATCAAGCCATGCGTCGCCGGGCAAATCTCGCTTCCCTTCAATATCACGGTATTGCCGCAGGCAAGCGGCGTCGCGATCGCGCGCACCGCCAGGATCACAGGCGCGTTCCACGGCGCGATGCCCAGCACGACGCCCGCCGGCTGGCGCACCGCCATGGCCAGGTTGCCTGGCGTGTCGGAAGGGATGACTTCCCCGTTGATCTGCGTGGTGAGGGACGCAGCCTCCAGAAACATGCCCGCCGCCAGATGGACGTTGAAGCCGGCCCAGTTCGCGGGCGCTCCCGTTTCCAGCGCCATGGCCGCCGTAAAAGCTTCCGCCTTGGCCTCCAGCGCGCGCGAGGCGCTGAGCAACAGCGCGCGACGTTCGCCGGGGCTCATGCGCGACCACGGGCCAAACGCATCCGACGCCGCTTTCACCGCCGCCAGCGCATCCTCGACCGTCGCGGCGGGCGCGACGGTGGCAACACTGCCATCCAGCGGGTTGCGGCGCTCAAAAGTGCCTCCATCGCGGGCTTGAACCTGCTCGCCATTTATCAGCATCGAGATCTTCATCGGTCCGTCTCCAAAAGGCTTTCTATTCAGGCGATTGCTATTTCCACGAGATTGGTCGCATTGCTGGCCAGCGCCTTGGCCAGAACCTCTTTCAAAGCACCGGCGTCGGAGACGCGACACGCCGCGCAACCCATCCCTGTCGCAAGCGCCACGAAATCGAGGCCGGGCAGATCGGTGCCCTGCACCACGTCCTCCGGCGAAAATCCGAAAACCGGCGCGAACTCCTGCAACGCCGCGTAGCGGCGGTTGTTGAGGATCACGAAAGTGATGGGCAGTTTAAGCTGTGCGGCGGTCCACAATGCCTGGATGGAATAAAGGCTGGATCCGTCCCCGATCAATCCGATAACGCGCGCCGAAGGCTTGGCGAGCGCGACGCCCACCGCGGCAGGCATGCCATAGCCCAGGCCGCCGCTGTCCATGGTGAAGAAGGTTTCGCTGCGGGTGATGGGCAGATAGCGCTGTATCACGGGGCGCGTACTGGGCGCTTCCTCAACAATAATGTCTTCGGGACTGCGCACTTCGGCAAGGGTTTGCAAGGCGAAAGCCGCGGTCATCGGCGAAGACGGCTCGACCGGGACTTGCGCAGGCCGCGCTGCCGGCGCGGGCCGCGATGATCGGGCCGGCCTGGCCAACAGATCTTCCACGCCCAGCCTGATACTGCCCACCGCCGTCGTTCCCACCGGGGTCCAACTGGCAGTGTCAGGATCGTCGATGATCTGGAAGACTGACGCCCCTTCGGGAACATGTGGACCGGCGCCCTCCACATGGTACGTGAAAACCGGCGCGCCCAGGGCGAGCAACATGTCATGACCGTCCAGCAGCGCGACGATCTTTTCACGCATCGCGGGCAGAAAGCCGGCGAACAACCGATGGTCCTCAGGGAAGCTGCAGCGACCCGACATGGGCGCGACCCACACGCGCGCGTTGTGCCTTTCAGCCAGCGCAACCACCTGATCCCAGGCGCCGTCCCGATCCACCGCGCCACCGACGATGATGGCCGGACGCTCGCTTGCGTCCAGCGCTGTGCCGATCGCGTCGATAAGGGACGGTTGCGGCCGCACTTGCGTGCTGACCAAACGCGGCGCGATCAGCTTTGCCGGCCGGTCCCAGTCGTCCACGGGAATGGATACCAGAACCGGCCCGCGCGGGGGCATCATCGCGATGTAATAAGCCCGCGCGATCGCTTGCGGGACATCTTCGGCGCGCGCAGGTTCAATGCTCCACTTGACGTAAGGCTTTGGCAGTTCGGTCGCCTGAGTAGAGGCGAGATAGGGATCGAAAGGCAGGACCGACCGCGCCTGCTGACCGGCCGTAAGCACGATCGGCGTGCGGTTTCGATAGGCCGTGAAAATGTTGCCCATGGCGTTGCCGACGCCCGCCGCCGAATGCAGGTTCACGAAAGACGCATTGCGAGTGGCCTGGGCAAAGCCATCCGCCATGCCCACGACGGTGGCTTCCTGAAGACCGAGGACGTAGCGGAAGTCCTGCGGGAAATCCCGGAACATCGGAAGCTCGGTCGAACCGGGGTTGGCAAAGACCGATGTCATGCCCAAGCGCCGCATAAGGTCGATAACCGCATCGCGCACGGTCACATCGTCCCGGTCGCTCACCATGGTGTCGCCAGCCTCGGAATTGTATCCTGCCATTCTTTATCTTTCTGATCTGGAAAATGCTCTTCACGTCGAGACAATCGGAACGTGCCGCCGACGCCTCGGAAGAGAGGCGAACTCGGCCCCTGCGCCGATCTCACCATTAGCCACCGCAAGTGCAGCTCGCCCCATGTTCCCGCCCTCCAACGGACTTCACTTCATTCGCGTGGCGAAAGACGTCATTATTTCGTCCGAAATTCGGCAGAGCGGTCACGGCTCACGCAACCGCGCCATCTCGACCCGATCCGGCCTTGACCATACGGCTCCGAGCACGGGCGATCTATTTCCTAATTTGCCCAAAGTCATAACCAGGAAGCATGAAGGGGGCAGCCTTCAGCACTCTTCGACGGGCACGGTCCGTTCCAGGTCGGGCGCATTGCCCCCGTGTTCAGGTCGGCGAGAAACGCCGTCAATACAGCAAAAAGGGGAAGTTCGACAGGCGACGCGCCAAATTCCGGGACCGGATGCAAACGCAGTCTTTAGAGCGCTCCTCGACCGATGTGGGTCATCTCGGGCACCGGCGTTGCCAGCGGCTCGCCGGCAAAGAAACGCCCAAGATTGCGGCGCAGCAGATCGGCCAGCGCCTCGATAGATTCAATCGTGGCGCCGGCAGTGTGAGGCGTCAGTATGGCGTTTTCTATGCCTGCCCAGCGTTGCGCCGTTGTCGGCTCCGGATCAAAGACATCAAGCCCGGCGCCGCCAAGCCGCCCGGTGCGCAACAAATCTATTAAGGCGTCCTCATCCACAATCTGCCCGCGCGAGACGTTGACGAGGAGCCCCTCGGGACCGACAGCCTCGATGATTTCCTGCGATATCAGCCGACGATTGCTGTCATCCGCCCGCGCACAAATGGCCAGCACGTCGGACCAGGCGGCAAGCTCTTGCAAAGTCGCCGCTCGGGGCCATTCGGCCTCGCGAGGACGCGGCGCCCACCACCGGACTTCCATCTTGAGCGCGGCGCAGCGTTGCGCAAGCGCGCGGCCGATTTCCCCCAACCCGACAATCCCGACTTTCGCCCCCGTCAGCGAATGGGAGGGACGGAACGTTTCCGCCGTGCGCCAGCCTTCGCGCCGCACCTGCCGGTCTCCGGCCACGATTAGCCGCCGGGCCGCTATGAGGAGGCCCAGCGCGTGATCGGCGACATCGTCGTGGTTGATCGCGGGCGCATGGCTTACAAGCACACCCCGCGCCCGCGCCATGTTCACGTCGATCTGTTCATACCCGGCGGTGAAGCAAGCGATGAGGCCCAGATGCGGGCAGACTTCGAATAAGCCCGGCGGAAGCGGTTCATTGCCCATCATCACGATCGCGCGAGCTTGCGCAGCGGCGCCATCGCCTATGTCCACCACGAGATAGTCGTCGGCAAGATGCGGCCGCAACAGGCCAAGGAAACGACTCAAAACCAAAGTAGGCCGATTCATTTCGAACTCCGATCTGGTGGGAAAAGGCAGCGCGTTCAACCGATCATGCAGCAGTCGCTTCTGCGGCGCACATGATGTCTCCCGCGGTATCGCGCCGTTCACGCATGAACAGAACCGCGGCGCCCCCGGTGAGGCAAATCAGGCTCAAACCCATGAGAGCAGGCGCATAACTTCCGGTTGCTTCCTGAACCGCCGCAACGAGCGAGGGAGCCGGCGCGCTGATGGGGAGGAAAAACATCAGCATTCCGAATGCCCGCCCCACTCCGCCGCCGCCAAATTCCGCCGCGATAGCCGTCGGCATCAATGTCCAGATGCCTCCGGTAAAACCCACGAGAGCTGCGCCGGCTAACAACGCCGGAAGGCCGGTGCCGAAAGACAGAAAAACCGCGCCGGTCGTTGTCAGCACGGAAAGGCTCGCTAGGGGCAGACGATTGCCGAAACGGTCCGACGCCAGCCCCAGCAGAAGCGTGGCGAACACCTGCGAGATGCTGAAGACAGCGAGCAGGACCCCCGCCGCGCCCGGTCCGAAACCGCGAGTGGCGGCGAGGGGCGCCATATTCTGCTGAACCGCGGCGTACAGGCCCAGAATAGGCGTGTAACAGAACACCAGCAGCCAGAAGTTCCGTCGCCCCAGGATGTCCGTCCAGCGCAACTCGGTTGCGGCGTCGGCGCCATCATCCGGTTCGCGGCCACCCGGTTCGCCGGCCACGTTCATGTAATGCAAACCCTCGCGCTCCGTCGGCCTGTCGCGGACGATCCACAGGACCAGCGGCAAGATCGCGAATGCGATTATCAAGCCGCCAATGCCCCATACCCCGCGCCAGCCCAACGTCGGCATGGCCCAGGCAATGACGGGAGGCAGGATCACTCCGCTCAGCGCAGAGCCCAGCGCGGCAACGCCCAGCGCGAGGCCGATGCGCCGCACGAACCACCGCGAAACGACCGCATTGACGGTAGCCAGCGCGCACAGGCCCAGCGAAAGGGGAAACAGGGTCCCGTAAAGCACCCAGAGCTGCCAAACGGCGTTCGCCGCGCTTATCAGCAGGTATAGGCTCGCCATCCCCGCCACCCCGACCGACATGAGCAACCGTGCCGGGTATTTGTCGGCCAATGCGCCTATGAAAGGCGAAGATATCGACACCACGACGGAGAACGGCAACAGCGCGACCAGCAATTGGCTGATCGGCGCATGCAGATCCGACTCCCAGTCGTGAAGAAACATGGAAACGGCATTTAGCGTCAGGCCATTGCCGGCCGTCTGCGTCAGCACCGCCACAGCCACGATGCTCCAGCCGTGATACCATAGCGCCGTCCGCCCTGCGCGTGCTTGTGCTGTCATGAGCTATGCCTTCCGACTGCGCTGGGAGGACAACTGGCGAGAGCCGCGACGCGCGCGCCTTTCCGCCCATGATGCCCCGGCAAGGGAGCGACATATCCCAAACCTCGCCCGCCGGTGCCTCCGGATAAAGCCATTTAAAAGCCGACACGGCCCGGCCCCGGATTGCACGCACTGCTTACCGTCCATCTCGCTCTCCCTCGTTCACGTGCCCATGCCCGTGCCGGCGGCGCGGGCATCAACGGGGCCGTTTTTTTGCGTGACTCCCGCTTGCCTTGGTCCGGTCTTGTCTGGCCGGAAGCAAATTACCTATTCTGGTTTGCCATAATTGCCGAGTCGGCAGATGCGTTCGCTTCGAAATTAGCCCAAGGTCGCACAAATGATAGACGACTAATCGTCAAACAGGGCATTGCGCGTTTTAACCCTTTCGCAACCAATCCGGCGCATCGTCTGCCTATATGGACCGTGTCGCCTCTCTCGCTCACCGCGCCGCAAGCTTTGCGCAAGCGGACCTGCTGCGAATGGCGATCGTCTGCGGCTGCTCCTTGGCGCTGATCTTCGCCAGGACTCCTGCGCCTTTTTGAAATTCCAGCCATCGGGTCTGCGCGCGCAACGGCCCCTCGTGCCGGGGCCCGCGGTCATTTACGCCGGTATCGGAAGTACCAGACCTCGTGCCCAAGCTTGCGGGCCTTTGCTTCATAGCGCGTTTCCGGCCAGCCGCCGGGACGTTTCTGGAAATCGGCCGGGCTGTCGCAAAGCCAGTCGAACTGCTCGGTATGGCGTTGCATGACCATCAGCGCATGGCGAAGGTAGACCGGGTGGTCAGTGCCGAAGCGAAATTCACCGCCGACTTTCAATTTGGCCGCGAACATCTCCAACGGACCGTCGTTCATCATACGCCGTTTGGCATGACGTGCCTTGGGCCAGGGATCGGGGTGCAGCAGGTAAAGGAATGAAAGGGCGCCATCAGGAACCCGCGCCAGGACCTCAAGCGCATCTCCGTGATGGATCCTTACATTGCCGATCGGAGGATGCGCCCCGTTGTCGCCGCTCACATGCACCAGCGCCTGCGCGACCCCGTTCATGAAAGGCTCGCAGCCCACGAAGCCGTGATCGGGCAGCATGTCGGCCCGCTGCGCCATATGCTCACCGCCGCCGAAGCCGATCTCGAAATGCAGCGGGCATGCCTGGCCGAACAGCCGCTCGGCCGTGATCGGTCCTTCCACCGGCACCGCGATCTGCGGCAACAAATGATCGACCAGCGCCTGCTGGCCGGCTCGCAGAGGCTTGCCCTTGGCGCGGCCATAGAGGCGATTGAGCGTGGTGGGATCGCCGGATTTATAAGCGGTCATGACACGGCGCACTGGCAGCGATGCCATGATGGGTCAATGGGCGCGGAAACGGAAAAACGGCCCGCCCCGAAGAGCGAGCCGCTTGGAGTGCCCCTGAAATTTCAAAGCGGCGGTCAGGCTGCTTCAGCCGCTTCATCCGGATCGCGCAGCACATAGCCGCGACCCCAGACGGTCTCGATGTAGTTAGCGCCCCCGCAGGCGTGAGCCAGCTTCTTGCGCAGTTTGCAGATGAAGACGTCGATGATCTTCAATTCGGGTTCGTCCATGCCGCCATAAAGGTGGTTGAGGAACATTTCCTTGGTCAGCGTAGTACCCTTGCGCAGCGAAAGCAGCTCAAGCATCGCGTATTCCTTGCCGGTCAAGTGCACGCGCGCGCCATCGACCTCGACCGTCTTGGCATCAAGATTGACGATCAGCTTGCCGGTGCGGATGACCGACTGCGAATGGCCCTTGGATCGGCGCACGACCGCGTGAATGCGGGCGATCAGCTCCTCTCGGTGGAACGGCTTGGTCACGTAGTCGTCAGCGCCGAAGCCGAACGAGCGGACCTTGCTGTCCATTTCCGAAATGCCCGAAAGGATCAGCACCGGCGTTTGCACCTTGGCCACGCGCAGCTTCTTCAAGACGTCATAGCCGTGCATATCCGGCAGGTTGAGGTCGAGAAGAATGATGTCGTAATCGTAGAGCTTGCCCAGATCGAGGCCCTCTTCGCCCAGATCCGTCGAATACACATTGAAGCCCTCTGCCGTGAGCATAAGCTCGATGGCACGGGCCGTAGTCGGTTCATCCTCGATCAACAGCACTCGCATGGGTGTTCCCCTTTACCCCATATCCGCGGACGGTACCCTCGCCCGCGCATATTGCCGTGAATTAACCATATGACCGATGAAGGTTAAAGGTTAATTTGCCGTAAACGTCGAATTCCACTCACAAGTTTCCGGGCATATCCGTGACCCGCCGCATCGGCTAATTCTAAAACGTCCGGAAAGGAGGAAGGTTAAGGAACGGCAATCGGCGGCGGCGCTACCCCTCAAGCTGGGGCGACGGGCGCCATGATCCGGGAGCGCCGCGGCCGATCGGCCAAGCCCGAGCCCTTCTCTCGCTGATCGATCCGCTTGAGGTAGCTCCACAATCCGCACTGCAGGCCGATCAACATCAGAATGAAGGGCTGGAAGGCGATCCCGACAAACAGCGAGCCGATCAGGTATACGACCTGAGCCAATTGCAGCGCATTGGCGAGCGGCGCCGCCCATTCATCCTCCGGCCTCTTGCGATCCTTCCACCGGCGCCGGATCATCTCCATCTGGGCAAGGCCGGAAATCTGCAACATCAGCCATAGCGCCAAACCGGGGTAGCCCTGCTCGCCCAGCATCTCGAAATAACTCGAATGATAAGCGCGTCCTTGTTCTTCGACCGGGTTGGAAGTGACGATCGTGGTGCTGCCGACCGTCTGAGCCACGTAAGTATCGTATTTTACCTTGGCGCCTTCGTAGGCATAGAAACCGCCGCCGAAGGGGTGCTGCTTGGCGTATTCCCAAGTCCACTTCCACATGGCCACGCGCGTGCTGGCGGACTGGTCGGCCTGGTGATTCTGGATCGTGCCCATGCGAGCCATGAACGACTGCGGCAGAAACGGCACCACGATCAGTAGCGAGAGCGCCATGGCTCCGGCGATCAGGAACCGATGCCTGGCCGTCCTTAGATAAAGGGCGCAAAGGATGGCCAGACAGACAAGGCCGGTGCGCGCCTGCGTGCCGACCGGAATCAGCGCGCAGGCAAAGATCAGCGCGGCCGCGAAGGTCCAGACGCGCCAGTCGGTCGGAAACACGGTGCCATGCCGGGCCAGCCACAGCACGATGGGAATGATCGCGATGGCGACGGCGGAAATGATGGACCCTTCGAAAAGGCCGGTGTTGTTGTCCACGAAGATGCGCAATGCGCCGTAGCCGCCACCGCCGCCCAGCGTCTTGATGCCGCCATCGATGATGAGCGCGCTGGCCGCCAGCACCATGACCAGCGCCACCGCCTCTATCCGCAGCCGCGTGCGCAAGGTGAGCGGCATGAAAATCGCGAAAAGCAGCGCTTTCCACACCCAGGACCACTTTTCCGGTGCATCCAACGGATAAGCAGCGGTCAGCGTTGTATAGCCGCAATAAAGCAGCAGCAGCAGCAGCAATCCCTGCCGGAAGGTGAAGCGCGAATCCTCTTTGCGATCGAATATCAGCCAGCCGAGGAACGCCGCCGCGAAGGCAATCAGCGAGACGGGCACATGCGAGAGAACGCCCCAGGAGATGACCTGTGGCTGGACGATATCGACGTAGAGGTAAAGCAGCATCCACAGGAACGGGCGCCGGAACCCGGCCAGTAGCAGGAACAGGAAAAAGCCGGTGAAGCCCAAGTCAAGCATTGCGCTCGCCCTCGTTCCCCCGCGAGACGCCGCGGCGGGTCTTGGGCGCCGACGTGCCGAGATCATCGTAGAGATCGTCCCGCGACAGCAAGCGCCATACGGTCAGCGCAAGCAGCCCGTGACTGACGGCGAGGGCAAGAATATCGACCATGCCCAGCGCGATAGCAGTCCCGAGTTGACGCCGCGTTAAGCCTTCCCCGCTAGGCTTTTCGGGTCATGACACGCGTTCTCCACATCCTCGACCACTCGCTGCCAATCCATAGTGGATATACATTTCGCACCCGCGCCATCCTGAAGGCGCAGCAGGCGCTGGGGTATGAAGTGCGCGGAGTCACCGGCCTCAGGCATACAGATGACGGTCCTGCCGCGGAAGAAGCAGACGGCCTGCTGTTCCACCGCACCGCGGGCGCTGCCAATGGACCTGCCGGCTGGCGGGAATGGCGGGAGATCGCATTGTTCACGCAAGCGATCGATCGCGTCGTGAACGATTGGCGGCCCGACCTGTTGCACGCGCATTCGCCCGCGCTGTGCGGCCAGGCTGCGCAACGCGTGGCACGTCGATATGGCATTCCTCTAGTCTACGAGATCCGCGCTTTCTGGGAAGACGCCGCCGTCGGCAATGGGACCGGCAACGAAGGCTCGCTGAAATACCGGCTCACACGCAAGTTGGAGAGCCACGTCGTGCGTGAAGCCGATGCCGTGGTTACGATCTGCGACGGTCTGCGGCAGGATCTTGTCGCGCGCGGCACGCCGGAGGAGAAAATCACCGTGATGCCGAATGGCGTGGACCTGTCGCTGTTCGGGCAGCCGCTGGAACGCGACGCTGCCTTGGCCCGCGCCCTGGGCTTCGAGATTGACGGACAATCCTGCCCGGTCATCGGGTTCATCGGCAGCTTTTACGACTACGAAGGATTGGACCTGCTGATCGCGGCCATGCCCGCCCTGACGGCTCGGCGACCGGATGCCCGTCTGTTGCTGGTCGGCGGAGGCCCGATGGACGCAGCACTTCGCAGGCAGGCCGACGCCTCTCCAGTCGCGAACGCCATCCGCTTCATAGGGCGGGTGCCGCATCATGAAGTGGATCGCTATTACGCGCTCTGCGACGTCATGGCCTATCCGCGCAAGCGCAGCCGGCTGACTGATCTCGTCACGCCGCTCAAACCGCTGGAGGCCCTGGCGCAGGGCAAGCTCGTCGCCGCCAGCGATGTCGGCGGGCATCGCGAGTTGATCGAAAACGGCAAGACAGGTACGCTCTTCGCGCCCGATGATGCCACCGCCTGCGCCGTCGCGCTGGCCGGTCTGCTCGAAAGGCGCGACTTGTGGGACGGATATCGCCGCGCGGGCCGCGAACAGGTCGAAACCCATCACGACTGGGCCTTGAACGCCCGGCGTTATCAGGACGTTTACCAAATGCTGTCACCAATGACGGTACAAAAGGGGCTGAACGCCGCGGCGTGATTGCCGGGCCGCGGCTTGGCAGGGCAAAAACTGGGGTAACAAAGTGTCCGAGCACAAACGCAGCATATCGGGCGGAGACCAGCCGATCAGCCGCCATCCCTTGTTTCCGGTCATTGTCGCGCTCTGGTTCGGCGCACTCGTCGGCCTGGCCGGCCTGGCCCTTCCCGCGCTGTTGCTCGAACGGGCCGTAACGGCACTCAATATCGCCAGGATCATTCCTATGGCCGCACCGCCGCTCGGTTCTACGGCCCGGATTCTCGTCACTGCCGGCATGATGGGCCTTGGCGGAATTGTCGGCCTGCTTGTTGCGCTGCGCCTGGCGCGCCGTTCGCGCGATGGCCTGGAAACCTCCCAGCAGTCGGACGAACAGCCCGACACTGTTTTCGGAACCAGCGCCGAGAGCGGAAAAGCATCCCGCCGCGATCGGCCGCCCGCGGGCCGCCGCCGCTCCCTTGCACCCGCCGAAGAGACCACGGTGTCGGAAGAAGACGCGCCTCGCGAACCGCAGATTCTGAACGTCGCAGAGTTCGATCTTGCCGATTTCGTGGAAACGGGCGAACCCGCAAACAGCTCGGCTCCTGAGCATTTGGACAACCGCCTGTTTGAAGCCTATGCCCGCGGAACTGCGCCTTCTTCCGCCATCAATGACCTGTCCTCGGCGAAGGAGACGGGCCGGGACGATGCTCCGGCTTCTGCAGATATGACGTCATTCATTCCGGTAGCCGAGGGCGACAACGCGCCGGAACGCGACCGGCCCAGCGCCGCTGCCCGCATCGCCGGAGCCACGCTCGAAGAACTTTCGCCGATTGAACTTCTCGAACGCCTGGCGCTCGCGATGGAGCGACGCCGGGAAGCAGCTCGGACCACGCCCACCCTCACTATCCCGATCGAGCCCGAAACCGAAAGCGCCCCCGAGCCGGACGGCGAAAGCGGCAAGCAAGCCATTGACGCCGCGCCGCCGCCTTTCGCGATGCCGCGCTTCAACGCCGTGCGCCACCCGGACCCGGCCCCTGTCCGCCAAGACGATGCGTCCTTCGTGCCGCCGCGTGTTCCGGCTGCGCTCCGCCCCGTCGATCCTGCCGCTTTCGAAGGCGAAGGCGAAGATGCGCTGCCCGGTTACATTCCGCCGCGGCACATCGGCGGAAAAATGGCGGGTCTGGCAGATCGTGCGATTGCCGCAGAAGCAGCGGACAGCGACGAGGATGAGCGCGAAGCTGGCGAGCTTGAACGGGGCTACTCGTCGCTGCTCGATCTCTCGCGCACGGACCGCCAGAAGCCTGCGCACGAGATGTCAGTGAACGAGCCGGGGCCAGCGATGCCCATGTCACGTCCTTCCTCTGACCGTCCATTCGATGCACCGGGCGCAGGACGTTCAGGCAAACCCGATCCGGAAGCGGCCGAGAAGGCATTGCGCGAGGCTCTTGCAACGCTGCAACGCATGAGCGGCGCAGCCTGAGGGCTTTCGTGCTTCAAACGCGCTCTTACCCGCGCTCATCCGGATCTTCCAGCCCGACTTTCTGATAATAAAATGCCCGTTTTCCGGGCGCGCGCGTGTGCAACCGTGCGCGCAATCAGCGTTGGCGGTTGCAAAACGGCCACGCAATCGTCATGGGGACCTTGGGGTCACTATGCCGCGTGGGGACGATGCGCGATTCGCGCATGTCGTCGAGCGCGCCCGGTAGATCCCGGTAAATGACAGGATAGGTTTTATCGATGGGATTTCCTAAGCCCCAGGGCCTTTACGATGCGCGCAACGAACACGATTCCTGCGGTGTGGGCTTTGTTGCCCATATTAAAGGCCAAAAAACGCACGCAATCATTACCCAGGCGCTGGAAATCCTGAAAAATATCGACCATCGCGGCGCGGTGGGCGCGGACCCGCTGCTGGGCGATGGCGCAGGCATTCTGACGCAGCTTCCCGATCAGCTGTTCCGCACTTGGGCGCAGAGCGCTGGCGTCAAGCTGCCGCAGGCCGGCGATTATGCTGTGGCCATGTGCTTTCTGCCGCAGGACGAGGCCGCCCGCAATTTCGTCGTTGCGACCTTTGAGAAGTTCATCGCCAAGGAAGGTCAGAAGCTGATCGGCTGGCGCGACGTGCCGACCACGTTGGACGGTCTGGGCAAGGCCGTCATCGCGTCGATGCCGGTGATCCGCCAGTGCTTCGTCGCGCGCGGTGAAAACTGTGCCGATCAGGACGCGTTCGAGCGCAAGCTGCTGGCGATCCGCAAGCAGACGCAGAATCCGCTCGAAACGCTGGCGAAAAAGCATAATCTGCCCGGCCTGACCGAGCTTTACATGCCAAGCTTCTCCAGCCGCACGATCGTTTACAAGGGCCTGCTGTTGGCAACGCAAGTCGGCTCGTTCTACGACGATTTGCGCAATCCTGAGTTCGTCTCCGCGCTTGGCCTTGTGCATCAGCGTTTCTCGACGAATACCTTCCCGAGCTGGAAGCTGGCGCATCCCTATCGCTTCATGGCCCATAATGGCGAGATCAACACGGTTCGCGGCAACGTGAACTGGATGAACGCGCGCCGCCGCACCATGGAAAGCGAGCTGTTGGGCGCCGATCTCGACAAGATGTGGCCGCTGATCCCGCACGG
>NZ_DAIMZT010000017.1:0-50678 GCF_036733805.1 Novosphingobium sp. | reverse complement strand
GATGATCCGATTGGCTCGATGGGCACGGATACGCCCATCCCGGTGCTGTCGAACAAGTCGCGCCTGCTTTACGACTATTTCAAGCAGAACTTCGCACAAGTCACTAACCCGCCGATCGACCCGATCCGCGAGGAACTGGTGATGAGTCTGGTTTCCATGATCGGCCCGCGCCCGAACCTGCTTGGCCACGATGCGGGCACGCACAAGCGCCTCGAAGTAAGCCAGCCGATCCTGACTGATGAGGGGCTGGCCAAGATCCGCTCGGTCGAGGCTGCGCTCGATGGTGCTTTCCGCACCGAAACGATCGATATCACCTGGGATGCCAGCACCGGCGCTGATGGGCTGGAACTGGCGATCAAGGAAATGTGTTGGACGGCGACGGAGGCCGTGCTGGCGGACAAGAACATCCTGATCCTGTCCGACCGCGCGCAGGGACCGAGCCGCATTCCGATGCCCGCCTTGCTCGCCACGGCGGCGGTGCACCATCACCTGGTGCGTCAGGGCCTGCGCATGCAGACCGGCCTTGTCGTTGAAACCGGCGAAGCGCGCGAAGTGCATCACTTCTGCGTGCTCGCGGGCTACGGCGCGGAGGCGATCAACCCCTACGTCGCGTTCGAGACGATCGAGGACATCCGCGTTCGCAAGAACCTGCCGGTCACTGCCGAGCAGGCCCGCAAGAATTATGTCTACGCGATCGGCAAGGGCATCCGCAAGGTCATGTCCAAGATGGGCATCTCGACCTATCAATCCTATTGCGGCGCGCAGATCTTCGACGCGGTCGGCTTGTCGAGCCATTTCATCGATAAGTATTTCACCGGCACCGCGACCACCATCGAAGGGGCCGGCCTGCGCGAGATCGCGGAGGAAGCCGTCCGCCGCCACATCGCGGCTTATGGCGACAACCCGATCTACGCGAACATGCTCGACGTGGGCGGCATGTACGGCGCCCGTGTGCGCGGCGAGGAACATGCCTGGACCAGCACCAACATCGGTCTGCTTCAGCATGCCGTCCGCGGGAACCTTCCGGACAAGTACCGGGAGTTCGCCCAGACCATCAATGACCAGTCCACCCGGATGCTCACCATTCGCGGGCTGATGGAATTGGTGCCGGCGGCCAAGCCGATCCCGCTGGAAGAGGTCGAGCCCGCCGGCGAGATCGTCAAGCGCTTCGCTACCGGCGCGATGAGCTATGGCTCGATCTCGTGGGAAGCGCACACCACGCTGGCGCTGGCGATGAACAAGATCGGCGGCAAGTCCAACACCGGCGAGGGCGGCGAGGATCCGACGCGCTTCACGCCCCTGCCGGACGGCGCATCCATGCGCTCGGCCATCAAACAGGTCGCGTCAGGGCGTTTCGGCGTGACCACAGAGTATCTCGTCAATGCCGACGATATTCAGATCAAGATGGCCCAAGGCGCCAAGCCCGGCGAAGGCGGGCAGCTGCCCGGCCATAAAGTCGACAAGATCATCGGCAAGACCCGGCATTCGACGCCGGGCGTCGGCCTGATTTCTCCGCCACCGCACCACGACATCTACTCGATCGAGGATCTCGCCCAACTCATTCACGATCTCAAGAACGTGAACACCGGCGCGCGAATCTCGGTCAAGCTGGTGTCCGAGGTGGGAGTCGGTACGGTGGCCGCGGGCGTCTCCAAGGCTCGCGCGGACCATGTGACGATCTCCGGCTACGAAGGCGGCACCGGCGCTTCGCCGCTGACATCGCTTACGCATGCCGGCTCGCCCTGGGAAATCGGCCTGGCGGAGACGCAGCAGACGCTGCTGCTCAACAATTTGCGCAGCCGCATCTGCGTTCAGGCCGACGGCGGCCTGCGCACCGGGCGCGACGTGGCCATTGCCGCGTTGCTCGGCGCTGACGAGTTCGGCTTTGCCACCGCGCCGCTGATTGCGGCCGGCTGCATCATGATGCGCAAGTGCCATCTCAACACCTGCCCGGTCGGCGTCGCTACGCAGGACCCGGTGCTGCGCGCGCGCTTCACCGGCCAGCCCGAGCACGTCATCAATTACTTCTTCTTCGTGGCCGAGGAACTACGCGCCATCATGGCCGAACTGGGCTTCCGCACGGTCGGTGAGATGGTCGGCCGGGTCGACCGGCTCGACATGAAGAAGGCGATCTCCCACTGGAAGGCCAAGGGCGTCGATCTGTCCCGGATCCTCTACCAGGCTCCGCAGGGCGACAGCCCGTCGCTGAACTGGAGCCAGCGGCAGGAACACGGGCTTGAGAACGCGCTGGACAACCAGCTCATCGCCGCCTCGGCTGAAGCGCTGGAGAATCGCCAGCCGGTGCGGATCGAAAAGCCGATCATCAACGTCAATCGCACGGTCGGCGCGATGCTTTCAGGCGAAGTGGCCAAGCGCCACGGCCATGAGGGGCTGCCTGACAACACGATCAACGTGAAGCTCACAGGCGTCGCCGGCCAGAGTTTCGGCGCCTGGCTCGCTCACGGCGTTACAATGGACCTGACCGGCGATGCCAATGACTATGTGGGCAAGGGCCTGTCGGGCGGGCGCGTGATCGTGCGCCAGCCTACTCACGTGAACCGCGATCCACTGAAGAATATCATCGTCGGCAACACCGTGCTTTACGGCGCGATTTCGGGCGAGGCGTTCTTCAACGGCGTCGGCGGCGAACGCTTTGCGGTTCGCAACTCGGGCGCGATCGCGGTGGTCGAAGGCTGCGGCGATCACGGCTGCGAATACATGACCGGCGGCGTTGTGATGGTCCTGGGCAAGACCGGCCGCAACTTCGCGGCAGGCATGTCCGGCGGCATCGCTTATGTCTTTGACGAGGACGGCCAGTTCGACAAGCTGTGCAACCTCTCGATGGTCGATCTCATCAAGGTCTCTCCGGAGGCTGACGAGGACGCCGATGAACTGGGAGGAGCCGGCCGTCCGCAACAGCGGACCAACGGCGTCAATGACCTGGGCATGGGCGACATGCTGCGCCATGACGCCGAACGCATCCGCATCCTGCTTGAACGCCACCACCTGCACACCGGCTCCCGCCGGGCCCGCGCGCTGCTGGACGACTGGTCGAACACCATCGGCAAGTTCGTGAAGGTGATGCCGCGCGATTATGCGAAGGCGCTCAGGCAACTGGAGGCCGAGCGGCTGGACGCCGCTTCCGTGGCCGCTGAATAATTCGAAGGTATTACGTTACATGGGCAAGGAAACCGGCTTCCTCGAACTGGACCGTCAGGATCGCACTTACGGTCCGGTGGACGAACGACTGAAGAACTACAGCGAATTTGTCATTCCGCTCTCCGCCGAAACGCTCAAGGGTCAGGCGTCACGCTGCATGAACTGCGGCGTGCCGCACTGCCACACCGGCTGTCCGGTCAACAACATCATCCCGGACTGGAACCACCTCGTCTATGAGGATGACTTCAGGAATGCCCTGGAAGTCCTCCACTCGACCAACAACTTCCCCGAGTTCACCGGCCGCATCTGCCCCGCCCCGTGCGAGGCGGCCTGTACGCTAAACATCGTCGACCAGCCGGTCACCATCAAGTCGATCGAATGCGCGATCGTCGACAAGGGCTGGGCCGAAGGCTGGATCGAGCCGAAAGTCCCGGCGCGGAAAACCGGAAAGTCCGTGGCGGTGGTGGGCTCCGGTCCCGCCGGCCTCGCCTGCGCTCAGCAGCTTGCCCGCGCCGGTCATTCAGTGACGGTGTTCGAAAAGAACGACCGCGTCGGCGGACTGATGCGTTACGGCATCCCCGACTTCAAGATGGAGAAGCACCTCATCAACCGCCGCATGGTGCAGATGATGGCGGAAGGGGTGGAATTTCGCACCTCGGTAGAGGTCGGCGTCTCGGTCTCCGTGGCTTCGCTCAAGGAGAACTTCGACGCGGTGGTCTTCTCAGGAGGGGCCGAAGATCCCCGGCCGCTCAACATTCCCGGCTTCGAACTGCCGGGCGTGCGCTTCGCGATGGAATTTCTGACGCAGCAGAACAAGCGCAATGCCGGCGACGACGAAGTGCGCGCCGCGCCGCGCGGATCGATCACCGCCACCGGCAAGCACGTCATCGTCATCGGCGGCGGCGACACCGGTTCGGACTGCGTCGGCACCTCCAACCGTCAGGGCGCTCTTTCGGTCACGCAGCTGGAGATCATGCCCAAGCCACCGGTCCATGAGGACAAGGGCCTCTCCTGGCCGTTCTGGCCGCTCAAGCTGCGCACGTCCTCCAGCCATGAGGAAGGTGCGACGCGCGATTGGGCGGTGCTGACCAAGCGCGTTGTCGGCGATAACGACGTGAAGGGCCTGGAATGCGTGCGCGTCGAGTGGAAGGACGGCAAGATGCACGAGGTGCCCGGCAGCGAGTTCACGTTGCAGGCTGACCTGATCCTGCTGGCCATGGGCTTCGTTGGCCCGCGTAAGGCCGGCATGCTTGACCAGTCCGGCGTCGAACTGGACCCGCGCGGCAACGTGAAGGCCGACACCGAGAAATACCAGACCAGCGACGAGAAGATCTGGTCCTGCGGCGATATGCGGCGCGGCCAGTCGCTGGTCGTCTGGGCGATTCGCGAAGGCCGCCAATGCGCCCGCTCCGTCGACGAGGCGCTAATGGGCGCAAGCGAACTGCCGCGCTGAGGTTATCGCCAGGAAGCTTGATCGGGGGCGCGCCGGAAGGTGCGCCCTTTCGTTTTGGTTCACATCAGTGTGAGGAGCCTGCCGTTTCCTGGCAAGCGAACCCTGGCGAAAAACAAACGATTGTCACGCAGGGGGGATCGCCGCTGCCAGCCTTCAGCAAACAGAGCCCTCTTGATTAAATAGCACTAAGTGCCACATTACGTCTCATGAATGAGGCCGAGGCAACTGAGCGGACCTTCAAGACCGCCTGGTTCGCAAAAGCGGCGCAGAAGGCACGAATTACAGATGACGAACTGTGCGAGGCTATTCGCGCGGTGCGAAAAGGTCAGGCTGATGATCTTGGTGGCGGCGTGTTCAAGAAGCGCCTCGACAAGAACAGGCATCGGAGCATCATTCTCGCAAAAGGGCGGCGCTTTTGGGTTTACACTTATCTGTTCGCCAAAAAGAACCGCGCCAACATCGATGATGCCGAACTACGGGCATTTCGCGATCTCGCTGATCTCTATGCCCAAAAGACTGACGATCAGATTGAGCGGGAACTGGAAGCGCGCGAGATAACGGAGATATGCAATGGCCGCCAAGGGTAAGTTCAAGAGCGACGCCTTCGAGGCGATCCATAGCGTCGCCGCTGGCATGTATCGTGTCGGGTCGATTGATAAAGCTACGATGCGCCATTTCGATGAAAACTGCCTGACCAAGCCGCCAATGATCGCGCCGGACGAAATCAAACGGTTGCGCGAGCGAAACAAGGTCAGTCAGCCGGTTTTTGCCCGCTATCTCAACACCAGCGAAAGCACAGTGGCGAAGTGGGAAACCGGAGCCAAGAAGCCAAGCGGCGCGGCGCTCAAGCTGCTGTCGATTGTTGAAAAGCATGGCATCCAGATTCTCGCCTGATCGCTCCATCAGGCGCACCGCGATTCACATGACTATCGAGGCGTGCCGGCCGATAATGGCGAAACTCCTAAATTCGACATAAAGCCCCCAGGCCGCATACCCAACCAGCAAAACCGGCCCTTCTCACACTTCGCCGAAGGAGGGTTTGCGCTACCAGTCGATCGCCCCTCGCCCATTCTCGCGCAGGAACGCATTGGCCCGGCTGAAATGACGGCAGCCGAAGAAGCCGGAATGCGCCGACAAGGGGCTGGGGTGCGGCGCGGTCAGCACCAGGTGATGGCTCTTGGCCAGGCCCGCCACGCGTTCCGCCTTCTTGCGCGCATGGCTGCCCCAGAGCAGGAATACGCAGGGCTCCTGCTTCGCGGCGACAGCGGCAACGGCGGCATCCGTGATGGCCTCCCAGCCCTTGTTCTGGTGCGAACCCGCCTGCCCTTCTTGCACCGTCAGCGAGTTGTTGAGCAGCAGCACGCCCTGGCGCGCCCAATGCTCCAGATTGCCGTGCAGCGGCGCGGCGACCCCGCAATCGGTCGCCAATTCCTTGTAAATATTGACCAGCGAAGGCGGAACTCGCACGCCCTCGAGCACGGAAAAGGCCAGCCCATGCGCCTGTCCCGGCCCATGATAAGGGTCCTGGCCCAGGATCACCACCTTCACCGCGTCCAGCGGCGTCAGTTCCAGGGCGCGCAGTCGGTTTCCGCGCGGAGGGTAGATCCGCCGCCCCGCCGCTTCTTCCGCCTTCAGCCAGCCGCCCAGTCTGCGTGCCTCCGCCGTCGAAAGTGCGGGGTTCAGTGCGGCCTGCCAGCTCGTTGGAACGGCCTGTGCGCTTGTTGCCTCAGTCATGCCCGAAAATTCCTGCGCCCTCAAAATTCATGCGCCGCCGACCCGCCCCCATTGCGAAACACCGGCCCAGTCCCTAAGCATTTTCGAACCATGGCTGTCTATCTCCACGAAGAAGATCTCCCCGAGGGCGTCCTCGCGCCGGGACCCGTCGCCATCGATACCGAGACGATGGGATTGATAACCCCGCGCGATCGCCTTTGCCTGGTTCAGATATCGGACGGACAGGGCGATGAGCATCTGGTGCGCTTCGCGCCGGACAGCAGCTATGCCGCGTCAAACCTGAAAGCGGTGCTGGGCGATCCGCAGCGGCTGAAACTCTATCACTTTGCCCGGTTCGACCTTGCGGCGATCCAGCATTACCTGGGGATAATGGCCGCGCCGGTGTTCTGCACCAAGATCGCCAGCAAGCTGGTGCGCACTTACACCGATCGCCATGGTCTGAAAGACCTGGTGCGTGAACTGCTGGGCAAGGAAGTGTCCAAACAACAGCAATCCAGCGACTGGGGCGCGCCGGAACTTAGCGATGCGCAAAAGGATTATGCCGCTTCGGACGTGCGTTATCTTCATGCCATGCACGAAATCCTGGTGGAACGCCTCGCCCGCGAGAAACGCACCGGGCTTGCCGAGGCGTGTTTCGCCTTCCTTCCGGCGCGCGCGCAGCTTGACCTTGCCGGTTGGCCGGACCACGACATCTTCAGCCACGAAGCCGCCTGAAGCCGCCTTGGCCGTGCATCACGCCGGAGCCTGATCGATCATGTCGGTGAAAGCCATCCAGATCCGCAATCGCCGCCGGCACTTCGCCACGCCGGGCGGTTCGCATGATCGGCTGGTGGGCTTTCTGGCGAAGGCGCTTCCGGCCGGCATCGGCGTGATCGCCGCGATCATGATCCTGGTCCCATTGTCGCCCCGCGGCGAGATCAGCTTCCTGCTTGATCGCCACAAGGTCGCGGTGACGAACGAGCGCATCAAGGTGAGTGACGCCGCTTACAAAGGGCAGGATAATCGCGGCCGCGATTTTGTGGTGACGGCCGGCACCGCTGTGCAGCAATCGGCAGACGTCCCGGTGGTCCAGATGCTCGATCTTTCCGCGCAGATGAGCCTCAATGATGGTCCCGCCCGCCTTCAGGCCCCGCGCGGGGCCTACAATTACGATGCCGAAAACATCGCCGTCTCCGGTCCGGTGCAGTTCTCCGCACCTGATGGCTACCGGATGACGACAAGCAACGTTTCGGTGGACGTCAAACGGAAAGTCGCGGTCGGCTCCGGCGGCGTTCAGGGCACTGTGCCCACAGGCACGTTCAGCGCCGGAACGATGACGGCCGACCTGGAAAACCGTACTGTGGTTCTGAATGGCAATGCCCGGCTGCACATGACCCCAGGGAAGATGAGGATACCCAAATGACGCTGCGTCATCCGCGCCGCCTGCCCTTTCGTGCTGCCGCTGCAGTCCTGCTCGTTGGCGCCACCGCCTTTGCCGCCGCCCCGCGCCTGGCCGCTCAAGTTTTTTCGGGGCACGATACCAATGCGCCGGTCGACTATTCGGCGGATCGGATTGAATTGCAGGACAAGCAGAATCGCGTCGTCCTGTCCGGCAATGTCGATGTGCGTCAAGGCGAGTTGCGGCTGCGCGCCGCACAGACCGTAGTCAACTTCACAAATGCCGGATCGCTTCAGATCCAACGCATCACTGCGAGCGGCGGGGTGGTCGTGACCCGGAACGACGAACTGGCGACCGGTGACGTCGGAGTTTACGATTTCAACCAGAGGATCATCACCATGACGGGAAATGCCTCGCTCAAGCGCGGCAATGGTGACACCTTGCACGGTGGCCGCTTCGTGATGGATCTCAAGAGCGGCGTCTCTTCGGCATCCGGCGGGCGCGTATCAGGTACTTTCACGGTTCCAAAGAAGGACTGAAAACACGTATTCCCGCCTTGATCCAAGACCGGCGATCAAGACCGAAACGATGGCCGGGCGGCGCCGATGGCGATCCTTGCAATGGTAAGCAACCCTTCCGACAGAAGCAGTTCCGCATCCTGGCTATTGGTCAGCAGTGCCTGATGCAATGAGATCAGCCGGGCCGCCAGCCGTTCCAGCCGCTGCCCGCGCCAGATTTTGAGCTGGGCCGTCAGCGCCGGCTGATCTTTCCAGAAAATGCGCCTTGCGCCGGCTTCGGCCTTGAGGAAAGCACTGACATCCGGATCGTGCCCCAAGCGCGCGTTAAGCGCGGCGAGTTGAGCGCTCCGACGCTCGAATGCCAACAGCAGGCCGACCGGGTTGATCCCAAGCTCGCGCATGCGCCTCAGCTCAGGCCCGACCGCCTCGCGCTTCCCGCCGAGCACAGCATCGACCAGCGGCCCGAAATCGTCATCCTCGGTCTTGGCGCTCACCGCGTCGAGGTCTGCCGTCGAAACCGGCCTGGGCGCCTCCGGGCTCGCATCAAGATAAAGCGCCAACTTGGTCACTTCGGAACGGGCAAGCCGGGTATCAAGACCGGAAGCTCTCGCGATCCTTTCGGCGATCTCACTGCCCATCTTGAGACCGGCGCCATTGGCCATCGTCCGCACCGATGCGGTCACCGCGCCCAAGTCCGGGGGATAGAACGTCGCGACCAGCCCATCCCGTTCGGCGATAAGCTTGGCCGTGCGCGATTTGTCTGTCGCCCCTGTAGCGACGATCAGCACCGGGCACGCCTGGACCGCGTTCTCCAACAGGATTTGCACGGCATCGTGCGCCTCATCACCCTGCGCGCGAACCCATATGTGGCGCGCGAACCCGAACAGCGAGCTGGAACGCGCCTCGTCGCCCAGCCGCACCGGGTCCTTGCGCAAGTCAGCGCCCGCAAGCTCCACCCGTTCGCCGGCCTCGGGCAGAAGCGAAACGATCCGCGCCGCCGCATCATTCGCGCCCGCCTCATCCGGCCCACAGAAGAAGAAGACCCGCGCCTGCCGGGCGGCCCGTTCGGCAAGACCGGCGAAGTCCTTTTGAGTGGCCTTCATGGACGCGGGGCCTCGATTTCAGTCCTGTCCGTCATCCCGTTCAGGGCGGGACAGCGAACGCCTTCCATATCGTGCCGCCGTCACTGAACCGTGTCGCCGCGCAGGCGCAGGGCAACGCTGGTGACGATGCGACTGGCCACATCCTTCGAGAGGTTTTCCAGCGCCGTCTGTTCAGCAGCAATCGTCGCATAGTCGGAAGAGACCACATCAATGCCGGCGTCCGACCCGGCAGTGGCGTCAAGCACGACTTCGCCGCTTGAAACGTTCACAAGCTGATAGCGTGCCCGCAAGGTGCGCCGCTCCCGGCCGATGGTGTCGTTCGACAGCAGGGCGAAACCCTCAAGCTTGTCGTCAAGCCGCACGTCCAACCGATAACGTGGCGCGGTGCCGCCTTTGCCGGAACCCAGTTCGTCCACCAGGGCATTGCGGACCAGCCATCCCGCGCGCCCTTCGATCGCCGAAACCTGGACGTCAGCCAGCCCCCGCGCGACCGCGCCGTTGCCGCCGCCCGCATACATCGGGTGAAGACCACAGCCTGCAAGCATCGGCGTCACGAGCATCAAGGCTCCTGCAAGGACGAGCGGTCGCCTCACGCGACGAGATTCACCAGACGGTCAGGCACTACGATCACCTTGCGCACTTCGGCTCCATCGAGAGCACGCTGCACTTTCTCGCTGGCAAGGGCAAGCGCCTCAAGCTCCTCTTTGCCGGTGCCCTTGGCGACCGTCACGGTGTCGCGCAGCTTCCCTTTGACCTGGATGGCAATGGTGACCTCGTCATCCACCAAGAGCGCCGGATCGACCGGCGGCCAGGCGGCATTGGCGATCAGGCCCGCCCCGAAGGCGGTAAAGGCTTCTTCCGCCAAGTGCGGCATCATCGGCGAAACAAGCAGCAAAAGCGTGCGGATCGCGTCCGAACGGCTGGCGGAAGGCGCTGCCTTCTCGATCACGCCGGTCAGTTCGTAAATACGCGCAACGGCCTTGTTGAAGCCCAGCGATTCGATGTCCTCGGCCACCGCCGCAACGGTCTGATGCGCCTTGCGGTCGACCGCCTTGTCCTCACCTTCCGCTGCCGCATCGTACTGGCCGAACAAGCGCCACAGGCGCTGGACGTAGCGCGCGCAGCCCTCGATCCCCGCTTCCGACCAGGGCAGATCACGCTCGGGCGGGCTGTCGGAGAGCATGAACCAGCGGATCGCGTCGGCGCCGTAAGTCGCGACGATCTCATCCGGATCGACGACGTTCTTCTTCGACTTCGACATCTTGATGACGCGGCCGATTGCTACCGGCGCGCCATCGGCCTTGAGCGTCGCACCTTCGGCGGAGCGTTCGACCTCGCCGGGTGAGAAGAAGATCGGCTGTCCGTTCTCGGGATTCTTCCGTTCGTAAGTCTCGTGCGTGACCATGCCTTGCGTGAACAGGCTGGCGAAAGGCTCCTTCACTTCGATCTTGCCGATGCGGGCGAGCGCGCGGGTCCAGAACCGGGCGTAAAGCAAGTGCAGGATCGCGTGCTCGATGCCGCCGATATATTGCTCCACAGGCAGCCATTCGCGAATCCGCGCGGGATCGAACGGTCTGTCGTCCGGCTGGCTGGCAAAGCGTAGGAAGTACCACGAAGAATCGACGAAGGTATCGAGCGTGTCCGTCTCGCGCCGCGCCGGCTTGCCGCATTGCGGGCAATCGACATGCTTCCATGTGGGATGACGGGCCAGCGGGTTGCCGGGCACTGAGAAATCGACGTCCTCAGGCAGGGTCACCGGAAGCTGCTTTTTCGGCACCGGGACAACGCCGCAGATCTCGCAGTGAATGAACGGGATCGGCGTGCCCCAGTAGCGCTGGCGCGAAACGCCCCAGTCGCGCAGGCGCCACACGGTTTTTCCTTCGCCCCAGCCCTGGCTTTCAGCGCGGTCGATGACGGCAGCTTTGCCCTCGGCAACGGTCATTCCGGTGATGAAGCCCGAATTGACGCATACGCCGTCTCCGGCCTCCGCTTCACCCTCGAAGGGCTTGTCCGCTTCCTTGACGCTGGCGGCGATCACCCGCTTGATCGGCAGGCCGTACTTGCTGGCGAACTCAAAGTCGCGCTGATCGTGGCCCGGCACCGCCATGATCGCGCCGGTGCCGTAGTCCATCAGGACGAAATTGGCGATGAAGACCGGCAGGTATTCGCCCGTCATGGGATGCTTCGCGCCAAGGCCGGTATCGAAGCCCAGCTTCTCCGCCGTCTCCAGCTCGGCGGCGGTGGTGCCGCCCTGTTTGCACAAGTCGATGAACTTCGCCGCGTCGCAATTGGCCATGGCCACCGCCTGTGCGACCGGGTGATCGGCGGCGACCGCAACGAAGCTGGCGCCGAAGATCGTGTCGGGCCGGGTGGTGTAAACATCCAGTTCCTCGCCGTTCGACAGCGCGAAGCGAAACTGCAAGCCTTGGCTCTTGCCGATCCAGTTCTCCTGCATGGTCCGGACTTTCTCCGGCCACTTCTCCAGCGTGGAGAGCCCTTCAAGCAGTTCCTCGGCAAAGTCCGTGATTTTGAGGAACCACTGGCTCAGCTTGCGCTTCTCCACGAGCGCTCCGGAGCGCCAGCCGCGCCCGTCGATCACCTGTTCGTTGGCGAGCACCGTCTGGTCGATCGGGTCCCAGTTGACTGCCGATTCCTTGCGATAGACGAGCCCGCCCTCATAAAGATCGAGGAACAGCGCCTGTTCGTGGCCGTAATATTCCGGATCGCACGTGGCGACCTCTCGGCTCCAGTCCAGCGCGAAGCCCAGGCGCTTCAACTGCGCCTTCATGTTGGCGATGTTCTGGCGCGTCCAACCGCCGGGATGAACGCCCTTTTCCATCGCCGCGTTCTCGGCAGGCATGCCGAAGGCATCCCAGCCCATCGGGTGAAGCACTTCGAAGCCCTTCATCCGCTTGTAGCGCGCCAGCACATCGCCCATCGTATAATTGCGCACGTGGCCGATGTGGATGCGCCCTGACGGATATGGGAACATCTCCAGGACATAGCTGCGCGGCTTCGCGCTCGCATCATCAGCCTTGAAGCACTGCGCCTCGTCCCACGCCGCTTGCCAGCGCGTGTCTGCCTGAGCCGGATCGAACCGCTCGGTCATGTCTGTCTTGTCTCCTGCGGGCCGACTCTGTCGTTGGGTGCGGCCGCCCGCGAAATAGATCAACCGCGCTGGCGATCAACCGCCCATGGAATTGCGGCGCAAGTCACGCGCGCGCGTCAGGATGATATCTTCCAGCTTCTGCACGGTGGCAGCCTGCACCGGCGCCGCGGCCCAGCCGCCGCCCTGCGCCACCTCGCGCACCGCCGTCACTTTCAGCGCATCGGCGCGCAAATCCTGGTCAAGGATCATGACCGAGACCTTCACCCGTTCGCCGGGGTTCTTCGGGTTGGCATACCAATCCGTGATGATGACGCCGCCCGCGCTGTCCGACTGGACCAGCGGCATGAACGAAAGCGTATCAAGGCTGGCCCGCCAGAGGTAGCTGTTCACACCGATCGTGGTCACCTGCGAGGGCGCCATGGCGGCTGCCACGTGCTTCTTCTTGCCGCCGCAGCCGGCCAGCGCGAGCGCCGCCACGCCGCAAAGGGCCGCCGTCACCAGCGAGCGAGCGGTGAAAAGGCCGGTATCGGTGGTGCCTGTCATTGTCGTTCCCAGTTCCTGTCTTGGCCGGCATGCGCCGGGAACCGGAGCCTGCCATCAAACGCCTCTATAACCGCCGTTGCACCGGCGGCAAGTGCGCGTTCCTCGCCATTCCCGGCTAAACCGCTGCTGAACCGAGTCGCGGGAAGGGGCGCAGGCCAGTGGTTAGCCTCTCCCCCGTGCGATCAGGCTGTGTTAATATCGTCTCGCGAGTATGCCGGGCCAGGCTGGATTTGGCCGGGCGAACGTGCTGGCGGGCAGACAAACAGGCAACAGGGCTGACAATGGTTTCGGAGCGCGGAATTGCGTCGAGAGGCAGTATGAAGGCAGGAGCGATGCTCGCCGCGAGCGTGGGCGTGCTTGCGCTGCCCAGCGCCGTGCTCGCCTTTTCCGCTGCCAGCTTCTCCTCGCTGTCAGCGCCGCCCAATCGTCTCGATTCGCTGGATCCGGAGGGGTCGCCGGAAAACCTCGCGCGGGTGATCGCCATGCGATCATTGGCCAAGGGGCAACCCTTTCCGTTCACGCCGGCCGGCACTCCCAATCGAACGGATCGTTCGGTCACCGTTGCCGTTCGCGTCGATCCAGAGGCGGCGAAGGCGATCATCGTGCACAACAGTTCGCAGATCGCGCAGAGCACGGGCGAGCCGGGACGACTGCGCTTCTCCCCCGCTGCCTTCAACCTGGGCGTTTCGCGGGGTTATCAGAACTTCGCACAGGATCTTGTCCCGCAGGCCCCCAGCCGCCCGCTGGCGGAAATGCCTGACATCAGAAAGTTCAGCCTCCAACCCGGCGCGCCCGACAACGCCAATTCGCGGTTCAGCACGCGCCTTTCACTTGACGAGAAGCGCGCCGCCGGGCGGGCTCCGCGCACTTTCGCTGGAGATCCGGCGGGCGAGGTGGACCTGAGCGGCGCCTACCGCGTGACGGAGAATCTCGATGTTACCGCCGGTGTCCGCTATTCCCAGGAACGCGAACGCCTGTCCCCGCTGACGGACGGTAGGCAGGATAGCCAGGCGGTCTACGTAGGCACGCAGTTCCGTTTCTGATTTAGGCAACTGTGGTTGCGCAATCAGCAACCGCGATTTCTTGCTGGCTGCGTCGAACCGTGGCCCGTCCACCTTGCTCAAGGACCTTGCATTTCCTAGCCTGCGCCGCGGATGCACACTAGCGAAAGGCTTGTCATGGCACGCGTTGCAATTGTTACCGGTGGGACCAGGGGTATCGGTGAAGCCATCTCGCTGGCACTGAAGGATCGAGGCCACAGTGTCGTCGCGAATTACGCTGGAAACGAAGAGAAGGCTCGAGCCTTCATGGAGAAGACGGGCATCCCTGCCTACAAGTGGGATGTCGGTGACCATGAGGCATGCCTGGACGGGTGCGAGCGGGTGGCCGCCGAAGTAGGTCCGGTCGACATCGTCATCAACAATGCCGGCATTACTCGCGACGGCGTGCTGCACAAGATGAGCTTCGATGACTGGAACGAGGTCATGCGCATCAATCTTGGCGGCTGCTTCAACATGGCCAAGGCGACTTTTTCCGGCATGCGCGACCGCGGCTGGGGCCGCATCGTCAATATCGGCTCGATCAACGGCCAGGCCGGCCAGTATGGCCAAGTGAATTATGCCGCCGCCAAGTCCGGCATTCACGGCTTCACCAAAGCGCTGGCGCAGGAAGGCGCGAAATACGGAGTGACTGTAAACGCCATAGCGCCGGGTTATATCGATACCGACATGGTCGCCGCCGTGCCGGGGCCGGTGCTTGAGAAAATCGTCGCAAAGATTCCGGTCGGCCGCCTTGGCCACGCTTACGAGATCGCACGCGGCTGCGCTTTCCTCTGCTCCGAAAACGCGGCCTTCGTCACCGGATCGACGATGAGCATCAACGGCGGCCAGCATATGTATTGATGCAAAGATGGGGCGGCGGCATCGGCTGCCTCCGCCCCTCTTCCCCAGCGATCTGCATTCAGAAGCTGATCGCCAGCGACCCAACTACCCGCGCGCGGCTGAGACGGTTTTTCGCGCGGTCGGTGTCATAATAACCTGCCGAAGCCGTTGCACCTGACAGCACCCGGTAGGAAAGCCGCGCATTCCAAGTGGTATAATCCCCGGATACATGGCTGATCTGCTGATGGCCGACGGCAGCATGGACGCTCAGCTTGTCGATCAGCGGATAATTGCCCGAAAGCTCAGCATAGAGCGCTGGATTGCCGGAACCGAAATAATCGCCGGTGTAATAGGCTGAGGCGGTCACCGATCCCTTGCTGACCGGCACTGTCAGCGCCAGCTTGCCTTCCAGCGTATCGATCTTCACGGGCGAATCGACGTAACCGTATCGCACGAAGCCTGCATCGACCTTTGCCGCGCCCAGGTTGAGGACATAGCCGCCCCACAAGTCGTATTCCTGGTCGATCCCGAGAAAATCGACATTCTCGGTGCCCGCGCCGGCATAGAACCCCTTGTAGGCCACGTTCGCCGTGGCGAAGACCGCCGCGTGATTGGCAGACTGGCTGACGCCGCGCCAGACGTAATCCGTGGCGGCGGACAGACCGAAGCTGAGCTTGGGGCTGTCCGAAACGGTCGTTTGCGGTTCGGCCGCCGGAGTCTTGTCGTGATAATTGGCGGCGTCCTGCGCCATGACGGCAGCGGGCGGCATCGTGCAGGCGGCCACCGCCGCCAGAATGGTCATTCTCATCAGGTAATTCTTCCCTGTCGGCGTCAGACCTTCGCGCGGCCCGCGCCTTATTTGCTTTTGAGGTGTTTGTTGGAGGCTTGAGAGAAACGTCCGGCGCGGGCGAGTGAGGAGAGAGCGCGGCTACCCGCGCCGGACGCAGGCGCCCTTAGAAGAAGCCCAGCTTCTTCGGGCTGTAGCTGACCAGCAGGTTCTTTGTCTGCTGATAATGGTCAAGCATCATCTTGTGCGTTTCGCGCCCGATGCCGGACTGCTTGTATCCGCCGAAGGCCGCATGAGCGGGATAGGCGTGATAACAGTTCGTCCACACGCGCCCCGCCTGGATCGCCCGGCCGAAACGATAGCAGGTATTGATGTCGCGGCTCCAGACGCCCGCTCCAAGGCCGAACTGGGTATCATTGGCGATGGCAAGCGCCTCATCGGCGTCCTTGAAGGTCGTGGTGGAAACCACCGGTCCGAAAATTTCCTCCTGGAAGATCCGCATCTTGTTGTGCCCCTTGAACACAGTCGGCTGGATGTAATAGCCGCCCGCCAGTTCCCCGCTCATCTGCGCGGCATGGCCGCCGATCAGCACTTCGGCCCCTTCGTTGCGGCCGATGTCGAGATAGCGCAGGATCTTGTCCTGCTGCTCGGCTGACGCCTGCGCGCCGATCATCGTTTCCAGGTCCAGCGGGCTGCCCTGCTTGATCGCCGCCACGCGCTTCAACGCGCGTTCCATGAACTTGTCGTAGATCGATTCCTGGATCAGCGCCCGGCTGGGACACGTGCAGACCTCCCCCTGGTTAAGCGCGAACATCACGAAACCCTCGATCGCCTTGTCAAGGAAGTCGTCGTCCTCGTTCAGTACATCGGCGAAGAAAATGTTCGGGCTCTTGCCGCCCAGCTCCAGCGTCACCGGGATCAGGTTCTCGCTGGCATATTGCATGATGAGCTTGCCGGTGGTGGTCTCGCCGGTAAAGGCGATCTTGGCGATGCGCTTGGAACTGGCGAGTGGCTTGCCCGCTTCCAGCCCGAAACCGTTGACCACATTGAGCACGCCCGGCGGCAAGAGATCGCCCGCCACCTCCATCAAGACCATGATGGAGGCCGGGGTCTGCTCCGCAGGCTTGAGCACCACGCAATTGCCGGCAGCAAGCGCTGGCGCCAGTTTCCACGCGGCCATCAACAGCGGGAAGTTCCATGGAATGATCTGACCGACCACCCCCAGCGGCTCGTGGATGTGATAGGCCATCGTGTCATGGTCGATCTCACCGATGGAGCCTTCCTGCGACCGAATACAGCCGGCGAAATAACGGAAGTGATCGATGGCCAGCGGGATGTCCGCCGCGGTCGTCTCGCGGATCGGCTTGCCGTTGTCCCAGGTCTCCGCCAGCGCCAGCTTGCCCAGGTTCTCTTCCATGCGATCGGCAATGCGGTTGAGGATCAGCGCACGCTCCGCCGGGCTGGTGCGACCCCAAGCATCCTTGGCGGCGTGCGCGGCATCGAGCGCCAGCTCCACATCGTCGGCGTCGGAACGCGCGACTTGGCACACCGGCTTGCCGGTGATCGGCGATACATTGTCAAAGTAACGGCCCGCCTGGGGGGCAACCCAGCGGCCACCGATAAAGTTGTCGTAGGTCTTGGCGAAAGGCGTCTGCAGAGCACCGGCGCGCTCGGATACCACCATGTCCATTTCTCGATCCTCTCACTTCGGGCGGACCATCGTGTCCGTCTTCCGGATCAGACATGCGCGATTCGTTCGCGCCCATGGAGGGGGGAGCCGGGACGAAGGAGCCCGGATTGTCTCAATGCCGAGACAACACCGCGATAGACCTTGCGGCAAGCGATTTTGAGAGAACCCGGCGTCCCTTGCTACCTTTTTTGTCAGAACTGCCGGGAAAGCGCGTGATACAGCTTCTGCGGACAAATGGCAGCGCTCACCCAATCGGCGAGCAGGGCCGTCGCGAAAAGAGGAAGGATCATGCTGCGCGCCGCAGTCATTTCCGTCATGATGATGACCGCGGTGAGAGGAGCTCGCACCACACCCGCGAAATAGCCGATCATGCCCAACAGCACGATCGCGCCGGCCGCATCTCTCGGAAACATCTGCGCGATCAGTTGGCCAAGCCCTGCTCCTACTGACAGGGAGGGTGCGAAAATACCTCCTGGAGCGCCGCTGATGGCGGTCGCCAGCGTCGCCGCGAACTTGAATGGCCCGAAGGTCAGAGACGCCGTGTCGCCTGACAGCAGCATGCGGGTCGTTTCATATCCGGTTCCCCAGCTCGTGCCTTTGCTGAGCACGCCGACCAGGGCGACGACCATCCCGCAACCGAAGGCGAGAAGGATCGGATGCGCGCGAAGCGTCACCACAGCCGGATGGCGCGACCATGCCAAAGACACCAGCGCGCGTGCAAAAATGCCGCCCACCAATCCGCCCAGCACGCCCGCGAGCGGCGCCACCAGCAGCATCGCGCGCAACGGCAGGCTTTGCGTGACCATGCCGAAATAGATATAGTCTCCGTCCAGACCCAAGCTTACCAGACCAGAGATCATTACCGCCGCCATTACGAACACCGCTACCCGCTGTTCGAAGGCGGCCGCCAGTTCCTCTATGGCAAATGCCACTCCGGCCAACGGCGTGTTAAAGGCGGCGGCAATGCCCGCCGCACCGCCCGCGATAATCACGCCGTTCGTGATCGGAACTTTGAACAAGCGATGAATTGCGGCAACAATGGCGGCGCTGATCTGAACAGTCGGCCCTTCTCGCCCCACCGATCCACCGACCAGCAACATGGCTATGGTCCCCACATATTTGGCTGCGGCTGTCCTTAACGATATCAGCGGGCCATAGCCCTTCTCGTCCGGCTTTTCGACCGCCGCCATGACTTGCGGAATGCCGGAGCCGCGCGCCACGGGAAACCAGCGCCGCGTCGCGAATGCAACGCCTGCGAAGACGCACGGAGTCAGGATCAGCGCCAGGCCGGGATGGGCATGATCCAACCTGAAGAAAAGGTGTTGGGCCAGTTCACCGCTGCGCGTGAACGCTATAGCCACGAGGCTGAGCAGCACGGCGCCGACAACAGCGGCCATCCGGGCCTGGATAACCTTGGCATTCAAACGGCCGAGAGTGGGGAGCGAGGCTTTGCGGGACATGTCAGTCCAAACCTAGCGATGCCGGGCGACGAAGGCGAGCATGTATAGGCAGAAGCGCGCGCTGCCCGCCGGTTCTTAATGCACGCCGCTCATTCCCGCCCTTTCCATGCGCCGGTACATCGTCGCGCGGCCGATCCCCAGCAGGCGGGCAGCTGCGGCGACGTTGCCGCCTGAACGGGCTAGGGCCTGGCGCAGCACCGTGCGTTCGCCATCCTCGAAGCCGCCCGGCCCGTCCTGACCCAGCACGTCCGCCAGCGGACGGGGCGCAAGGGTGGTGTCCCCGCCGAAACCAAGCTGCTTTCTGGCCGTGCGGGTCGCGCCGATGACCAGGTCGTCGCGATCCACCGCCAGCAGCGAAGGTCCGCTGCTACGGCTCTCTCCAGCTAGTACGATCCGCGCCTGTGCGAAGCGGCGGCAGAAATAGTCGCGCTCGATCGCGCGTGCCGCATCCTGCACCAGCGCTGCGATCAACGCGGCCATCGCATCATCATGATCCGGCCGCGCGCTGGAAACATCAAGCGCCGCGACCAGCCGACCGTCGGGATCGAAGATCGGAGCGTCCATGCAGGAAACGCCGATATTGCGGCTGGCGAAGTGTTCGTTACGCAGGATCGTCACCGGCCGCTGTTCAACCAGGCAAGTGCCGATCCCGTTAGTGCCTTCCGCCGCCTCGCTCCACAGGCCCCCCGCCGCCAGGCCCACCGCATCGTACAAGCCCGCCTCTGCAATGCCGGAGCAGGCTTCCAGCACGACTCCGTCCACATCGGAAAGGATCACGCAAGCGCCCGTCCGCCCCACGGAACCCAATAGAGTGTCCAGCACCGGCGCGGCCACCGCCAGCAACTCGCCATTGGCATCGCGCAGCGCCGCAAGCTCACCTTGACTTATGCGCGCACCGGGACGGGCCCCCGCCGGGTCCAACCCATGGCGCAGGGCCGAGCGGCACCAGGACGCGGCCACCGCCGAAAGCGCGGCAGCACTGCCTGACTGGACGATATCAAGCACTCTGTCGCTGTGATTGGACCTTTCGCGCGCCATGCCTCAGCCATCCCCTGCCGCGCCAACCGGCGTTCACGCCAGTCCCTTTTCGCCGCGGCTCACCCTCTCCTATCGCTCTCAGGAGTGCGACGACCTTGATCCAGAACAAAGATCATTCGCAAAGCCCTGGCGGCGAGTGTCTCGAGAACGAGACGGCTTGGCATGCTATCATAAGACTGACGCTCCGGCGACGCGCATAAAGGTACGCGACATTCCCAAACCAAGCTCAGCCATTGTGCAGACGCGCGCCATGCCATACCGGCTGCGGCGATGAGCCGGCTTGATTCCCTTCTTGAGGCCGCCCTGGCGCGGATCGAGCGCGCCGGCCAGCGGCGCGCCCTGCGTGCGACAGCGCTGGCTCCGGGCGGACGCGTTCTGCGTGAGGGGCGCGAGCTGGTCGATTTTTCCAGCAACGATTATCTTGGCCTTGCCGGTCACCCGCTGCTGGTTGCGCGCGCGCGCGAATGGACTGCTCGTTACGGCGCCGGCTCGGGCGCGTCGCGCCTGGTGACGGGTACGAGCGACGCGCATCTCGAACTTGAGGCAAAGATCGCCGCGTTCAAGAGAACTGAGGCCGCACTGATCTTCGCCAGCGGCTGGCAAGCCAACGCCACGATCATTCCCGCGCTGCTGGCGGCGATGCCGGGCGTCGCGGTGTTTGCGGACCGGCTAATCCACGCCAGCATGCACGCCGGGCTCGCCATGGCCGGCGTTCGGCAGCACCGCTTTCGCCACAACGATCTCGATCACTTGGAAGTACTGCTGGCGGAGAAGGGCACGGCGGCTCCCGCGCGGCTGATCCTGACGGAAAGCGTGTTCTCCATGGATGGCGACCGCGCCGATCTGTCCCGCCTTGCCGCTTTGGCTGAGCGTTACGACGCAGCGCTATTCGTTGACGAGGCACATGCGACAGGCGTGCTCGGCCCCGGCGGCCGCGGTCTGATCGCGGAGGTCGAAGGCAAGATCGACCTTGTCATGGGCACCTTCAGCAAGGCGCTGGGCGGCTTCGGCGCTTATGTCGCGGGATCGCGCGTGCTGATCGATTACCTCGTCAACGCGGCGAGCGGCTTCATCTTCAGCACCGCGCCGCCACCCGCAGTGCTGGGCGCTATTGACGCGGCGCTCGATCTCGTGCCGGGAATGGAGGCCGAGCGCGTGCATCTGGCGGCGCTGGGGGAACGCTTGCGGGCGGGGCTTGGCGCGCTGGGATTCGACCACGGGGCCTCCTCGACTCAGATCGTACCCGCGGTGATCGGCCCGGAAAGGGATGCGCTGGCACTCTCCGTCAGGCTTGAAGCGGCGGGCTTTCTTGCCGCGGCCATCCGCCCCCCGACAGTACCGGCAGGCACTAGCCGCTTGCGCCTGGTCTTGCGCGCCAGCCACACCGAAGCGGATGTCGATGGCTTGCTGGCGGCCATCAAGGCCGCGCGATGAAACTGCTGTTCGCGCATGGCTGGGGTTTCGACCGGCACTTCTGGCAGCCGCTTGCAGCACTGCTCTCCCAATGGCCGTGCGAGATCGACGACCGGGGCTATTTCGGCGTGCCCGACCGACCCGAAATCGAAGAACCATGCCTGGCCGTTACGCATAGCTTCGGCACGATGCGCGTGCTTGCCAATCCGCCCGCCAGGCTTGCCGGGATCGTAGCGATCAACGGCTTTGAGCGCTTTACCGCGTTCCCCGGCAAGCCGGGCGTACCCTTGCGCGTGGTGGATCGCATGTTGCGCCGGTTCGATGAGCATCCGAGCCACGTGCTGGCCGACTTTCGCCAAGCTTGCGGTTGCCAGGAACCGTTCGGGGAGATTTCAGTCACACCGCTCCATGCCGACCTGCTGCGCCTGCGCGATGCCCAGCCGCCCCTGCCCCGCGTGCCGGTGATTGCCTTGCACGGCGGGCGCGACCCGATCCTTCCGCCTGACATGCGCGGCACGGTGTTTTCCGGCTGCGACGTGCGCAGGCTGCTTCACGAGGCGGCCGGTCACCTGCTACCCCTTGAAGCGCCCGAACTCTGCGCGCAGGCGGTGCGCGGCGCCATGGAAACATTGGCGTGACGGAGGGGCGGCGCAAGATCGCGCGCGCTTTTGCCGGCGCGCGCGAATATGATCGGCACGCCCTTGTCCAGCGCCGGGTCGCAAAGAGGCTTGCCGATCGCATCGCCGCGCTTCCCCTGCCCCCTGCGCCGCGTGTGCTGGAGATCGGCTGCGGCACAGGCTTTTTGACTGAGGCGCTCCTCGCACGCGGGATCGGCGGCGAATGGCTGGTCACGGACATCGCCCCCGAAATGGTCGACCGATGCCGCGAACGTTTGGGAGAAAAGCCCGGTCGCCGCTTCGCCGTGCTCGATGGAGAGCGAGGCGTCGTGACTGAAGGCTCCTTCGATCTGATCTGCTCCAGCCTGGCGCTGCAGTGGTTCGACGACGCGCCCGCGGCCCTGCACCGGATGGCCGGATGGCTCGCGCCTGGTGGACACTGCCTGGTTTCAACGCTTGGCCCAGGTAGTTTCGCGGAATGGAGGGCGGCTCACGCGGCCGAGGGGCTTTCCGCCGGCACACCCTCCTTCGCGCCCGTCGATGCATTCAGCGCACTCGGTCCAGAAGCATTGATCGTGGAGAACGTGATCGAACGCCATGTCGACGCGCGCGCTTTTCTGCGTGCGGTGAAGGCAATCGGCGCGGGCACGGCCGATCCCGCGCACCGCCCACTTTCGCCGCGCGCCTTGCGCCGGGTGATGGCCACGTTTGACCGAAACGGATGCGAAGTGACGTACGAAGTGGTGACCTGTCATTTGCGCCGCGCTAGGTGAAGGCCATGACCGGGCGCACCATCATCGTCACCGGCACGGACACCGGGATCGGCAAAACCGTCTTCGCCGCCGCGCTGGCGGGCGCGTTGAGCGCGCACTACTGGAAACCGGTGCAGGCAGGGGTCGAGGCGGACGGCACGGACGCGGAGCGAGTCGCGCGCCTGGCAGGATTACCCAGCGATCACATGCTTTCCGAAGCTTATCGCCTTACCACCCCCTGCTCGCCCCATCTGGCGGCGGAAATCGACAGCGTCGTCCTTGATCCGGCTCGCCTCGCTCTCCCGCAAGTCGATGGACCGCTGGTAATCGAGGGGGCCGGCGGCGTGCTGGTGCCTCTAACTCGTCAGATCACTTATGCCGACCAGTTCGCACAGTGGCAGGCGCCTGTGGTGCTGGTGGCCCGCACGACGCTGGGCACCATCAATCATTCGCTGTTATCGATCGAGGCTCTGCGGCGACGCGGCGTATCAATGCTGGGCGTGGCCTTCGTGGGTGATGCGAATGAGGACAGCGAGGCGACGATCTGCGCCATGGGCGAAGTCCACCGGCTCGGCCGTCTGCCGATGCTTGCGCCGCTGACGCCCGAAGCGCTGCGGGTCGCCTTCGCGGCGAATTTCCGGTTGGAGGATTTCGCGCCATGAACACCTTCGATCACGGCTCGTCCATCTGGCACCCCTTCACGCAGCACGGCCTCGGGGAGCCGATCCCGCTCATCGCCCGCGCCGAAGGGGCGCTGCTGCACACAGCAGACGCCGAGCCCTTCGTCGACGCGATCTCTTCCTGGTGGGTGACCACGCACGGTCATTGCCACCCGCGCATCATGGCCGCCATCGCACAGCAGGCGCAAAAGCTGGACCAGATCATCTTCGCGGGCTGGACTCACGAGCCGGCGGAGGATGTAGCGCGAAACCTGCGCGCGATCATGCCGGAGAGCCTGACCAGGGTGTTCTTCTCCGATTCCGGCTCCACCAGCGTGGAAGTCGCGCTGAAAATGGCGCTCGGTTACTGGCATGGCCGAAACGAGCCGCGCCACCGCATCGTGGTGATGGAACAAAGCTATCACGGCGATACCATCGGCGCGATGTCCGTGGGCGCGCGCGGCGTGTTCAATCGCCCTTACGAGCCCCTGCTGTTCGATGTGGCCCGCATCCCCTTCCCCCATCCCGGTGCGGAGCAAGCCACGCTGGATGCGCTGGAGAGCTTCTGCAAGGCGCGCCAGACCGCCGCGCTGATCGTGGAGCCTCTCGTGCTCGGCGCCGGAGGCATGCTGATGTACGGCGCGGAAACCCTGGCCGCCATGCACGCGATCTGCCAGCGCCACGGCGTGCTGTTCATTGCTGACGAAGTGATGACCGGCTGGGGCCGCACCGGCACTCTGCTCGCCTGCGACCAGGCCGGCGTCGTGCCAGACATCCTGTGCCTTTCCAAGGGATTGACCGGCGGCGCCGTACCGCTCGCCGTCACCATGGCGAGCGAACCCGTCTTTCAGGCTCATTGGTCGGCGGACCGGGCGCGGATGTTCTTCCACTCCTCCAGTTATACTGCCAATCCCATCGCCTGCGCGGCGGCCGGCGCCAATCTGGCGATCTGGCGGGAAGAACCGGTGCTGGACCGGATCGCCACGCTCGCGGCCCGCCAATCCGCCTGGCTGGAGAAACTGGGCCGCTTCTGCCACTTCGACAATCCGCGTCAATGCGGCACGATCGCCGCCCTGGATCTGAAAACGCGCGGAGAAGGCGGCTATATGGACGATCTCGCTCCGCTCCTGATGACCTTCTTCCGCGACCGGGGGGTGCTGCTGCGGCCGCTGGGGAATACGGTCTACGTGATGCCGCCTTACTGCATAACCGAAGAGCAACTGGGCCAAGTATGGGATGCCATCGGGGAAGCTGTGATTTCGTTTTAAGCGTAACAGACAGATCGCATCTCATCGACGCAATCGCACAATCCATCGCCCGGTGATCGGCGCATTCGATCAGGCCAATCGATTCATCGCGCTACAAATCGTCACGCGAGGGGCCTATCTCCCTTTTCGTCAGTTCAACACCTAATCGAGGGAGCATATGACCATGGGTATCATCGGCAGCACCATCAAGCCGTTCAAGAACACTGCGTTCCAGGCCGGCAAGGATTTCTTCGACGTTACCGAAAAGGACATTGCCGGCAAGTGGGCCGTGTTCTTCTTTTATCCGGCCGACTTCACCTTTGTTTGCCCGACTGAACTGGAAGATCTGGCCGACCAGTACGAGACCCTGAAGGGCATGGGCGTGGAAGTGTTCGGCGCTTCGACCGACACGCACTTCAGCCATAAGGCATGGCATGACACCTCGGAAAAGATCGGCAAGTGCGGTTATGCCTTCCTGGGTGACCAGAACCATGACCTGACCAACAACTTCGGCGTGCTGCGCGAGGGCGTGGGCCTGGCTGACCGCGCCACCTTCGTGGTCGATCCCGACGGCGTGATCCAAATCATGGAAATCACGTGCGAGGGCGTGGGCCGCAACGCTGCAGAGCTGGTCCGCAAGATCAAGGCTGCTCAGTATGTGCGCGCTCACCCCGGCCAGGTCTGCCCGGCCAAGTGGGAAGAGGGTAGCGAAACCCTCGCGCCTTCGCTGGACCTCGTCGGCAAGCTCTAACAGCGCCGCAACTCTTCGGGTTGCGCGCGAAAGGCGCGCGGTCTGGGGCTCCTTCCCTCCCCCTCCCCCCAGGGAGCCCCGGGCCGCGCCCACTTCCTCTTGCATATCCTCAAGGACTCATTTCCGATGCTTGACGCCAACCTGAAGCAACAGCTTTCCCAATACCTCGCCATGCTGCGCGAGCCGATCGAGCTCGTCGCCTCGCTGGGCCAAGACGCCAAGTCAGCCGAAACGCGCGAACTGCTGACGACGATCGCCGACTTGTCCGACAAGGTCACCGCCACGTTCGACGGTGATGACGCGCGCAAGCCCAGCTTCATCATTCGCCGCGCATCCGACGCGGGCGCCTGGGTGCGCTTCGCCGGGGTGCCGCTTGGCCATGAGTTCACTTCGCTGGTTCTTGCCCTGCTTTGGGCCGGCGGCCATCCGCCCAAGGTTTCCGAAGAAGTGCTGGCCCAGATTCGCAGCCTCGAGGGCAGTTTCGATTTCGAGATGTACTTCTCGCTTTCGTGCCACAATTGCCCCGATGTGGTGCAGGCGCTGACCCTGATCGCGCTGAACAATCCGCACGTCACCGTTACCCTGATCGAAGGCGGTGCATTCCAGGACGAGGTTGAGGCGCGCGGCGTCATGGCCGTGCCTGCCGTGTTCCTGAATGGAGAAATGTGGGCCTCTGGCAAGATGAGCGCGGAGGAAATTCTCGCCAAGCTGGACACGGGCGCCGACGCCAGGGCGGCCGCCAAGCTGGCCGGTAAGGATCCCTTTGAAGTGCTGGTCATCGGTGGCGGCCCCGCCGGCGCCTCCGCCGCGATCTACACCGCGCGCAAGGGCTTTTCCACTGGCCTTGCGGCCGAGCGCTTCGGCGGTCAGGTGCAGGACACCATGGGTATCGAGAACTTCATTTCGGTTCCTTACACCGAAGGGCCCAAGCTTGCCGCCGCACTGGAACAGCACGTCAAGGAATATGAGATCGACGTGATGAACCTGGCCCGCGCGGAGCAGCTGATCCCGGCGAAGGAGCTGGGCGGCTATCACGAGGTGGTTTTTACTAATGGCGCTTCGCTCAAAGCGCGGTCGCTGATCCTCACCACAGGCGCGCGCTGGCGCAATCTGGGCGTGCCGGGCGAGGCCGAATACCGCACCAAGGGCGTGGCCTATTGCCCGCACTGCGACGGCCCGCTGTTCAAGGGCAAGCGCGTAGCGGTGATCGGCGGCGGCAACTCGGGCGTGGAAGCGGCAATCGATCTGGCGAACATCGTCGGCCACGTGACGCTGATCGAATTCGATCCGAAGCTGCGCGCCGATCAAGTGCTGCAGGACAAGCTGCGCTCGATGAGCAATGTGGAAATTATCGTCTCCGCCCAGACCACCGAGGTCACCGGCGATGGCGAGAAGGTCAACGGCCTCTCGTACAAGAACCGCGAGACCGGCGGGGAAAAGCACATCGAGCTGGAAGGCGTATTCGTCCAGATCGGCCTGGTGCCCAATACGGAGTGGCTGAAGAACTCGGGCCTGGCGCTCTCACCACGGGGCGAGATCATGGTCGACGAGAAGGGCGCCACTAATCTGCCCGGCGTGTTCGCGGCGGGCGATGCCACTACGGTGCCTTACAAGCAGATCATCATCGCTATGGGCGAGGGGTCGAAGGCGGCACTTTCGGCCTTCGATTACCTGATCCGCAACGAGACTCCGGCCGAGATCGCACAAGCGGCCTGACAATATCGGCAGCGGGAGCCTTCAGGGCTCCCGCTAACGCCGCCTCTTCAACACCAGGTATATGGCCCCCGCGCCGCCGTGGCGCCGGTGCGCTCCGCGTACTGCAACGATATCCTCGGCATAAGGGCTGGCCGCCAGCCAATCGGCTATTTTCGCGCGGATGGCTCCGCGGCGTTCGCCCCGGTCCATCGCATCAGCAGGGCGCGGCTTCCCGGTGACGACCAGCACCACCCGCGCGCCCATGGCCTTGGCCTGGGCCAGGCCATTCATCAGGCGGGAATAAGCGACTTCCAGGTTCGCGCCGTGAAGATCCAGGCTGAAATCGGGGACCAGCGCGCCCTTCGCAATCCGCTTCTCCCATGATCCGTCAAGGTGGAGTGGACTATCTCCCCCGGCCTTGGGGAAAGCCGGTTTCACGGGCGGCGGCGGGACTCGGCCTTTGATCTTCTTCGCTTTTACCGGCGATGACGGAGGCTCCGGGCCAACTTTCTGCGGCGCGGCCGCCTCACGTGGAAGCGGTTCCGGTTCGTCCTTTTGCAGAGGCGTGACCGTGCGCGTCACCTGAGCCCAGACTTGCGCTTCCTCGGCCGTCAATCGCCGGTTCGGACGTCTCATTGCGCGCCGAGGCGGGCCAGCGTCCCCTTCGGCACCAGCACCAGCGCGTCACCGCGCCCGCTCATGCCCCCGGCGGTCGCCTGCGCCTGGTCGCCGGCGCCCCAGAACGTGTCGAAGCGATTGGGTCCCTTGATGGCGCCGCCCGTATCCTGCGCGATCCACAGGCCGTCCGCCTCGCGCCGGTCGAGGTCGAGCCATACCGGCGCGCCCAGCGGCACGTAACGCGGATCTGCGGCGACCGAGCTGCCCGAACGCACGGGCACACCCAAAGCGCCGAGCGGCCCATCACCGGTCAGTTCCTTGAAGAACACATAGGAACGATTCTCATCCATCAGGGCCTGACCCTCGGCGGGATGATCGCGGATGTACTGGACGATCCCCTGCATCGATCCGGAATACTGCCCCGGTCCGGTGCCGATCAATCCGCGCTGGCGCATCAGACCGCCGATGCCGGTATAAGGCAGGCCATTCTGTCCGGCGTAGCCGATGCGCATCACGGAGCCGTCCGGCGCCCGCAGCCGGCCGGAACCCTGCACCTGGAGAAAGAAGAACTCGACCGGATCGGCGACCCACGCGATCTCCAGTCCGCGTCCCATCAGCGCGCCCTGTTCGATCGCCGCGCGGTCATAATATTCGGTGAAACTACCATCCGAACCATAGCGTCCGAGCGGCATCCTGCCGTCGGCGAGAGGAGGCGCGTCGCCCGGTCTGGCCCGCACGAGGTCAGGCGGCATCTTGTAAACCGGCACGTCGAGGCCCGGCAGGCGCGCGCGCGAACCGGCGATCTCGGGCTCGTAATAGCCGGTCGCGTAAGCCTTTCCGTCGCCGACCCGAACAGTCTCGAAATAGCTGGCGAAGAACAGGACCGCCGAGCCGGAGCCCCAGTTGAGAGCGGCAGTGCAAGCGGTGCGCCAATCGTCCGGGCGCGTCAGGCCGCTACCGTCCACCCGTGACGAGACGCGTGGGCAGCTTTCCCGGAAAGACGTCAATGCGGCTGCAGCATCCTTTTCGGAAAGGGACAGACCGGCTATCGATGGTCCGGCAGTGATGCCCAAAGCCACCGCGGTTTCCGCCGGCGGGGTCACGGGAGTTGTGCCCCGAGGGATCATCCCGGCGCATCCACCGAGCAAAAGCAGCAGCAAGAGGGGTACGAACCCGCGCGGCCCAGGTCTGCTTTCGCGCCGCTTGGGCACCTCCCACATCCGCAAAATTCGGATCTCCTGTGCGAAAACTGCCGGCGGCCCTAGGCGGGCGGCGTCAGCCTGCGTCAGTTTCGGTCAGCAGCCAATCGGGGTCAGGGGAATTCAGGGGCCGCGAGAACGTCCAGACGTCCACCGCTTCCACCGCGTCATCCAGCGATCCGGCAATCACGTCCCCTGCAACATCGCGCGTCACTGCGGCAATATCGGCGCGGAAGCGCAAGGTAATGCGCGCTGCGCCGCTGTCCACGCCGGCGGCAACCACGCTGCATTCTTCGATCCGGACAAGCCGGTTGTCGAGCGTTTCGCCGGCGGCAAGGCGCGCGTCTATGGCGCTGGTGAAAGCGCCATAGACATCCGCGTCGCAAAGCTGCCGAAGCTCGGCTTTGTCGCCCTTCCAGAATGCTTCCAGGATCATGCGATAAGCGCCGCGCGCGCCTTCGAGAAAAGCAAACGCATCGAACCGGCGGTCCGCACTGGCAATCTCGGCCAGGCCGCGTTCCGCGGGGGGCGGCGCCAACGGCATTTCTCGCGGGCGCGGCGCCGTTTCCATGCGCGCGCGATCCTCCGCCTTGGCCTCGGTCTTGGTGTCCGGCTGCGGTTGGGCGGGGAGGCGCGGCGCGCCCGGACGGCCCTGACGCCCTTCAAAGCGTCCCTGGATCGGCTCTTCCTCGTGCTCGGCACGACGGCCCAGCACGGAATACAGCCGCAGCCCCAGGAATGCTGCGATCATGGCCAGAATCACTATTTCCGGTGTCACGTCCCTTTATCCATCCCTTTCGCCGTGCGTTCGCGCCATTCAGGACTCGCGCTCCAACGCACCAACATAGCGTGAGATAGGTACGGTTTACAAATGAACAACGCGTGAGCGGGCGGGCCGCGCCATTTTTTCGCTGACCCGTGGGCCGGACGCAACGGTGCCGCTTCATCTTTTTCCCGTGCAAGAGGTGTTCCAAGCGGAGGCAAAATGCTCTAGTCGCGCCGGCGACAACAGGATTCATCGCGGGAAAAGCGCATCATGGCCGACGAAGGCAACATCATTTCCGACATCAAGCTGGGCAATGGCGAGGATACCGCCCCGACTGCGGGCATTATCTCCCAATACGTCAAGGATCTCTCAGTCGAGAACCCCAGCGCGCCGCAAAGCTTTTCCTGGCAGGACGCGCCGCAGATCGATGTGCAGTTCAACATCGGCGCGCGCGCCATCGAGGGCGAGGTGCATGAAGTGGAACTGAAAATCACCTGCGCCTCCAAGACGGATGCGGGAACGGCCTTCGTGGTGGACCTGAGCTATTGCGCGCTGGTGGGCATGCGCAATCTGGACGAAGGGCAGGCTCACGCGTTCCTGTTCGCCGAGGCGCCCCGCATCCTGTTCCCCTTTGCCCGGCGGGTCATCGCCGACGCGGTGCGCGACGCGGGCTTCGCTCCGCTGATGCTGGAGCCGGTCGACTTCAACGGCCTGTACGTCCAGCAACTGCAAGCCCAGGCTCAGCAAGAGGCGGATGCAGCGCAAGGCGAACCGGCCGGCAACGCCTGATCTCTGTTCGGGTAAGGTGCCCGACCCCGTGAAGTCCGCCCGGTGAATCTCGCCAAGGCCCTTGCCGGCGTGGGCGGCCTGACGCTGGCCAGCCGCGTGCTGGGCCTGGTGCGCGACAGCTTGTTCGCACGGTTCATCGGCGCGAGCTTCGCGTCCGACGCTTTCCTGATCGCGTTCCGCCTGCCCAACATGTTCCGCGCGCTTTTCGCCGAAGGCGCCTTTGCATCAGCCTTCATCCCGATGTTCAATCAGAAGGTCGCCGACCCTGAGGGGCCGGGGTTGCCGGCCGGGATAACGTTTGCAGAACAGGCGCTTTCCGTACTGCTGCCGGTGCTGCTGTTCATGACTCTGGTGCTGGAGGTCTTTGCCTGGCCGGTCACTTTCCTGCTGTCAGGGCGGTTCAACGGGGTCACCCACGAACAGTTCGCTTATGCCGTCACGCTGAGCCGGATCACCATTCCCTATCTGATGCTCATCAGCCTGGTCTCGCTGCTGGGCGGCATTCTCAATTCGCTCAACAAGTTCTGGGTCAACGCCGCGGCGCCGATCCTGTTGAACCTGACGCTGATCGTGGCTCTGCTGGGCTTCCATTCCAGCGACCCGTTGGTGACGGCGCGCAACCAATCGATCGGCGTCACGGTTTCGGGCGCGCTACAGCTGCTCTGGCTGATGTGGGCCTGCCGCGCCAACGGCGTTTCCATGCGCTTGCGGCTGCCGGTGTGGAATGGGGACGTCAAGCGTCTGCTGAAGCTGATCCTGCCCGCCGCCGCCGGGGCCGGCGCGGTGCAGATCAATCTGGTGATCTCGACCGCGCTTGCGGCCTCGATGCTCGCGCACGGTTCCGTGACCTATATTTACATGGCGGACCGCCTGAACCAGCTCCCTCTCGGGCTGATCGGCATCGGCCTCGGCACCGTACTGCTGCCGACGATTTCGCGCCAGTTGGGAGGGGGAGAGGACGCAGCCGCGATGGAAACGCAGAACCGCGGCCTTGAACTCGCGCTGCTGCTCACGCTGCCCGCGGCGATTGCGCTGATCGTCTGCGGTGAGCCGATCGCGGCCGCCCTGTTCGGCTACGGCAAGTTCGATGCCGGCGATGTTCACCGCACCGCTCAGGCGCTGGCCGCCTTTTCCATCGGTCTGCCCAGCTATATTCTGGTGAAAGTGCTGACCCCCGGCTTCTACGCCCGGCAGGATACCAGCACGCCGGTGCGCTATGCCATGATTTCCATGGTGGTGAATCTGGCCGGCAACCTCATCCTGATCCTGCCGCTGAAGCACATGGGCCCACCGCTCGCGACCGCGATAGCCTCCTCCATAAACGTTCTGATGCTGTACCTGACGCTGGTGCGTCGCGGGCATTTTCATCTCGATGCGCGCCTCAGGCGCCGGGCCCCGCGTCTGGCGCTGGCTGCGCTGGCGATGGGCGTGGCGCTGTGGTTTGGCCAGGATCTGATGATCCCCTACATTCACGGCGCCTGGCTGGTCCGGGGGCTGGCGCTGGCGGTGCTCGTCTCTGCAGGCGGCCTTGTCTACGGAATGGCGACGATCGTACTGGGCGCGTTCACCAAGGACGACCTCGCCCTTCTCCGGCGACGGCGCTCGCGAAACGCCGGGTAAGGCTTCCATGGACGGCGATTTGTGATAAGGCACGCGTCATGCAGGCTTTCCCGCCCCTCCAGGATCATGGCCGCCGCGCCGGCCGGGCGGCTTGGCGATGGCGCTCGGTCACACGTTGACCGTTTCTATCGTCTGTTCGCTCTGAACGGATGCGTTCCATTCCCGCACGTTTCATGAAGGACGCACCGATGCGTATCGTCTCCGGCATCCAGCCCACCGGCAACCTGCACCTTGGCAATTATCTGGGCGCGATCCGCACCTGGGTTTCAATGCAGGACGATGCGACGGCGACCGGCGGCGAATGCCTTTATTTCCTCGCTGATCTGCACGCGATCTCGATGCCTCACGTGCCGGCCGAGCTCGCCGCCAACACCCGCGAGATGGTTGCGGCGCTGGTTGCCTGCGGGATCGATCCGGAACGCTCGATCCTGTTCAATCAGGCTCAGGTGCCACAGCATGCCGAACTGCAATGGCTGCTGAACGGCACGGCGCGCATGGGCTGGCTGAACCGCATGACGCAATGGAAGGACAAGGCGGGAAAGAACCGCGAAGGGGCCAGCGTCGCGCTATTCACGTATCCCGTGCTGCAGGCGGCCGACGTGCTGCTGTACCAGGCGACTCACGTGCCGGTGGGAGAGGACCAGAAGCAGCACCTCGAACTCGGCCGCGACATCGCGCAGAAGTTCAACAACGATTTCGCTAGTCCGGAGGCGCCGGTGTTTACTCTGCCGCAGCCCTTTATTCCGCCCGAGGCGGCTCGGATCATGAGCCTGCGCGACGGCACCGCCAAGATGAGCAAGTCGGACCCTTCCGACATGAGCCGCATCAACATGACGGACAGCGCTGACGCGATCATGCAGAAGATCAAGAAGGCCAAGACGGACCCGGAGCCGCTGCCTTCGGAGGCAGCCGGACTGGAAGGTCGCCCGGAAGCGAAGAATCTCGTCTCCATTTATGCTGTGATGGCGAACGTCACGGTCGCCGCAGTGCTGAGCGAGTTCGGCGGCGAGGGTTTCGGCAAGTTCAAGCCCGCGCTGGGCGAACTGCTTGTCGAAAAACTCGCGCCGATCAATCGGCGTTTCACGGAACTGCGCCAAGACCGCGCGGCGCTCGACGCGATCCTCAGCAAGGGCGCTGAAAAGGCTCGGGCCCTGGCTATCCCGACACTGGAAAAGACTTATGCCGCATTGGGGCTGATGCGGGGCTGACGCGCAGCCGCTCTTATTGTCGCACTGAGTCCGTCAGGCGCGCCATGATCGCGGCGACATAAGCCCTGGTCTCACGGATATCGGGCACGCCGCCCGCTTTCTCAACGCGACCAGGGCCGGCGTTGTACGCGGCGAGCGCTTTTTCGACATCGCCGCCGAAGGCATCGAGCTGCAAGCGCAAGTATCGTGCTCCGCCTTCCAGGTTGGCCACAGGATCGGCCGCGTCAACGCCCATTCGCGCGGCCGTGCCCGGCATCAGTTGAGCGAGGCCCCGCGCGCCCACGGGTGAAAGCGCGCGTTCGTTCCAGCGGCTCTCCTGCCAGACCACGGCTTCAAGCAGAGCCGGGCTGATATCATACTTGACCGCAAGCTCGGCCACGCGAGCGCGCCAGCGCGATGGCCCCGCGGCATCCAGCGCGACAGTGATCGATTGCGGGAGCAGTCCGGCCTCCACCGTGCGCGGCGTTTCCCGCACGGACGCCGTGTCGCCGCCAGCAACGCTGGGAAGCATGCCCGGACCGCCGGCAACCCATTCGGCGCCGCTTGCACCGATCTGCATGACATCAGCCATGGCCACGCCGGGTGTGCAGAAGAGCGCTGCGGCCACCGCCACGCCGCCCCACTTTCGCGATCTCGAATCCCACACCATCGCACGCTCCATACCGCGGCCGGGGCATGACACTCAAGTTGCCTTCACCGCAAGCGCCCGTCGCCTTCGCAACCCAACTTGGAGGTGGCGCGTCCACAGTCTCGCCCCAGTCACATTTCGCGACTGCAGCAAGGCCGCTTGACTGTATTTATCTATCAATTAAGTAGACAATACATTTTGTGTCAGTATCCGAGGAAATCGATGGAAAGTGCCAAAAAAGCAGTATGTTACGCCTCTCTTCTTCCGCTGCTCCATATAATCGCCGCAACGCCTGCGGCAGCCACGGAAGCTAACGAGGGCGCTCTTCCGGCGGCGGGCGAAGTAAGTCAGGGTGAAAGCATCAACGATATCACGGTAACCGCGCAGAAGCGCGAGACGCGGCTGCAGAAAACCCCGGCGAGCATCAATGCCGTAACCCAGTCGACGCTTGAAAACTCCGCTGTCTATGGTCTTAACGATCTGGCGAAAGTGGTGCCGGGCCTGGTCATTACGGACAACGGACCTGGCCAGCGGCGCATCGCGCTGCGCGGCATTCGTTCTCCCGGCGAACCGCAAGTGGCGATTTATTATGACGAGGCGCCGCTTGCCGGCGCGCCGGGGACGACCAGCGATTCCGGCGGCAATCAGGGTGATCTGCAACTATTCGATGTGGAACGGGTAGAAGTTCTTCGCGGGCCGCAAGGAACACTTTACGGCGCAAGCTCCATGGGCGGCGCCGTACGCATCATCTACCGCAAGCCCGATGAACGGCTTTCCGCCGGCGTCGACCTGATCGGTTCGACCACGCACTATGCCGGTGAGAACTATCAAGTGAACGCGATGGTCAACGTGCCGATCGTCGATGACCGGCTGGCCATTCGTGCCGTCTATTTCCGCCGCAAGAACGCAGGCTGGATCGACAATCCGGGCCTTGGCAATGAAAGCATCAATCGGGAAGAGACCGAGGGCGCGCGCCTGCTTCTGCGAGCCAAGCCGACCGACTGGCTGACCCTGGATTTCGGCTTCCATTACTATGACGCCACCGGCGCGAACCCGGTCTGGGCGCCTGGTTCCGGGAAATTCATCTCGGCCAGCCTGGCCAAGCTCAACTTCGAGGACAAGAACCGTCTTTACACCGGCACCGCCAACGCCGACCTGGGATTTGCCGACCTGATCGTCACAGGGTCCTATCAGGATCGCGACAGCTCATTCCGCCGCGACCCCAATCATTTCCTGCTTACCGCCTTTAACAATCCGGCTTTCTGCAGACGCCACTTCACGGCCGCCACCTGTGCCACGCCGCAAGGCATGCAGAATTTCAATGCTTACGTCGATTCCGTAACCCCGCTCGCCTATGTGTCCCCGCAGACAATGAAAAACGGCAGCGGGGAAGTGCGCCTGCAATCCAAGGACGCCGGCTTGCTGAGCTGGACCGTGGGCGCCTATTGGTCGCTCCGCACCTCCTGGGTGGGATCCAGTGGCATTCTGGTTGATGCGTCAGGCGATCTTCGTGAGGACGCACCGCTGGATTTCAAACGGCGGGTACGGGATCGCCTGCGGCAGGTTGCCGGCTTTGGCGAGGTGTCTGTTCGCCCGCTTGACGGACTGACCGTGACCGGCGGCATCCGATATTATGATTATCGCCGCACCGTCGCCGGCGAAATCATGAAAGGCTTCGACCTCATCAATTTCGCAGTTCAGCCCTGGACGGTTCGCGGCACGAAAGAAAACGGCCTGCTTTACAAGGCCAATGTGGCTTATCAGCTATCCCCCGAGGTACTTGTCTATGCGCAGGCGGCCTCGGGTTTCCGGCCCGGCGGCGCGAACCAGGTCATCGGGTTGCCCAGTTCCTTCACGCCTTATCAATCCGACAAGCTATGGACTTACGAAGCGGGCGCCAAGACCACACTGCTGAACGGCCGGCTGCTGTTCAACCTGACCGGCTATGTCACGGACTGGAAGAATCTGCAGGTCACCGGCAATAGCGGCACGTTCCTGTTCCTGACCAATGCCGGCAACGCCAAAGTCAAGGGTGTCGAGATCGAAACCGTCGCCTTGCCGTTCCGCGGCCTGCAGCTTTCCGCCAACGTCAACCTGCTGTCGGCCAAGCTGACCTCCGATCAGATCAACGATCTGGTCATCGCCAGCGGACGCAAGGGCGATCGCATACCGCAGATCGCCAACACGGGCTTCTCGGTCGCCGCTCAATACGAATGGGACTTGGGCGGATTGAGAGCTTTGGTCCGCAGCGATCTTAGCTATGTGGGTCCATCCTATGGGGACTTCCGACCCGACTCCCCCTCCTATCGGCGCATGGGCGATTATGCCGACGTCGGCGCTCGCATCGGCGTAAGCAAGGACAACTGGGCCGCCTACATCTTCGCGACCAACTTGTTCGACGTGCGAGGGCGCACGACCGCCGGCGTTGCGGTGGGCAGCAATGTCGAAGAAGTCACCACGATCTCGCCGCGCACTATTGGCGTCAATCTGAAATTCGGCATCTGAGGTACATGCAAATGAACAATCGAAAAACCGCGGCTCTGGCATTGCTGTTGACGGCGCTGGCCAGTCCGGCTTCCGCACAGGACCCGGCCTCCGGCGCGCCGTCCTCCGCCCCCAACGGCGCAGCGCAATCGCGGGCAGCCACGATCCTTCCGATCACCGCCGCGCTTGAACCGCGCCTCGACAAGATATCACGCGACGTGTGGTCGCTGGCCGAAGTCGGTTTCAAGGAAACGCAGAGCAGCGCGCTGTTGCAACAGGAATTGAAGGCGGCGGGTTTTCGCGTGAAGTCCGGTGTCGGCGGCATGCCGACAGCCTTCATCGCCGAAGCGGGGATCGGCGGCCCGGTCATCGCGCTGCTTGCCGAATATGATGCCCTGCCCGGCTTGTCTCAGGCGGCGGTTGCGCAAGAAAGCCCTGTCGCCGGGAAAAACGTGAGCCACGCTTGCGGGCACAACCTGCTGGGCGCGGCATCGGTGACGGCCGCGATCGCCCTTAAGGAGTGGTTGCAGAAGAACGGGATCGCGGGCACCGTCCGACTTTATGGGACACCGGCCGAAGAAGGCGGCTTCTCTAAGGTTTATCTGGTTCGCGACGGTTTTTTCAAGGACGTTGACCTGACGCTCACCTGGCATCCGGGGGATCGCAATAACGCAACGCCCAGCCGGTTCCTCGCGATGATCTCGGGCAAGTTCCGCTTCCAGGGCGTCGCCGCTCACGCCGCCGCCGCGCCGGAACGCGGCCGTTCCGCGCTGGACGGCGTGGAAGTAATGGACGTTGCGACCAATTTCCTGCGCGAACATATCCCGCAGGAAGCGCGCATCCACTATGTCATCACCAAAGGAGGCGGCCAGCCCAATATCGTGCCCGCCAGCGCGGAGAGCTTCTATTACGTCCGCCATTATGACACCGCAGTGGTGAAAGACATCTGGGACCGCGTGGTCAAAGCGGCTGAGGGCGCGGCGCTTGCCACCGGCACGAAAGTGGAAGTGGAAATCATTTCCGGAACTTACGGCACCCTGCCCAACCACACGCTCAACGGAATAGTCCAGCGGAACCTGGAGCGCGTGGGCGGCTACAGCTATTCTCCCGCCGAGGCCGCGTTCGCAAAGCAGATCCTGACCACATATCCCAATCTCGGCATCAAGGAGAGCGACCCTTCGCAGATCGATCCCATGGGGCCGGAACGCAAGGATTCGGGATCGTCGGACGTTGGCGACGTCAGTTGGGTAACGCCCACCGCCTCGCTGTTCACCGCAAGCTTCGTGCGCGGAACCATGCCTCACAGCTGGCAGGCGGCAGCGGCAAGCGGCACCCCCATCGGTGAAAAGGGCGCGTTGGTGGCCGCCAAAACGATGGCGCTGACAGCCGCCGAACTGTTTCTCAGTCCGGAGGAAATTGCCGCCGCCAAGGCCGAGTTCATCAAACAGCGTGGGCCCGATTTCAAATATGTCCCGCTGATCGGCGATCGCAAGCCGGCGCTCGATTACACGGATCATTGAGAAAGGAAGATCATGACGCATCTATCGCGGCGCGAGGTTTCGCGCCTGGTCGGGCTGGGCCTCGGCGCCGGCGTGCTTGGCAACGCTTCGTTCGTTCGAGCGGCGTCCGCCGCGCCGGGCCTGCCGCTGGATCATATCGTCTGGGCGGTGCCCGACCTGGATGAAGGGGTGAAAATCATTGCCGATCTCACGGGGATCGAGCCCGTTTCCGGCGGCATAGCTCCCGGACGGACGCAGACGCACAACGCGCTTATCAGCTTGGGCGGTGGAACCTATTTCGAGATATTGTCGCCATCCCGCGCCGGAATCGGCGGACCTTGGGAAAAACTGATCCAGGACGGCAAGCCTCATATCGTCAGCTATGCCTTGCGAAGCCGCGATCACTTCGCCGCCCTGCAAGCCGCGATCACCGCGCAGGGCTTTGCTTTCGAAGGCCCTCGCGCCATGGGCCGCGTTCGTCCCGATGGGGGAGCCGTGAATTGGGAGCTATTGACGGCTTCCGGCACGCCGATCGACGATGCCCTGCCTTTCTTTATCGATTGGCTGGATTCCTCCCCTCATCCTTCGGAGAGTTCGCCCAAGGGAGCCAGCATCGATTCCTTCGTCGTCGCACATCCGCGACCGGCCGAACTCAGCGCCCTTTTTCGCAAGTTGGGCGTGGGAACGCCGGTTATCGGTAGCGATCGATACAGCATCAATCTCGTGTTCAATACGCCGCGAGGAAAGGTTTGGCTCAGCTGATTCCCGGCAGGACGAGCGCGCGACAACGTCAGTGAAATGGTGCTGCTGGGGAGGATTGAACTCCCGACCTCACCCTTACCAAGGGTGCGCTCTACCACTGAGCTACAGCAGCGCCTTCGCCAGCCCGGCGATCCGGGGGCAGGCGCGGGCTATTGTCCGCGCGGTGCTAGATTGTCAAGCGCCGCTTGCGCTTTGACGGCGCTGACGGCATGGCGGCGGGCATGGACGACCGGACCGGCCACGGCGATGACAGTCAGACCCGCGAGGAGCGCCTTGCAGCCAAGCTGCGCGAAAATCTGCGCCGCCGCAAGGCGCAGGCGCGCGCCCTTGCGGGGCGCGGCGAAGATAACGAGCCGGTCAGGCTTTCCAAATCGCCCCCGGAAAGCTAGGGCCTGCGACCTGACGTTCAGCTCATAAGGAGCCACACTTTGCCTCGCCTGATCCTTCTCCGCCACGGCCAGAGCCAATGGAACCTCGAGAACCGCTTCACCGGCTGGTGGGACGTGGACGTGACCGAGAAAGGCGAGGCGGAGGCACGCGCGGCCGGGGCGCTGTTGAAGGACAAAGGCGTGCTGCCCACCGTCGCCTTCACTTCCGTGCAAACGCGCGCGATCAAGACTCTGCATTTCGCGCTGGAAGCGGCTGGCCTGCTGTGGATTCCGGAAACCAAGGACTGGCGCCTTAACGAACGGCATTATGGCGGCCTTACCGGACTGGACAAGGCTGAAACCGCCGCCCGCCACGGGGAGGATCAGGTCAAGGTCTGGCGTCGCAGCTTTGATACGCCGCCCCCGCCGCTGGAACGCGGCAGCGAGTTCGATCTGTCTGCCGATCCCCGTTATGCCGGGATCGCCGTGCCGCAGACGGAGAGCCTTAAGGACACCATCGCGCGCGTCCTGCCTTACTACGAAGGCTCGATCGTGCCTCACCTGAAAGCCGGCGCCACAGTGCTGGTCGCGGCGCACGGCAACAGCCTGCGCGCGCTGGTGAAGCACCTTTCGAACATTTCCGACGCGGAGATCACCGGGCTTGAGATCCCGACCGGCCAGCCCATCGTCTACGATCTTGACGACGATCTGATGGTGCTGGACCGTTATTACCTTTCGGAGCGGTGAGTTGAGCGCGCCAGTCGCCCCCAAGGTCGCGATCGTCATGGGCAGCCAATCCGATTGGCCGACCATGCAGCGCGCCGCAGAGATGCTGGACAAGCTGGGCGTCTCTTATGACGCGCGCGTGGTCTCGGCGCATCGCACGCCTGACCGGCTAGTGGCATTTGCGAAGGGCGCGGCGGCGGAAGGCTTCAAGGTGATAATCGCCGGAGCCGGCGGAGCCGCGCACTTGCCGGGCATGGTCGCCGCGATGACGCACTTGCCGGTGCTGGGCGTGCCCGTCCAGTCGAAGGCGCTTTCCGGTCAGGATAGCCTGCTCTCGATCGTGCAGATGCCGGCGGGCATTCCTGTCGGGACGCTGGCGATCGGTGAAGCGGGCGCGGCCAACGCCGGGCTGCTTGCCGCCGCGATCCTGGCCACCAGCGACGATGCGCTGGCGAAGCGCCTTCAGGATTTTCGCGCGACGCAGACTGCAGGCGTGGCCGAGCGGCCATCCTGACCGACGATGATCGCACCGGGCGAAACGATCGGCATTCTGGGCGGCGGCCAGCTGGGCCGGATGATCGCGATGGCGGCAGCGCAGCTCGGCTATCGCTGCCATGTCTTCGCGCCCGAAGCCGATTCGATCGCCGCCGAGGTTTCCGCCGCCTTCACTTGCGCAAGCTGGGACGATGCCGGAGCCATGGCCGCTTTCGCCGCCGACTGCGCGGTGGTGACCTATGAGTTCGAGAATGTGCCGGTGGGCCCGCTTGCGGCGCTGGGCGCAGTGGCGCTGCTGCCGCACCCGCGCGCGTTGGAAACGGCGCAGGACCGCCTGAACGAGAAGCGCTTCGTCAACGCGTTGGGTGGAACGCCCGCTCCTTTCGCGCCGGTCGATTCTGCCGACGATCTCGCCAGTGCCGTCGCCAAGATAGGCGCGCCCGGCATTCTGAAGACCCGCCGCGACGGCTATGACGGCAAAGGCCAGTGGCGCGTCATGACGCCTGACGATGTCGGGAAGCTGGAACTGCCGGCCAAGCCGCTGATCTACGAGGGCTTCGTCACCTTCTTCGCCGAGTTCTCCGTCATCCTATGCCGGGGCCGGGACGGCGATATCCGGTTCTTCGATTCCGCCCACAATGTGCACGAAGGCGGCATTCTTGCCATCAGCACCGTGCCCGCCCCCGCTGCCGTGCTGGAGCAGGTGCCCACCGCGCGCGCGCTCGCCGCGAAAGCGGCGGAGGCGCTCGATTATGTTGGCGTGCTGACCATGGAGTTCTTCGCCACCGCGAATGGCCCGGTGTTCAACGAGATGGCGCCGCGCGTGCACAACTCAGGTCACTGGACCATCGAAGGCGCAGTCACCAGCCAGTTCGAGAACCACGTCCGCGCGATCTGCGGCCTGCCGCTGGGCAGCACCGGGCTGGCTGCGAAGGCGGTCGAAATGCGCAACCTGATCGGCGATGATGCGCATGACTGGCAGGCGATCCTTTCCGATCCGGCCAATCACCTGCACCTTTACGGCAAGGCCGCAGCGCGGCCGGGGCGCAAGATGGGCCACGTCACCCGGCTGACGCTGGACTGAGACGAGGGACAGCGTGGCACGCGAACTCTTCCTCATTTACGCGCGCGCCGCCAATGGCGTGATCGGACGAGAGGGGGCGCTGCCCTGGCGCGTGCCCGCCGATCTCCGGCGCTTCAAGGCGCTGACGATCGGCAAGCCCATGATTATGGGCCGCAAGACGTTCGAGGGCTTTCCTTCCCCTCTGCCCGGTCGCCGCCACATCGTATTGACGCGCGACAGTGTTTGGCAAGCGCAAGGGGCCGAAATCGCCCATTCAGTGGCCGAAGCGCTGGCGCTGGCCGGAGCAGGCGAAATTGCCGTGATCGGGGGTGCCGAGATCAACGCGCTCTTTCTCCCCCTTGCTCACCGTATCGAGCTTACCGAGATTCACGCCGATTACGCCGGGGATACCGTCATGCCGCCGCTCGGCGAGGAATGGCGTGAAGTAGCGCGGGAGGAACACGCGGCCCAAGCGGATCGTCCGGCTTATGCTTTCGTCACTCTGCTGCGCGATCTAAACCCGCTGTCGTCATGATTCGCCTCGACAATCGCCATCCCATTCCTGAAGCACTGCGCGGCGGCGTGATCGCGCTCGGCAATTTCGACGGCTTTCACCAGGGCCATCAAGCCGTGGTGGGGGAAGCGATCCAGTGGGCGCGGGCAGAGGGGCGGCCCGCTATCGTGGCCACATTCGATCCGCACCCCATGCGCCTGTTCCAGCCCGCGACTGAGCCGTTCCGGCTGACCACTCTCGATCAACGTCAGGAGCTTTTCGGCCAGGCCGGGGCAGATGCCATGCTGGTGTTGCATTTCGACAAGGCGATGGCGGCCATGAGCGCAAGCGAATGGGTTGAGAAGGAGCTTGCCGGGCACCTTGGCGCGGCCGGCGTCGTCACCGGTGAGGACTTTACCTTCGGCCGGGGGCGCGGCGGCAATCCCCAGGTCCTGCGCGAGATCGGAGCCCGCTTCGGTTTGTCCGGCCGCACGGTAGGCCCGGTCAGCGATGCGGAAGGAATAATTTCCTCCAGCCGCATCCGCGCCGCGCTCAAGGCCGGAGATTGTCAGGCCGCCGCGCACCTGCTGACACGGCCCTTCGCCATCCGCGGCGTGGTGCAGCATGGCGACAAGCTGGGCCGAGCGATCGGCTTTCCCACCGCCAACATCGATCTGGGGCCTTACCTGCGTCCGCGTTATGGCATTTATGCCGTGACCGGGCGCTTGCCCGATGGCCGCGTGGTGCCGGGCGCGGCCAACCTGGGCGTGCGCCCGCACTTCGATCCGCCCAAGGAATTGCTCGAACCACATTTCCTGGACTTTTCCGGCGATCTTTATGGCCTGGAAATCGAGGTCGCCTTTCACCATTTTCTGCGGCCCGAAGCAAAATTCGATTCGCTGGAAGCGTTGACGGCGCAGATCGCGCTGGATTGCGAAAAGGCGCGCAAAGTGCTGGCGGAGGTGGCTTAGCCTCTGAAAATCACTATCTCCGTTCGTGACGAACGGATGGAGCGTTTTGACGCGCGAAAGACCCGCGCAACCAACCCGCAACTTTTATTACCCGCCCGTGCCGCGCGGGGAGTGGTTTGTACGCAACCCTCGCTCTTCCAACGTTAAGCCAATTGCTCTAGTGCCCGCCGGTCATGACCGAACAGCGCGACTATCGTAACACCGTCTTCCTGCCGAAGACCGATTTCCCAATGAAGGCCGGACTCCCGCAGAAGGAGCCGGGCATTCTTGCGCGCTGGCAGGCGGAAAAGATTTACGAGAAGACCCGCAAAGCCCGCGCCGGGCGGGAAAAGTTCATCCTGCATGACGGCCCGCCTTACGCGAATGGCGACATGCACATCGGCCATGCGCTTAACCATATCCTCAAGGACATGGTGGTGCGCACGCAGACCCTGCTGGGCAAGGACGCGCCTTATGTGCCCGGCTGGGACTGCCACGGGTTGCCAATCGAGTGGAAGGTCGAAGAAGAATATCGCAAGAAAAAGAAGAATAAGGACGAGGTTCCGGCAGACGAGTTCCGGGCTGAATGCCGTGCTTATGCCCGGCATTGGGTGGACGTGCAGCGCGAACAGTTGAAACGCCTTGGCGTGGGCGGCGACTGGGATAATCCCTACCTGACGATGGATTTCACCGCCGAGGCGACCATCGTTTCCGAACTGCTCAAGTTCGCGACAAGCGGCCAGCTCTATCGCGGCGCCAAGCCGGTGATGTGGAGCCCGGTCGAAAAGACCGCGCTGGCCGAGGCGGAAGTCGAATACGAAGATATCGTCTCGACTCAGGTCGACGTGGCGTTCGAGATCGTGGAATCGGCGATCCCGGAGTTGGTCGGCGCTTATGCGGTGATCTGGACGACCACGCCTTGGACGATTCCTGTGAACCAGGCGCTCGCGTTTGGGCCGGAGGTTGAGTACGTACTCTTTAAGGCTGTCGCCGCGACGCACCAGGGTCCAGAGATTAGCCCGAACTTCCCACACGTGGGAAAGTGGTTCCTAGTTGCCGCACCGCTGCTTGAGGATTTTGAGAAGCGCACCTCGCTAGTAGCTGGTGGTGGTGAATGTCGACGCTTACTTACCGGAATCCAGCTCGAAGGCACCATCGCCCGCCACCCGATGCACCATCTCGGCGGGTTCTTCGCCGAACCGCGTCCGCTGTTGCCCGGACACTTCGTCACTACTGACAGCGGCACCGGCCTTGTCCACATGGCGCCCGACCATGGCGAGGACGACTTCGACCTCTGCAAATCACACCACATCGCGCCCAAGTTCGCGGTGGAGGCGGACGGCAAGTACCGCGCCGACTGGCTCTGGCTGGGCGGGGAAGGCTCAGTCATAAACCCGAAGTTCAACGCGCCCGACGGCCCGATCTGCACCGCCCTGCGCGAAGCGGGCGGGCTGCTGGCGGCCTCGGCGGATTACAAGCACTCCTACCCGCATTCGTGGCGTTCCAAGGCCAAAGTGATTTATCGCTGCACGCCGCAGTGGTTCGTGCCGATGGACAAGCCGCGCGATGGCGCCGGTGCCGGCGCGGAACCCGTGTGCACGGTGCCGCTCCATCACGTTCCGCATGACCCCGAGATCGAAGGCGCGCGCATCGTTGTGACCGGCTCGGTCGGCGAAACGGTCGGTTACAATCGCAGCCTCGATTACCTGATCCTGCAGGTGGGCGAGGAGCAGCACGTTGTCTGCGAACCGCTGGCCTTCGATTACCTCGGCAAGATCGGCGTCAAATTCCAGATGGTCGCGCTCATCAAGGGCGCGCTGCTGGAAGGCGCCACCGCCCAGCTGGACGACCAGGCGATCAAGCTGCGCCACGAGGCCGCCATCTCGCCGGATGCCGGCACCGGCTTCGCCACGCCGGTGGAGCGCCACACCCTGCGCCAGACCGCTCTCAAAGCCATCGCCGACACGCGCTTCGTGCCGGACAAAGGCCGCAATCGAATCGGCGCCATGGTGGAAGGTCGGCCTGACTGGGTGCTCAGCCGCCAGCGCGCCTGGGGCGTGCCGATCACGCTGTTCGTCGATCGCAAGACCGGCGAATACCTGGTCGATCCGGCAGTGAATGACCGCATCGTCGTCGCCGTGCGCGAAAAGGGCGTCGACGCCTGGTCGGACGAGGCCGCGCAGGACCTCCTGGGCCCCGCCTACAAGGCGGAGGATTACGAGCGCGTCACGGACATTCTCGACGTCTGGTTCGATTCCGGCTCGACTCACGCCTTCGTGCTGGAATCAGGCAAGTGGCCGGACCTCCTGCGCCCCGAAGGCCACACGGGGCCGCGCGCTGATCTCTATCTGGAAGGCTCTGACCAGCATCGCGGCTGGTTCCAGTCCTCACTGCTCGAATCCTGCGCCACGCGCGGCCATGCGCCGTACAAGGCCGTGCTGACTCACGGCTTCACGATGGACGCCAAGGGCCTGAAGATGTCGAAGTCGCTCGGCAACACCGTCAGCCCGCTGAAGGTCATGGAAACCAACGGGGCGGACATCATCCGCCTATGGGCACTCTCGGTCGATTATACCGAGGACCATCGCATCGGCGATGAGATCCTTAAAGGCGTGGCCGACCAGTACCGCAAGCTGCGCAACACTTTCCGCTACATGCTGGGCGCGCTGGACGGGTTCGAGGAAGCGGAGTATCTCGGCGTGGACGAGATGCCCGAGCTGGAGCGCTACGTGCTGGCGCTGCTGGGCAAGCTGGACGCAACGCTGCGCCAGGCGGTCGAAAACTTCGATTACAACACTTATGTCCGCGCGCTGATCGATTTCTGCAACGAAGACCTTTCGGCCTTCTTCTTCGATATCCGCAAGGACTGCCTCTATTGCGACAGCCCGACCGATCCGAAGCGCCGCGCTTATCGCACCGTGCTCGACATGCTGTTCCACGCGCTGGTGCGCTATGCCGCGCCGGTGCTGGTCTTCACGGCGGAGGAAGTGTGGCAGAGCCGCTATCCCGAAGGCGAGAGCGTCCATCTCCAGGAGTGGCCCGAGGTGCCCGCCGTTGAGGCGGACATGGAGAAGTGGGCGAAGCTGCGCGCCTTGCGCGAAAAAGTCACCGAGGCGATCGAGCCGCTGCGCCGCGAGAAGGTGATCGGCTCCAGCCTAGCCGCCGAATTGACGGTGCCGCAGGACGCGTCTGAAGCCGAAAGCCTTGATGTGGATTTAGCCGAGCTGTTCATCACCGGGACAGTCACGCGCGCGCAGGGCGAAGCCGTGACCGTCACCGCCACATCCGACCACAAATGCGGCCGCTGCTGGCGCCACTTGCCGGAAGTGCCGGAAGACGGCGCGCTATGCGGCCGCTGCGAGGATGTTGTCAGCGCGACGGAGGACGCATGAACTTCGCCATCCGCAACCGCATCGTGGGCTTGTTGATCGCCGCGCTGATCTTCGTGGTGGACCAGGCTCTCAAAGGCTGGCTGCTCCATGGCCTGCGGATTGAAGAGCACGTGATCGACATATTGCCGATCTTCAGCCTGCGCTTCGTCCAAAACTACGGTGTCTCGCTTGGCATGTTCACCGCCGGATCACCGGAGGGGCGCTGGGCATTGGTGGCCATGACGGCAGCGATCGCGGTGTTCGTGTTCGTGTGGATCCTGCGGGAACGCAAGATCGGCGATATCGTGGCGCTGGCCATGGTCCTGGGCGGTGCGGCGGGCAATATCCGCGATCGCTACATGAAGGGTTTCGTGGTCGATTATGCCGATCTGCATTTCGGAGGCTTCCGCCCCTTCCTGATTTTCAACCTCGCAGATGCCGCTATCACCATCGGCGTCCTGATTATCCTTGCCCGATCCCTGCTTTCGCGCGAAAAGCCCGATGCAGCGGCGAAACCCGCCCCGGAGAGTTGATTTGATGCCCATGAAGAAAACCGGCGCCCTTATCCTCGTTTCGACCGGCGCGGTCCTGTTGTCCGCCTGCGGCAGCACCGGACTGTTCAATCGCAACCGTCCGGATGAATTTGCGGTGCAGCGCCAGTCGCCGCTGGTCGTTCCGCCCGATTTCTCGCTGAGTCCTCCAAAGGAAGGGCAGCCCCGCCCCGGTGACGACAACCTGCAGCAGCAGACGCTCGATGCTCTGTTCGGCGGTCCGCAGGCGCGCAGCGATATCGAAAGGTCGACCCTCGGCATGGCCGGCACCGCCGACGCGGGCATTCGCTCTACTGTCGGCGATCCCTCGACTTACACGGTGGCCAAGGGCCAGGTAACCCGCGCGATCCTCGCCGCACCGCAGGGAGACGGGCAGAGCGCGCAAACCGCCACCGGCGGCTAAGCGCTGATCCTCATCATTCGTGAAAAGGCCGGGCCAACGTCCGGCCTTTTGCGTTTCAGCCCTCGCCGCTCACCCCGTCGCCATCTTCTTCTTCCTCCTCGCGCTCTACGAGGATCTTATCGATCCGCAGGCCGTCCATATCGACGACCTCAAAGCGCCAGCCCTGCCCAGAGAAATGCTCTCCCTCCCGAGGCACTTTCTTGAGCACTGCCAGCACATAGCCGGCGACGGTGGCGAACTCCCGGTCTTCGGGCAGCGCCATGTCCAACCGGTCAGCCATGGCATCGGCCGGCATCGCGCCCGAAATCAAGAGCGAACCGTCCTCGCGTTCGACGACCATCGGTTTATCGCCTTCATCCTGGTGCGCGACGAACGTGCCCGCCAGCGCGGCCAGCACGTCGGACGGAGTGACAAGACCTTCGAGGTGCCCGTATTCATCATGCACCACCGCCATCGCCACTTCGGCGGTCTGCAGCTTGCGCAAGGCGTCCATCGCATCAAGCTGGTCAGGGATGACCTCCGCCTTCTTCATCATCGCGCGAATGTTCACCTCGCGCCCGGCGACCAGCGCCGCCAGCACTTCGCGCACCTTGACGATGCCGACAATATTGTCGGAAGATGCTTCATCCGCCACTGGCAGCAGCGAATGCGGCGAAGCCTCGATCTTAGTGCGCAGCGTGACTTCGTCCGCACCCGCATCGATCCAGTCGATCTGGTTGCGCGGCGTCATCAGTTCGCGCACCGGACGATCGGCAAGACGCATCACGCCAGCCATCATCGCCCGCTCCTCCTCCTCCAGCACGCCGGAGCGGGTCGCCTCGGCAAAGATCATGTGCAGTTCTTCGGCCGTCAATTGCTCCTGCCCGCCGCCACGGATCGAGAACAGGCGCAAAATCACGCCGGAGGACCTGTCCAGAAGCCAGACGAACGGCGCCATTGCTCGCGCCATCCAGAACATCGGTCGCGCCATGGTCAACGCCACCGGCTCAGCCATACGCAGGGCCAGTTGCTTGGGCACAAGTTCACCCACCACCAGGCTGGCGTAAGTCGTGGCGATAATCACCAGCACGAAGCCCAACTCGTCCGCAAAGCGAGCGGGCAGACCCAGCATCTCAAGCCGCTGCCCCACTGGAGAACCCAGGCTGGCGCCGGAATAAGCGCCCGCGACAATGCCGATCAGGGTTATCCCGATCTGGACTGTCGAGAGGAACTTGCCCGGATCGGCGGCCAGATCGATCGCGGTCCGCGCGGCTCTGCTGCCTTTGTCAGCCGACAGCTTGAGGCGGGCCGGACGAGCGGACACGATGGCCAGTTCCGACATCGAGAACAGGCCATTGAGCAGGATCAGCCCGGCTATGATGAAAAGGTCGGTCCAGGGAAACGGCGTCACAATACCGGCAGCGCTAGCAGAGATTGCACCGTTCGCGAAGGGCCGCTGTGCCCACGCCGCGGTTCCCGAACCTGACGGCATGGCGGGAACGTAGGTCAATTGAACGAGTTCTGACAACATTATCCATCGACCGTTAATGTTCACTAGCACACGTACCGTAGCCATGATGTCCACCAGGGAAGGGACGAGAACATGTTGAAATCGCGTCTGATTATGTCGAGCGCCGCAGCGCTTTCGCTGATCGTGGTATCCGGCTGCGTCACGGATCCCAACACCGGCGAGAAGAAGGTGTCGCGCACGGCGATCGGCGGCATCGGCGGAGCCGGGCTCGGCTATCTGCTGGGCGGCGTCATTGGCGGCAAGACCGGGCGCATCGTCGGCGCGGGCCTGGGCGGCGTCGCCGGGGGCGTGGTCGGATATCAGATGGATAAGCAGATCAAGGAGCTGAAGGAACAGACTGCAGGCTCCGGCGTCGATGTGACGCAGGAAGGCAACGGCATTCTCGTCAATCTACCGGACGTAACGTTCGCGGTGGATTCGACGGTTATCAGTCCGTCGTTCCAGACCACGCTCGACAAAGTCGCGCAGTCGATGAACCAGTATCCCAACAGCCTGATCGACATTTACGGCCATACCGATTCCACCGGTTCCGATGCCTACAACATGGATCTTTCAAAGCGGCGCGCAGATGCGGTGGCCCGCTATCTCATCATGCGCGGCGTCAGCTCGACGCGCATTCAGACTCAGGGCATGGGCAAGAACTATCCCGTCGCGACCAACGACACGCCTGAAGGACGTGCGCTCAATCGCCGTGTCGAGATCAAGATCACGCCGGTCACCTCTGAGGAGGCCAAGGCCGCAAGGTAAGTTTCCGCGTTCGCGGGATCGAAGAAGGGGCCGGCCTTCGAGTGCGTCGGCCCCTTCTTCACATGCCATTTTCAAACCGAAAACTGCGCAGCCCGTCCGGCCAGTCGCTCCACCGCGGCCTCATGAATGGCGGGAGAGGCGCATAGAACGCCGAAAGCGCGCGGATCACGCTTGTTGTAATCGAGCGGCCGCCCGAAGGCATCCGTCACGGCGGCGCCGGCTTCGCGAGCGATCAGGCCGGCCGCCGCGACGTCCCACTCATACCCCCAGCGCAGCGTGGCCAGAAGATCGGCCTCGTCAGCGGCCACCATCGCCATGCGCAAGGCGATCGAATTAGGCTGATGCACCAATCGCAGATCGGCATCCTCGGGCGCGAGCTTGCGCGCCGGGACGCGCGCCCCGGCAAGCTCCGGGCGGCGGCTGGCGGAAAGCGGCGCGCCATTGCGCCAGGCGCCCTTCCCTGCCTCTCCGGACCAGAACTCGCCGCCTTCCTCGCGCCGCCGGGCTGGGGCGTGAAGATAGCCCAATACCGGGCGGCCAGCGTTGACCAACGCCACGGACACAGCCCACCCGGCGTGCCCACGAATAAAATCGCGCGTCCCGTCAATGGGGTCGACCAGCCAGACCAGCGTTTCCTGAAGCCGGGCGGGCTCGTCGACCGTCTCTTCCGAAAGCCAGCCGGCCTTGGGCAGAAGCGCGCGCAATTCCTGTTTCAGGAACGAATCGACTTCGAGATCAATCGAACAGACGGGATTGCCCGGAGACTTCTCCCAATGATCCAACGCATGGCCGTCGCCAGGCCAGCCGGCAAGCGCGATCCGGCCGGCTTCGCGGACTATGGCTTCAAGTTTCCGGCGATCGATCATGAATGGAGGCTTCCTGAAGGATGTCGCAATGCGTGCCCATGAGATTGCGTGGGTGACGGGACTTTTCAAGCACGCGGGGATGTGCTTATGCGGCGCTGCAAAATACCGGCTCCCCCGCGCCTTACCTAGGAAAACGCCAGCAGAAAGCGAATCAGCGATGAACATTCACGAATATCAGGCCAAGGAATTGCTCGCGAAATATGGTGTGGGCATTCCCGCCGGCATCCCCGCGCTCACGGTTGAAGAAGCCGTCGCCGCCGCCAAGCAATTGCCCGGACCGCTCTACGTCGTGAAGGCGCAAATCCACGCCGGCGGGCGCGGCAAGGGCAAGTTCAAGGAACTGCCGGCTGACGCCAAGGGCGGCGTGCGCCTCGCCAAGTCGGTGGAAGAAGTGGAAGCTTTCGCCAGGGAAATGCTCGGCAACACGCTCGTCACCATCCAGACCGGCGAAGCGGGCAAGCAGGTCAACCGTCTTTATGTGACGGACGGCGTGGATATCGCCAAGGAATATTACCTGTCGATGCTGGTTGACCGCAAGACCGGCCGCGTCGCCGTGATCGCCTCCACCGAAGGCGG